>NZ_NVPR01000058.1:15601-18098 GCF_002551815.1 Bacillus sp. AFS098217
GTTACAAATAGAGTGAAAAAATATACGCTTGAATTGTACCGGCATACTTACTGCGAAGAATTTATTTTATTTACTAATGATGTAAAGAGTTGTTCCATTGTCATACTCTCTAATATTTGCTCCTATAATACAATCAGGATTCGGCTTTTCATGGAAATGAAACAATTTTTCCTCTTCTACAACATCCACCGCTCGATACACGTCTAATAAAGTGAAACTTTAATCAGTGGGGGTTCTTCATCCCCCACTGATTATTACTTGGTTCGGTGACAATGTAGCAACACATTGACTTTACAATATCTTTTTAAAACTATACTCCATTTCTCCAGCTAGTGCTTCAGGAGTATCACCAGTTTCTCTGAAATCATGTGTATGAATTTGTTCAAACGGACCAAAATTTACTTGCTTATAAAATTCATAGCAAGGGAATCCATCATGTACACCTTGAATATCGACAGTACCATCTTTTTTGACATGTACAGTTAATAGATAGTCAACGGGAGGTGCATATACATTTAATGGGTTGCTAGCACTTGCACTCATTTGAAACTTGACGTCATCAGAACTCCATACAATATCAGTGCACAAAATACCTTCTGTACTAGCTTTTCCTGTTCTTTTCTTAACGGAACCATCTGGATTTGTGACTCTTTCTGTTGTTATGCCAGTATTCGCATATGTGAAAATTTCTTTTTTGTAAAAATCTACAACTACTTCTTGTTCAACTCTTGAACGCATAGCGTTTACGGCATAAGGTGTAAATTCACGTGAGTCACCTTCAAATTGGATTACGTTTCCCGTTTGAAGATCCTTCTTAGGTTCAGTCCAAGACATTGGAATAAATACGCTTGCTCTAATTTTAACGATATTAGTCATGAGACACACCTCTGTAATTCTAATTTTATTTTGGGTAATGCATAACATTGAACCCTTGAGCAAAACAGGTCGCAATTTCTTTCGCATAATCAATTGCTTTTCCTTTCAAATTTGCTGCTCTTGTTTAAATAGTGATGCTCTTCTGATTCATATTTATATCTAGATTGTCGTTTTAAAACTATATTCCATTTCTCCAGCTAACGCTTCTGGAGTGTCACCAGTTTTTCTGAAATCATGTGTATAGATTAATTCAAATGGACCAAAATCTGTTTGTTTATAAAATTCATAGCAGGGGAACCCATCATGAGAACCTTCAATATGCACAATGCCACTTTCGTTAACACGTATAGTTAATAAATAGTCAGCCGCAGGTGCTGCTGTATTTAAAGGATTGCTGGCACTTGCACTCATTTCAAAAGAAACTTCATCTGCGCCCCACAAAACATTCGTACATACAATGTTTTCTGTACCTGTTTTTCCTTTTTTATGCTCAATAGAACCATCTGGATTTGTAATTTTCACAGTTACGATACAAGCATCTGCAAATGTGAAAATTTCTTTTTTATAAAAATCAATAATTACTTCTTGCTCTAATCTTGATCGCATTGTGTTTACAGCGTATGGTGTAAATTCACGCACATCACCAGCATATTCGAATACCCTTCCTGTTGCAGGATCTTTAATAGGTTCCAACCAAGCATACGGTGCAAATACACTCCCTCTAATTTTAACGATATTAGCCATGAGAACCCTCCATAATGTATTAATTTTTATTTCGGTGAATCCTATTTCTTTCATAATCGAATTATAGTCAACTTGATTGACTATAATATGCATAGTACAATACAATTTGAATAAAGTCAACTTGATTGACTACATTACACGTAGTACAATGGAGTCCAAATAAAGTCAACATAATTGACTTTATTTAAGGAGGTTTTATGTATGAATCATCAAGCATTGAATGAATTAGATCTTACATCACTTTTGTCATTATCTTTTAGTGCATCGATTAATGAACTACATGACAGATTGAATGAATTGGGATTTGAAGATATTAGACCTGCACATGGTTTTATGTTTAAATGCATCACTCCTAATGGTGCAACAGGTATAGAACTAGCTGAGTACTTAGGAATTACAAAGCAAGCTGTAAGTAAAATGGTGGATTATCTTGAGAAACGCGGTTATGTAATGCGCCAAACTCATCCCACTGATAAGAGAGGGAAAATTATTGTTTTGACCGAACGAGGTTGGTTAGTAGTGAAAGCAAAAGACGAGATACTAACTGAGATTGAGGGGCGCTGGATCGAAAATATAGGTGCTGAACGAGTGCAAATGCTCAAAGAAGATTTAACAAAATTAGTTTATGAAGCAAATGAAGTGAAATCAACATCGAGGTTAAGACCTGTTTGGTAAATATAGAGTTTTTGAACTCCCCCACTTATCGGCCAATGCCGCTTGAAGTGGGGGATTCCTACGATATATATACATCAATTAAAAAACTGACATAAAACCCCTCTTTTCAGGTAGGAGAGAGCATCTGGCCATGCATAGAAGCGGTCAGGGCCTTTTTCTACCACATGCGAAGTAAAAACAGAAAGAGCAAACGAGTGTAGGT
>NZ_NVPR01000028.1 GCF_002551815.1 Bacillus sp. AFS098217
TAAAAAGAAAGGTTTTATGCCGGTTTTTCAATTTGTACTTATATATAATCTCTTTACTAAGAGTACAATAGAATTCCAAAAGAAAAAGGACTCCCACAGGGGAACATCCTTTATCTTAGTATTTCATTCGCTTCTTTTTCATAAATTTTATCAAATGTTGTCATGACGCGCTGCGATGCTTGGACCATTTTTTGATTGGTCATAATATCCGCCATTTCTTTCGCCATATCCACATTTGAATTTTCTAGCATATAATTTCGAACAGTTGCTGTTCCATTAGGTAAATCAGCAATGTTTCTATCTGCTAGCGTAAAGCATTTATTCTCACGCTGAACGAGGCGTGCATGCGCTTCAGCATCTACTGTTTTCGTTTGTAAACGAGCAATATTATTTTTTGTAGTTTCATCATATAGCGTACCATCCGCTCCTACAGCAATTTTTGCACCTTCTGGAATACGAATACGTTCATTATTACTTCCAAGTACGAAAGCACCAGATGTCGTTTGTAAGTAACGATCACTATTTACTGTGAAATGACCATCTCGCGTTAAAAACGTTTCCCCTTTGTTAGAAGTAACGAAAAACGATGAAGTACCTGCTGTTCCGTCATCTAAAAAGAAGTCTGTATCGCTGTTTGTAATTTGCGTATTGCCTGGCACTAAATTTACATGGGTCGCAGCTGGTACAACTGCATAATCAGCCGTACCAATTGCTGTTTTCTCTCCATTACCAAGGCGATACGTATTTTGTGTATCAAACACTTTCGAAGTCATATTCTCTGCTTTAAAGCCCGTTGTTTGCGCATTTGCTACGTTATTCGCATGTACATTTACGTGCTGCATGTAGTTCATCATACCCATAGAGCCTATATAAATACCATTCATATTAATTTGAATAAGACAACCGCCTTATTCCTCACCTCTCTTCTTATGATGTTTGTAACATTTGTTTTGCTAAATGTTCCGCTGTAGCGATATGTATATGTTGCTTCACATCTTGCCCATCTGTCATGAAGACGATAGGAGCGGATGAGACTGCTGGAATTTTCAATAACTCACCACTGCTTGCTGTTTCATCAAATTTTGTAAACACAATCCCATCGATATGAATATCTTTAAAGTTCGTAATAATTTCAATCATATCTTTACTTTTCATAGAAGCTGATAACGTTAAACAAATATAGTCTGGCTCTACTTGTTTCATCGTTTCGATCATCTCTTCAACCGTTTCTGATGTACGATAATTTTTTCCAGCTGTATCAATTAAGATATAATCTACACGGGCTTCTTCTTTAAAGTAAGTGAGCGCTCTTGTCATCGCTGCTTCACCCTGCACCGCAATGACTTCCGCTCCAATTGTCTTCACGTTATCTTGAAGCTGCTGCACCGTTCCGATGCGAGAATGATCCGTTGTAATAAAACCAACCGTTTTCTTCTGACCGTGAAGCTGCCATGCTATTTTCGCAAGTGTTGTCGTTTTTCCAACACCAGTTGGGCCGATTAATGCGATGGTCTGTACATCTTTTTCAAATACATTCTCTGTATGGAAATGCGTTCTCATATCTTCTAATATGAACTCGATTACTTCTTCTTCAGTAATCATCGTCGCGTTCTCAAACTTCACTTTCAGTTTTTCAGCATACGCACGAATAAAATACTGTTCCACATCACTTTGTTCTAACATCCGAATGACTTTTTGGATGATAAATGGTACAGATTGTTGTTCTTCTTGTTGTACTGGAACTTCTTTCTTACTTTCAGCGACTACTTGCATAGAACCAAGCTTTCTCTCTTTCAGAGGCGCTGTTCTCTCCGTCTGTTTCACAACTGTAATTCCTTGCTGAAACAGCT
The DNA here is from genome assembly GCF_002551815.1 of Bacillus sp. AFS098217. Classification (GTDB taxonomy): domain Bacteria; phylum Bacillota; class Bacilli; order Bacillales; family Bacillaceae_G; genus Bacillus_A. The sequence goes on from NZ_NVPR01000028.1 coordinate 1,851, forward strand.
GTAATAATTCCTGTTTTTTCTGTGCCCATTCCTCACTATTTCCTGTTTGAATAGCCACAGGAATGGAACTCGTTGTATGTTCTAGGTTATGTAGCACCGATTGAATGTGATTCGCTCTGACGATTTCTTCTGAAGGTTCATTGACCATACCCATCAATTGTGCATGAAATTCTGGCGTTTCCATACTCTCTTCGCTTTTCTTATCTTCTGGAAAGGCAACTAACATTTCATATTTCTTTTTCCAAAAGAACGGGATGTTTCGCTTCACGCTTTCACCGACAACGTAGTAATAATCCGTACCATACTGCTCAAACAATTTACGATACAATTCGTTTTTCGAAGCAGCTTTAATTCGTTTTAACGCTTCCTTCTTTTCTGTGCTTTCCACAATCTCACCTCCCTACTATTCGATATAAGCAATTTGGTCCACAACAATTTCTGGTGCAAGTTCGCTAATACATAACACTTTTGCCTCTATTTGATAACGATCAAGAAGCCTTACAATTCCGAATCTGAAATCTTTTCTGCGTGTTAATAAAACTGGATCTCTTCCCATTAAGCGCGCTTGTTTGAAAATATGCTGCACTTGCTCTATAACACGTGTTTCTAATTCTAAATCCCAGTTCAATAAATAACCTTGGTACGAGTTATTGACAACATCCGCATCCAGTTCAAGAGAATCAGCGAAAAGTGCCGCGTAAATTTTCCCGTCAGGATTTTTCGCATGCTCACAAATGACTTTGGAAATACATTCGCGAACAAATGCAGTCACACCATCGACATGACTTTGATAAATTTCTTTCCCATCGATAATTCCTTCAATAATTGTTGGTAAGTCCCTAATTGAAATTCCTTCTTTTAGAAGCTGTTTCACAACATTTTGAACAAGTGATAGATCGATTTCTTTCTTCTTAATCTCTTCCAATAAAACGCCGTGATCATTTTCAAGCGATTGAATTAAATCTTTCACATGTTGACGCTGGATAAGCTCATGAAGATTACGACGAATAATTACATCTAAATGCGTAATTAATATACTAAGCGGTTCTAATACTTGATAGCCTTTCATCTGCGCATCTTGAACCATATGCTCTAAAATCCAGTATCCTTCTTCACCGAAAATTGGATCTTTTGCTGGTTCTGCATCTAAATCAGCCATCACATTTGGCGTTTTCAGCGCTAATAAATAGCCTGATTTTAAAACACCTTCTGCGGCTTTTGCCCCTTTAATCCGGATCATATAGCGCCCACGTGGCCTAAAGCTCGTATTATCTTTAAAGTTAATTCCTGGAACGTTAATACCAAGATCGGTAATAATGGATTTCCTCATAAGAACCACTTTGTCGCGGGCCGTTTCACCGTTAATCTTTTGTTTCACAAGCGCCGCTAAGTCTAACCCTAGCTCCACGATAATTGGATATTTATCTGTAAATACCCCAAACGAATCTTCTACTTGTTGCAGTTGATCTTCATCGTTTTGAATCATTTCTATTTCTTTCTGCAACTCAGCATCTTTCTCCCTTTGTATCCGTTTTTTATTGCGGAAACCTAAGAACATAATCGTACCGCCAACAAGTGCAAATGGTAAGAATGGTAGTGGCGTAAAGACACCCATTGCGATAAATAAACCGCCAAGCGCGTAAACAACGACTTCATGCGCCATTAACTCTTTAAAGATACCTTCAGTCACTGTATCAGGTGAACCATCAAATACACGCGTTACGATAATACCTGTTGAAATTGCCAGCAGTAACGAACCAATTTGGTTGACGATTCCATCACCGACAGTTAGCTGCGTATAATGAAGAGCAGCCTCTGAAAAGCTCATACCTTGCTGCATCATCCCGACAATTAAGCCGAAAATAATGTTAACGAATAAAATGACAATCCCGAAAATAACGTCCCCTTTAATGAACTTTCCGGCACCATCCATCGCTCCGTAAAACTCTGTTTCCATATTTAATTTTTTTCGTTTGACCTGTGCATCTTTGTCTGTAATAATACGCTGGTTTAAATCAGCATCGATGGACATTTGTTTCCCTGGTAAGGAATCAAGTGTAAAACGTGCCGCAACCTCGGCAGTACGAGATGCACCGTTCGCTACGATAAACTGGAAAATAATTAGCACAGTAAAAATAACGATACCAATTAATAAATTCCCGCCAATTACGAACTGACCAAACTCTTCAATAACATGACCAGCATTCCCGTTTGTTAAAATCGCCCGCGTTGTCGAAACGTTAATCGATACGCGGAAAATCCCGATTAATAACAGCATAGTCGGAAATGCCTTTAGTTCGTCCCACTCTTTAATACTTGTTGCTCGCATATAAATAAGCACTGACATGCTTAATAAAAAGACGATGATAATATCAAGTATAAATGGCGGAAGTGGAATTAAGAGCGCCACAACGAATGACGCTGCTAAAAAGATAGAAAAATAGGTTCTTGCAGAATCTATCTTAAACAAAGAGATCTCCTCCAAACGCGCTTTTATACTTCAATTTGTTTCGTTTGAATTAAATAGCGCATAACTTCAATGACAGCTACATATAAATCTTCTGGAATCGTCTCCTCTTCCTCAACTTGGTAATATAAAGACCGAGCAAGCGGACGATTTTCCACCATTGGTATTTCTTGTTCACGGGCAAGTGTACGCATATATAATGCAAGCTCATCTTCCCCTTTTGCCACCACAATCGGCGCAGCGTCAACGTGTTTATTGTAACGAAGCGCAACCGAAATGTGCGTTGGGTTATTGACAATAAACGTGGCGCCATCCATTTTCTTTGCAATTGTCCCTTGCAAAATGGCATGCATAAAGTTTTTTCGTTTCCCCTTTACTTGCGGGTCCCCTTCATTATCTTTATGCTCTTGTTTTACTTCTTCTTTTTTCATTTTGATATCTTGCTCGTATTCCCATTTTTGATAAATGAAATCAATAATAGAAAGTACAATTAAAATAATTAAAATCGATAAAAAGATAAATTTAATTTCTCTTATAATTTCTGTCAGCGATGCTGTCCAGTTAAATCCAATCATGCTGACGATTTTCTCTAAATTCCTTTTAAAGAGAACATACGCAACATAGCCGATTAAGCCCATATAAAACAGTGACTTTAAAATATCCACTAAACTTTTTCGGCTAAACAATCTCGTAAAATAGTTTTTCGGATTAATACGCGATGCCTTTGGTTTAATCACTTTAGAAGAAAATAAGAAACCGACTTGAATCATATAATTGAACAAATGAAATATATAGACGAGTATTAAAACGGGAGCTGATATTTTTAAAAGCAGCATCCCCATTAAATAAAAATACTCCGTCACATCCGTATTCTTTCCAATTTGATCGAACAGTGCCGCGACAGAATTCGCAATTTCATATCCGAGCCAATCTCCGAAAAAATAAACAACCACTGCTAGTACAAGAATCGAAAATAAATTATTTAAATCTTTACTCCGGGCGATATTCCCTTCTTCACGTGATTTCCTACGCTTCTGCGGGGTGGCCTTTTCTGTTTTATTATCCTTTGCCATACGCGCCCCCCTATTTCGTTAAGAAAAAGTTAAATAGTTTTGTATATTCCTCAAGTAACACATCCGTCATATTTTTAAACACATAGCCAAGCATCGGCACACTCATCGCAATAAACAAAATACCGCATGTAATTTTAATTACGAAAGCATTCATAAACACGTTTAATTGCGGAGCATTTTTTGCGATCAAAATGAGGACAAAGTTAATGATGAATAAGCTCCCCATAAGCGGAAGTGCAATTTCAACCGCTGACGTAATCGCAAATAATAACGTCGCTAATAAACTATCTAAGAAGTTTGTTGTCAATAATTTTGAAATCGCCTCTGTATATTGAAACGACTTTAAAATCGTGGCAACAAAATAATCAATGCCGCCAAGTGAAATAAAAATAACAAGGAAAAAAATATCAAAAATCGTTGCTAATAAAGTCGATTGGGAACCTGCGTTTACATCAAATAAACTGGCCTGTGACAAACCGATATCAAAGTCTAAAATATGGCCTGCCATTTTCGGAATGTTCCACAGCATTTCCACGATTTTTGAAAGTGCTAATCCAATCACAATTTGCGTTCCAGCGAAAGCTACTACATCCCACACCGTTTGAATATGAGACACATCCACTTTGTCAGCGATTGTAATGGAAAGCCCTAATCCAAATGTCACCTTGGCCATCGCTGGAATCGATCGTCCTGAAAAAAACGGTAAAAAATATAAAAATGAAGTGATGCGGCAAAACGCAAAAAACGTTGCCGCCCATAATTCCATATTCATTTCATTCACCTATCTTTAGTACGAGCGCAATAGCGATGGAATTTTGTCAAACAAATCTAAAATAAGTGTCGTTAATTCTTGGAACATCCACGGACCTAAAATAATAATAACAAGCACAATACTTGCCATCTTCGGTAAAAATGTCAGCGTTTGTTCCTGAATTTGCATCATCGCCATAATCACGGCGATGATAATTACAACAACCAAACTCACGCCGGCAACCGGCATTAAAATCATAGCCCCTTTATAAAAAAAGGATTGGAAAATATCTATAATTGGTGATGTATTCATTTGTATGACTCCTATCACATAACATCAGATAAAGTACTTCAGGCGACCGTTTTAAACATAATATCAACGATTTTTGTATATCCACCTAAATATACAAAAACAAGTATTTTAAACGGTAAACTTAAAATCATAGGCGGTACCATCATCATCCCAAGGTACATTAAAAGGGTACTAATGATTAAATCGATAAATACAAACGATAAATAGATGAACATCCCTGTCAGCAAACCTTTTTGAATTTGGGTTAATGTAAAGGATGGCACAAGTGTAAATAACGAAATGTCTTTCGTGTTTTTCGGTACCTCTTCCCCACGCACTTTCAGCATCATTTTTAAATCATGCTTATACGTATGCTTTGCCATATACTCTTTCATAATGGGCGCAGTCTTCTCTGCTGCCTGGCTTACCGTTATTTTCTCTTTCGTCATTGGATCCCACACATCACCCTTTAATTGTCCAAGTACGGGCTGCATCGTAAATAACGATAAGAACAGCGCTAGACCGACAAGCACTTGGTTTGGCGGTAAGTTCATTACCCCAAGTCCTTGACGGGTAATCCCAAGAACAATCATAAAATAAGTAAAATGCGTGAATAAGAGAACAATAGAAGAAGATAACGATAGAAGTGTCACAAGCGCAAATAACTGTACACTTGAATTACTCGTAAACTCTTTCCCATTTTCGAAATTAATAAAACCGTTTGATGCCGCATACGCTGGATTTACAAAAATAATTGAAAAAATAATTGAAAATACAAAAATAACCGCAACTAACGATATATGTTTCTTTATTCTCATGATGGATCCTCTACTTTTTTCGTTTCATTCTTTACCGCGTCTTCTAGCGCTTGTTGAAACTGATTTCCTGTTAATTGTACAGATTGCACACCGTTATTACTCACAACAGTGAACACTTGTTTTCCGTCTACTTCAAATAAAAAGGCGCTCGTTTGATGGTTTAAATACACGCCATCTTTCACTTGAATATGACCGTTCTCACCTTGCTTGAAGAACTGTTGTTTGCGCGTCTTCTTCGTCATATAATACGCACCATAGCCGAGTACGCCAAACAGTAAGATGACTTGAAATAAGGTCGTCATATACGACATATGACTCCTCCTCTACTCTTTTTCCAGTACTTGCTGCTGTGCCATCATAAGCGCAGCCCTTTTCTTATCGGCCTCGATTTCAGAAATAATAATACCGAACTTCTCGTCCATGACAATCGCTTCGCCTATACCAACTTTCATATTACTTAAATATACATCCACTTTATGCCCAAGATTTTTCTCAACCTCAAGAACATCACCGACTTTTAAACTCTTAACATCCCCAAGCTGAATCGACGTTTTTCCAAGCTTCACGCCAAGTTCAAGCGAAATATCCGAAACGGTTTCAATATGTGCTTTTGCCGCTTCCTTTCGCTGCGCTGCATATTCTTCTAAACTCATTAACGATACAGGTGATACTTCATGCTTCATATAGATCCTCCTATTCTATAAAATTTTTAAATAAGAGCGCCTTACGCGTCCTGTCTTTTCCAATAAAACAATTAAACTTATGTTTTCCATCTACATAACCACGGAGCTGATCGGTTACTTTCGTATGAAGCGGAATAATATCGCCTTCTTCAATTTGCTTAAGCTCACCAATTTTCATCTTCTGCTCACTAACAGCTACATGAACAGGCTTATACACTTGATTAACTTTCACTTCTACTTCAGAAGTGTATTTCTTCCGCTTATCAGAAGAATGTTCGACAATATTTTCAGATGTTAACTTGTCCATAATATCTTCAACAGATAAAAACGGAATTCCAATACGAACTGTCGTATTCCAATACTCTGTTTTCATATTGACGTTTAATAGCGAAATAATATCGCTCGCTGTCGTAATCTTTAATGCATTCGGGTCTGTCTCTGTCGTCACAAACTTCGGTTCAATCGCAACAACACTTTCAAATGCTTGTTCTAAATTATTACAAAGAATAGAGAAAATATTATCAAGTGTTATAAACTCAAACGCTGTCAGCGGTCTACGCAGTGCAAAGCTTCGCTTACTATCTCCTCCGAGCCAGCATTCATGAATATAGATAATAAATGCTAGGTCCATTTCAACAACAATTTCTCCAAGCTCTGGTAACCCAAGATCAATGACGCAATATAAATAATAATCTTTCGGCATCTTCTCCACATACTCACTTGTAAATGGAACTTGCTCAACCGTTGACGGTTCTAACTCAATTGGAATACGCATGCGCGCTGCCAGTGCCTGCGACGTTTCCTTTCCAAAACTCGCTGCAACTGCCTGCAAGCTACGTAAATGCTCTACACCGAACTTTTCCGGTCTATTAAAATCATACTCTTGTAATTTCTCTTTTTTGTCTGCTTCTTGTGCGAAAGCGGGCATCTCTGAACCATCATTCATCGCCTTCAGCAGCGCATCGATTTGCTCTTGGCTTAATTTATCGCCACTCATGAAAATCCCCTTCCCTATCCTTTCAATTCAACAATTTCAACGTACATTTTTCCGTTTTTCGTCAAAATGATTCCGGTTCCAATCTCTTCATTTTCCAACATAAGACGCACCGTATTTTTTGTCGAATTTTCAAGACGATACAATGTTCCTTTCGTAATATGAAGCAGATCCTCAATTTTTTTTCTTGTTTTTCCAATTTCAAAATAAATTGTTAATGGAATCTCATCTTGTAATTTCAAATCTAGCCAACTCCCATGTCGTGTTCACTAAAATTTCATTTTTTCTTATATGTATAATGAAATTTTAGTTTGAAACGTCGATATTTAATATTTTTTTAATATATCCTTGCGTTTCTTTAAACGGTGGTACACCTCCATACTTTCTCACATTGCCAGGTCCCGCATTATATGATGCAAGTGCCAAGACAAGATCTCCGTTATTCTGTTTCAAATAACCACTGAGCTCTTTCACCCCGGCTTCAATACTTTCCTCTGGTGAAAATGGATTTTTCACACCAAGTTCTTTCACATTTTCTGGCATAAGTTGCATTAATCCCATTGCCCCAGCAGAAGACACCGTTTTTGGATTAAAGTCAGACTCTACTTCAATCATTTTTTGAATTAATGCTTTCGGAACTCCATATGTACGACTTACGCGATCAATAATATCCATATACTTCCCTTCATTTTCAGAACGTATATTTTGAATATTATACTTCTTCGTTAATCCCCACGTGTCTGCGCTCTTATTATTCGTTTCTGGGAAACGCCTTGCAAACTCTTTTTGCGCCACTTGAACTTGTTCTACTTCTTTTGTTTCAGATGGCGCAGCCGGCTTACTGACTTCTTCTACTTTCATAGGTTGTACTGTAGCTCCCGTCTCTTTCACCGGCGTACTTTGCAACGTTTCTTGAAAACGACTGCTCACAAAAGCCCGTGGACTACTTAACTTTTGCTGAATCTGTCCTTTCTTATATGAAAGAACTTCTTTTACTACATTCTCAATCATCATAATATCACCTTTTCGGTAAACAAAGATAATCTAATATTAGAGTTTTTTAAAAAAGTTTGCAATAAGCCTTTTAAAGAAATTTGTAATAAAGAAATAAATATATTAAAGAAATTTGTAATAAAAAAATAAACATATTAAGGAAGTTTGTAATAAAAAAATAAATATATTAAGGAAGTTTGTAATAAAAAAATAGATACATTGTTAAAATTATATTTTTCTATATTTATTAATTCAAATTTTAAGTTGACAGTTGCCGAAATAAATATTACAATAAATCTCGAATCGAAATTGATTTTTTTGTATATTACCCTTTAGGGATTTACAGAAAAATAAATAAAAAAATTGGGGGTTCTTATAATGAGAATTAACACAAACATCAACAGCATGCGCACACAAGAGTATATGCGCCAAACACAAGCAAAAATGAGTACTGCAATGGACCGTTTATCAAGCGGTAAACGTATCAACAACGCTTCTGACGATGCAGCAGGTCTTGCAATCGCAACTCGTATGCGTGCTCGTGAAAGTGGCTTAGGAGTAGCTACTAACAACACACAAGATGGTATTTCATTAATCCGTACAGCTGACTCAGCAATGAACTCAGTATCTAACATCTTACTTCGTATGCGTGACCTTGCAAACCAATCTGCAAATGGTACAAATACAAGTGATAACCAAGCAGCTCTACACAAAGAATTCAGCGCATTAAAAGAGCAAATCGATTACATTTCTAAAAACACAGAATTCAACGATAAAAAATTATTAGATGGTTCAAACTCAACTATCGCAATTCAAACATTAGATAACGCTGATGTAACTAAGAAAATTGATATTCAATTAGCTAACGTGTCTACTCAAACATTAAATATTGATAAACTAGACATTGGTGGCGTAACACAAAAAACAATTGATGCTGTTGCAGATACATTTACTAAGCTTTCAAATACAGCTACTACTGACGTGAATGCTTTAAAAGCTGAAGTTAGCGCTGCTATGAAAGATTTCGATAAAGTAAAATCAGGTATGGCTCCAGCAGATGCTAAAGCAGTAACTGATAAATTTGATGCATTCAATGCTGCAGTTACAGCTGGTACTGGTACAGATGCTGCTGCTAAAGCTCTAGGTGCTGCATTCGATAAAACTAAAGTAACTGTTACTGCTGCAGAACCTAATGCTGCAATCGCTTCAATCGATTCTGCACTAGAAACAATCGCTTCTAACCGTGCAACTTTAGGTGCTACATTAAACCGTCTTGACTTTAACGTAAACAACCTTAAGAGCCAACAAACAAGCATGGCTTCAGCTGCTTCTCAAATCGAAGACGCTGACATGGCGAAAGAAATGTCTGAAATGACTAAGTTCAAAATCTTGAACGAAGCTGGTATCAGCATGCTTTCTCAAGCTAACCAAACTCCACAAATGGTAAGTAAATTATTACAATAATCCATTTTGTGAGTATGTAAATAAACCTCTCTGCAAGCAGAGAGGTTTATTTTTCTATATCAATACAAATGAAAAAGACATAAAACCTTTCTTTTTTAGATAGGAGAGCGCATCTATATATACATCACTAAAAAAACCGACATAAAACCTCCTCTTTTTAAGTTGGAGAGAGCATCTAGCCATGCATAGAAGCGATCAAACCCTCTTCCTGCCCCATGCCACGTGAAAACGAAGGGAAAAAACGCGAGCATGTTAGCTTTTGTTTTCATACTAGCGACTTATATGTTGAAAAATCAAAATATATATGAACCTATAAGGAGTGTCTACTATGCGAATTAGAACGAACATTTTGAGCATGCACGCAAGGCAGTCGTTATACGAAAATGAAAACCGAATGAATCTAGCAATGGAACATTTAGCAACCGGTAAGAAGTTAAATACTGCTTCTGATAACCCGGCTAATATTGCCATTGTAACTCGTATGCATGCAAGAGCAAGTGGTATGCGCGTTGCGATAAGAAATAATGAAGATGCCATTTCCATGCTGCGAACAGCGGAGGCCGCTTTGCAAGCAGTTACAAACATTTTGCAGCGAATGCGTGATTTAGCAGTTCAATCTGCAAACGGAACGAACTCAGATAACAACCGTAATTCGCTCGATAAAGAATTTCAACAATTAACAAAACAAGTTGGCTATATTAATGAAACGACAGAGTTTAATGACTTACCCGTATTTGATGGACAAAGCCGTAACATTACACTAGATGACCTCGGTCATACGTTAGATATATCGCATCAAGAAACAAACATCCCCCTCTCCCCTACAAAGAATGACATCAAGATTTCAACAGAACAAGAAGCAAAAGCGACTATTGACAAAATTGACGATGCTCTGCAACATGTATCACTTCACCGTGCAGACCTTGGCGCAATGATGAATCGTCTGCAATTTAATATTGAAAATTTAAATAGCCAAAGTACAGCGCTAACAGATGCCGCATCAAGAATAGAAGATGCCGATATGGCGCAAGAAATGAGCGATTTTATTAAATATAAACTATTAACAGAGGTTGCCTTAAGTATGGTTTCACAAGCAAATCAAGTTCCACAAATGATATCAAAGTTACTCCAATCGTAAAAAGTAGGGAATCTATTATCCTACTTGGCAATGTTTTATATAAAATAAAAGGGAAATACATNNATGTATTTCCCTTTTATTTTGTACCCCATTCTTCTTTAACGTGTCATCGCCATCACTTGCCCACTGCGATCAACCATGATTTTCATTGCCCCATCTTGTGCGTTATATAATCCTAGCTTATGCAAATCTTGTTTACATTCCCTGACGAAATACGGTAATGTACGAATTTGGTCAATGTCAGAACTCGTAATGAAATGAATCAGATGATGTGTCATTTCTTTAACATCCGTAACAAGCTCTTGTTTTTCACGCTGCAACCGTTCATTTTCGGCACGTAGCTTCTGCAATTCACCTTCTAGCGTATTTGTGTCATGTTCTTCTTTCATACGCTCTGCGGCCATGCTAGAAAGCTTATAAATCCCATCCATAAATTGGTGCAGTTCACGTTCTTTTTTTTCACTATGTTCGCTAATTGTTTCAAAGTTATCAACAATACCTGATAGGACTGTAACAAGATTCTTTTCTACTTCTACATTAGGAATTGTTTTGCTTATTTGTTGACTTTGTTCTTGTTTCGGCCCTACTATCATTTCTTTTTCAGATACATATTTTCGCTTACGTCCTGGTTTTTGTTTCTTTATATTATCAAATGGAATTTCTTCATTTTTTAATTTATAATACGTATTTTGTAATTGACTTTCTGTTTTCGGAAACAGGTTTAGTTCTTTCTTACTCACATACTTTGAAATGTTAGCAATGTTTAAACCGTGACGCTGACAAAATTGGTAGACAGTATATAGCAGTTCTAATTCAGATTTTAACCATGTAATATTTGATTTCTCACATGCAAATATGCCACCATTTTTTTCAATATCAATTTGAAATAATACCATTTTATTATATAGATCGACTAACTCTTCATACCCGATTCGGAATTGCTTCTCTATTTTTTTAAATTCCGCTTCTAATTGTATATCATTTTTTTTATTATTTGACATGTTTTGTAAAAGATTTAATACATTAATTGCTTTGTGGTGATACATAATCTGTGTCACGCCTCCTCATCCTTTCACAATTCTCATACTACTCCCATGTCTCTTTTTTTTAATGGAAAAATTTCCATATCCATATTATAGCAGTTCAGAATTGTCTGTCAAACAATCAGCATACAATAATTAACATACAAAAATGTATAAAAAGTATCGAAATATAGTAAAATGGTATTTCATTTTTGATATCCTGAATAATCTAGTGTGATAGGGTATCTCTAAGTATGCATGAAGACATTGCATAATTAAATTATATAGTACTCCTAGAACTGTTTCACCGAAAAATCTTTACAGTTTTGCGAAATAATACATACTTTTACTACTATATACATCCATTTTAATTTTTCGACATCTAAATCCACGCTACGCAGAACAAAAAGTAACCTACACTCGTTTACTCTTTCTGTTTTCACTTCGCATGTGGCAGAAAAAGGACCTGACCGCTTCTATGCATGGCCAGATGCTCTCTCCCACCCAAAAAGAGGGGTTTTATGTCGATTTTTTAGTTGATGTATATATAGAATCCACTATTTTTCTATTTTAAACCTTTTTTCTCCTAAATTCAAAAATAAAGATTGAATCCTCCTATTACAGGCAGTAAAACCCTCACCTCAATATTCAAAGAATATTGAGGTGAGGGTTAACCATAAGAACGGCATACAGCCCCTCTCTTATAGAAGTTTCATTTTATAAGACAAGCTTATCAACAAGACCAATTAATTCTTGAATATCCGGCTTACTTACTTGGGCATTTGCTCCAACGGATTCACCTTTATGATACAGTTCATTTGTAATTAAAGAAGAGAAAATAATGACTGGTAGTTTGGTAATTATTTCATGATCTTTAATTACCTTTGTTAAATGGTGACCATCCATTTTCGGCATTTCAATATCTGTAATCAATAGGTGAATATGCTCGAACATTTTTTCACCTTGTTCTTTTGCTAGTTTTTCAATTTGCGCTAGCGCTTCCGCACCGTTGCTGAAGAAGTTCATTTTCGCATAACCAGCTGTTGACAATGTTTCTTCTAATACTTGACGAAGCATTGCTGAATCTTCAGCGATATAAATTACTTTTTCTGCACGATCTGTTTTTTGTTCTAGTCCTGGAAGTTTTTGTGTTTCATAACCAGTGTTACTAATTTCGCAAACGATTTTTTCATAATCTAATAGTAAAATGATTTTGCCGTCTAATTTTACAATACCAGATGTTGTTTCTTCTAATCCCATCGATAGTGAAGCGGGTTCATCAATTTGCTCCCAAGAAATACGCTGAATGCGATGTACTTCATCTACCCGGAAAATGACTTTCATTTGATTTAATTCTGAAATGATAAATTTCGTTTGATCAAGCGGCTTTGCTGATTTTAAATTAAGCGCTGTTGCAAGGTTAATAACTGGTAAAATTTCACCTCGAACTTGGACAACACCTTCCACTGCGTGATGGGATTCCGGCACAGTTGTAACAGGGAATGGATTAATAATTTCGCGCACTTTCATTACGTTAATGCTAAATAAATTTTCACCAACAGTATATGTGACGATCTCTAGTTCATTTGTTCCACTTTCTAATAAAATGCTTTGCGCTTGTGACATATAGGTGTCGCTCCCCTTCCTATAATTCCGTATATATATTTATCAAGCTTTATTAGGTATATAAGTCATCTATCTGAATTGAATAAATCCCTGCTATGCAGAATAAAAAGTAACCTATACTCGCTTGCTCTTTCTGTTTTCACTTCGCATGTGGCAGAAAAAGGCCCTGACCGCTTCTATGCATGTCCGGATACTCTCTCCCATCTAAAAAGAAAGGTTTTATGTCGATTTTTCAATTTGTACTTATATAGATGACTTATTTATATAAAAAAACTATTCTTGTATAAACGAAGCGAGTGCCTCTAATAATACTTCTTGTGCCTCAGCAATCTCTGCTGGCATTGCTTCCCATTTTTTTGCAAGCTCTGTTTCCACCTTGATTCGCAGGCTAGAATCCATATGTGCTAGCACATATTCTTTCGTTGCTACATCTACATCAAGAAGAGAAAGTGCATACAGTTCCGAATCATTTACTTTTTGGAACAGCTGCTGCAATATAGCAGGTGCGACATGCTTTAATTTTTCAACATGAATTTCTTTATCTGAGAATAATAGCTCATATTGAATGAAAGTTATATTTTCCTTTATCACTTTAAAATAACAGTTATTCTTTTTGTCATTTACAAAGTACCCATTCGGATCAACAATAATATTCTCTACTTTTCGAATTAAATCAGGTAAGCTATTTGCTGACATAATGGTACGTTGTTCTATCTCACTGGGGGAAATGAATGTAACTCGATATTTATTTTGTACCATATTATGTTTTGCTCCCTTCCGTTTCATTTTTTATCATTTTAAGAAGCAGCTAGTAATTCAATATTGTTAAACCAAAATGCTAGCTGTTTCTCTGTAATACTTGACAAATTAATAAAAAACTCTCGGCATTTCATTACATCAGCAAACGCTTGATACTTCCAATTATCCCCACTATAAATGCCGACAAAATAAAATTCATGGATTCTACCAATAACAACTTGCCTTTCCCCAAATGTATACGGAGGAACTTTCTTTATCTCAAATTGATCTGGCAAATATCGGTGTTCTTCTTGTTCTATTTTAATAATTTGTCTTGCTAATTCAGGCTTATCCTGAAAAAAAGGCAACTGTAAAATCCGTTCTTGTCTTGTCATACCGAGACCCTTTCTATATATCAAATAAAGTGAAACTTTAATGAGTGGGGGTTTTCTTCATCCCCCACTCATTATTAGCCCTCACCAATCGGGCTTTTACGGGCAGTTTATCTCCCACCTATCTTCTTTGCCTTCGCCGAATTTTGAGGTGGGAGTATACTGCCCGCAAATAACGGGATAAACATGTAGCACCTATGAAAGATGCTACATTCATCTATATACTATCGAATTAAGTTTACAACTTCGTTTAATATATCATCCGATACTTTAATTACTTTTGTATTTCCTTGGAATCCACGTTGATACAACATTAAATCAACGAATTCAACAGCTAAGTCAACGTTAGAACTTTCTTGTGAATTCCCTTTTATTTTACCTGCGCCACCTTGATTGGCAGCACCGATCCTTACAACACCTGCCGCCGCAGTTGGTTCGTAATTTCCATTCCCTACTTTCATTAGCCCGTTGTCATTTGGAAACGTAGCAACTGCTAGCTGTCCAGCAACTCTCGAGCTACCATCCGAATATCTTACCAATACATCACCACCATCAGATATTTCATAGTCCTTCGCCACTGCAGCTTCACGACCAGTTGTAGCTTTCGATGTAAGGGTGTCTTCTGTAGGCATATTACTTAAGCCACTTACGTCTAACTTGATTGTACCTGTACTTCCGTTAACATTAAATGGAATGTTTACTGGTCCACCGTTTTGAAGCTTCCCTGTATTATCAAATGTAAGAGTGTTATTTGGAGCTACATTAGTAAACTGCCCATCCCTTTGTTGGACTAATACATCATATTTATACTCATTTGGTTGTGTTGTTTGACTAATTTCTATGCGTACCTTTACTTTCTTTCCTGCACTGTCATACGCATCAAACTCTTTTGCTATTTTCGGCACATCTCTTGGAATATTCCCAGAAATTTTCGCCGCATCCGTTTGAACCCCTGCAATTGCTGAGTCTAATGGAACTGAAATTGGTTTTACCCCGCTTAAATAATCAACCTTACCTGTCTTTGGATCCACACCATATCCTAATACATACTGACCTTCTGTATTGACAATATAATTATCATCAGATTTATTAAACGTTCCTTTTCGTGTATATTGGGTATTTCCTCCTTGAGAGTCGCCCACTACAAAGAAACCATTTCCGTCTATTGCTACATTTCCTTTGACACCTGTTGGGTTTATTGTACCAGTGCTATAATCTGTATTCGTTCCACTTAATTTCACACCATTACCAATACTTTTTGGATTCGTTCCAGCATACGTGCCGTCTCCTCTAGAACCTACTGTATTGTTATATAATAAATCGTCAAACATCGCTTTTTGTTTTTTATATCCAACCGTTTGTGCATTGGCAATATTATTAGAAGTAACACTTAATGCACTTTGCATCGCATTCATACCTGAAATACTTGTATATAATGATTTAATCATTTTATTTACACTCCTTATGATCTTTTATTTTTAGATTATTATTTTACCTCTGTATTTACTGCTGGTTTTTGTTCTGGTTTCTCTGCTGATTCTATCGCTTGATCTGATACACTCGTTACAAATTTCATTAATACAATTTTATCTCCTACAACAAGTTGTACTTCATTGTTAGAAGCCAATCGTACTGCATCTACCTTACCAGAAATCTTCGCCCCATCAGTTGAAGCCCCTGTTATATGCTTGCCTAGGAACTTCATACCGCCATCTAATGCTGTTGTATTCACTGTCTCTTTTAAAGCATCGACAGCTTTAGTCATGTTTTGTACTTGCTCCATAAGTGACATTTGCGACATTTGATTCATCATTTGGTCCATATCCATCGCATTAAATGGATCTTGATATTGTAAGCTCGTTAAAAAGAGTTTCAAGAAATCATCTTTCCCCATAACACCAGGTGTTTTTTGATCACCCGCTTTTGTAGCTGCTGTTTTATTTTGCGCTTGTGTTTGGGACGCTTGCATATGATTTGTATTTGTTGCATTCATTTCAACACCCGGCATTTAGTCTTCCTCCAATAACCCAGCAAAATCTTGTTCTGACGCTTTTTCTTTTTTAACCATCACTCGCTGTTGTTTTTGCGCTTGTTCTCGCTCTTGTTGTTGACGTTGCTGATCTTTATTCGTATAACTTAATTCAATATGAATCTCTTTTTCTTTTAATTTAAATTTTAATTCATCAAAAATCATTTCAACTCTTTTTTTCGCATCGTGTTTTTCCATTTCAACATGAACTTGAATGGAATCACCTTGTTTTTTCATATATACGGTTAACGTTCCAAGCTTTTCAGGATTTAATTGAAATAACACTCGTTCTTGCTTTACAATCAGTTTTTGTAAAGCCTCCACTTTCGCTTCCATTTTATTTCCTAAGTCCGGAAGGGAAACTTTTTGTGCTTGGAGCTGTTCACCGTCTTTTTTCAAGACCTGGTCATTTCCAACAAAAATTGGATTTATACCTTGTTCTCCTTCAGAATCTACTTGTTTTTCCGACTTTTCTTCTAGACCAACAAAAGTTTCTTTTTGCAGTTGTTCCCCGGCCAGTGTCTTCATTTTATTTTCTGCATTAGCAACTACTTCCTTGTTTAATAATGGATCTGAAGCACCTTTTTTCGTTAAATCACATGATTCTATTTGAATAGATTTAGAGAGCTCAGCCAGCTTTTCTGAAGAAGTTACTTTTTCTAAAATCATTTGAATTGTATCTTCTGAACATATAGCATTTTCAATATTAAACTCTTTAAAAAAGGCTTGCAGTTGCTGGATCTCTCCTGCAGGTAATTCATTTATTTTTATATTTCCATATGTTTTATACAATTCTTGTATTTTTTGTATGTATTGATATAGCAATTCTGGTTGCGCACGTAAATGCTCAATTGCCATCATTTGTTCTGACACTGCTAATAGCAATTCTTCTGTCGTTTTCTTTTCTTCTTTCTTCTCATTTCCAGATGTTTCTTCTTGTTTTAAAGATTTTCTTGCGAGAAGATATTCTTGCTGTTCTTCCTGTGGTGCTTCCTTTTGTCCCGTTCCCTCCGTTTTTGG
This sequence comes from Bacillus sp. AFS098217, assembly GCF_002551815.1. Classification (GTDB taxonomy): domain Bacteria; phylum Bacillota; class Bacilli; order Bacillales; family Bacillaceae_G; genus Bacillus_A. The sequence goes on from NZ_NVPR01000028.1 coordinate 19,350, forward strand.
CTGTTTCTTGTCTTGTTCATTCATTTTTTTTAGAAATGAAGATTTCACATCTTTCGACTGTAATTCTAGCCCTTTACCTTTTTGCGGAGGTAAACTCGGTTGCACCGGAAATATAGGTTCTATCACCGTATTCACCTCATCCATTCATACACATTTTCAAATCAAGAAGCATCTTCTCTTCTCGTTTTTCTTGTACTTTCGCAAACTTTTTACAATCTGCTTGATACATTTCATCAATCACACGTTCTTTTTCTTTGATTTGTTCTAAAAGATTTTCATTTTTTTGAATAAACCCCGTTATTTTTTGTATTTTTCGATTCCATTCTTCTATTCTTTCAGGTGAAAATGTATGAGAAGAAAGCATGCCAACCATAATCTGTTCCCCAGCCTGAACAATTTTACTGCGCGATTGAAAAACATGTAAATCATATTCTTTTTTTTGTTCTATTTTTCTTTTTTCAGCTGTTAATTCGTACACTTCTTTTAAAACATGTTCTTTTTCTTGATTGATTTGCCATTTTATCGTATCATACTGCTGCTTATTCACCTGTTTTATAACCCCCTTCTATTATAACGTTCTCTTATCCTATTATATAGTTTTTTCACAAAAAAATCTGTGAAATATTAAAAAACAAAAATAAGACCTCAAAAAGCGAGGTCTCTATACAATATGATGCATCGCTTGAACGATATCACTAAAATGATAACTATCGGTTCGACCTTGTTTTAAGAATGTATTTATACTATCTATTTTATTTTTGCATGCAAAGATGTAAGCATTTTCTTCATTTTCTTGAATCGTTCCTAATTTGAAATACAATTCATTTTCTTTATAGATTGATAACGTCTTTCTTATTTCATTTGCCAGTTGCCAATGCTCTTCTGATACGATTTCTTCCATAATCCGGCTCACAGAATCTAGCACTGAAATGGCTGGATAATGATTGAGTGTTGCAAGGTCCCTCTTTAATACAATATGTCCATCTAAAATACCGCGGGCTAAGTCTGGTACAGGACCATTTAAATCGTCACCATCAACAAGTACAGTATAAATACCTGTTATCGATCCTTTTTGCGTCTTACCGGAGCGTTCGAGTAATTTCTTCATATAACTTTCCATAAGAAGTGTTTTCCCGCCAATCGGTAATTCCTTCACCGCAATATCAACACTTCGTCTTGCATCCGCAAAACGGGTAACAGAGTCCATCATAAGCAGTACATTATTTCCTTGATCGCGGAAATATTCAGCGATTGACGTTGCTAGCTTTGCAGCACGCAGCTGCATAAGATGACTTTCATCGGAAGTTGCTACCACAACAACGCTTTTTTTCATACCTTCTTCGCCCAGTTCTTTTCGAATAAAGTCTTTTACTTCACGACCGCGTTCCCCTACTAAACTAATGACATTAATATCCGCCTTCGCATTTTTCGCAATCATGCCAAGCAGTGTTGATTTCCCAACACCCGAACCAGCAAAAATACCAATCTTTTGCCCGATGCCAATGGTTAGCATGGAATCAATGGATTTAATACCCGTTTCAAATACTTCGGTAATCTCTTCCCTTTCAAATGCATGAATAGGAGGCGCGTCTAATTTTACTTTTTGAAGCGGTACACTCTCACTTGATTCGTTTAAAATCTCCCCATTCGCACTTAACACTTTTCCTAGTAAATGATTCCCACGAGGTACGGCAACATCTTCAGCAATTAACGTTACAGAATCGCCATAGCATACTTTTTCAGTCTGTTCAAATGGAAGCAGCATATTGTTTTCTTTTTCAATTGCAATGACTTCACATAACACACGATGTTCACCAACAAGACAAACATCACCAATCTTTGCTTTCGGCCCTTTCGAAGTAAAGAACTGTTCCTGTACACTATGAACTTTTCCTGTTTTCGTATAAAACGGCGCATTGATAAATGCATTCCATTTGTTATGTTCATTCATCAACATACCGCTCATACCTCCTCGAATACCTTTTGTTCTTCCCATCTTTGACGAAGCTTCTCAAATATAGGTGCAAACTTAAATTCGAAAAACTCTTTTTCTTCTTCAATGACAAACTCGCCAAATTCCATGGAAAAATCATATTTCCATTCTACAAGTTGCAGGAGCCAATATTCTTTCGTATTTTCCTTTTCCGCTTCAATCCGTTCAAATGTTTCTGGATGCACCGTAATAATTAACTTTTCAAATGAAGTCGGGAGCGTTTCAACAATTCCTTTTAAAATAGGAAGAATATCTAACCCATGTGTATCAATTGCTTGATTAACAACTTTTTCGGCAAGCTGAAGCGATTGATCCCATAGTAACTCTGCCCACTCATATGCAGTTTCTTTTTGCTTCTGCTGAAACTGCAGACGCGCTGCTTCCAGCTGTTCAATTTGCTCATGAACATGCATTTTGAACTGTTCTTTTTCCTCTAGGAGTTGTTTTCGTTCCGCCTGTAACATTTGCTGGTCTTTTCTTAACTGGCACATTTCAGCGTGCAGCGCTTCTTGCTGCGCAATTAATTCTGCATAATCGACTTCGATTTCTACTTCGATTTCTTCCTGTTCTACGTGAACTGGAGGCTTCGGAAATTGTAATTCATACGTTTCTTCAGAAAAAGAAACAGAATTCTTGGGAATTCTGTTTTTAAATAAGGACATCATCTTCACCTCTTTGAATGACAATTCTTCCTTCTTTCTCTAGCTTTTTCACCGTACCTGTAATCGTTTGCTGTGCTTTTTCAGCCTCCGTCATCTTAATCGGTCCTAAGCCATCTAATTCTTCAAGGATCATATCTTTACGGTTTGCAGACATACATGTAAATAATTTCTCTTTAATTTCTTCTTTCGCAATTTTCAATGCTTTCGCAAGAACGCCGTTATCTGTAATTTCTTCTAATACACGGCGAAGCGCAAGAGAATCAAGGCCAAGTAAGTCTTCAAAGACAAACATATTTTCTTTAATTTTTTCGGATAGTTCATAATCCACTTCATCAAGTTTTTGAAAGACTGTTTTTTCCACACCACGTGAAACGTTGTTTAAAATATTAACAATCGTTTTCAGACCATCTGTTTTATTAATCGCACTAAATGCCATCATATTTAATTTCGATTTTAATAGCTCACCGATTTGACCAATTAGATCGCTATCTACTTGCTCTAGTTTGGCAATCCCCATTACTGTTTCCACACGCTTATGATCTGGTAATTTCTCAATTAATTGAGAAGCAAGCTGCGGCTTAATGTAAGATGCAATAATGGCAATTGTTTGTGGTGATTCATCATTTAATACAGTCAGAAGCGGTTCTAAGTCAGTAAGTGAATTCAGGAACTCAAACGGATTATCTTTGTTATACCAAAGATCTTCTAATAGTTTTTCCAGTTCATCTTCCGGCATATTTTTAAATATACGGCGAATATATTCTTTATCTGGTGTAACTAAGTTGAGCTCTTTCACATTTAATTCATATAAAAATTGTCCCATTACATTTTCTAATGTTTCAGGTTTATACGCACGAAACTTAGCAATCTCGCGAAGCAATACTTCTTTTTCCTCAGCTGTCATATATTCAATGACTTTCGCTGCCACTCCTTCGTCTAATGTACGAATGATAATGGCAGCTTTTTCTTTGGAGGAGATTTCATCTAACATCGTTTTTCCTCCCTCACTGTCCGTTTAACCATTTTTTAATAACTTTCGCAGTACCTTCTACATGCTCTTTTGTAGCTTCCTGCACTTGTTCATCTAGCGTTGGTTCCGCTGGTTCTGCTGGTTCTGGCTCTTCCTCTGGAATTTCCATAATGACTTCCTCAGTAGCAGCCACTTCTTCTTCCGCAAATGGCTCATATTCTTCTAGTTCTTCTTCATCCTCTTTCTTACGTTTCGCTAAGAAGTACCATAATAAACCACCTAGTGCGAGAAGCCCTCCAGTTATTCCACCAATTAACCACCAGTTGAAACCACTTGGTTCTGGTTCTTTTGTTTTTTCTGCTTTCGGTTGATCAAATTGAACCGTAACAACATTTACTTGACCGTTTGTAAATTGTCCATTTGGATCTACTTGTAAACCAGCTGCTGTTCCAATGGCTTCTTTAAAAGTTGTCATATCAATTTTTCGTTTTACTAACGTATCATTATCCACCCAAACAACAACGTTTGTCTTTGTTAATTCTGGATGCTTTTTAATCGTTTCAACCGTTTTATCAATTTCGTAGTTTTCGATTTTGTTACCGCTGTTGTTGTCATACACGACTTTTCCATTTTGATTATTGCTTGTACCGTAGTTTGGCACTTGGCCATTTGCGGTAATACCAGCAGCCTGCTTCGCATCCGCACCTTCTTGCGCTGTGGAACGCTCCTGCTGATCTTGTTTACTACGAAGCACACCTTTATCACCATATTTTTCTGACTGGCGTGTTACTTCATCATAATTTACATTTACCTTCGTATTGACCTTAAACTCATTTTGTTTAAACATCGTTGATAATGTTGCATCAATATCTTGTTTCAGCTTACTTTCAATTTGCTGCTGCATCTCTACTTCTTTCTCATATGAAGATGAGCCTGCATTATGAGATGCTTCTGCTCCTTTTGACACGATGCCTTTTTTACTATCGATAACGCTGACTTCTTCTGGTTTCACACCTGGAACTGCTGCACTAATCATCTGCTGAATTCCTGCAACTTGATCCTCTGTCAACGTTTGCCCGCGTTTTACACCAACTGTAATCGCAGCCGTTCCTTTTGCTTTTTCTTCATCGAAAATCGTTTCTTTTTCTGGCAAGGTAATTTGAACGTTTGCGCTTTCCACTGTCGCAAAGTTTCTAATAATATCTTGCTCCAATTGTTTCTTCGTACCGACAAGCTGTTTCATCTTCTTGTCTTGTTCACTTGATCCAAGTGAGCTTTCTAATAAAATCTCTTCTCCGCTTTTAGAGTTAAATGGTAAACCCATTCCATTCATTTCTTTTCGAATCCACTGAGCATCTTTCTTTTGAACCCGAATCGCTCCATCGCTTGCTAGCTGATAATCGACACCTAGCTTTGATAATTCTGCTGTAATCTCTTGTTTATCTGCATCATTTAAATTTTGATATACAACAACGTATTTATCTGGCAAGGTGAAATATAAAAGTACTCCTGTTGCAATCGCTAAAAGCGCAGCGCCAATGACCATCTTATGCCACGTTTTTAACGATCGGAAAACATTCTTTATCTTTTCCATTTAAACACACCCGTCCATTTTCCTAAATTTGCATATTAAGTAGCTGTTTATAGTTTTCGACCAGATTATCACGTACAACAGCCGCTGTTTTCATTTGTGATTCAGCTTTCTTTTGTTGAATGAGGACATCATGTGTCTCTCCCACACCTTTTGTAAGCAAATCATATACTGCTGTTTGAGCATTGTTTTGCGTTTGATTCATATCTTCCAATAAATCAATAAACTTCTTACCTTCAACCGTAGATGTTTGTGAAGTTTTCGGCGCGCCAATTGGTTGGATTGTCCCAAATGGTTGTGTATTCATCACTGATTCGATTTTCATACTTTCCCTCTTCCCTATTATCCTCGGCCGATTTCTAAATCTTTATCGAGCATTTTTTTATTTGCATTTAGTACACTTGTATTCGCCTCATACATTTTTTGTGCGACCATTACATTCGTCATTTCAGCTGTCATATCAACATTTGGATAGCGAACATATCCTTCTGCATTCGCATGTGGATGTGACGGATCGTAAACAAGATTTTCCTTTGGATCTGATTCAATACTTCTGATTTTAACTCCATTATTCGGAGTTTGGTTCAACATACTTGCAAAATTATTATTTTCCTCTAATACAACGCTGCGGCGACGATATGGCTCTCCATCTGGCGCTCCTGTTGTATTAACGTTAACAATATTATCAGAAGTAACTTCCATCCACTTTCGCGCAGCTGTTAATCCTGATCCACTTGCATTAATTGCCTGAAACATAGTTGTCACTCCTTTTTCCTTAACGTCCTCGTGCCGCTTGATCGATTGCATACTGCGTATTAATTGAATTGATTGAAATACCATATAACTGATTTGTTTTCAGTAAATCTATCATTTCTGTTGTTGCATCGACACTGTTTCCATCTTTATTTGTTTGCATCGATTTCGTCTGAATCTTTGCGTATGTATTTTTCGCATTTGCTGTCGGCAAATGCATATTACTTGTTTGATATAAATCAGGATTTGTCTGCAAATCAGCTTTGTTTTTTTTGTACAATTTATTGCTCATATGCATCTGTTCAGCAAATGTAACATCCTGTGCTTTATATCCTGGTGTATTTGCATTTGCAATATTACTAGAAACTGTATTTCGTTTTGTTACTAAATAGTTCATATAGTGACCTACGTCACTAATCAAATCTGGCATATTCCACACCCTTTCTTTTCCATCATTCTCTTTTATGAGCACAATGATCCGCTGATGGAAGTTTCACTTCATGATCCATTTTCATATATGTATCTATTTATTAAAATAATAACTATTATGTATCCTACAATATTTTATGTCATTTTTCCAATATTGTCTTTAGAAAAAATAAAAAAATATAAAAAAGAATACAAAAAACAATATAAGAAGAAGGAACAACGATTCAATTCTACGAACAAAACCGCTTCGCTTCTGCCTATATCCATAAAGTGACACCTCTATCAACGAACTGTTTTACTTAGTAATTTTATATACATCCATTTTAATCTTTCGACATCTAAATCCCTGCTACGCAGAANNTGCTCTTTCTGTTTTTACTTCGCATGTGGCAGAAAAAGGCTCTGACCGCTTCTATGCATGGCCAGATGCTCTCTCCCATCTAAAAAGAGGGGTTTTCTGTCGTTTTTTCAATTGATGTATATATAGTTTGAAAGCAGGAGATTCCCTTACAAGTTGAATAGGTAAATCCCTGCTTTCAGCTTATACAAAATCACTTCTTCATATACTTACAATAACCACCCAACGAGTTATTATAATAGATTAATATTTACCGTAAAATGAATTTGCTTTCATACGCCCATCGTTCGATATAATCATTTCTTCTAATATCTTTTGTTTATCTCGAATATGCCGCGCAGCTTTTATAATGAATGGACTGATTTTTTCTGCAACTTTTGCCCGCTCTTCATCATCTAATGTCATCATCCAGCGATTCAACATTTCACTCTTTTCCGCAAATTCTTTCTCAGATGCCGCAAGCTCACCTATTTCATTAAAACAGCTGACAAATGCTTGATAGATATCATTGTTCATTTTCCAACACTCCGCGGTAACCATCTATTAAATCTTGTAATACTTTTTCAATTGCATCAATAGCTGTTGCTTGGCGTGTTAGTTTCATCGATTGAATTTGCACACTAATCCAATCGTATAAGCCAAACAAGCTATCATATAAATCTTTCGTAATTTCTGGATTTAATTGTAGTTTTAGCTCTTCAAAAATACGATCTAGCTTTTCAAGAAGCGCATCTCCTTCTTGCAACTGAAAAGTAGTCAGTAATTCTTCTAATTTACGAAACTCAACGATACATCTTTCATAAATAAAGATTGTATTTTTTATCGGATTACTCGTCATAATATCATTTTGCATATAACGTTGCCATGCTTGCATACTTTCACTTCCTCAACCTTCATTAATCATCACTTTTTTGTTTTGTCATTGCTTTAATTGTTTTTAACTGGCTATCAAGTGCTGCTAATGTAGTCTCTAACTGTTGATATTTCTTAACAATGTCAGCTTGTTTTTGTTGATTTTGCATATCAATATCATTGATTTTTCTATCCAGATCACTTACGCGTTTGTCAATATTTCCCACTTGGTTTCCAATTATACCTTTATCACCGAAAATTTTATCAAGCGGCTCTTCCATCATTTTTCCTAAACCTTTAGAACTAAAAAAGAATTGTTTCGCTGCGTCTGGATTTTCTTTCAACGCTTTCGTTAATTTCTCATCATTTACTTCCATTGTTCCATCTGATTTCATTTGAATACCGTACGTAAATAAATAGTTTCCATCTTGCGAAAATGTTGCAACATTATTCATCACTTGACGAATACTTTGCATAATCGATTGCCCTTGAAAAGCTCCGCCTTTCCCAGCAAAGACATCTACTGTTGAAACAGCTTTATTATAATCCGCTACCATTTTTTTGATGAGGTTAGCTGCATCTGTTACGTTTGAATCATCTACTGTAAATTTTAGCTCTACTGGATTCGTTTCTGCAGCTGTCACTTTCAGTAACTCAATTTTCATACCTGGAAGTGCCTCGACTGTGTTACTAGCGCTCGTTCCTCCAATACCATTAATGGTATATTTTGCATCCCTTGCTTCATTGATTGTGTTTAAGACGCTTGTACCATTCTCATCTTTGTAAAACATCCTTTTAAATAAATCTGATGTCCCATCATGTAAATCAATTTTGTTTTCTTCCCCTTCTTTTGTGGAAGACATAAAGATTTTTCCGCCAAGCGTATACGCAGATACACCATAGTTTCCATCATTAATCCGATTAATTAAATCTTTATAAGTCATATCAGCTGTTACTTTTAGTTCCTTATCCTTACCAATTTTGAGCGTATCATTTACATTTAATTTATCCTCTAGATTAATTGGATTCGAAGCAATTTGATGACGCTGAGCCAATTGCGTAATTGTCATGTTAAACGTCCCCGCAATTGCACCACCATCTGCTTTTACATTGATATAACCGTCTTGTGACGTCGTTACCTTCTTCTCATTTCCTTTAAAAGCAGCTAAGTTTTTAAATGTTTGTGTAAATGAACTAAATTCTGATTTTAAACTTGTATATAATAATTTATCTTGTGAAAGTTTATTCTTCTCGTTATTATAAGGTGTTTTTCTCATCTCTAACGCTGATAGCTCTAAATCCACAAAATTTTTCGTATCAATAAGAGTATTACCAAGATTCCAAATCTGTTGTCTATCCCCAATATTAGAAATTGATGTTCCTGTCATTTTTTTCCACTCCTTATTCTATTTACATATAATCTAAAATACTCGTTTTGCTCATCGTACTAACAGCCTTTAATGTTGCTTCATACGTGGCATTTATATAAGCTAAATCAGAAATAGCTACCGCTAAATCGACATCTTCAATTTCTTTGCGGTTTTCTTGCAGTGCTAAATTCTGTTCACTTAAGATTGTTTTAAATGTATCCATTGTGTTCATTGTTGAACCAACTTCTGTTATACGATCCAGCACCTTATCTAGATTTTGTTTATTTTCATCTGATAATGGTCGTAACGCTTGTTGATCACCGTTCTGCAACGCATCTCTCATCTTCATCAATGTTTCAATGGCCGGAGATAATACCTCTTTTCCGTTGCGGAATGCCTTAAATTCATAACCGTCGTTTAATTGCCAAATTACATCATTTTGCCCGCCTTGGTACGTTCCATTTTCTTGAAATGGAGACTGCGCAACACTATCTCCGCCAAAAATGTAACGCCCTTGTTCTTTTGTATTTGCTAAGTACACGACTTGTTTTAAGATTTGATCAACTTCTGCTCCAATTGCTCGCAGTTCGTTTGGACCATTCGTCTCATTTAACGCTTGAAGTGTTAATTGGTTCGCTCTTTTTAAGGATGTAGAAATGCCTTGTAATGCAGTTTCTGTTTGCGTTAATATATTTTTCGAATCTGTTATATCTTTTTGCATTTGTGTAATATCCTCTAATGAGTGCGCTATTGCAAACGATTTACTTGCTGCAAGCGGATCCTCACTCATGAGAAGATTTTTCTTACCCGAAGTTACTTGATTACGATGATATTGCTGTTGAACATTTAAGCCCATCATTTGGTTTTTAGCCCAGTTTGCATTTTGAAATGTGGATACTCTCATAAAATCACCCTCTTTATATATTTTAATTCTTTATGAATTAACTAACTTCACTTTATCGAATAATTGAAAATAGGCTATCAAATACTTCATTAATCGTCGTAATTGCCTTTGAATTCGCTACAAAATACTTTTGGAATGCCATTAAATTGACCATTTCTTCTTCCATATTGACGCCTTCTATACTCATTTTTTCTTGTTCAATACCTTGTAATAAGTCTCCATGAATGTCTTTAAATGCGCTAGCGGCGTTTTTATCAGATGCTATCCCAACAAGGAATTTATCTAATGTTTGCTTATAAGAAAGTCCGTTCTTATATGGTTGATCTGTAACTCTTGCAAGTTGGTTTGCAGTATCGGCAGAAATTTTCATTTTTGAAACGTCTTTTATGAAGTCAGGATTTAATTGAATATTTCGTGCATGATCTCCGATAAAGAAGTCTTTCTTCATAACAGTGTTCACTTGGTCCTTAACAGCAATCATTAATTCCTGGAAGTCTTTCTTATAGTCAGCAATCTTTGCTTTCGTATCAATTGCAGCAGAAATGGAACCGCCGTTTAACGAAATATCTTTTCCAGAGATTTGGACTTTATATGGTTCCTGATCCTTTTTCAGCTGAAGTGGGTATGTATCTTGTCCACTCACTGTTAACGAGCCACTTATTCTAACACTCGCAATATTAGGATTCATTGATTCGTAAGAAACTTCTATGTTGGCATATTGAGACATGTCCGTGATAATACGATCCCGCTCATCTAAGAGCTGATTCGGTACGGGCGAGCCTGCCTGTCCAATCTTTTTATTCGCTTCTGCTAAATTAGTAGCAAGGCGGTTAAACTCATTTACATGACCTTCAATATCTTCTGCTGTTTGTGTTTCTGCCGTATCTAAGTTTTTTGCGAGGCGATTTACTTGATTCGTAAATTTATTTGTTCCAGCAATTAACGTATCATAGTAATTCGGTTGTTCTGGATTTTTGGCTACTTCACGAAATGAATTAAAGAAACCATCCATTAAACTCGATAACGAGTTGGGCCCAGTTGTTCCTACCATTGACTCTACTCGTCCTAAAGTAGAATTCATATAAGAATAATAAGAAAGCTGAGAGAATTGCTCATTATATTGCTTTGTTTTCACTTCATCCGTAACACGGTCTATGCTCAATGTTTGAACACCGTTGCCAATTCTTTGCTCTGGTGTATCACCTCTACTTGATCCAATCGATCCGTAATTCACCATTTGGCGCACATATCCTGGTGTATGAATGTTAGAAAGGTTTTGTTGCGTTGTTTTCAAACCTAGTTGTGCTGCTAACAAACCAGATAGCGGTCTATTATAGTCAGATAACCTCATGATTTTTCACTTCTCCTTTACAATAACTCATTTATAAAGATTTGCGAATTATGATTCCTTTCCAGATTGTATTCAGAAACAGAATCCACAATACCTTCTGTAATTTTTAATAGTACGTTTAAGTAATATTGATTTTTCGAAAGTATCATTTTTACATTTTCTTCTAGCGTTGTTAATGTTTTTTGTAATTCTTTTATTTTTTCAATTTCTTCTTCCGAAAAATACGAAAATAATGATTGCATACGATATGGTTCGATGCCATTTTCCTTACAAAACTGCTCAATCATTTCTTGAAAAGCAGTTGTCAGCTGTTTGACACCGTCTATATACTGCATTTGCTCTACTTGTAACTTTTGTACTTCACTCACATTTTTTTGTTGTAAATTCTCATACATTTGTTCTCCAAGCACACTAATATTTTCATATGCCTTTTGGATGAGAACAAGTTTCTCATATAATTGTATGTACATATAACTTCCCTCCTTTTTACAATACTAGGTTAACTATTAAACCGTGAATTTCGCCGATTTGATTTAACATTTCTAAATGACCTGTTTTTGTATTAATTAAATTCATAACATCTTCTAAATCATTTAAACCCATTTCAGCTTGTTTCACAATTGTCATTTTTTGCGAGTATCCATACCTCGGATGACGCGACATTACATCTTTGTACTGCAGTACATGATCAACATAGAAATTCAAAAATGATTTTACTGTATTTTTGTATTCCATCACATTGTCCAGCGTTAACTCTAATTCAATTTTTTCTTTAATTTCTCCAATATTATCAACAAATGTCTCCATTTGTTCTAGCAATTTATCATTCTTATCCTCTGCATGCAAATTATCCGAAAAAACAAGACCACTTCTTGAATTCGCTTCTTTCGGTGTTTGCGTAGCAGGCGGTATATGCGATAAAATTGGATTATGCGAGATAGAACGTAGCATACATATCACCTATTTATTTTTTTATTTCTTTCTTCACTTAATCGTAAAATCCAGTTATTTATAATTATACTCTGTATCACGATATTTTGCAGTTATTTTTTGCAGAAGATATGTTACAATTTATCATGAGGTGGCACAAATCTATGAATATCTTTCTTTGTGGTTCAAATCAATTAACAGCATTAGATCGAGAAGAAATCAAAAATTTTTTATCAGACTATGCTAACAAACATAAAATTTACATATTATGTTACAAATCTATTGAAAATGAAGTCCTTCGTTTCTTTGTTGAAAATGAAAGACTTGCACAAAATTTATGCCTGTATACATTACAACCATTGCATTTGCTAACAGACGAGTTTCAAGAGGCTATCGATTATTTACAAGCGCATGGGGCTCAGTATATCGCTTTCGATCACCCATACGATTCAATTTATCGATCAGAATATATGTTTTTTGTCAAACAAATTGTCGAAAACAGCAATTTAGTTCTCTGTTTTTATAACGGCGATAAGCATACTTCTGTTATTCCTGTCGATATCGCCAAAGACGCTGGCATTGATGCCGTTATTTATGATTTACCGGGCTCACATGTAGAACAAATGCAAAAAAGCTTTGAACAAAAAATTCGCACGATGTAAAAGGGGGAGGCACAATACAAAATATTGTGCCTATATAACTATGACAACTGAACCGAACTATGATTATTTTATAGCGAGTTTTAAACAGCAATTTAATATGGATATTTCTTCATATAAACAAGATAGGATGCGTAGAAGAATTGATTCTTTCATTTCCCGAAAAGGTTTTGAAAATTACGCCAACTTCCTGAATACTTTACGAAATAACCAGGAATTATTTACAAGCTTTATTGATTACATTACGATCAATGTATCGGAATTTTTCCGTAATAAAGAACGCTGGCAAACGTTAGAAACAAAAGTTCTCCCAAAACTATTAGAACAAAATAATGGTAAACTAAAAGCATGGAGTGCTGCATGCGCAGCTGGAGAGGAACCATATACCCTTTCATTAATCTTATCAGATCGATTACCAGCGTTTCGCTTTGAAATTCAGGCAACAGATCTTGATTTTCATATTTTAGAAAAAGCAAAGCAAGGACAATATGCGGAACGATCACTAAAAGAATTACCTGACACCATTAAAACGCGTCATTTTACAAAAGAAAACGATACATATACACTAAACCGAAGTATTAAACAGCAAGTAACATTTAAACAGCATGATTTGTTAACACAATCCTTTGATACAAATTACGATTTAATTCTTTGTCGTAACGTCATGATTTATTTTACAGAAGAAGCAAGAAGTAAGCTTTATGAAAAATTCAGCCGTTCTTTACGAAAAGGCGGCGTATTATTTGTCGGCAGCACCGAGCAAATCTTAACTCCTGAACGCTATAATCTTCAGCGCTTCGATACATTCTTTTATGAGAAAATATAACCTATAAGAAAAGGGTCGCCTTCTTGTATAGAACGGCGACCCTTTTCTTATAGCATTGCTATTACCATCGAATCAGAACGATACAAATGATCCATATGAGTAAAAAGCACATGGTCATAGACCACTTATGCTCCTGCACGACTTCTTTCAATTGATGAGATAACTGCGTTATATTCATTTCAGCTAGCGCTCGCCATACACTTGCATCGCGGTCTTTCGGAACGATATACGCGCCATTCATCAAAATAACTTCACTCGACAGCTTTGTAATATAGGTTGTAATCACGCCAACAAGCATGTTTATATTTCCTTGTGAAGAATCCTGTTCCGCTCTAGAAACAAGCCCTCTTACATCCAGTAATGGGATCAACACTTTTCTCCCAAACGACATCGGTACTTCAGCGAAGTCATATGTTCCATCTAGTAAAGGAATCCCTTTCACATGTGCTTGTTTAATAAGACCCTCTATACTTCTCACAATTTGTTCATAGATGGGTTCTGATTGTCGCCCTTCTTTTGTAAGGGTATGAAGCTTCGAAAACAACTGCAATACTGTGTCCATTTCCTTTGTGAGAACTTCTTTTAGCGCTTTCCCGTCAGCAAGGCTAGCAAGTAAAATTCCGATTTCATTATTTTTTGTAATGATTTGAGATTGAGTCGTAAACGTAACATTACTTTGCTTTTGTTCTTCCTGCACTTCTTGTTCAAAACTAGCAGCAGGCTGTTTTAATGGCTCTAACGTCTTATTTTCAATCGCAATGCGTTTGATGTCCATTTTACGCCTCCCTTTTCAAATACCACAGTATAATATCGTTCTTTTTAGCCCCACTCTTTATTATTTTTTAAGACAAAGAATAATACGAACAATCCAGATATAACGGCAAATACATCTGAGGCCTCAATACCTTGTTCATTTTTCGGCTGCTTTTTCTCTTTTTGACTCTCAACTTGCTCTTGTTTTTTTGAAGCGGCTTTATCGTCCTTTTCATCCGTTGTCTTCTTATGTACTTTCGTCGCTTCTTGTTGAGGATGAGTTGGTTCCTCTTGCTTCTTAGGTACATCGACGACCTGAGCCATCTTTTCTTCTTTCCCCGTCACTTGCTCTTGCTTTATATGCTGCTCTTCTTGTTTATTTGCTTGAATCAATCCTTCTTGCTGTTCATTTTCTTTTGCCTGTTGTCCTCTCACCGATATCACATATTCACTTTCTTGGACGAATTGATTCCCCGCAGCATCAACGATCTCAATACTAAGGCGATATGTACCCGCTTGCAACGCCTCTGTTACTTCACACATTTTGCGCCAATCCATTTCTCGCTTATTGTAATCTAGTGAAAAAGTAATCTCGCTGCTGTTCTCTTTCCCTTTTAATACAACGCGTACTTCTTTCACCGCTGATTCTGCATCTGATGCTTTCACACGAATATTGAACGAATCACCAATCTTTCGCTCTACCACTCCATCTTTCGCTCCATCAATGATTATTTGCTCAAGCTTCGGTGGTTCTTTATCCAAAGTCGGTGTTTCATTTTTAATATGAACAAGTGGAACCTTTTCTTCTCGCTCTTCTAACTCTTCTTTTCCATCTTCTTTACGACTTTGCATGAGCTGAAGATGCCAATCACCTTCTAAGTCGTATGGTCCAACCGTATAGTATGTAACCCATTGCTTCGTTTCATCTTCGTACGCAAAAGATAGCAGTCTTTTTTGATCGTACTGGCTATCATTTTTTTGCAATTGCAATGAGCCTTTTATACTTTGAATATTTTGTTCTTTCGGCTCTACTGCAATTCGAACCTTTTCTCCAGGTATAGCCTGTTGTTTACTAACCGTAACTACACCTAGCTCCGTTTCGATCTTTTGCTCATGCTGCTGTTCAGTTTCTGTTTCTATTTTTTGGTCTTTCTCTTCTTTTTGGTCTATATCTCGCTCATCTTGTTGATCCATTTTACCTATATCATTATTTTGCACTACATCTTCTTCCGCTTTACTTTGCATAGGGAACAATATAAGTAGATGTAATACCATCCAGCCAATGAGAAAACGTCTCATACTTTTCATCTATTTGTTCAAACTCCTATTTTGATGTCTTATAACGATTTTGTAACTTTCACACCGAAAAAGCCATCAACATTTACAAGTTCACCGTAAGCGACTAATACATCATTTACATAAATTCGAATCGGTTCATCAATATCTTCATCCAACACAACTGCGTCATTTTCATGTAAGCTGAGTATATCTTGAATCGTTTTGACCGTGCTTCCAAATACAAATTTTACATCGACTTCCACATTTTGCAGAATGGATGTATCCATATACGATGGATTATTCGCTTTGATTTCTTGAAACGCAATCGGCTGCACTACTGGAACTTGAATTTCTTCCTCTACTACAACTTCTTCCTCTTCAGCTGCTTCTTCGACAACTGGATAAAGAAGACGTCTTGCCATTTCCTTCGCCTCTGGAATCGGCAAAATTTGATACATTTTTGAGTGAACAAGATCCCCAATGTCAATATTAAATGTAATTTGAACAAATTCGTCGCAATCTGTTCCTTCTCCTAAATATTCCATTTCTTCTTTTAATGTAACAAATTTCACCGCCGGCGGAGTAATGTCCATTTTCTCCATAAACATTTCTGACATTGCAGTTGCCGCATGCCCCATCATTTGGTTCATAATTTCTTTAATACCGCTTAACTCTAGCTCTGTAAGTTCTTGCTCTGGATCAATTTCTCCCGTCCCCATCATCATAAGGTCTACCATCGTTAAAGCAACATCTTTCGTAAATACGAACACATTTTCATTTTTCAAACCTTCAACAAAGTCAACGTTTAAAATAACAAACGGCATCGGCACATCATCATAATGACGAACATTAATCGTTTCCACATTCGGTGTACTAATACTTACTGGTTGATTTAACACTGTCGACAATACCGTTGAAGCCGAACCTATAGAAATATTAGCAATTTCTCCAAGTACATCCTTTTCCTCTTGTGTTAAGTACTCTTTTACAGGCTGTTCTTCCGTTTTTTCTAGCTCCTGCGTCTCTTCTACGTCTTGTACTTCTGCTGGTGCTGCACCGCCAGATAACTGCAACAATTTATTTATCATTTGTTTCGCATTTTCAACTGACACGATTTGTACAAGTTTAGAGTTTACGAGATCATCTATTTTTAAGTCAAATGACACTTTAATAATCGTACCGTTTCCATCAATACCAGAGATTTTCTCCATCTCTTCCGCTAGCTTTACGACCTTAATCGTTGGCGGAGACATATCAACCGTATCTCGGAAGAACTCTGACATAGATGTTGCCGCAAATCCCATCATCTGATTCATCGCTTCTTGTACCGCACTTAGTTCTAATTCTCCAGGTTCTTTTCCTTCTTCAACCTCACCTGTTCCCATCATCATTAAATCCGCGATGGCCAAGGCAACATCTTGCTTAAGGACAAGAAGATTCTCCATATCTAGTCCTTTTGTAAAATAAATATTTAATACGACATGTGGGATTTCAATTTCTCTCGCATCATATAAATCTACCATCTCTACATGAGGAGCAGTAATACTTACTTGCCTATTTAAAATGGTTGATAATACAGTTGAAGCTGAACCAAATGATATATTTGCAATCTCTCCAAGAATGTCACACTCTTGAGACGTAAGTGGCTGATTTTCTTTTTCTAGCACAATTGTGCCCGTGTCTCCTTTTGTATGTTGTTCAGGCATTTTCCCCGCCCCCTCATTTCTGTTTTTTCTTAAAATCATATAGACTATCTATTACACTCGTTATATTTTAACAAACTTATTATAAAAATTGTAAACATAGATGAACAAATATACACTTTATTATTCTAGTAACTAAAAACTCCCCAATTCTATCTACTGGGGAGTTTCATTCATATTATAAACCTTCTGGGTTTAAAATGAGGACTACCCGTCCGTCACCAAGAATTGTCGCACCAGAGAAATGATTTGCATTCTCTGCAAAAAAGTCACCTAACGACTTTAAGACAATTTCTCTTTGACCAATAATTGTATTTACAATAAGTCCATAGCTTCGATGCGTATTACGAACGATTAAAACCGGAACCATTTGACCTTCATATGATTCAAACACCTCAGCTGCTGTTTTCTCACCAAAAACAACACTTAAATGTTTCACTTCAATAATTTGATCACGATAATTAAGAACGTCTTTCCCATTTAATGCTTGTATGTCCTCTTTCTTAATTCGAATCGCCTCTACAATATTGCCAAGCGGGAAAGCATAACGCGTTTCATTCGTTTGCACAAGCATAGATTGAATAATAGAAAGTGTTAAAGGAAGCTCAATACGGAACGTACTACCTTTTCCTTCTTCTGAATCAACAATTAAATGTCCGCCTAAACTATGAATCGTATGCTTTACAACATCTAATCCAACACCGCGTCCAGAAAGATCTGAAACAACTTCAGCCGTACTAAAACCAGGTTGTAAAATAAGTTCAAACACTTCACGATCCGTTAATTTATTAGCATCCGCTTCGGTTACAACACCATTTTTGATGGCTTTTTCTAATACTTTCCCTTTATGAATGCCGTTTCCATCATCCGTAATTTGAATTACAACATGATTACCGCTATGAAACGCTTCTAATTTCATCGTACCTGTTTCATTTTTCCCAGCATCACGACGCTTTTCAACTGTTTCAATACCATGATCGATTGCGTTACGAATTAAATGAACAAGCGGATCTCCAATTTCATCGATAACGATTTTATCAACTTCGGTATCTTCACCTGTAATTTGTAAATCAATTTTTTTCCCTAAATCTTTTGCAAGCATGCGTACCATACGTGGGAAGCGATTAAAGACCGTTTCAATCGGCACCATGCGCATATTTAATAGTACATTTTGAATATCCTTAGAAATATCACCTAATCGATTTAAATGCTCAATTAATTCTTTATTTTGAATCGTCTCTGCTAATTCATCGATGCGACCACGTTCAATTACACTTTCTTCAAACATGTTCATCAATCGCTCGATTTTTTCTAATTGCACACGAATAGAGCGGTTTTCTACTTTTGCATTTTTACCTTTTGCGCTCCCTTTTGAAGGCGCCTCTTTAGAAGTCGATTGAGCAGGCGTTACGTTCTGCTTAATTACAGGCTGAACAGCTTCTTTCTTCTTTTGTACGGCTGTTTTTTCTTTTTGGATTTGCTTTACTTCTACTTTTTCAATTTCAGAAACATGAAGTGCAGCTTGTTTTAGCTCTTCCTCACTTTGATCTGTATTCATATAAATTGTAAATTCAAATCCAAAGGTATCCGCCTCAATTTCTTCCATACTTGGGACCGTTTTTTCTATACTTCCCAATTTTTGCAATGCTTCAATACACATAATTGCTCGCACTGCTTTTAAGATTGCTTGTTGTTCCACAGTAACATGAATTTCGCAAGAAGCTGTTTCATCGTTCTCCAACTCAACTTGAGCTTGGTTTTCCACAGCACTTACTGCATCACCATTTAATAATGCTTCTAGTTTTTGTTTTGTAGCAGTAACATCTATATTTCCCATACCGCCTTGCTGCACATCTGCAACCATTTTCTCCAAATTGTCAATACACTCAAAAACAACATCTATAATATCGGCATTTACTGCCATATTACCATGACGAATTTCATCAAGAACATTTTCCATCTTATGCGTTAAATCCGCCATTTCACTAAATTCCATACTTGCAGACATACCTTTAAATGTATGTGCTGAACGGAAGATTTCTCCTACGACATCCATGTCTTCAGGGTTCTGTTCTAAATTCAGCACATTTTCATTTAATGATTGTAAATGCTCTTCTGCCTCTTCAAAAAATATATTCAATAGATCTGTTTGCATTTTAATCCCCTACCTGTCTCCACAAACATTTCATTTATGTATAACAATTTAATGTTTTAAAAACAATAGAAAAAGAGGTACCACACTTCTATACATATCATTGTTCGATTCTTTGTGGCACCCCTTTATATGAATTAGCTCGTTACTACTTTTGTTAATGCTTCAATAACACGATCAGCTTGGAAAGGCTTAACAATAAAGTCTTTCGCACCAAGCTTAATTGCATCCAGTACCATGCTTTGTTGTCCCATCGCAGAGCAAATAACCACTCTTGCATTCGCATCAATTTTTATAATTTCCTTTAATGCTTCTAATCCATCCATTTCTGGCATTGTAATATCTAGTGTTACAATATCAGGCTGAAGCTCTTTAAATTTTTGAATTGCTTCTAATCCATTTTCTGCTTCACCGATAATTTCAAATTCAGTGCTGTTTTTCAATAAGTTTTTAATCATTGTTCTCATAAACATCGCATCATCTACAACTAAAATTTTATGTGCCATTCTTTTAATTCTCTCCTTCTATGTATAACCATATCTTAATATTTAATCTTGTCATTCTCACCCATTATACAAAATAACACGAGAAAATTTAACATTTTTTTTTAAGAATTTCTACATTTTTATTATTTTATTAATAAAATAGAAATATATTATTCTTTTACATATATAACAACACGACGATTCTTTGCCCAATTCTCTGGTGAATCGTTTGGTGCTACTGGCTTTGTATCCGCATATCCTACTGCTGCTAGCCTTTTATCATCTATATGATACACCTCAACAAGATGGTGAATCATATTTGCAGCACGGGCTGAAGATAATTCCCAGTTTGATGGGAATTTCTCATTATGAATTGGTCTACTATCCGTGTGACCTTCTACGACGATTGGATTTGGAACAGATTGAAAAAATCCTGCTAATCCACTTATAATATCTTTCGCTTCAGGTTTAATGTTCGCATCTCCTGTATCAAATATTAAATTATCTACAATAACAATACTAACACCTGTATCTTCACGGTAAACTTTTACCTCTTCAATTCCATTATCTGTTACATAATTTTTTAACTTTTTATATAATTCATCCATTCTTTTTTTGGAAGCTACCTTTTCACTATTTTTTTCATGAGAAATATCAGGTATTGTATTTTCCATTACTTGTGCATCCACTTGCCCTGCATCACTAAACTTCTCAAGCATCTTTGAAAATTTCGCTGTATCTTGTTTTGACGTAGCAACTAATAATACAAAAAAAGTAAGCAATAACATCGTTAAATCGGTAAAGGTCGTCATCCAGCGCGGTGATCCTTTTTGCGGTCGTTTTATCATCATACCCCCCCCTAAAAAACTAGGCTGCTCGTTTTTCTTTTTTTATTTTCGTTTCATATACATACGTATCCAGCTTTAATTTTAATTTAGAAGGAATTTGTCCACTATACAGCTCTGAAATCGCCTCTATAATAAACTTCTTCTCTGTATACATATCTTCAATACCGCGATATACTTTTTCAGCAAGCGGAATCGCAATCATATTAGCAATCACCGATCCATACAGCGTCGTTAACATCGCTACTGCCATACCAGTACCAATTTGTGAAGTATCCTGTAAATTTTGAAGCATAATGATTAGACCAATTAATGTCCCGATCATTCCCCAAGCTGGTGCAAAATCACCAATTTTATCTAGTAATGTCGCACCTTTTTTCAACTCATATACTTCTGTTTCAATATCCCTCGTTAGTATTTCTTTTAATTCCTCTTCATCGTACCCACTTAGCATTAAGCGAATTCCTTTTTGAATAAAAGGATTATCTACCTGTTCTCCATCCGCCTCTAACGATAATAGGCCATGTTTTTTTGATTTTCTGGAGAAATCTACAAATAATTCCGTTAGTTGTTCTAAGTCTTCTTCTTGTCTATTCAATACAGAAAAAATACTCTTCGTGTATTTTTTTATTTCACCAAATCTATAAGCAACAACAACTGTAGCTGCTGTTCCTCCTATAACAATTAAAATAGATGAAATATCCAAGAAATTTTTAAAACCTTTTATTCCACCGCCGCCAAGCATGATTGCTGCAATTACAATGACGAATCCTACTACAATGCCAAACGGGCTAGAAATATCAAACTTTCTTTTTTTCTTATTTGGTCTAGCTAACAATTGATTTTCGTCTCCCATATTCCTGCCCTTCCTTTTTGTTTTTTGGAAATATTTTTTTATTTTAATAATACGTTTTCGCATTCCCTTATCATTATACTTCCCTTATCCGTTTATCGCAATATTCTCATGAAATTGACACATATTGACACATTTCGTTTTTATATTAAAATTACAATATAGCAATATGAGGAGGATCCATATGGAACATAATATTTTGCAAGTCATTGCACTAGCAGAAAAACTGAAATATGAAATGAGACATAGCTGGCTTTCTAACGGTCGTCAAGAAAGCGTTGCCGAACATACATGGCGTATGTCACTAATGGCTGTCTTGGTTCAGCCTTATTTAGATAAAGAAGTAAACATGGAAAAGCTACTTAAAATGGTTATTATTCATGATCTTGTGGAAGCTGAAGCTGGGGATATCCCTGCTTTTGATACAATGAATAGTCATGAATTACAATTAAAAAAACAAGAAAATGAACAACAAGCAATTTTACACATTAAACAGACACTAGAAGGTCCTCTTGGTGAAGAATTGTACGATTTATGGATGGAATTTGAAGCGAAAGAAACATATGAAGCCAAAGTTGCAAATGCTCTCGATAAGCTAGAGGTAAAGATTCAGCATAACGAAGCAGATATCGATACTTGGCTTCCAATTGAACATAAAATGACATTTCAAGTTGCTAAGCATACAGACTTTGATTCCTTCTTATCAAAATTACAAAAAATCATTGAACAAGAAGGTGAAAAGAAATTAATTGCTGCAGGCATTGATGTCGAGGCTTGTAAACAATAACAACTTCTCTAGGAGAAACTACGATAACTTTATATATACATCAATTAACAAACCGACATAAAACCCATCTTTTTTAAGTGGGAGAGAGCATCTAGCCATGCATAGAAGCGGTCAGGGCCTTTTTCTGCCACATACAAAGTAAAAACAGAACGAGCAAACGAGTGTAGGTTACTTTTACTTCTGCATAGCAGGGAGTTAGATGCCAAA
>NZ_NVPR01000059.1 GCF_002551815.1 Bacillus sp. AFS098217
ATTATGAAATTGATTCATTTGTACGCTAGAAAATCAAAATAAATTTATAAAAGTAGTGTATACGATTTATATTAGGCTTGAACCGGTGCTGACTCTTCAGAAATCTCCGGTTTAACAAGAGCGTAATTTTCCCATGCTCTGCTTTTCCAGCGGAAGAACATAATAATTGCACGCGTCCACTCATCGATGGCAATAGCTAGCCAAATACCAGGCAATCCCATGTGTAAATAAAACACAAAAAAGTAGCCGAGCGGTAAACTCATGAGTACCATCGAGAATGCTCCAATTAGGACAGGGTATTTTGCATCACCTGCTGCACGGAGTGAATTGATGATGACAATATTCATCGTTCGTCCCGTTTCTAATATAAGGCTTAATAAAAGAACGGATGCTCCTAGAGCGATGATATGAGGATTATCTGTAAATAATTCCATTAACTGAATGCGAAATGTTATGACAAGAATGACCATACATAACGTAACACCGATAGCCCACTTTACACTTTTCCACACGCGTATATAGGCTTCATCTTTTTCATTTCCGCCAACTAAACGACCGACGATAATGGCTGTTCCCATTCCAATAGCGATCGCAAATAAATACGTAAACATCGAAATGTTTGTGGCGTATTGTCTTGCTGCTAATGACTCTGCACCTAAGTATGTCGCGTAGTATAAGAAGACGATTTGACATGCCTGGTACATAACTTGCTCAAATGCAGAGGGAATACCGATTTTTAAGATTTTCCCTATATATTCCTTTGATAAGGTAAAGTAGTATGTTAATTTTACGCGGTATTCCATGACGCGATAGAGTAACCAGAAGAAAACAATGAGTGCGATAAATCGACTGAATGCAGAGGAAATAGCAGCCCCTTGCACACCGAGTTCAGGCATGCCAAACTTTCCGAAAATAAGCATATAGTTTCCGGCAATGTGAAGGATATTCATTCCTAGTGAAATAAACATCGCTTGTTTTGTAAATCCATGAACACGAATAATTGCAGCTAGTGAATTGATAATAGCTTGAAGAAAGATTGCTCCTCCGACAATCGATAAATAATTTTGTGCGTAAGCTAAGACATCGCCTTGTAAATTCATTGTGGCCATCATATTTTTTGAAAATAAAAGAAAAACGGTACTTATAATAAGGCCGACCCCTAAATTTAAGGTAACTGCTAATGCTGATATTTTTGACGCTTCCATGTATCGTTTGGAACCGAGATACTGAGATACAACAATTGCAGCACCATTTCCGATTACTTCTAGCACTAATATTGCAATGTGGAGATATTGATTCGCTGCGCCAACACCCGATACTGCATCATCTGATAATGCACTTAGCATAAAAGTGTCAGCGATCCCCATTAACATAAAAAGAAAAACTTCTAAAAAAATAGGCCATGTTAAGAAGAATAAATTTAACTTTTCTTCTTTCCTGTTTTGTGAATGAATGGCTGTCATCCCATCCCCCTCTTTACTAACATCATTTTTAAGCAAAGTGTATCTTATCATACTTTATTGACACTTGCATTCATTTTGCAGCGCAGATCATAAAGTATTTGTAAAGAAAACATAATGGGATTTTTTCTATATAAGTACAAATTGAAAAATAGACATAAAACCTTTCTTTTTAGGTGGGAGAGAGAATCCAGCCATGCATAGAAGTCAGATCCTTTTCCTGCCCCATGCCAAGTGAAAATAAAGAGAGAAAATAAGTAGCGGTCACTGTTTGTTCTTCATAGCCGCGACTTATATGTTGGAAAATCAAAATGGATATATAGTGTGTGACATGTAAATTCGATAGGGGGTCTAGGTTATATAGAGAACAGAGAAAGAAAAAAGTATAATTATCCAAAAATATTATAGAATATAACATTTGTTATATTCTGATAATTTATATTTTTTGAAAAACGGTTAATTTATGCATTTCACACAGGTAAAAAGGCGATATAAAGCGTTTGCGAAAAACGCAATGTTAACAGAAAATTTTAATAAGATAGAAAAAGAAATATACAAAAAACACATTTATGTGTATAATATGAATTATTAGAAGATATATACATTTCTTTTTGTTTGGAAATGAAAGGGCTAACATTTTTTAGGGGGATGGAAGGATGAAGAAGAAGGTACCAGTTTTTGTAGCATCAACATTAGCAATGAGCATGTTATTAGGGGCATGTAGCTATCAAAAAGACGAATCGCAAGCGAAAGCAAAAGGGGAAAGCGGTAAAAGTAATGCGAAACAAGTATTAAATTTAGTTGAAACACAAGAAATTCCAACGATGGATCCAGCGTTATCAGCTGATTCGGTTTCTTCAAGAGCCATGAATAATACGATGGAAGGATTATATCGTCTTGGAAAAGATGATAAATTAGTTCCGGGAGTAGCGAAGGAATATAAGAAGTCAGAAGATGGTAAGAAGTATACTTTTAAGTTACGTGAAGATGCAAAATGGTCAAATGGTGATCCTGTGACAGCAAAGGATTTTGAGTATGCATGGAAGAGAGCGATCAATCCTGATACAGCTGCAAAATCAGCATACATGATGTATGATATCAAAAATGCAGAGAAAATTAATAAGAGAGAGATGGCACCAGATCAATTGGGTGTAAAAGCGACTGACGACTATACGTTAGAAGTAGAATTAGATAATTCTATCCCGTATTTTGTAGATTTAATGGTGTATCCGTTATTTTACCCTGTAAATGAAAAATATGTAAAAGAGCAAGGGAACAAGTTTGGATTAGAAGCAAATACAACACTTTACAATGGACCATTCGTACTTAGTGAGTGGAAACACGAGAGAAACTTCCAGATTAAAAAGAATCCATCATATTGGGATAATAAAGTAGTGAAGCTGGAAGAAGTGAACTTCAATATTGTAAAAGATACAGCTACTCCAATTAATTTATATGAAACAAAAGCGATCGATCGTGCAACATTATTAGCAGAATTTATCGATAAATATAAAGGGAAACCAGATTTTATAACATTAGACGAAACATCAGTATTTTTCCTTCGTTTAAATGAAAAGGATCCAGCGTTAGCAAATAAAAATATTCGTAAGGCAATTTCACTTGGTTTTGAACGAAAACCACTTGTTGATACACTTTTAAATAATGGATCTATTCCAGCAACCGGATTAATTCCAGGTAAATTTATGTTCGGTCCTGATAAAAAGGATTTCCGAGTTGAAAATGGAGATCTTGTGAAACCGAACATAAAAGAAGCGAAAAAATATTGGGAAGCTGGGAAAAAAGAACTTGGTAAAAATGAAATTGAGTTAGAGTTGTTAAATGAAGACGTAGAATTATCCAAAAAGACAGGTGAGTATTTAAAAGGTGAGCTAGAAAAGAACTTACCAGGTTTAACAGTGAAAATTAAACAACAGCCATTTGCGCAAAAATTAAAATTAGAAGATGCAGGTGACTATGTCATGTCATTCTCTGCATGGAGTGCAGATTTCCCAGATCCAATTACATACCTTGATATGTTTGTAACAGGTGGCGCGCAAAATAAAATGGGATATTCTAATCCGAAATATGATGAAATTATTATGAAAGCGAAGAAAGATGGTAGCGATGTAAATGCACGTTGGAAAAATTTACTCGAAGCAGAGAAAATGTTGCTTGACGATGCGGCAATTGCTCCAGTATATCAACGTAGTAGAGCATACTTACAAAGAGAATCAATTAAAGATTTATACTTCCATAAATACGGTGGCGATTTAAGCTTTAAATGGGCATCTGTAGGGGAATAATGCAAAAAGAAGCAGGCGATTGCCTGCTTCTTTTTAATACGTACGTTTTTTATAAACTCCTTTACCTCCAACTTGTTTCCAACCAGATTGTATGTCGGAGCTTTTATTAACAAACTTCATTTTTTCTTTCCCGCCAAAGAGTTTTTCACCGATGCTATTTGTAATGACGCCAATGAATGCTGTGATCCCGATGACAAGGGCCGCCACAATTGCAAAATCAATAAAAAAAGCAATCATATGTAAATTCCCCCTTTGCCTGTCTGTACTTTTATTGTATGAGAAAAAAGTAAAAAAAGAAAGAAATATCAGAAAAATATTCATTTTGACTAGAAATATGCTAGACAGTAATTATGAGATTTGATAGAATGAATAAGAACGAATGTTCTTTTTGTATATCTCCAAGTCTTACATTTTACCATCATTTTACCGAAAAAAGGTAAGGAAATGTTAGCTTTCAAACAGGTAGGTTTTCTTATGAATAGGAAGGAAATCAATTTCTAAAAAGGTTGAAAAACGCTTTGACAGCACATATCAAGGACTAGAGAATTCGTTTCTTTGCGTGTGTAAATCGAATGTAAGCATGCTAAGAATCGGCTTGAATTTGAAGAGGGATTTTCTGATTAGGAAGGAAATTTACTGTATATTTCTTGGTAAATCTATTGTATAATGACTATAGAAGTTACTTATTTAAAGTAATTGTTGTTTGTTAAAAATTGCTTATTCAGTTGTTGCTTACATGTAAAGCGATTTTTTATTTTCTTGTAAGACAAGTTATAGTGGAGAATTGCTGGAACATAGAAATTTAAACTGTAATTAGTACAGAATTTGTACTCTTTAAGGAGAGTGAGTCTTGTATGGTAACACTATATAGTTCTCCAAGTTGTACGTCTTGTAGAAAGGCGAAATTATGGCTAGAGGAAAATCATATTCCCTATACAGAACGTAATATTTTCTCAGATCCATTAACGATTGAGGAAATTAAAGAAATTTTACGCATGACAGAAAGCGGAACGGATGAGATTATTTCTACTCGTTCGAAAGTTTTCCAAGAATTAAATGTTAACTTAGAATCTTTACCACTTCAAGATTTATATAAGATGATTCGTGACTATCCAGGCATTTTACGTCGTCCTATTATGATTGATGAAAAACGCCTTCAAGTTGGTTATAATGAAGACGAAATTCGTCGCTTCTTACCACGTACAGTAAGAACATTTCAACTACGTGAAGCACAGCGTCTTGTAAATTAATAATAAAGTTATGTATGCGAAAACCTTCTACTATCATAATAAGTAGAAGGTTTTCGCATAATTTCAGTTATATATATCCATTTTGATTTTCCAACATATAAGTCACGGCTATGAAGAACAAAAAGTGACCTGCGCTCGTTCTCTCTCTTTGTTTTAACTTGGCGTGGGGCAGGAAGAGGGTCTGACCGCTTCTATGCATGGCTGGATGCTCTTTCCTACCTAAAAAGAAAGGGTTTATGTTGGTGCTTCAATTTGTATTTATATACTACATGTATCAATGGTTCATATTACGCAGTTTTACATGTTGAACAATAAAGCCGACACATAATACTGTAAAAATGAAGAGGAAGGGAATACTTGCTGTAAAAGTAGGATTATGATTGAAAAAAGTTGCAAGTCTCGTTTCGTGCGTAATCATTTTTCCTGCTGTGTAAGCTAAAATTGCACCTCCGCAATAAATGAGAAAAGGGAATCGTTCCATAAATAATAGAATGAGTTTGCTACCCCAAATAATAATGGGGATGGAAATTAATAAGCCAATAATTACGAGTGGAATATTTCCATGAGCTGCTCCAGCAATTGCAAGGACATTATCAAAACCCATAACGAGATCGGCAAATACGATTGTACGCACTGCTTGAAATAATGTTGTTTTTGCTTGAATAGAAGAAAGATCATTGTTATTATCGGTCAGTAAATTTACAGCAATCAGTGTAAGCAAGATGCCTCCGATAAGTTGCAAAAATGGTATATCGAGCAAATAGACGGCAAGTATTGTGAGCAGAATTCGCAGTACAATTGCTAAACTAGTACCAATAAGGATGGCCTGATTTCGTTTAGATTCGGGTAGATTACGACTGGCAAGTGCGATGACAATTGCATTATCACCACCTAATACAACATCGATACCGACAATCATTAGTATAGATGTCAAAAAATCTAACTCCATTATTTTGCCTCCATTTATTCTGTTTTAATAAACGATTATGTATGGGAAGAAAAAGTTTGATCAGCTTTATCCCGCTATTTTTGAATAGTAAGCGCTACTACTGGAAACTTTACTGTATTACATTGTACGGTGTGATAGGTAAATGTATGTCCAATTTTTTGTTAATGGAGGGTGGATGTAATGGTTTAGTTTAATATAAATATGGGCGAGTGACTGTTTTTATAAAATAAAACGATTTTATTTCCATTCTGGAGAATCTTATCATAAAATGAAAGTACAAGAATCTATTGATTTGTCATATGAGTGGGGAATCCCTTCATAACAATTCTAAGCAGGAAGGGAGAGTTGTATTTTGGATATTGAAAGAATTAATGATCATACGATGAAGTTTTTTATTACGTACGTTGATATAGAGGATAGAGGGTTTAATCGTGAAGAGATCTGGTATAATCGCGAACGAAGTGAACAATTATTTTGGGAAATGATGGATGAAGCACGCGATCATGATGATTTCTTTATTGATGGACCATTGTGGATTCAAGTGCAGGCACTTGATAAAGGACTTGAAGTACTTGTAACGAAAGCACAGCTTTCAAAAGATGGACAAAAATTAGAATTACCAATAGGTCTAGATAAAATTATCGATATTCCTCTAGACGAGCATATTGAATCTTTGTTTCAACAAGAATTAGAGGAAGAAGCGGGGACAAACTTTAACGAAGATGGAACATTTGGCTTTTTAATTAAATTCGATGATTTTGAAGATGTTATTTCATTAAGCCATCGTCTTATCTTTGAAGATATAAAAGATGAATTATATTCGTTTGAAGACCGCTATTATGTATATGTTGAATTTGATGAAGTGCTACACGATGAAGAAGAAATTGACCGTGTTTTAAGTATTATTTTAGAATATGGGGAAGAATCTACTTTAACGGTTCACCGTGTAAGTGAGTACGGTAAACAGATTGTTAAAGAACATGCACTTGAGACGATTCGCAGTCATTTTCCTTCTAAAACGTAGGCCGATTTCTATAGTATGAAATCGGCTTTTTATATGATGGGCATATTAAGGGGTAGAAAAGCTTTGTGGATAAGGGGGGCAGAGATGAAAAATACGTTAAAGCTACTTTTCTTCTTTTTAGGATTATTTGCAGTGTTTGTTTCGCTACGCATGATTATTGATGTAGCATTTTATTCGGATGTAATAGGCATAAAAAACATTTCATTTTTAGGTATTTTAAGTATTCTATTTACTGTTTCTGCATTTTTAATTGGTTGTGTTATTTTCTTGGAAAATCGAAATCCATCTAAAACATTGACATGGTTAATTGTGTTAGGTATTTTTCCTGTATTTGGATTTTTTGCTTATTTATTATTTGGACAAAACTTTCGCAGAAAACGAATGTTTCAAAAGAAGGCGCTTTTGGATGAACAAGCTTTCTTGCAGTACAAAGGACATGAGGATTATCAGGAACGCATCTTGCAAAACCATAAACACCAGGAGTTATTATTTCGGTTAGCTGATCGACTTGGAGCATTAAATATTTCGTTTCAAACCGAAACAAAAGTGTTAACAAATGGGGATGAAACGTTTCAAATGATTTTGGATGGGTTGAAAAAGGCGAAGCATCATATTCATATGGAATATTATATTGTACGTGATGATAAGCTTGGAACAAAAATTAAAGATATTTTAATTCAAAAGGCTAAGGAAGGCGTTATTGTCCGTTTTTTATATGATGCTGTTGGGAGTTTTAAGCTTTCAAACGCTTATATCGATGAATTAAATGATGCTGGTGTAGAGATGATTCCGTTTTTTCCAGTACGTTTTCCAATCTTAAATGATAAAATTAATTATCGGAATCACCGAAAAATCGTTGTCATTGATGGAAATGAAGGATTTGTAGGTGGGCTAAATATTGGTGATGAATATTTAGGGGAAAATAAATATTTTGGGTTTTGGCGAGATACGCATTTATATTTACGAGGTGAAGCAGTACAAAGTTTACAATTAATTTTCGTACAAGATTGGTTTTATATGACGGGTGAGGCTGTGTTAGCACCTGAATATTTACGAGTAAAGCCAGTAGAAGGGGATCATTGGGGCGGTGTGCAACTTGTTGCAGGTGGACCAGATAATAAATGGGAAACAATTAAACATCTTTACTTTACAATGATTGCTTCTGCAAGAAAATCAATTTGGATCGCTACACCTTATTTCATTCCAGATGATGATATTTTATCTGCATTAAAAGTAGCAGCTCTTGCGGGCATTGATGTTCGTTTATTAATGCCTAGTAAACCTGATAAACGAACTGTCTTTTATGCATCGAGATCTTATTTTCCGGAGTTATTAGATGCAGGTGTAAAGATATATGAATATGAAAAAGGCTTTCTCCATAGTAAAATCGTAATTGTCGATTCTGATTTAGCATCGATTGGGACAGCGAATATGGATATGAGAAGTTTTCATTTGAATTTTGAAGTGAATGCCTTTTTATATGATACAAATAGTATTCGGAAACTTGTTAAAGATTTCGAAGATGATTTACAAGTATCAAGTGAAATTCATGTGGATCGCTTTCATAAAAGGCGCCTTCATAGACGGATTGTTGAATCAACATATCGCTTATTATCACCTTTATTATAGAGAAAAGGATGCTTTTACAAAAGCATCCTTTTTTTGCGTAGAAAGGAATTTGCAATAAATTGTAGAATACCAAAAATATAGAAAGGGTGTGATAGTATGTTTGTTGCAAGGAGAGAGAATGGTGAGAAGGTGCACCTTCTTTACAATCGAGATAAGAAGACATTACTTACGATGAGGAAGAAGGAACGTTTTTTTTGTCTAGTTTGCGGGAAAGAAGTACAGCTTAAGTTAGGAAATCAGAAGACTTGGCACTTTGCTCATAAAAAAGTGGATCAGTGCTACGTTTCATCTGAACCGGAATCTACCTATCATATGCGCGGGAAAGAGCAGTTATATAGATGGCTCAAATCGCAAGGGTTTCATGTGGAAATTGAGCACTATCTTCCAGAGATTCGTCAAAGACCGGATATTTTTATGGAGATAAAGGGAAGAAGAATAGCGATTGAATATCAATGCGCGTCAATCTCCACTGAACAATTAGTAAAGAGAACCTATTCATACCGGAAAGCGGGAATACAAATCATCTGGATATTAGGTGGTAATCAATTAAAAAGGTACTCTGCTTATTGGACCTCATTATCCTCCCTTCACTCTTTTTGTATACAATCTTATCCTCAGCCGCTACTCCTATTTTTTTGTCCAAATGAAAAGTTATTTATGAAATGTGTATTTCTCACCCCGTTTTCTACCAATGTTCATTTCTCACATACCATTCATTTTCTGATACGTACGAGTACTTTCGAAGATATTTTTTGTCAGGTTCCTTTTCAGAAAGAGCGTTTGGAACGAGAATGGCAAAATAAAAAGAACCACTTTCGAATGAATGTCCTACCAATCTGGAATTATAGTCATAAATCATTGCTCCGCCTCTTATATCAGTTCAGACTTTCTCCTTCAAATTTTCCTTCTGAAATCGGTGTTCCACTTCCATCTGCATTTGCATTTCAAACACATCCTTTTGTATGGCAGGCTTTTCTTTGTCTAGACTTCATTGGCAAATTTAAAATTGGAGAATATTTTTCATTGCACGCTGTCTTTTACTATGTAAATAAAAGGCGTAGCATGCAGCGGCGAATATTACCGTATTTTTCACAACATGTATGGAAGTTTGCAATCGTAGAGTATATAACATTTTTATGTAAAGTAGGGATGATTGAAAAAGTCGATCTGTATAAGTATCGAAAAGTGAGGCAATTTACTATGTCAAAAACAGAGGAGGAAATAAAAGAATATGACGCAATTTGCTTAGCGCATGCACTATCTCTATTTGAAACAAAGTATAACATGAGAAAAGAAAAAGGGGATATAATAAAAGAGTGCCTAGAAGGATTTACATAAGAAGAATCGAATTGTACTTAAGTAGAGAAGATTAAAGGGAGGGTCTATTGATGCCTGGACAAAATACAGTAAAAGCATTGCCAAATCGTAGTGAAATTGAAGAAATGAACACATGGCGTTTGGAAGATATTTTTCAAACGGATGAAGAGTGGGAAAAAGAATTTCAAGCAGTGAAGGAGCTATTGCCAAAATTAGCTGAATTTAGAGGGAAACTTGGTGATTCTGCGAATACGTTGTTAGCAGTATTACAGCATGAAGATGAAATTTCAATGCGATTAGGAAAGTTATATACATATGCTCATATGCGTTATGATCAAGATACAACAAATTCTACTTATCAAGCACTGAATGATCGTGCAACAAACTTATATTCACAAGTTTCAAGTAGCATGGCATATATCGTTCCTGAAATCTTAACAATTTCAGAAGAAAAGTTACAATCATTTTTACAAGAGGACAAAGAACTGAGTGTATATGAGCATGCATTAGAAGAGATTACACGTCAGCGTCCGCATGTGTTGTCAGAAGCAGAAGAATCATTATTAGCAGAAGCATCTGAAGTGATGAGTGCATCAAGTAATACATTTGGTATGCTTAATAATGCAGATTTAAAATTCCCATCTATTAAAGATGAAAATGGGGAAGAAGTAGAAGTAACACATGGCCGTTATATTCAATTTTTAGAAAGCGATGATCGCCGTGTTCGTCATGATGCGTTTCATGCTGTCTTTGAGACATATGGAAAATACAAAAATACATTTGCAAGCACATTAAGTGGTGCAGTAAAACGTAATAACTTCAATGCACGCGTTCGTAAATATGATTCTGCACGCCAAGCTGCATTAAGTAATAATAACATCCCTGAAGCGGTATATGATCAACTTGTCGAGACAGTAAATGAGAACTTACATTTATTGCATCGTTACATTGACATTCGTAAACGTGCATTAGGGCTTGATGAATTGCATATGTATGACTTATATACACCACTTGTACCAGAAGTGAAAATGAATGTGAAATATGAAGAGGCACAAGACATTTTATTGAAATCTTTAAACGTCCTTGGTGACGAGTATGTTGAGATTTTAAAGGAAGCGTATGAAAACCGTTGGGTAGATGTATATGAAAATAAAGGGAAGCGCAGCGGGGCATACTCATCTGGTGCATATGGAACAAATCCGTATATTTTAATGAACTGGCATGATAATGTAAATAATCTATTTACACTTGCACATGAGTTTGGTCATTCCGTGCATAGCTACTATACAAGAAAGACACAACCACATGTATATGGCGACTATTCAATATTCGTTGCCGAAGTTGCATCTACTTGTAACGAAGCAATTTTAAATGATTATTTATTAAAAACGACAGAAGATAAGAAAGAACGTTTATATTTATTAAATCATTACTTAGAAGGATTCCGTGGAACTGTATTCCGTCAAACAATGTTTGCAGAATTTGAACATATCATTCATAAAAAGGTACAAGAAGGTCATGCAGTAACGCCAGATATGTTAACGGAAATTTACTATGATTTAAATAAAAAATATTTTGGAGATGCTTTAGTCATCGATAAAGAAATTGGTTTAGAGTGGTCTCGCATTCCGCATTTCTACTATAATTACTATGTATATCAGTATGCAACAGGATTTAGTGCAGCAACAGCTTTATCCAAACAAATTTTAGAAGAAGGAAAACCAGCGGTAGAGCGTTATATTAATGAATTCTTAAAAGCTGGAAGCTCTGACTATCCAATTGAAGTATTGAAAAAAGCAGGAGTAGATATGGCATCACCAGAGCCTGTTAAAGAGGCGTTACAAGTATTTGAAGAGAAGTTAAATGAATTAGAAGCATTATTGTTTGAAGATAAGTGAGGTATTTGCTTCATTACAATTAAGTGAAAGACCACAAGGAAATTTCCTTGTGGTCTTTTTTGTAAAGTAAAAAACTTGTTTTTGGATATGTTGAGAATGTTACGAAATACACTTAAGAAATAATTAGAAAATTGATTTTAAAAAAATATTCACTGCAAGTATATGTCCAAGCGATGTATTTTAATTTAGCATACTATACTAATAATTCACACGTGATAAGGGAGTAGTAGATTCAGATTGGAATTTGTAGCACATCAATTACATGGTTAGGTTTTGCAGGAGGACACGGAAATGTTTGCAACGATTATCGACACACTTTATTTAAACCACGATTTGGCACGTGTAATGGGAGTTGCAGGATTAGAATCAGTAAAGCACATTGAATTGGAAGAATTGTATCGAAAAGCTAGAAGAATATTTTTAATCTTGTAACAAAGGTAGGGATAGACATGGACAAAATGGTTTTGGAAGTACTCTCAAAATACGGGATACGTCCTCAAAAATGTACCCTAATTAGAAATAAAGAAGATAGGAGTGTGTGGAAAGTAGAGGGGAAGAAGGGTAAATTTGTATTAAAATTAGTTAGTGCTGAAAAGGCCCAAAAAATTTCGAATGTAACCCTGTTTCTTTCAGGTAAAGGAATTCCTGTAATTCCTGTTGTTCCGACATTAAAGGGTGATTTTGTTGTCCGAAGCAAAAAAAAAATTTTTCGTTCTCTTTCCATGGTTTGATGGAGAAGCCATCAGTTACAGAACTCCGGGAACAATTGAGAAAATGTCTGTCTTATTAGCTCAATTTCATGAAGCTTCTAGAGGATTCCAAGCAGCAGGCAAACCAATCAAGAAAACAGAATTGGATTTGTTGAAGGAGTATTCAAGAAAAGTTGAACAGTTGGATAAAATATATAAGAAAGTGCGTTCGAGAAAAGATCCAATAGTAAAAGTTTTCTTAGATTATTATTCTTGGTTACGTAAAAGGTGTGATTGGGTGATAAATACACTTCCGAACACATCCTATTATAAACTTTTAAAATTAGCAGATTTGGATCCGGTATTGATTCATGGTGATTATGCAAAATATAATATTCTTAGTGATAATGAGGGGAATTGGAAAATTATAGATCTTGAT
Source organism: Bacillus sp. AFS098217 (assembly GCF_002551815.1). Taxonomy (GTDB): domain Bacteria; phylum Bacillota; class Bacilli; order Bacillales; family Bacillaceae_G; genus Bacillus_A. Next base: position 12,959 of record NZ_NVPR01000059.1, read on the forward strand.
GATGTAGAAATTTCTTTTCCATTGAAGGAGTTATCGAAAATGATGAGCCGAATAGATTGTAAACTTGGTAATTGGAGCTTGGCTAGATATCAATCGATACTACAATGCTACAGAAGTATTCGTCCTTTTTCTGAAGAAGAGGAGGAATTACTTCTATTCGATCAGTGTTTTCCTGATCGAATACTAAATTTGATGAATAAATATTATAGAAAAGACAAGAAGGATGAATCTTTTTTAGAAGAATTTAAGAGTTGCTTAGCTATAGATAAAGAAAAAATAAAGGAATTATCCATAAAAGATTTAGAATGGGGTTCTTCGTGAAAGGGTGTGAATGTAGCCTGGATATAAAGTGAAACTTTAATCAGTGGGGGGGGCTTCATCCCCCACTGATTGTTAGTTGAACGAATCGGGCTTTTACGGGCAGTTGATCCCCCGCCTAACTTCTTTGCTTTTACTGAATTTTGAAGTGGGGGTCTTACTGCCCGCAAATAGCGGGATAAATAAAAAGAACCATCCTTTTTAAGTATTTCTCTCAAAAAGGATGGTAAAAAGTTAAAATATACGGTTATGAGATATTTTCCTTTTTTAGAAACCTTTAAAGCGTTTATAGTGGTTCAGGTAGGATATAATCAATATAATTGCTCCAAATAGAAGGGGAAGAGATATAAGTAAAGGAAAGGTTTTGAGTAAAGAGAGAATATATAAACAAAACGAACCAATCAGAAGACAAATAAACAGTAGAATATGAAATTTTCTCATATATAAACCTCCTCTATATATCATATTCAAAAATGAAAACGTTTAGAATGTGACAGAAGTGTGAAATTCGACAAAAAGTGTTGTCATTCGACGTCGAATCTTGTAATATAATAGATGTGAACGAATTCACATACAAACATATACCCCTTTGTTTGAACGTGAAAATTTCTCCCATCCCCTTTAATATTTTTATAAGCCGTAAAGAAAAAGACCTGGTGTTTTACACCAGGTCTTTTTCTTTTGCAATCCATTTCCAATACCGTTCACATTTCATCTCAATCATTCGTACTTTTCTTTTGAGTGACAATTTTTTTAGCTCTCGTTCTATTTCTTGTTGCGGACAGCCATATATAAATGCAAGTTCTTTAGAGGATATAAATTGGACCATTTCTAGTAAGACCTCCAGCCGAGGTAATGGAGCAGGCTCAATATCACACTTCACAAGTTCCTTTAATAACTGTACATATACATCATATGAATAAATTCCCGCGATTTTAATGCCTTCCTCATTTGAATTCGCATGAAAGAATACAAGGGAAGGGATTTCGGTAATATGCATTTCATTTGTGAATTTCAAATCACATTGGAATGCCTTTTTTGCACTAATTGAATGCAGATCTTTTTTAAATTCTTCTATATCAATACCACTTTGCTCAGCACATGACAGTAATAATTCTGCATCTGGTTTGGATACATTTTCAAGAAAAATGTATTCTTGGAGTTTTCGCAAAAACCTCGAACCTGCTTTTCGACCTTGCAACTCCGCCGCTTTAATTGCAATAGAAACTAAGTACGGTGTAGATGAGGCATCTTGCATATTGACCTTTCCATCACATGAAAATCCGTGCAAACTTGTTGTTTTTTCCCACACAAATCGAATATTAGCAGGTTTATTCCATTTGTGTGAGGAGGCAATGGCCCCATCCACTTTGCCAGTTAATATATGTCGGATTGAAAAGTATTTTCCGTATTCGAGCCATAATTTAATGATGACTGGTTCGATGTCCCAACAGTCTTTACAAAGTGGATCGATAAACAAATAAGCTTCTACAGATTTATGTTCGCATTTGGAAAGAGAAGGCATGTGCGTATGCTTTGCTTCCTGTTTATCCATTATGCTTCACCTGTTTCATTTGGAGTATTGACCATATGCTGTGCAGTTAACGCTAAACGTTCAAAAACAAATTCTCGAATGTGTCCGTGTACTCCAGTATCTTCCATAGCTTGCTCCATACATGCTAACCAGGCTTTTGCTCGCTTTGGTGTAATCTCAAAAGGGAGATGGCGTGCTCTTAGCATAGGATGACCGTGTTCTTCTGTGTATAAGCTTGGTCCCCCTAAATACTGTGTTAAAAATTGCTTCTGTTTCCTGGCTGTTTCTGTTAAATCGTCTGGGAAGATGGGAGATAAGTCAGGGTGTTTACTGACATAGGAATAAAATGTATCGACTAATGTTGCAATGCATTGTTCACCGCCAATTGCTTCAAATGGTGTCATCGGTTGCTTGCTCATCCTTTATAAACTCCTTTTCCATCAAGTGTATATCTATTGTAGCAATGGATTGTTATGAAGAGCAACTAAACAGCTTTCATCCAATCTTTTGCTCATTATATGTTTCTTAAGCAGATCTATTTTCTTCTAAAATGCTGAAATAGAATCTGTCAGTTGGCGAAGACGAACCAGCAGTGAAAAAAGCGTTCACTGCCGGAAGTTTCACTTTAGCGTGCATTGTTTTGTTTTGCAAGAAAAAAGCGTTGCACTTTATTCTTTGTATGCCGAACAGGGATATGATATTGATTCAATAAGTGAAGAAAAGCAGCTTTACCTGTCGGCTCGTCTTGTACTTCGTATTCAAGTTCATAATCATCGTGATTGTAATAGAAACTATGATCAAATACAAGTGTTCCGCCTTTAAAAGGAATTTCTGCTCTTTCTGTTGTTAAGCTTCCCATATAAGCTAAAGTAGAAACGGGAATTTGTAATTCATGTAGCTCTTTTGCTACAGGGCCTGTAATAATTTGAGCGGTTTCCATCATAAGATGCGCCTCTTGCTCTGTTAGCGTTTGATGCGTCTCAAGTAATCCAGTTTCAGCTGGTTGTTTTAAAGTTAGTGTATAAGCGCCGTTTTTATGACGAATACGAAGAGCAGAGCCAGCCTTTTTTAAAGAAAAATGCGGAGTTTCAAAATAATGATTTACTTGTTTTGTAAATGATTGAATGGAAAACGCTTTGCATAATGATTGAAATTCCTCTTGCGTGACCATATTTTTGAATTCAATTTCAATTTCTTGTGTCATTGTATGAGCTCCTTTTTAAAAATAATTCTGTAGACATTATCGCTTTTTCACAAATTTGGTTCAATGTTTTATTTGTTTGCACCCATGTTATGATACAATAATAGTGCCAAGTAAGACAGGAAGCTGATATGGAGGAATTTGAGTATGCAAAATAAAATTCAAGTTAAGAGCGTAGAAGAAAGAGAAAATGCTCTTATTTTTTGTGCGGAAAATACGGAATTACAGGTAGAGGAGTTAACAGCACGTAATCACGTACTTGTAGACTCAGATCATTTATCATTTTTATATATCTTAGAAAATGAATCATCTTTCATTTATGTAAGTATTCCGCATACATGTTGGGAAGCAATGCATGATGCAATGAAAAAGGAAAAGGTCATGTTTGTTCGCGTAAATAATATTGAGATTGAGTTAGAACAATTAAAAGAAGAAGTAGAATATTTAATTGAAAATATTGAAGGTAATGCAAATTACGGGGAAGAACTTGTGACAGCAGTAGAAAAAGTATTTCTGTAAGCAAATGGATTGATTTTGGTGGTGGTTGAAATGAATCGTAATTGGGAAGAATTTTTAGCGCCGTACCACCAAGCGGTGGCAGAGCTAAAAGTGAAACTAAAAGGAATGCGTTCTCAGTTTACAATGTTAACAGAACACTCTCCGATTGAATTTGTAACAGGCAGGGTGAAGTCGGTTGCAAGTATTATTGATAAGGCGGAAAAGCGAAATGTACCGCTTGATCGGCTCGGAGAAGAAATGCAGGATATCGCTGGTCTTCGGATGATGTGCCAATTTGTTGATGAGATTAAGCCTGTTGTCGAATATCTTCGAAAACGGAATGACTTTGAAATTGTGGAAGAACGAGACTATGTGACGCAAAAGAAAGAAAGTGGTTATCGTTCGTATCATGTTGTAATTAGTTATCCCGTTCAAACGATTTGTGGAGAGAAAAAAGTACTAGTTGAAATTCAAATTCGAACGCTAGCAATGAATTTTTGGGCAACAATTGAACATTCTTTAAATTACAAATATAGCGGGCGTTTTCCAGAAGATATTAAAGTACGCCTTCAGCGTGCGGCAGAAGCAGCATTTTTGTTAGATGAAGAAATGTCTTCGATTCGTCTTGAAATTCAAGAAGCACAAAAGGTTTTTTCGCGCAAACAAGAAGCGAAAGAATCCGAATTATAAACTAAAGGGTGTTGGGCGATGAAATTTGCAATTATGTCAAAGGGAGATCAATCATCAAACGCGCTTGCGAGTACGATGACGGAATATTTGCAGGATTTTGGATTTACAATGGATGAAACGGAACCTGATATTGTAATTTCTGTTGGGGGAGATGGAACGCTTTTATATGCGTTTCACCGTTATTATAATCGATTAGATGAGACTGCATTTGTTGGTGTGCATACTGGCCATTTAGGATTTTATGCAGATTGGTTGCCTACAGAAGTAGAAAAGCTAGTGATTGCGATTGCCAAGACACCATTTCAGGTAGTAGAATATCCGCTTTTAGAAGTCATTATTCGCTATGTGAATGGCAGTAAAGAATCAAGGTATTTAGCGATGAACGAAGCAACTGTAAAAAGTGCGGAAGGTACATTAGTTACAGAAGTAGAAATTCGCGGGGAATATTTTGAAACATTTCGCGGAGATGGTCTTTGCATTTCTACTCCTTCGGGAAGCACAGCCTATAATAAGGCACTTGGCGGGGCAATTATTCATCCTTCTATTGAGGCAATTCAAATTGCGGAAATGGCATCGATTAATAACCGTGTATTCCGTACAGTGGGCTCACCGCTTGTTTTACCAAAGCATCATACATGTGTTTTAAAACCAACTGCAGGAATGAAGTTGCAAATTACAGTGGATCATTTAACGATGGTTCATCAAGATGTGAAATCAATTCAGTATCGCGTTGCAAACGAGAGAGTGCGATTCGTTCGTTTCCGTCCTTTCCCGTTCTGGAAACGAGTTCGTGATTCATTTGTTGCGGATGAATAGAGAGGGTTTATGCATTTGAAGGGATTTACACTAAAATGGTATATAACAGAGGCGGAAGAGGGAATGCTCATTCGGGAGTTTTTAAAAACGAAAGGGATTTCTAAAGCTGCTTTAACTGATATAAAGTTTCATGGCGGAGCAATTGAAGTTGATGGTAAGCATGCGACGGTTCGCCACATATTACAGGCTGGAGAAGAATTGCGAGTGTTTTTTCCGATTGAGGAAAGAAGTGAAGGCATGCAAGCTGAAAATATTCCACTGTCTATCGTATATGAAGATGATTCAGTTCTTGTAATCAATAAAGAACCATACATGTCAACCATTCCATCAAGGGAGCATCCGACTGGAAGTGTTGCGAATGCGCTTCTGCATCACTATGATAAACAAAATCTTGCTAGTACGGTACATATTGTAACAAGGCTTGATCGTGATACTTCAGGACTGATGTTAATTGCGAAAAACCGATTTATTCATCACCTTTTATCAAAGCAACATCAACAAAAGCAAGTGAAACGAACATATGAAGCGATTGTTCACGGAGAAATGCTGGAAGAATCGGGTACGATTGATGCACCAATTGGAAGAAAAGACGATAGTATTATTGAACGAATTGTATGCGAGGGTGGCCAAAAGGCAATTACTCATTTTCAGGTTATGGAGAGCTTCCCGAACAAGACGCGTGTAGCGTTGCAGCTAGACACTGGAAGAACGCATCAAATTCGTGTACATATGGCATATGTAGGGCATCCGCTGTTAGGGGATGACTTGTATGGAGGGAGTACGTCGCAAATAAAACGACAAGCGCTTCATAGTACAAGTTTAACGTTTTATCATCCTATTTTAGAAAAACAGATGACTTTTCATAGAGATGTGCCAGAAGATATGAAAGAAGTATTGAAATAAGCTGCCTTCAGCGTATGAGGGCAGCTTTATTTTGCATTATGTAATAGGACGAAATTTCTCAGGCACAAACGGCATCGAAGAGGGAACTGAAATTGTCTTCATCTCTGGATAGCTGAGTCCTGTTAGTTTTCCTCCAAATACAGCCCCTGTATCAATATTTACGGTATGATTAACAAATCGAGGTTCTGCTACAGGGGTATGTCCGTATATAATCCAAGCTTTACCTTCATAATACTTTGCCCAATCACGACGGACAGGAGAGCCATCAGGATGTTTTTCCCCTGTAATATCACCGTATAATACAAAGGTTTGGACTTTCTTATCTGTTCTGCCTATATAATCTTGGCGAATACCAGCGTGACAAACGATGAGTTTGCCGTTATCTAATATATGGTAGAGAGGAGACTGTTCATATAGATCAATAAACTTTTTTTGTATGATTTTTTGCTCACGGGTAGGTAATGATTCATATTCAGCGACAGTTGTTTCTAATCCGTGTGCGATTGTTACGTTACGTCCGATAAAAAAACGGTATAGCTTATTACAATGATTCCCGGGTGCATAGTATGCTTCTTTTCGGTTTATTATAAGTTCCCATACAATTTCAATCATTTTGAGGGAGTGCGGACCGCGATCTGTAATGTCACCGACGAAAGCAAGTTGTCGCCCCCCAGGATGAACGGGAAGTCCGCTTTCCCAATGATAGCCGAGCTGCTCTGTTAACGTTTGAAACTCTTCAAAGCAGCCATGAATATCCCCGATAATATCATATTGCATGTTATAACCCCCATCTCTGTTTTTTCTTAGTATACCTAAAGTGAATATGGAAAAAACCATATCCCATTGGATATGGTCTAATCAAACATAAATCTTTTCGTTCGTGATCGTACGTTTAGGATGAAGCCAATCGCAATCATATATGTTAGCAAAGAACTACCACCATAACTCATAAGTGGAAGGGTGATTCCTGTGATTGGAAGTAACCCGATTGTCATTCCAATGTTTTGGAATACTTGGAATGTAAACATGCCAACCGTTCCTGCACATAGATAACTGCCAAATGGATCTTTACATTCTAAAGCGATATGAATCATGCGGTAAATGAGCAGGAAGAAAAGTGAAATGACGACACTTGCACCTAAAAATCCAAATTTCTCTGCAATATTTGTGAAAATAAAATCTGTATGTGGTTCTGGAAAATATACTTCGCTATTTTCCCATCCTTTTCCATGAAGCTCGCCAGAACCAGTAGCTAAAAGAGCCTGACGTAACTGATACCCTTGTGTATCGTATTCATAAGGTGCTAACCAGCCATAGAAACGATCTAATTGATATTCCTTTAAAATATGAGCCTTAAAGAATTCTGTATGTTCGAAGTAAATATAAGTTAGCGCAGTAGCGGCTGCAATAACAAGAGCCGCTAAGCCTAAAATAAAGCGCCAACGTACACCAGAAACTAAAATCATTGCTGCGAGCATCGCTGAAATCACCATCGTATTTCCTAAGTCTGGTTCCTTCGCTATGAGAAGCAATGGAGGTAAACTAGCGGCAAATATTTTCCCAAGTAAAATCAAATCTTCACGCGGTGAGCGAAACGGATATTTCTCATTATGATTTGTGATAATCCTTGCAACGACAAGAATTAGAAATAATTTCATAATTTCAGAAGGTTGGAAATTACCAAGGCCCGGTAAACTGTACCAGGCGGTAGCTCCTTTAATTGTCACAGCTCCCGGAATTTTGAGTTCAAGTCCAATGAGGAGTAACATGGCAACCCCATATAAATACCAAGCGATTTGTTTATAGCGATCAAAATCAACAATCATAATGACGAAAATGGCGATTATTCCAATGACGTACCATTGAATTTGTTTCAGTACGAAATTTACACTTTGTAAAGCAGGTGGTAAAGATGGCTGAGCACTTGCAATGGCAAAACAGCTCACAGCCGCGATTGCAAATAAAATGAGTATTAATATGTAATCTATTTGATATTGAGAATTCTTATTCTTCACCGTATGTAGTCCTTTCTACTGCTCTTTATGTAATAAAAAAAAGACGTTATTACCATATTAGCGAATTTTGGATGGTTTGCAAATATGCTGTTTGGAATTTGAATGTGGGATGTTAGATTATATAGATATAAATTGAGAAACTGATAAAAAAACCTTTCTTTTTAGGTGGGAGAGAGGGTCCGCCTATGCATAGAAGCGGTCAGGGCCTATTTTCGCCCCCGTGCCATGTTAAAACAAAGGGAGGAAGTGAGGGTAGGTCAGCTTGAGGTTTCGTAGCAGTAATTCAGATGTGAAACCCGAAAAGTATGATTGGTGATGGAAGTGTGACTTTGTATAAATACACATAAAAAACCACTCTTTTTGGATGGAAGAGAGGATCCGACCATGCATAGAAGCGATTAGGGCCTATTTTCGCCCCGTACCATGTTAAAACAAAGGGAGAAAGTGAGAGCGGTTCTCTTTTATTCTTCATAGCCGCGGTTTATATTTTGAAAAAACACAATGGAATTATACAGATACAGATCGGACAGGTTTATTTTTTCATTATGAAATATTTTGTATTTTAATAAAGAAGAGAATATGTGACGTTCAAAATGACATGATGGACGAACTATCGAATGAAGTAATGAGAGAAGTACATTGTCGTAAAGAGAATATAATCATTTGTAAAAAAAGAATATGTTTATTATTGTTTTATTATGTTTATGTTATAATAAAAATAATATTTTTTGTTTTTTTGAATATGATAAGGGGATGATAATGTTTATGATGTCATTTCGTAATGAAAGGTTAAATGATTTAGCTTTTCCGATGCATACGGTTCGCTTAATTAGTAAAATCAACGAGTTTAAAGGGAAACAAGAATTATACAAACAACAATCTCCGCAAATTTTGAATACATTAAAAAACGTTGCGATTATTCAAAGTACGAAAGCATCAAATAGTATTGAAGGTATTGTTATTACAAATCAGCGCTTAAAAGGATTAATGGAAAATAAAGTAGACCCAATGGATCGATCAGAAGGTGAAATTGCTGGATATCGTGATGTATTAGCTACGATTCATTCAGCATATGAAGCAATTCCGATCAATAGTAATGTAATTTTGCAGCTTCATAGGGATTTATATAAATTTGTACCATTAGAAGGAGGGAAGTGGAAAAATACGGATAATGTAATTGAGGAAAAGCTACCAACAGGGGAGAGATTTATTCGTTTTCAGCCACTTTCTGCCTTTGAAACCCCAAGAGCGATGGAAGAGTTATGTGAGTACTATAACGAATGTGTTCGTAAAGAAGAAGTAGATCCACTTCTTTTAATCTCTGCATTTATTTTAGACTTTTTATGTATTCATCCATTTAATGATGGAAACGGGAGAATGGCTCGGTTATTAACATTGCTTTTATTGTATCGTGCTGGTTATGAGGTAGGAAGATTTATCAGCTTAGAAAAAATTGTAGAAGAAAGCAAAGATTCGTATTATGAAATGTTGCGAAAGTCATCAGCAAATTGGCATAGCGGTGATCATAATATTTTATTTTGGACAAATTACTGGCTTGGCACAATGATTGCGGCATATAAAGAATTAGAGAGTCGTGTTGGAACAATTGAAACGACAAGAGGAAACAAGAGTCAGCGTGTAGAAGAGTTTATTACACATCGACTTGGTTATTTTACAAAAGAAGATATTCGGAATGCTTGTCCAGATGTCGCAGAAGCAACAATTAACCGAGTACTAAAGTCTTTGCGAGATCAAAAGAAAATTGAGCCCGTTGGTAAAGGCAGAAATGCGAAGTGGATGAAAATATAATGAGGAAATGACGTTGAACAAAATTGCATTGCTGAGAATCTGTGATTTTTTGTTTTGCCTTCTTTTAAATTTGTGATATGATATAAATATGTTACCAGGTACTAATAACTGATTATATTAAATAGATTTAGGGGGATAAATAAATGAATCTTCTCAACTTACAAGGAAAAAATATTATTGTTATGGGTGTTGCGAACCAACGCAGCATTGCATGGGGGATTGCTCGTTCTCTACATAATGCGGGAGCAAACTTAATTTTTACTTATGCTGGTGAGCGTTTAGAGAAAAACGTACGCGACTTAGCGGAATCATTAGAAGGACAAAAATCACTTGTTTTACCATGTGATGTAACAAACGATGAAGATATCGCTCGTTGCTTTGAAACAATTAAAGAAGAAGTTGGCGTTGTACACGGCTTAGCACACTGCATCGCATTTGCAAACCGTGACGACTTAAAAGGTGAGTTCGTTGATACATCTCGTGACGGATTCTTACTTGCACAAAATATTAGCTCATTCTCATTAACAGCTGTTGCAAGAGCTGCAAAACCATTAATGACAGAAGGCGGCAGCATTGTAACATTAACATACCTTGGCGGAGAACGCGTTGTATCAAACTACAACGTAATGGGTGTTGCAAAAGCATCACTAGACGCAAGTGTAAGATACTTAGCAAATGACTTAGGACAACACAACATTCGTGTAAACTCTGTATCAGCAGGACCAATTCGTACCCTATCAGCTAAAGGTGTTGGCGACTTCAACAGCATCTTAAAACAAATCGAAGAACGTGCACCACTTCGCCGTAACGTAACGCAAGAAGAAGTGGGGAATACAGCATTATTCTTATTCAGTGATTTAGCAACTGGAGTTACTGGTGAGAACATTCATGTGGATTCTGGGTATCATATTTTAGGGTAGTAAAGAATTTTATTAAGTTGTGGGATAGGTGTTAGCATTAGTGTACTGTTTTCAGTTGCTAAATAACTTATTTTGGATCACCTGTCCATCAAGCTAAGATAAATTTATATCCATATAACGAAAAAAACGCTATTCTTTTTGTGAAAATATGCAGTGGTCTGACCCCATTTGGTGAGACAAAGAAAAAACACCTATGCTACCTGTTTCTTGTATTCTATAGGAGACAGGTAGTTTAACTTTTCTTGAATACGTTCCGTATTATAATATTCAATATAATCGTGAATGAGTTGTTTGAGAGTAGAAGTTGAATGTAGTTGTTTTTCTTGTGAATAAAATAATTCAGATTTCAATGAGGAATGAAAAGATTCTATTACGGCATTATCATAGCAGTTTCCTTTACGGGACATGCTTGTGATAATGCCATTTTCTTTAGATAACGTTTGGAAAGCGTAGGAGGTATATACAGCACCTTAATCACTATGTAGCATAATTTCAGCTTCTTTTTGTGATTTTACCGCCTTCTCAACTGTTTTTAAGACGAGCGTTACGTCTTGTCTGTTACTTATTTCATACGCAATGATTTCATTGTTATATAAATCCATAATGCTTGATAAATACAACATCTCTGTACCAAATGGCAAATATGTAATATCTGTAACCCATTTTTCATTTGGTTTGGTAGCTTGAAAGTTTCGATTTAAGAGATTCTCTACAACAATCCTACTTTCTCCATTGATCCAGGTTCTTCTCTTTCTTTTAACCCTACATTGTAAACTTTTCTTTTGCATTATTTTCTGTACAGTTTTTCGATTCAAGTGATAATTATATTTTCGTTTCAATAAAGCAGTAACTTTTCGATGCCCATATCGAAAGTGATTTGTCATACAAATTGTCAAAATAGCCTGTTCTAATTTGCTTCCTTTATATCTTTCGCTTTATTTTTCCATCGATAATAAGTAGAACGAGGTATACCAATTAATATACATATCTCTTTAATGGAGTACTCATTTTTCATCAACTCCACTACTTCTACAACTACTTCTTTAACCAACTCCTCTCGATTTCGTGGTGCTTTTTTAAAATGTCTATTTGCATTTTTAATTTTCGATTCTCTATCTGAAGTTTCTCTATTTCAGTTATGCCTTCTGCACTAGCCTTTTGTAAGCGTACTTTGTTTTCCTACAGGGCAACTAAAACGATACGTTTCACCTTCACGATGCCACTTCATCCAAGTTTTAATCTGTGCTTTATTTTTAATTCCTAATTGATCCATAATCTCTTTGTTTGTGTACCCTTGTTTTTTCCTTGTCTTATTTCATTGAGGCACTTCAATTGATACTTACGATTTAGAGAGGTGTTTTTTATCGTCTCATTCTCAGGGTTCACTCCAAAAACAGAAAGGATGGCGTTTTTTATGGATTTTTCGATTCAGGACGAATTACAATTATTTGTAGAAGAATTATATCACTATGTATCGTCTTCGTTTTTTGATAAATTTGCTAGAGAATTAGATTAAAAAGAAGACAAAAGTTCTCTGATCGTGAACTAGCTACTCTTTGTATTTGTTTTATCAAACGATACAAAGAAACACCCAAGAGTCTAGCTATTGCGAGAAAAAGACAGCCTTTGACATATTGGATGTTGTCTATCAGTATACCTTGTCTTATTCAAAGATAGCTTAATTGTAAAAAATCCATTTAAGATATTTAGATTGTAAAAATTTTACAATCATTTAATTAAGAAGGGCCTATCACACTTTCTATATCTTCACAACTTATGAATATATAATTAGTAGATGGTGGTGTTATTGAACTTTCTTCTTCTAATATAACGAGACAAAGATCAGAATAAAATAAAACAAGAGAAGCTGGACCAATAATTTGTCCTGATCTGGTTGTAATTGTAACAATGGTTCCTGGTGGCCAAATATTAAATAAAAAACAAGCTATACCTTCGCAATTTGCCATATTTTTCACCTAACCTTAAATTTGATATTTGAATACGTGTTTTCTAAAGAAACATATAGTCAATATATGCAGAGGGGATATAGAATGTTTGGGTAAAGCAAACGTAGGTGACTTTTTTTGAATTAAAGGAAATAAAACCTTAGTGACCATCCGTTTTATGGTAGTGATTACTTGATGAGGGGGATACAACTTCGCCTTATTATTTCATGTGAAAATAAATGGTGTAATATTTTTGTTTGCGAAAATATATATTTATAAATTATGGAAGAAAACGAGTTGGAATGGTACATTAGAAGATTTAAATGAAGGAGGGAGAGTGTTGTTAGAAAGAGTCGGTGTTTCAAAAAAGAAAAGCATTTTATTTGTGATGAATCCTATAGGTGGAGGAGTAGAATACTATCAAAATACGTATATTGAAAAGAACAAGCATAAGTATAGAATTTATAAAATGACGTTTAGAGCTGGAATTTTTCGTATAGAAGATATAAATCAGGAAATCCATCTGTACGATGAGTTCGAGTTTCATAATTATGATGAAAATAGCTTCCGATTACTACTCAAGTCAATGGATATTGAATTAATTTATATAAATCATCTCATTAAATTTCCTATATTTGATTTTATAAAATTCATTCAATGTTCTGGAATTAATTATATTTTTTTCATACATGATTTTTTTTGTATATGCCCTCTCGTTAATTTGATTAAAAGGAATGGTCCTTACTGCAATAATGAAACAGATGTGAATATATGTATGGCGTGTTTGAGTGGAGGAAAGGAAACAGATATTCAAACTTGGAGAAAAACATTTGAATCTTTTTTATCAAATGCTCAGAAGGTAATCGCTCCAAGCAACAGTACAAAAGAAATTGTAAAAAAACATTACCCTAACATTGCTATAGATGTACAGGAGCATCTTTTATCTCCTAATATCCACTATACATATACTCCTGAATTTGCAAGTGAAAAAAAGCTTAATGTTGCCTTTGTAGGAAATATGCACAAAAATAAAGGGTCGCATATTTTATATAGACTAAAAATGGAAATTGAAAGGAGGAAACTGCCTGTTTGTATAAAAGTAATTGGGTTAACAGACCGGCATAAAAGAAGATTTGTCAGCCCAAGTGGACATTTTGTTGTAACAGGACCATATGATAATAAGGAAATTTCTAATATTTTGGCAATACATAAAATAGCTATCGTTATAACTTCTTCTATATGTCCGGAGACATTTTCTTATACAACCAATGAGGCTATGTTTTCAGGGTATCCGGTCATTGCATTTGATATGGGAGCACCAGCGGAGCAAATAAGAAAATATAAAGGGGGATGGATTCTGAAAGAAGTAAGTAGCCAGAGCATCTTACAATTATTACAAAAAATTTCAATAAATCGCGGTGAAATTTTGGAAAAAGCGCGTAATTTATCGGTAGCTTGTCAAAATAAAGAGATTTTATAATCTTTTCATCAATGAAAAGAAGGGAAAGATTAAAATGGTAATTGTGACTCTTAAAGATCCGTAGAACGGCTGCAGATAGAGAGTTGTTTAGAGGCTTTTTCAACCATATAAAATGAAAGAGGGGCTATTTGACAAAATATGATAATAGCCCCTAATAGAAAATGCTTCATAAGTAAAAAAATGGTGAAATTCATGTGGAAATTTGATTTACAGAGACAGGAATTTTATTTTTCCATTTAAGGAGTTTTTCGTTAAATCAAATCCCAATTTACAGGTGTTCCCTTAACAACATCTTTTTTTACTTTTTTTCCTAGTAAAATAGGAAGGTATTTTGGTGCCAAACCATACCCGGGTCGAATGGCTTTTATATTTTTTGTTGTTACAAGATCACCAGCTTTCATATCTTGTGCCACATATAGAGAACGTCGAAACTTCAATGAGTTTTTTTCTATATTAGTTGGCCCATAATAAATTTTTCCTAGCGCCTTCCATGCTCTTTCTGTTTCAATAACAAGAGATTTTAGTTCATCTGGTTCCATTGAAAACGTGGAGTCCACTCCTCCATCAGCCCTAGATAAAGTGAAATGCTTTTCAATTACAGTCGCACCCATTGCAACACTTGCGATGGCTACTCCTACTCCCAATGTATGATCTGATAAACCCACTTCACACTGGAATAATTCCCTCATATGGGGGATTGTATGAATATTGGTATTTTCCGGAGAAGCTGGATACGTACTCGTACATTTTAACAAAACAAGGTCTGTACACCCCGCTGCCTTAGCGGCCTTGACAGTCTCATCTAATTCTGAAATTGTGGCCATACCTGTCGAGATAATAAGTGGTTTCCCAGTAGAGGCAGCTTTGCGGACTAGGGGGATATCGGTATTTTCAAAAGAAGCAATTTTATAACAAGGGACATTTAGAGATTCTAGAAAATCAACTGCAGTTTCATCGAATGGGGTGCTGAATGGGATTATACCTAGTTCTGTACACTTATCAAAGAGTGGTTTATGCCATTCCCATGGCGTGTAAGCTTGCTGATATAGTTTATAAAGTGTGTTTCCTTTCCATAGGCTGTTTGCATCTTCTATTTTAAATTCTTTGTTATCTATATCGAGTGTCATAGTCTCAGCTGTGTAAGTTTGAATTTTTAGAGCATGTGCGCCAGCTTGTGCTGCAGCTTCAACTATTTGTAATGCACGTTCTAATGACTGATTATGATTTCCAGACATTTCGGCAATGATAAATGGTTGTTGATTACGACCTATTTTTCTTCCGTTAATTTCAACTTCTTTCATTTTATCTTCTCCTTCCTAACTATTCATTTTTCCTTTACCTATTATATTTTTTACTGGCGTATTCCATCCATCAGTTAGTAAATGTAAATACTTTTCTTTATCGTTTAATCTATGATAACTGCCGCCAGGAGATTGTGGCTTCCTCATAACTGTTCCAGAACGAATTAATCCCCAATTTTCAATAAAAAGTCGTTCTATTTTTTTGCATAGTCTATCATAAGCGGTTTTTAATGTATCATTTTCCTTGTAGGGAACTTTCAATTGAGCGATGATATCTCCCGTATCTAAGCCGTTATCTACATAATGAATTGTAATTCCTTTAGGTGTATTTTCAAGGAAACTCCATAAATTTGGATCAGCCCCCTTATTCCAAGGAAGATAAGATATATGCAAGTTAATAATTTTGTTATTAAATTTCTCTACAATAGAAGGAGGAATAATATATCTATATCCATAGCTGACAATGAAATCAATATTAGTAAGAATAGATGAATAAATAGTTATTTTATCTTTGCAACAAACAACGTTATCTCCTGAGGATTTCAGAACACAGGATAAATTAAAACAATTGGAGCCTAACAATAGGATATTCATAATGTTTTCCCTGCCATCTAATATTGTAAAATCTCTGATACTACACGTATTTTCCCAAAACCATCCACAATTTCTAATGCCTTTTTAGAAGACTCCTCTAAATCGAAGTTCTCGCTCTTAACAGCCTCAATAGCATTAATAATATCTTTCTCATAGATTTCTTCTGATTTTCCAATATAAAAATCAATACCTAAATTTCCTACCGCTTTACATATTTCAATTTGATTATACGCTACTGAAATTAATAGTGCGGGTAACCCTAAACAATATCTTTCCCAAGTCGTCGAACCGCCAGCACATATTGCTAGATCGGCTTCATTCATTAATCTAGACATATAATCAATATTATAATGGAAGGTCATATTTGGATGTTTTCTGCATAAATGTTGGATGACATCTTTTTGAGGATTTGATCGTCCGATAACTATATCAATAAGAAACTGTTTACAGTCTATTGCTTCTAGAGCTTTGATTACTTTAGATGTTTCATTAGTGGGATCACTTCCACCAAAAAATATGAGTACTGTTTTAAGGTTGCTAGTTCTTTTTCTTAAATTTTTCCGTACTTTTAAAAATTCTGCCCTTAGCAGTGCATATTTGGGACCTAATAATCTTATACAATTTTTAGGGAGTAATTTTTTATACCTGTGGTTTATATTTGTATAATAATTTTGATCGAGCAGTACATCACACATATGTAATCTATCTGCTAAATCATCTATAACCATTATATAGCGGGTGAACTTCTTTAATTTTTTCTCCCATTTTTTATCTAAAGCATAATGGTCTACAATAAGCCAATCAACAAAGTGAGTGCTCTTACGCATGATTTCTATTGTTTGTTGAGCATCAATTTCCCAACTCGTTTGAAGCCATTGAGCGTGCGCGGTATTACAATTATTTTTTACTAACCTTATCTTGGATAACATATATACTGTGTATCCCTGAGTTTTTATAAAATTACACATATGGCCATCTAATTCCCTAGATATAAAAGCTACCCGATGTCCCAAATTTTTAAATTCCTTTGCTAAGGTTAAACATCGCATAACATGTCCTGTTCCAATCTCTATAGAAGCATCTACACGAATGAATATGTTCATTTAATTTACATACCTATCTTCTTTTGTTCTATATGACTATTAATATAAAACAGATCTGGTTCTTGTTTTAATAAATTTAAAATATCGCTGAAAGAAAACCGGTTATTAATTGGATATAATCTTGTAATAATGTTTTTAATAAGAAGAAAGTCTTCTTTCGTGTCAACAGTCCAGCGATGTTTACTTTCATCTAAGTCATGTTGGACATTTAACATTTTAAATTTCCTAGGGTTGTTATATATATAAGCAGTCACATGCTCACGATATGATGGCTCATTTGCTTCTCCATATGCTCGTTTTAACATTCGATAGGGTATAACCTCTGTATCTAGTCCTCTCGGATAAGTACGGGTTAGTGTGTTAGATATATAATCATATTTATTTTGATGTTTTAAATAGCAATTAACTATCTTATCAATAATGTCAGGATCAATAATGGGACAATCTGAAGTTAATCGAACTATAACATCCACAGAAAATTGTTTTGCAGCTTCATAATAACGTGATAATACATCATCTTCTGCTCCACGATAATAAGGAACAGAAATTTGCTTACAAAGCTCTATGATTGGATTATCTTTTTTGTTTGTAGTAGTCGCTACAATAATTTGGTTAATTGTTTTTGCTCTTTTTACTCTTTCAATTTGATATTCTAATAGAGTTTTATCAAGAACTTTTTTCATTATTTTCCCCGGAAGCCTAGTTGAACCCATTCGAGCTTGAATAATAGCGGCAACTTTCATTTCATCACCTTTGTATTCATTTATTTTTTATAAAAATTTATTACTTTTTTAACCGCATAAATGACATCGTTAGCGTCTTGTTCACTCATTTCTGAAAATAATGGTAGAGTAATGATACTTTCATATAATTTTTCGGCATTGGGGCAAATTCCTTTCTGATAACCTAATTTTTGATAGTAGGGTTGTAAATGAATTGGAATGTAGTGAACGTTAACACCGATATTTTCTTGCTGTAATGCTTGAAAGATTTCTTTTCGATCAACTTTCAGCATTGGTAAATTTAACTGAATGATATACAAATGCCAACTTGAATCAACATGATCTGATTTTTTTGGAAGAATAACTTCAGGTAAATCTTTTAGTTCCGTATCATACATTTCTACATACCGTTTTCTTTTAGTGATAAAAGAATCTAATTTTTGTAGTTGTGATAATCCGAGAGCGGCTTGGATATCCGTCATTCGGTAATTATATCCAAGAAATTGCATTTCATAGTACCAAGGGCCATGATTCTCAGTTAGATTATTGGGATCTCGTGTGATCCCGTGTGTTCGAAACTGAAGAAGTTTTTGATGGTAGTCTTCATTATTTGTTGTAATGATTCCACCCTCGCCGGTTGTAATCTGTTTGACAGGATGAAAACTAAACATGGTCATATCGCTAATTGAACCAATTTTTTTCTTTTTATACGTAGCTCCTAATGCATGGGCTGCATCTTCTATTACTATTAAGTTGTGTTCTTGGGCGATTTTTAAAATTTCTTCAAGTTCAACTGGCTGTCCTGTAAAATGTACAGGTATAATTGCTTTTGTTTTATCTGTAATCTTATCTTTTACTAATGCAGGATCAAGATTATAAGTATCGGATTTAATATCTGTAAATACTGGCACTCCGCCTTGATAAAGAACACAGTTGGAACTGGCAGCGAACGTCATTGCTGTCGTGATGACTTCATCATCATTGGATATCCCTGCTGCAAAACATGCTCCATGCAATGCCGCCGTTCCGTTTGAAAATGCTACGGCATATTTCGCACCTACATATGCTGCCGTTTGATCTTCAAATTGTTTTATTGTTGGACCGGTTGTAATAAAATCACTTTTTAAAACGTTTATTACTGCTTGGATATCATCTTTATCAATGGATTGTTTGCCGTATGGCAAATAATGATCCCGTACGGGCTTTCCTCCATGAATCGCTAAAAGATGCTTCATAATTATTAATGCTCCCTTATATATTATTTTAATTAATTTAAGTTAAATTATTCTCTTATTCTATTCATTAATTAATCTTTTTAACTCATTCTTTGTTAACCAATGTTCATTTTTATCACTTGTATAACTAAAACCTTCTGGAAGTGGTTTGCTTTCACTTGAATTTATTTTATCCCACCAATTAAATTCTGGTTGAATTATATAATAACCTTTAAATTCCAAAGTATGACGTGCATCATCTTCAGTTATCATAGTCTCATGAAGTTTTTCTCCTGGACGGATGCCTATAATCTCAATTTTACATTCAGGTGCAATTATTTTTGCCAAGTCTGTTACTTTCATACTTGGAATTTTAGGAACAAAAATTTCCCCGCCCTTCATTCGTTGAAGATTATCAAGAACAAATTGCACCCCCTGATCAAGTGTTATCCAAAATCGTGTCATACGTTCATCTGTTATAGGGATTTTCCCAGTTTTTTTTATGCTTTTAAAAAATGGCACTACACTGCCTCTGCTGCCTACCACATTTCCGTAACGTACTACTGAAAATCTTGTATTCTTTCTCCCTACATAAGCATTTGCTGCAACAAAAAGTTTATCTGATGCTAATTTTGTTGCACCGTATAAGTTAATTGGAGAGGCAGCTTTATCTGTACTTAAAGCAATGACACGTTGCACTCCACAATCTATAGCAGCTTCAATTACATTCTGAGCACCATAGATATTTGTTTTAATGGCTTCAAACGGATTGTATTCACATGCACCTACATGCTTCAGAGCAGCTGCATGAACTACAATATCGACCCCAGCAAATGCTCGGTATAAACGAGTTTTATCACGTACATCCCCAATAAAAAAACGAATACGCGAATCGATATACTCTTGAGCCATTTCGTATTGCTTTAACTCATCACGACTAAAAACAATGATCTTGCTTACACCAAGTTCCAGTGCTTTTTTTATAAAGCTTTTTCCGAAAGAACCTGTTCCACCAGTAACTAAAATTATTTTTCCTGTTAAATCCATTTTATTCACAGCCTTTTTTATTGAATACATTTTCTTTATCTATTACTATGAATAGTTCGGAAAAAAGTTTGGGTATCATCTCTATATTTCCTTATAGTTTTCTCGAAATAGTAAATAAGCCTAGATTGTAATTGTACTTTACCGTTTTTTTATTTCTTGGTTCAGGAAATGATAAATCTGTTTAATAACTTCTTTTATATTATGGAAAGTCTAGAAATCAAAATCTTCATTTTTAGATACAAGAGGTATCTTAAGGTTTTCTAATCTAAAAGTGTTATATGTTCATAAGTTATCTAAGCACAGAGAGGGGATTATTTATTAAATATAGAGCATAATGCACCATCTTTTTTCAAGCTAGGCTATGTAACTATACAAAAAGAAAAACAAAACATAGCATGATAAAAGTAAAAGCCTAAGTCCGATTTCTATTGTTCGATCGCATAGTTTATACAAATCATTAGTAGTGAATAAAAACATCGATCGTGTATAATTAGTCGACTATAAAACTAAAATAATAAAAAAATGGATCTTCATTAATAAAAAAGTATATATATCTTTTAATTTTAACACTGGAATATTTTGTTTTTAATTATAGAATGAATTATATAAGCGAGGGTGAACAATGTGTTGCAAGGATTTTTAAATTTCAAAGGGCAAGAAACGATAAGGACAAAGGATTTGTTTAGAAATATCAAAAATAATTTCACCTATGAGTTTTGGGTAAAGCCTCAAAAGGAACTTAGCTTAAGTTGGAAATCAGATGAAGGAAAGTATAGCATTTCCGGTCAAAGATTCATTATTAGTCCGGGGAAATCTGCAATTGAACAAAAAGATGAATCGGGCACTGGGATATCAGTTGGAACGAATGGTATAACGGTATATGAACATAGTTGTAATGATGTATTTGCTCTACTCACATATGAGATAAAAATAGACGATTGGACTCATATAGCGATTGTTTATGAAAATAAAACTCCAAACTTATATGTGAATGGAAATTTTGTGAAAAAAGGATTAAAAAATACTAAGAATAATATCTTTGCATCAGGAAATATTGGAGGATGTGAAGTATACGGATACTTTGAAGGACAAGTAAATCATTTGAGGATTTGGGATTATTCAAAAAGCGAAAAAGAGATTAAATTCCATACAGATAAATATTTAAATGGTGACGAACAAGGATTGATTTTAAATTTGAACTATGAAAAGCCAACGGATATCCAATCTATTTCGAATACAAACGAAGAAGCTGATGAACTATCTTTTTTAAATGATTCTATTCTTGATCAATTTAGTTTAGAAATATTTAATGAATTAAATTATGTTGAATATAATAATAACTTACTTCAAGATACTGTAGTAGATGTGATTATACCAATATATAATGGCTATGAATTTACAAAGAGATGTATAGAAAGTATATATAATAATGCAGATCTTCAATTTAACTTATTTTTAATTAATGATGCGAGTACAGATGAACGAATAGGTGATTTTTTGGAGAACTTGAAATCTAAAAAATCACCTCAAAGCTTAAAAAACTTAGTGATTATACACAATGATAAGAACCTGGGATATGTAAAAAGTATTAATAAAGGCCTACTTTTAACAACAAATCATCCCATTTTATTAAATAGCGATACAGAAATTTCCCCTCATTGTTTTCGGCGTTTAATCAACCCTATTTTAGTAAATGATAAAATTTCATCAGTTACTCCTTTCTCAAATAGTGCTACGATTTGTTCTTATCCAAATTTTCTTCAAGACAATGAATTACCGTACGATATGAATATAAATGAAGTCGATTCATATTTTTCAAAATATATCATTAACAAAGGGATAGTAATCCCAACAGGCGTAGGCTTCTGTATGGCATTAAATAGAAATGTTATTAATGGTATCGGAATCTTTGATGATGAGGTTTTTGGCAAAGGGTATGGCGAGGAAAACGATTGGTGTATGAGGGCACAGCATAAAGGCTATCAAAATATATTGATTCCAAATGTGTTTGTTTATCATAAACATGGTGTAAGTTTTAATCAAATAGATGACAGTAAACAAGAGCTAATGTCAAGTAATTTAAAAAAATTACTTAACCGATACCCCGATTATAATAAAATAATACAAGAATTTATAAGGTTGGATCCGATAAAAAATATAAGAGAATTCATGAAAAGTGTAATGGTCGCCGATAAATATTCTTATAGAAAGGGCAGATTATTTATTGACCATGGCTCAGGTGGTGGTGCCTCAATCTATCAAGCTAACTATATAAAAACATTAGAAGATGATGAGAGGATATACACGTTAACACCTGGGACAGATTATGTAATTTTAACTGATCATAATCATTCTGAACCAATACATTATAATCTTAAACTAAGTAAATTAAATGAAATGAATTTTAAAAAATTATTAAGTGCTTTAAGAATAGATCTAATTTTTATTAATCATTTAGTTAAGTATCCAATTGAAA
The DNA here is from genome assembly GCF_002551815.1 of Bacillus sp. AFS098217. Lineage (GTDB taxonomy): Bacteria > Bacillota > Bacilli > Bacillales > Bacillaceae_G > Bacillus_A. The sequence continues at coordinate 35,546 of NZ_NVPR01000059.1, forward strand.
AGATGTTCAGCTTAATAAAACACTCACTGGTGGATTATTGTTTTTTTGTTCATGATTTTTATTGTATTTGCCCAAGTTATAATTTAATTAACCATGAAAAGAAATATTGTAATGCTGAAACAAACCCAGAAATCTGTCAGGGATGTATTGCAAAATTATATTCAAAAGAAACTATTAACATTGAAGATTGGAGAAAAGCGTTTCATTCTTTTTTGGTAGAGGCCAAAAAGGTGATAACACCTAGTTATAACACGAAAGAAATTCTTTTAAAATATTATAAAGATATCCAGATAGAAGTAAGAGAACATTCCATTGATTCAAAAATAGCATACACTTTTAATAAGGATTTTTTAAATAAACAAGATTTAAATATTGCTTTTCTGGGGGCAATCGATTTGCCGAAAGGGTCAGGCATTATATATGAATTAAAGGATTTAATTGTTGAAGAAAATTTGCCAATAAACATAAAGGTGATTGGTATAACAAATATTCATTTTAACCCGCACAAAAGTGATGAAGGTAAGTTTGAAGTAACAGGAAGATATGAAGTTGATAATTTATCAAAAATATTAGCTGAAAAAGAAATAGCATTGGTGATTACTCCTTCAATTTGTCCTGAAACGTATTCGTATACAACAAGTGAAGCGATGTTATCGGGATACCCTATTATTACATTTAATCTAGGTGCTCCTGCTGAAAGGGTGAAAAAATACCAATGTGGATGGATTATTGATAATGTAACTAGTACTGAAATATTAAACTTATTAAAAAGATTATTAAAAAACAGAGAAGAAATTAATGAGAAAGCAACAAAATTAAAAAATTTTCAGGAGAGAGATGAATGATAGGTAAATATTAATGGATTCAGTAGGTTTATTCTGCTATTTGTGGGCAGCAAGACCTCACCTCAAAATTTCGCAAAAGCAAAGAAGTTAGGTGTGAGCTGCCCGTAAAAGCTCGATTGGTGAGGGTTAGTAAACAGTGGGGATGAAGAAATTCTTCGTTAATTAAAATTTCACTTTATAAGAAAAACATAATCTATGCTACTAAAGGTAAGATTATTTTCGATTGAAACAATAAGAAGGGGTGATGTTTATGTCGCAAAAGTTTCTTTATTTACCAATCGAATCAAAAACAAGGGAATTAGATGCAAAATTACTCTTAGCCTATTATGCAATTAAAGAAAAATATCGAATTATTCTGGGAACACATACGCCTATTCTTGCTCATTTGGAGTTATTACCTAAGGGGATTATTTGTTCAAAGGGAACTCCTTATGGTGATGCAAGGAAAGAATATATGGATCATGCATATAAACTAGGCTATTCTATCGTCGAATTAGATGAAGAAGAAGGATTATTCCTTAACAGTAATAATTATAGCCGTCTTGGAAAAGATGATAAGTATGTTAAAATACTCGAGCATGTATATTGCTGGGGAGATGCTCATAAAGAAATAGTTACAAATACTTTTCCTGAATTTAAGCAGAAATTTCATTTAACTGGTCATCCACGGTTCGATCTGCTCAAGAAAAAGTTCCGGGGTTTATATAGTGATGAAGTTAAAATGATTGAACAAAAGTTTGGAGATTTTATTTTAGTGAATACAAGATTTACTCAATATAATCACTTTTTAAGAGGATTTAATCCTAATGAACGTTATATAAAGAAGGTATATGAACATTTTATCCAATTAATTAAAGAATTAAGTGGGAAATATCCAAATCTTAATATTGTCGTTCGTCCTCATATTCATGAAAATTTGGAAAGTTATCGAAAAGAATTGTCGGATTATAAAAATGTGTTTGTTGCCCATGATGGTAATGTTGTTATGTGGATTTTAGCTTCGAAAGTAGTTATACACAATCGTTGTACGACAGGCATTGAAGCTTTGTTACTTGATAAACCAGTAATTGCTTATATGCCGATTGATTATGAAAAAGAGAGAAAATATTTACCTAATGCAGTTACCCATAAATCAGTAAATAGTAGTGAAGTATTCAACTTAATCGGCTTCTACTTATCTAAAGGGGAAATGGATGAAGGGAAAAAAATTCTATCAAAAAATTATTATGGGGCTATGGATGAAGAAAACTATGCGTATAAGAATATTATTAGTTTATTAAATAAAATCAGTTTAACGGGTGAAAGTTCCATTGAGGAATCGTCTGTAAGAGCGCTCTCTACAATAAAAGGGAATCATACGTTGACTTCAGAAGAAGAAATAAAAAGTTTCTTTAAAAAGTTGGATTTAATAGAAATGAATGAAGATGGAGTGAGTGTTCGAACATTAGCTCCTGATTTGTTTGAAATAACCTCTAATAAAAGTTGAGTCCTTGCTTTCTGTGAGACTTAACGTAACTTCCTTATTTAGATAAAACCTTTGTTACCAAGGGTTTTATTCACGTTGTTGAAAAAAGATCTTGTCAATGAAAATGTCACCTAAAAGGTGACATTTTCACAGGCTGTGGAGAAAGTCTTCTCCACAGCCTGTTTTTGTGTCTGAACCTTTTTTATCTGTCAACAC
>NZ_NVPR01000060.1 GCF_002551815.1 Bacillus sp. AFS098217
GCGACTTATATGTTGGAAAACCAAAATGGATATATATACAAACAGCTCAAAAACTGTACAAATTTATTATTCAGCTTCAACTTATGAGTTGTAATTAAAAACTAAAAAGAAATGCTATTTTAGCATTTCTTTTTAGTTTTATTTAGTTGAAGTTTTCAAGAAATTCGTAACCATTTTAGAAGTACTAGAATCTATTTGAACGCCTTGAACCTTCTCTTTATCATTTGTATCTTTTGCTATTACAAATTTATCATCATTTATCCAAAGTAATAATTTTTCTGTTGAATCATCGGTGAAAATAACTTCTATGTTAGATTTTGCAGATTTTCTTGTTTTTTCATCTAATGTTATTTCTTTAGAGGATCCAGATTTAATTGCTGTAATAATTTGCTTGATAAAATCTTTGTTATCTGTGTTTCCTTTAGATAGGTTGCTAGTGTTACTTATTACTCTAATTTCTTTTACTTCCTTGTTTTCAAAAATCTTTGATGTCTCTTTAGAGTTAGTAGATTGAGAACCTTCTGAAGAACTTGTTGTATTTGAACAACCAATTAACCCTACGAATACAATAATTGAAATAAGCATAAAAGTAATATTTTTAATGTCCCTCACCCTCCTTTTACCTAATTATACCATTTTTATTCTCCCCTTATTATTTTTTACGTCCTTTATTTCGCACATAAGGTAAAGGTACTTCTAATCATTCCTTATAAAACTACTTGACTAATCGTAAGAAAGGGGATATCTCATAAGTCAGTTACACTGACTTACAGGATATCCCCTTTTTGATGTTCTTATTAAATCAATCTACAGCTAATACAAAATTTAGGTTCTTCTAATTTTCAGTGTGTAAAAGTTGAGCGGCTTTTGCTTTCTTTTTCTCTCCTTTTAAGAAAAAAGATACAACAAGAGCAACAATTATAAAGATTAACCCAAGCGTAAACGCCCCTTGGAAGCCAGATGTTAAGCCATTTAGCTTTTCTACTGGATCCATTGGATTTGCTGAGTTTTCCATATATTGAGTTGTGCCTGAAGACATTTTCGATATAAATATAGCCGTGCCAATCGCGCCAGCTACCTGCTGTAATGTATTGAAGAGCGCTGTACCATGTGGATAAAGCTCTGGTGTCAATTGATTTAAACCATATGTTTGTACTGTCATCACAAACATGAGTCCAACCATTAATACGCTGTGCATCAAGATAATTTGTGTCAATGTTGTTTCTGGATTAATGCCTTTGAATAGCCACATTGCAATGGCTACTAGCACAATGCCAGGGATGATAATAATCTTTGGACTGAGTTTATCAAATAATTTACCTGCAATCGGTCCCATGATAGCGCTAATTATACTCCCTGGTAGCATGATTAGCCCTGATTTAAAGGCTGTAACAAGTAAAACCGTTTGTAAGAACATCGGTAATAATGTCATTGTTGAGAACAGCGACATCATGACAATGAATATTAACCCAACTGATAAAGTAAACATTGGAAATTTAAATGCGCGTAGTTCTAAAATTGGATTATCAATTTTTAATTGACGAACAACAAAAATGAATAACGATATAGCCCCGATAATTAAAGAGTAATAAACTTTAGAATCTGACCATCCTAAATCACCTGAAGAACTAAAGCTATACACAACCCCACCGAAACCTAATGTTGATAAGAGAATGGATAAATAATCAATTTTTGGTCGTGTTAACTCTGTGACGTTTTGAATATATTTCATTCCAATTAAAATGGAAATGATTACGATAGGAATAACAATGTAGAATAACCAGCGCCAATTAAGTGAATCAACGATAATTCCGGATAATGTAGGACCAATCGCTGGAGCAGACATCATAACAAGTGCTATTAAGCCCATTGTGGCACCACGTTTTTCAGGTGGACAAATAATTAAAATCGTATTCATTAGTAATGGTGAAATTAACCCAGTGGCGATTGCTTGGACAATACGACCGATTAATAAAACGGAAAATGTCGGTGCGAACCCAGCAATCAATGTACCGACTAAAAATGTTACCATGGCGGTTAAGAACATTTGTCTCGTTGTAAGCCATTGTTGAAGTAAAGCTGTAATTGGTACTAAAACCCCAACAACTAACATGTAGGATGTAGAAAGCCATTGAATTGTTGAAGCTGTTACATCAAAATCTTTCATTAATACGGTTAAAGCATTACCAAGTAATGTTTCATTTAATAATGCAACCATTGCACCTAAAATTAATGCAATTAAAATGGGTGTATGTCTAATATTAGAAGTATCAATTTTGCTACTTGTAGAACTTGTAGTCGTCATATTCATTTATTGATTTTCTCCCTATTTTCTTTATTTTTAATACATTTGTATACAAAAGATCACATGTAATATAATATACATATGTAGATTAAAAAGGGAGAATCAATTTTCGCTAGTTGTATAATTAATCTACAAAAAAGGAGAAGTGTAGATGAAAAATAATGAGGGGCAGCTGGATTTACGTATTAGACGTACATATAAATTATTGTGGAAGTCTTTATTTGAATTAATGACACAACCAAAACAGAAATATAGTTCCATTACCATCAATCAAATCTGTGATCGTGCGATGGTGCATCGAACAACATTTTATAAACATTTTGAAGATAAAGATGCATTATTGGCATTTGGATTTAAACAATATCAAGAGGAATCCTTGACAATACCACTTTTAGACCGATTAACTAAGCCATTTCAAGTGATGGAGCAATTCTTACATCATGAAGAGATTGGAAAAATATTAGAGTCGCAAATGGGTGATGAACAATTTAATAACTTTATACATTATCAAACTCGTGAAATGAAGAAACAGGAGAATCAAGAATTAAATCGAATTTGTAAAAGCCATACAATACCAAATGAGTTAATTATCGAATTCTATTCGGGTGTAATTACAACGTTAAGTACATGGTGGTTTCAAAATAAAAAAAGTGTTTCAGCAGAAGAAATGGATAGATACTTCCATCAAATGATCAATCCAGATGTTTTTCAATTGAACAGAGATCAAATGTAAGCAAAAAGAATTATGCGGATCACAATGGAATAAAGGCTTTAAAAGAACTTTTTGATGAGAATCAAATCAATGTTTTTGATTTGGAACGTGTTTCAATCATATAAAGTGAAACTTTAATCAGTGGGGGGTTTTCTTCATCCCCCACTGATTATTAGCCCTCACCAATCAGGATTTAGACTATTTTTGAAGTTAAAAGCACGTTACTATTCTCTTATGTTAATGAGAAAGGATAACGCTTTTTAGTATTTAGGAGTATTAAAATCTCTTGAGTTGATGGGCATGTATAGTGCCCCCTAGTGCTGCTATTCAAAAGTTTACTTTCGAAAATAAGAAAAAGCCCTAAGTAGTTAGGACTCTTTTTGTATACCTTTAACAGGAATATTTAATTTGATTTTACGACTAGTTATATAAACTCCCATAAGTATAAAAACTAATCCAATGATTAATCTCCAACTTATATTTTCATTTAAAAGAATATATCCCCAGAAAATAGCTGATACTGGCACTAAGTATGTAGATATGGAAGCGAAGTTTGGGCTCCCTTTTTGAATTAAGTAAAAGTAAAGTAAATAGGCTATACCTGATCCAAATGTACCTATTCCAATTAATGCGCCTATATGATGCCATGATATTTTAGTTAAAATTTGAATTGGTTCTTCTAAAAATAGAACTATGACACCACTACATATGCTACCGACTAATAATGTACCTAAAGAAATTTGGAACATGGATATTTCTTTAAGATAACGCTTTGTTATATGGGTTGCTAAACCATAGCAAAAAGTTGCTATCAACATTGCAACGAAATTTAATGAATTAACTGAAAAAACATTTGATAAATGTATATCTGAGAGTATTAAAATACCTATGAATCCAATACATAGACCTATAATTTGGTTACGATTGGAACGTATACCAAATAATAAAATTCCTAAAACCATTGTCCATAATGGTTGGGTTGCATTTAAGACAGAAGCTAAATTACTAGTCATTTTTTGTTCACTAAAACAAATAAGTGTCCATGGAATTATAGTATTTAGTATTCCTACAGCAAACAAAGGTATAAAAGGAATTTTCCCTTTAAAAGACTTGCGGAAAAATGGTATAAGTACAATAAGTGTTGTAGCTCCAAAAGTTGATCGTAAAAATGCTACTACCAAAGGATTGAAATCTGCAACTAAAATCTTGAAAAAATAGAAAGATCCTCCCCAAATAAGGCTTAACATAATGAGTGCAAAGTATAATTTACGTGACATGTTTTCCCCTCTTTACTTTTTGATATGTATTGCTTTTTATCTATATATTATATGGATTTATTTTACAAAAAATAGAATATAAAACCAAGCAAAAGAACCGCCATTTGTATGTTGCAGTTCTTTTTAATCATCATAGCTCTATATAATTAAAGTTTCTTTACTTGTTTAAAGGGTTTCAGGATGTACTAATAACATCTCTAATTACTAACTTAGTTATATCAGCTGGAGTAATTGGGATAACATCGTGTAAACAATGAGCTTCATCCCATAATAAGGGTACCGCCACATATCCATCAACCTAAGAAAAAATTAATACCCCTAAAACAAAAAAATGCCATTCTTTCGAAAGAATGGCATTTTTTCAGTAGATACTTCCCTAAACTTTTGACATAAATGATAATGTAAAATGATTATTTCCTATGTCCCTCCATCCTCTTATAGTAATCAATCTTTTCTTCAATTTTCACCAGGTTATCCTTCAACTCTTTCATTTCTTTAAGGACTTTGTTTTGATGTATTTCTAACAATTCTCGTCTAGCGCTTATTGTAGGTTCACCTTGACTTCGTAAATCAGAAAAAAGTTTCATGTCTGTGACTGACATTCCTGTTACTCTTAAACGGATTAAGAAATTGATCCAAGAAATATCAGCTTCTGAATATTGACGATAACCATTAATATCTCGGCTCACCCCATTAAGTAACCCAATTTTTTCGTAGTAACGCAAAGTGTGCACAGTAAGTCCTGTTATTTTTGAAATTTGTTTAATAGTATATATATTTTCCATAAATTTCATTATAGCACAAAGAAAAGGGGTTGCTTTAGAGTGCACTCTAAGGTGTAACGTTTAATCAAGAGTTACTTTTTAATCAATTGATACTACGTAACATAGACGTACTAAATGATTAAAAAACTTAAATTGATAAATTCTTAGGAGGCAAATGCAATGAGTAATGAACGTTATCAGCGTGGCTGGCAAAAACTTATGGAAGTAGATGGAGAAGGTGGGCAACATGTTATAGATTCATTAAAAGATATTGCTCCTGATCTCGGTAAATATGTTGTTGAATTCGCTTTTGGTGATATCTATCCTCGAGAAGGATTAGACCTCAAACAACGTCAATTGGTTACAATCGCATCACTAACTACACAGGGTGGCTGTGAACCACAGCTTAATGTCCACATTAACGCAGCACTTAATGTTGGTCTCTCACCAGATGAGATAGTAGAAGCAATCATGCACTGCATCCCTTACACGGGCTTTCCACGAGTCCTTAATGCAATCTTTGTGGCAAAACGAATTTTTGAAGAACGTAAGCTGAACTTAGGATAAGATACTATTAATGAATAAGCTCAGTCGAATCATTACCTTATTTTTTTATAATAGGAAAGGATAGTGCTTTTTATAAATCTTTCAATTTCAGATGAATTCAACCTCTTTTCCAAAGAACTACAACACTGTTTATCTCCTCTAGCTCTTCAAGAATTTGCGAGAGAGGTTGAGCTTGTGAAACGAACTAGTAAATATCGTGCTCAAGAATGAGTAGCTCTGTGGGTATGGCTAAGTCAAAAAGTCGCGAGTACTTCATTAACGCCATTATGTAGTAATTTAGAGTCTTCGACAGGGGTTTTGATGACCCCTGAAGGACTCAATCAACGATTTAATCCCTCCCTTCAACATATTTTTTCTTCCTTTCCCCAATGCTTGTTGCCAATATTCATCTTCAATCCACATATTTTCTAAACAAAAAACAACTCTTTTCAAACATCACCCCAACAAAAATCCTCGTTTTAATGAATCTCTTGGATCCATTACAAATTGATGGAATCCCGTAATAAACGCCTGACCAGTCACTTTTGGAATAATGGCCTCATATTCGCCTACTTTTGTCACTGACAACACTTCTCCAACAAATTGTCCATCCGTAATGCATTCATGGACAAAACTTTCACCTTCCTGCAGAACTCCATTTTCAAAAAGAGTTGCAAGTCTAGCTGAAGTACCCGTGCCACAAGGAGAGCGATCTACTTGCCCATCCGCAAAAATGGTCACATTTCGTAAAGTGGCATCTTTTCCATTTGGTTGGTCTGAAAAGATAACGCCGTATATTCCCTTTAAATCTTCTTCGAGAGGATGTTTTACCTCCATTTGACTTTCAATGTAGTGCTTAATTTTCCCGCCCCAAGTTTGAATAGCAGGTAAATCTTTAAAATTCACTTTCAAACCAAATTCTTTACTACCTACAACCGCATAGAAAGCTCCTCCAAAAGCAATATCTACTTGAAATTCATAGCCATCAATTTTTATCGGAACGTCCTTTTTGTAAACAAAAGAAGGAACATTTTCAAATGATACGGATTCTACTTGATTTCCACTGTATGTTGCATACGCGATAACCTCTCCTGCCGGGCTATCAATAATGAACTTTTGTTTTTCACCTGTCACTTCGAACATGCCAGTTTCAATTCCTACCGTAATTACCGCAACAATTCCATGACCGCACATTGTACTCCAGCCCTCATTATGCATAAACAATACCCCAAAATCAGCATGGGGACTTGCAGGAGGCGTAATAATACAACCATACATGCCATGATGTCCTCTCGGTTCATACATAAGAACTTCGCGAAGATGGTCCAAGTGCTCCATACAATAAGCTCGTCTTTCCAATTGTGTGTTTCCTTTTATCGCTGGTACTCCGCCTGTAATAATACGTAATGGTTCCCCCGCTACATGTGCGTCAATTGTTGTGTACATTTTACTAATGTTCATTTCTTTCCCCTCCAGTATCTTCACTCACTTATTCCCTAAAATCCTTATAAGTGTCCTACTGTTTTATCTGCAAGTATTATGCCAATCTAACAGACGATTACTATCCCGAACATTCATTGCAGTTTCCTGAAAAAGGTGTATTCTTTTTGCAACACTTTTGTCTAGGAGTGTATATTTTCTTTTACACTCCTATCCATCAGCTTAAAGTGTATTATATATAGCGGTCTTAATTGGGCGGGTTTTGTTTCGAATTCTTTTCTATATATTTTAGTTGGTAACTTAAGATGCGATAAATAGTATCCTTGCTTATCTTGAATAGACTTAAAATCTTGTAAACGAAAATATCCTAAGGCACAAATATAGGGGTACAGCCAACGTACTAACATAATGTAGCCTTGGAATAAAGTTTGATTAAATTAACTTAATAAACCTTGATAAAAGAGCAAATAAAAAAAGCGTGGTTCGAAAAAAGATTGTTCAAAACACGCTTTTTCTATATTCAATTGAATCATCCTTTTATAAAAAAGTTTGATAATTTTTGTGATCATTCCTCCATTAAAGCGCCCGACTGTTGAATAATTCTACTTTTATTTAATACTCTGGTTAAACACCCTACAAATAATCCAAGCTATTAAAAATCAGAATGAGTCCAACAATACACATAATCCACGAAAGAGCCGATCCCGTATTATTAGCGATTTTAACCCGAAGCTTCTCAAGAGGTTTTTGCATCCGCCGACCAAACTGGAGATATAAGAAAAACAGCACAAGGGAAGGCAACACCATGATAAAGTTGTATCCAGCTAAAATAGAAGACCATTCCATCCATGGTAGATTGGAAGTAGTCATTATGCTAATTGCTGCAAAATAAGGAAATGCAGTACCTACTTCTATTAATGAAGTAGTGAATCCCAGCCCAACCATTGAAAGAATGCTTTTTGACTTTGGTGCAGGTAGTTCTGAATTTTTCTTTGTTGGAACATAAAAACTTACAATGAACAATATCAATCCAATAATAAAGACAGTCCGGCTTACGATTTGATTTTGAAATACGCCAAAAATATTCTCAAGCAAAAAACCTAATCCTAACATGAGTGAAACTCCAGTAGCAAAATAAAATCCTGCTACCGTCAATAAATAAACCAATAAACGTTTGGTAAGTCTCTCTTTATCTGATAAAATCAGGTATACTGTTACACCTAATGTGGAAGGGCTTAGCGTGTCCAATAGAGCCAACCCCCCTATCAAGAGAAGTAGTTCTGTACTCACCATTCTTTCCCCCTTATTCTGGTTGAGGATTATTCTTTTCAGCTATAAAAATGGCATATGCCTCGTCCATAAACTCAAGCACATCCTGATCAATCGGATATAATCTCAGTTTCTCTGATTGCTTTGGCGACATCCTTATTTCCCACAGCTTATCTAAAAATTCATCCTCACCTTCAAATTCCTCTAAGCGCTTTTCATCCATTCTTCTAATGATATTTTGGACTTTGAATGCTTTTGGACCGTCCTTCATATAACGCTTTAACTGACCTATCAAAGCAATCCATTCGAGTGAATCAGAGTTGTCACTTGTCATATTGGGAACCTTTTCCCATAGTTTTATTTCCCTATCTTTAAATACAGATTCACGATAATACTGCTGTATTTCTTTATCTTTACTGGATAATTTCATAATCTTCTGAATCGCGATCCAGTTTTCTTCCCCTTCTATCGCAATTCCATGTATCAATTCCCGTATGGATAACTCTATTTTCTTTAAGTTTTCCTGTTCTTTTATTACAAAAGATAATTGACTCTTTAAACTATCCGACCAATCCCACTCACTAGAAGCGAGCATATTCTTAATCTCATGTAACGAAAATCCAATCTTTTTTAAAAATTGAACCTGCTGTAGTTTTTTTATTTCTTCATTTGTGTATAAACGATGGCCGCCCTCTGTTTTGGATGCTGGTTTTAATAAGCCGATTTTATCATAGTAACGCAGTGTTCTTACTGTAACACCTGTCAGCTCCCCAACCTTATTAATGTGTATCAACTGATAAACCTACCTTCCTGTACGTTAAGACTCTATCGTTAACAACTGTTATATTCATTCTATCTTATCATCTTCTTTTCTCACTTGTTCTTACCACAAGTCTTTATATATTTATTCTTCTTTACGAAAAAAATTCTGAAGCAAGTACCCTATTCCCAAACCAATCAGTACACCTGGAAATGCATTACCCATTGTCAGTCCAATACCTGCACCTATAATGACACACCCATAAATAATAATATCTCTCTGTTTCATCTATAAACCTCCTAATTTTTTAATCACATTTATCTCGAGAACACTAAGTAGTTACTAAATAGTATATAAAATGACCTAACGTCAACTTCAAGTTTTTATTTTCTTTTTAAATTTTTATAAATTAATCTATATAAAACTTATAATTACTGTAACATCATCTTCTATAACGGTATCCTGTAGGTTTAAAATAAAGTTCGATTAAAAATACTTCGCAAACTCATGCTTTACGATAAATAAAAAGAAACCATTTTGAAAAAAGATTGATTAAAATGGTTTCTTCTATAGCAGATTTAAGTTTGATTTTTATAAAAAAGTTTAATCATTTTCTATCTGTTTTGTTCAACAATCGTGTCCGATTGTTGAACAAAAAAATACTCTACAAAATAGATCTTTTTATCAAACCTTTTTACAAATTATCATTCTTTATTATAAATCATCGAACTTTATTTTAAATCCACACATAAAACCCACGTTAAAGGTTATTTGCACCGTAACAATACTGTACGTTTTTATTACGGTGCTTTGCTTGAAGCGCATTACTAAGCGACTTGTTGATTTAACCATACACACAAAGATAAGAAATGGTGCCCGTGGCACTTACGTTTTCGTTTCATCCCGCCTGCTTCTATAGCTAATTGATTAAGTGTAGTGGGATATATATCGATATAACTCTTCGGCCAATAAAGATAATTCCTGTTTTTGGTTCATATTCATAAAAAGCACATCACCCTTTCTCATTAACATAAGAGAATAGTAACGTGCTTTTAACTTCAAAAATAGTATAAATCCTTAAGTTGATGGATGTGGGACAGCACCCCAATATGCTTGGATTAAAATCATTGCAAACAGCTAAAAAAGTGATTGCTGGAATAGAAGTTATGCATATAATCAAAAAAGGACAAACTCCCCAAGGTGAGAAGTCTGTCCAAAAACAGATATATCAATAGTGAATTAGAATAATGACTTAATACTTGCTAGGACAGTAAGTATACCTATAACAATGACAAATACATTGCTCGCTTTCCCTTTATATTTAGCTAGTACTGGTACTTTATAGATCGCATACATTGGTAATAGACATAAGATAGCAGCAACTAACGGACCACTAAGGGCATCAATGATTCCAAGAATACTTGGATTTGCATAAGCAACATACCAGCATGTTAATACGACAAAAGTAAGGATCATTGTCTTAACTGTTTTTTCTCCCATATCTTTTCCGCGTTTTTTACCGACCTTGATAATCATGTCACGCATTACCTCATATGCTCCTATATAATGGCCAAGGAAGGACTTTGTTATAGCCACAAAAGCAATAAGAGGAGCTGCAATAGTGATTATAGGCGAATTAAGCTCATTAGCAAGATATGATAGGATTGACAAGTTCTCTGCTTTCGCCATTTTCAGATCATCTGGAGTCAAACTCAAGGTACTGCTCCAAACAAAGAACATAACAACAGCGAATGTCATGATATAACAAGCTTTTTGTATTTGAGCACATTTGGCATCAGTAGCTTCTATTCCATAGGTAGCTCTCTGTTTCATAACAAATGATGAAATCATAGGCGAATGATTGAACGAGAATACTATGATTGGTAGTATCATCAATATCGTTCCAAAATATCCTGTGCCTGTTGAATCAGTAGAAACACTTGAAAAACTAAGCATTGACGTATTCCACTGTGGAATCAAAGATATTGCGATAAAAAGTAGGGAAGCTATGAAAGGATATACTAGCATACTCATTATCTTTACAGTGATATCTTGACCAAAATTTAGTATAGCTATAAGACCGATTACTAATACAAGCGATAAAATGGCCCTTGGAGGCTCCGGCATGTGCAATTGATTCACAATAAAACTACTTGCAGTATTTGTAAGTGCAACCGAATACATCAGCACGATCGTATAAATTGAGACGAAATATACTATGTTAAAAATTATACTTGCCTTATTGCCGAAATACTCTCTTATTGTACCTGTAATCCCTTCTTCAGCAGAATTGGAAGCGTATATCATTTTAGCAAGCGCCCTATGTGAGTAATACATAACAGGATATGCAAGTATGGTAATTAGCAGTAATGATAATAAACCACCTGAACCCGCATTAATAGGTAAAAAGAGTACTCCTGCTCCAATTGCTGTTCCAAAAAGGCTCAATGCCCAGGTAGTATCCTGTTTATGCCACTTTTTAGGGTCTGGATATTTCTCATTTTTTACTGCAGTATTTTCAGCTTGAAATTCTATTGTTTTTGCAGTATTCCCATTCATATAATAATTCCTCCTTGTATCCTATTCTTACGTCTCTTTTTAAGGCCTAGGAATATAGACCATTCTTGAAAAATGAATTGCTTACACTTACAAGGTGCGCCACATCATGTGTCCAACCTGATGGATTTGTTAACGTTTACAAAACATTTCAATTGTATATTAACATACTTTATTCGTATAGTAGTATACTTTATTTGTATAGAATTATATTTTATTGATAATGGCTCTTAATATACAAACATCCTTAGGAGAACAATAGAGAATAGAATTGTTAAATATTTCACAATACTTCCAATAACTGTTCATTGCTTTAATTGTTTCTCTCCAAAAATTTTACTTTTAATGGCAATCCCTGTAGGTGTGGCCGCAATTCCGCCTAAACCTGTCTCTCTTAATTCGCGAGGCATCTGTCTTCCAACTCTATACATCGCTTCAATAACTTCGTCAGCATTGATGATATTGTTTACGCCGGCTAATGCGATGTCCGCTGCTGCTAAAGCATTTGTCGTTCCAATGGCGTTTCTCTTTACACAAGGAATTTCTACCAAACCAGCGACCGGATCACAAACTAGACCGAGTAAATTTTGTAATGCGGTTGAGAAAGCTTCAGAAGATTGCTGCGGTGTTCCTCCGGCAGCTTCTACCGCCGCTGCAGCCGCCATTGCTGAGGCACTGCCTACTTCAGCTTGACATCCTCCGTACGCTCCGGAAATACAAGCATTATTTGCGACTATCATTCCAAATAAAGATGAAGTGAATAGAAAATGGACCATATCTTCATGACTTAACTGCAACGTATCTTTAATACTAAATAGGACTCCCGGGATCGTCCCACTCGCACCTGCGGTTGGAGTTGCACAAATAGCCCCTAATGAAGCATTTACTTCATTAACACCGATAGCACTTTGAATCCCTAACACCATCAAATCCCCAGAAAGAGTTTTTCCATTTTCTCGATATTTTTTTATTTTAACAGCATCACCTCCGGTTAAACCGGTCGGAGAAAATACCCCGTCGCCCTCGATACCTTTATTTGCAGAATTTTCCATAGTAGCTAAATTCTTTTCCATTTTACTCCAAACTTCTTCATAAGAAGTTTTAGTTTGTTCGATTTCCTGTTCGATTGCTAATTCATAAATTGGCTTTTTCCTTTTATTAGCTGCATCTACAATTTCTCTTATGGTCATATACATATTTTTCCACCCCTTAATGTAACTAAAGAATAATGATATTAGCCATACTGCTTAAACTTCCCAATTCCTTCTGAGCATCACCAGGCAATAGCGAATCCAAAGCGAATGCATATAAATATTTTCCGTTTTCTTCTAAACTATGAAAGTTGTTAATTTCCACATCATATTGTTTAAAGATCCTGCGTAAGACAAATTCAAAGTCAGCGCTTTCAGAAATCGCAATAATAACTGGCAATGGCCCTTGCAGATCTAAGCTAAATCCGTCAATTTCAACATGTTTGACTTCAATTAATCCACCGCCGACCGAAATACCCATCGTTCTAATACTTCGACTTTCATCCTCTAAATATACATCTGCCGTATTTGGATGACCAGCAGGACTATCACCCGCTTTTTCAATAAAGGTAATGTCAATTCCTTTAGATTCCGCTATTTTAATAGCATCTGGCACTTTGCTGTCATCGGCAGCAAATCCTAATATCCCGGCAATAATTGCAAAATCCGTTCCGTGTCCTTTATGGGTTTCAGCAAATGATTCATAATACCTTACCACAACTTTTTTTGGAAGACCTTGAAATAATTTATTGGCAACTGTCCCAATAGCTAAAGCACCTGCAGTATGTGAACTTGAAGGACCTATCATTACCGGCCCAATCACATCAAAACAACTTTTGTATTTAACAACTTTTTTTTCTTTAATAGATACTACATTCATGTTCATATAAGCCCCCCCCATAATTTATTATTTTTAATTGCAGTTGAGTCTAAGCTATTAAAATGCCAGCTTGAGAAAGAGATTCAATTAAAATAAAAACTGTATTAAAATTATCACCAAATTTCATTTTCTTAAATAAGATCTGGCTGATAACGTTTCCATTTTTATATTGAATAAATTCTTCTAATCACACACCTTTCTTAGAGTAATCGTATCAGTATGTCCAATTGTAGAAGATTACTTGTAAGGTCTTTAGAATTTTTGCATTAGAACCAGGTTTGATAGTTTCTCTGAAGGTAATAGATTATCTCTCGACGCCCTCATTATAACTTGTATATTTATGAGTTTAATGTTTTTTTATTTTTAGAAAGATTGAATAAACAGAATTTTTGAATGGATAATAAATTACACTTGGCATGTAGCAATTGTGTCCATTGTTTGAAGCTGTATTAGTTAGTAGAATAGCAAAAATAACACAGAGTTCCTTTAATTAACACATTGATTATATTGTAAAATCATCATAAAGATACTTATATTTTCCTTTGTTGAAACATCTTATTTTAGACATGAAAGCTGTTGTAATAAATGATTCATGTAGATGGAAAGGAATAAATTAAGGAAATATAAAATCCTTTTTGAATATTTATCATCTATATTGCATTTATATACATTTTCAGAAAAAAGAAACTTCTTTTACTGATATTATTACTTTACAAAAGGTGTGTGATTCGTATGGAAAAAGAACAGTTATTTAGGTTCTGGTGCAAAAAAGAGAATAAAATGCATATATCCCTAACAGAATCGTATCTTATGCTATAAGGCCCAGTACCAGCGTTCTTGCAACCAGGGGCAAAGTAGCAATAGTGTAAAAAGTTAGCCCTATATGGGAGCACCATACATGCCCATCAACTCAAGAGATTTTAATACTCTCAAACACCAAAAAACGTTATCCTTTCTAAACAAGCTAAATTAGAAAGGATGACGTTTTCAAAGTAAGGATAATCTTTTTCTATCCTTCTTCTATTAGATAAAAAGCATAAAACGATCATTAAAAAAACATATCTTTCACTTCAATTTCACACTGAAGTCACATCTATCCTTTATATTATATCTATCGAAGCTGTTCCTCCCTAATAATGAGACATTCCCCAGTGTCTCGAACAGCTTTCCATCCCTAATTAAAATGAACATAAGTTGTCCCTTTCCCTGACCATTTTGTGCTGACAAAATGGTCTATTTTTTATCACCTATTACTGAATCATACCTCTTATCCATTAAGCAACTATTCATTTATATAAATCCATTTTTATTTTTCAACATCTAAATCCCTGCTATGCAAAATGAAAAGTAACCTACAATCGTTTGCTCTTTCTGTTTTCACTTCGCATGTGGCAGAAAAAGGATCTGACTTAGATTCTCTTTCCCCCCTAAAAAGAGGGGTTTTATATCAGCTTTTTAATTGATGTATATATAGTAAGATCAATGTTCCACTTTACGATAAAGTAAAGCGCTTCGTTTGTTCACTTAATTCATGAATTTGCGATGCCATTTCTTGAACTTCTTGTGTAAATGCATCCATCTGTTTTGCAACTTCTTCTATTGTAACATTCACTTCCTCAGTAGATTCCGCCGTTTCTTCACTTGCAGCCGTGACAGCCAACACTTCAGTGTGAATGACGTTCTGCTGCTGTTTCATCGTTTCCATTTTACCGATAACGTGCTGCAGGGACTGATTTAATTCGTTTGAAATATATTGCAGTGCCTTCATTTGCTCTGCTACTACACTTACTTGACTAAACTGAGCATCATATTGCTGCAATGCTCGCGACAATTGTTCTGTTGTTCCAGACGCTTCTTGCTGCATCTTATAAATTAATTGACGAATATGCTTTGTTTGCTCTGCCGTACGTTCCGCTAACACTTTCACTTCATCTGCTACAATGACAAATCCTCTTCCAGATTCCCCCGCTCTAGCTGCTTCAATGGCCGCATTTAAGGAAAGCATATTCGTTTGCGCTGCAATGTCCTCGATTGTATATAGAAATTCCCCCGTATGGCTTACTTGTGTTAATAAAGAATTGACTGTATCTTGAAATTGATAGAACGTATCTTTCATTTCCTTCCCTTGCATAACCGTATTATGCAACATTTCCTGTCCTTCTTCTCCTGCTTGTGCCATCGCTTGAGAAATACTTTGCATATCATCTACAGCGTGTTCGACTCCGCGTATTTCTTCTTCAAAAGAGTGCATCGCATTTGAAACTTGTTCCATTGAAGAAACAGTTTGCGCATTACTATTTGTAATCTCTTGACTCGATAATACAATGGTTTGATTCTGTTCTTTCATTACATGTGTAGAAGATAATAACATTTTCGATGTTTGCGTGACAGAATGTGTTGCCTTCTGTACACCTTGTAATAATCCTCTTAAATGATCCATCATATATTCAAAAGAACGAATCATCTGTCCAATCTCATCTTTCTTACGAGATGAAATCTGAAGTTCTCTTAAATCACCTTCTGCAATCCGCTTTGTTTCTTCTTTCAACACATGAAGCGGCTTCAAACCTCGGTTAATAAAATAGAATAGACAAGCAGAGGCAACAGCAACAATCCCTATATTAATAAGAGCGAGTTCTATCATTCTATCTTTCAACAAGTTTTGCATAATCGTATCTACAACAGAAGCTTGTATATCCATTCCAAGCGCCCCATAAACTTGACCCTTTTCATCCTTT
The DNA here is from genome assembly GCF_002551815.1 of Bacillus sp. AFS098217. Lineage (GTDB taxonomy): Bacteria > Bacillota > Bacilli > Bacillales > Bacillaceae_G > Bacillus_A. The sequence goes on from NZ_NVPR01000060.1 coordinate 16,279, forward strand.
AACGGTACCATAACGGACATGTATTTCCCGTATTTTTCATCATTTATAATAGGAGTGTACACCCATTCTCCTTGTTGCAGCTTTTCCACTTCTGCCGCATTATCTTCACACTTCTCCCAAATCGGTGAAGCTTCCTTGTCACTTGGTTGCCCATCAATCATAATGTACGCTTCATTCTTCTTAAAATGCATCGTGTATACATATAATGCGCCATTATGTTCACGCATTTCATTTAATGTATTTCGCAACTTCTCATATGTATCATTTTGCTTTGGATCCTTTAACCATGATTCATATGCGTCTTTATCAAATTGTTTTTTCATTGCTTCAACTTGAATCTTTCCTAACTCTCCAATTGTTTGTTCCCCAGTTCCTTTCGCAGTAAAATATAAAAATGCAAAATTCACACTCGCCAATCCCAAGATTACTACAAATACAATTCCTAAAATTCGTGTTCGCAAATTCATAGTCGTTCCCCTTTTTAAATAAAATTTATTAATTTAAACATAAAGAATGATAAATATAAAAAAGAGTTTTAAAAATCGATTCCATCTTCGGATTGTACATATTCTTTCTATTTTAAATTTAAAATACGTTATATTATGTATATAACATAAAAGTAAGTAATAAATATAGCATCTTTCTTATTTTTACAAATCTATTTTCATTTTTCGACATCTACATCCCTGTCCTGCAGAATAAAAGTAACCTACACTCGTTTACTCTTTCTGTTTTTACTTCGCATGTGGCAAAAAAAGGAACTTACCGCTTCTATGCATGAATAGATGCTCTCTCCCTTCTAAAAAGAGGGGTTTTATATCGGTTTGTTAATTTTTATTAATATAATATTGATCCCGCTAGTTGCGGGCAGTAATATTCCCTAAACAAAAAGAGGCCGCCCCACTTTCAGGCAACCTCCTCCTCATTTCTATTCTACTAATCTATTATTAACGGTAAGAAGAAACATCATTACCTTTCCACTCATAATAGTCTAAAATACCAGCGTAAATTGCTTCAGCAGCACTTTGTCTTCCTTCTGGTGAAGATAGTTTCGCACCGTCTACGTTGTTGTCTACAAATGCAAGTTCTGTTAATACAGCTGGCATTGTGTTTTCGCGAATTACGTATAAATCGCCTTCTTTTACGCCTCTATCACGTGTTCCAAGTGCTGCTACAAGACGATCTTGGATTTTCTCTGCTAGTACACGACTTTCGTCTACATATGGGTTTGTTGCTGTCGTTGCTGATCTGTAGTAGTAAGTCTCTGTACCTTGAGCACTTCCGTCAAAACCATTGCCATGAATACTTACAAAGATATCCCCTTTATTCGCTTGAGCAAATTCTACTCGTTTTTTTAGAGAATCTTTTGCATCTGTTCCTGGTCTTGTGTCAGTATCATGTGTTAGCAATACAGTAAATGGTGTTTTCTTCTCAAATAATTTCTGTACGCGTAAAGATGTGTCTAATACAATTTTACTTTCATCCATGTCTACGCCTTCATGGCCAGGATCTACACCGCCATGACCTGGATCAATAATAATTGCTTTTCCTTCTAAGAAATTCGCTTGTTTCGGCGGGTTCAACTGACTTTTATCAACCCATTGGAAACCAGCATATGTACGAATACGAATCCAGCTTCCGCTTTCTTCAATCACTGTCACATTTTGTGCGTCATATTTCCCTAATACTTTAGAGCCATGAGACGCTTCTTGATATGTAGTAAATGTACCATCGATATACTCTTGTTTCTCATTTAAAGGCGTCCATTTATCGCCTTTATCCGTTACAATCTTCATCCATCCATCTTCTCGTTGTTCTTTCACCACAACGATTTGCGGACTATGTTGATTAGATGTGATACCTGATGATAATGATGGCTCATGATATGTAATAAAGTTTCTATTCATATACATTCTTTTTGATGTATCTGCTTTTCCCATGTCAGTTTGTGCAATAAATTGAGCTGCTTCTGCACGCGTAACAATACCATCTGGTTTCCAGCCGTCACCCGTTCCTTTAGAAATACCTAAAGCAACTAACGTATTGGCTAGCTTCTCGCCCCAATGTTCTTTTAAATCATTAAACTGCGTTGGTAAGTCCCCAATGATTTTATTATTTAAATGATAAGCCTCTACAAGCATAGATGCCATAGAAGCACGATTAATAGTGCTTGATGGATTAAAGTTCCCTTTACCATCACCTTTAATCACACCTGCTTTTTCTACCGCAGCAATGTAAGGCGCTGCCCAGTGGTTTTGTGAATCTTGGAAAGATGGTTTTGCATTTGGATTAATTTCTAAACCTAATACCATCGCGATTAGCTTTGCAGCTGATCCTCGATCAATTGTTTCAGATGGTGAAAATGTTCCGTCTGGTTTTCCATCAAGTGCATTTTTCCCAACTAAATAGTTAACCGAATCTTGCGCCCAGCTAGGTACATCTGGAAAATTCTTTTCCGCTGCTGAACTACTTAATGGATACGCTAATAAGTTGACTGCTAAAATCCCTGCTGCGATTACTCCGTATTTCATCAAATTTTTCTCCTCTCATACCTGTTCATTATGAAACTATGTTCTATTAAACAATAAAAAATTAAATATTTATTATTACTCTACTATTCTACTATTTAATAGTACCTAAATTATTGTATGGCATTATAACTCTAGAGTAAATACGCATATGAAATAATAAATATTACATGTTTATTACAGTAAATGTTTAATTAGGAAATGTTTATATACAAATAAAAGTTAAAAAACCGGCATAAAAACCCACTCTTTTTAGGTTGGAGAGAGCATCTGGCCATGCATAGAAGCGGTTATGGCCTTTTTTTGCCACATGCGAAGTTAAGAACAGAAAGAGCAAACGGGTGTAGGTTGCTTTTTATTCTGTATGGCAGGGATTTAGGTGTCGAAAAATTAAAATGCATTTATATATTAAAGTGAACAAATTTTGGTCAATAAAAAAAGATTGCCCAAAATCTCTGGACAATCTCCTTTTTATTACTATTCTACAACTCTATTATTAACGGTAAGAAGAAACGTCATTACCCTTCCACTCATAATAGTCTAAAATACCAGCGTAAATTGCTTCGGCAGCACGTTGTCTCCACTCTGCAGTAGATAGTTTTTCACCCTCTATCTTGTTATCAACAAATGCTAGCTCTGTTAATACAGACGGCATTGTATTTTCACGAGTAACGTATAGATCTTTATGTTGTACACCTCTATCACGTGTTTCAAGTGCCACTACAAGACGATCTTGAATTTTTTGTGCTAGCATGCGGCTTTCTTCTACATATGGATTTGTTCCTTTTGTGTTTGAGTTATAGTAGAATGTTTCTGTTCCATTTGCTTGTCCATTATAAGCATTACCATGAATACTTACAAAGATATCCCCATTATTCGCCTGCGCAAACTCCACTCGTTTTTTCAAAGAATCTGGGGCACTCACTCCTGGTCTTGCATCGCCATTACGTGTTAACAATACAGTAAACGGTGTCTTTTTCTCAAACAATGCCTGTACTCGTTTAGACGTATCTAATACGATTTTACTCTCTTCCATATATACACTTGGTTTACCTGGATCAGGATCACCATGCCCTGGATCAATAATAATCGCTTTTCCTTCTAGGAAATTCGCTTGTTTCGGCGGGTTCAACTGATTTTTGTCCACCCATTGGAAACCAGCATATGTACGAATACGAATCCAGCTCCCTTTTTCTTCCATGATTGTTACATTTTGCGGTTCATATTTCCCTAATACTTTAGAAGTATGAGACGTTTCTTGATATGTAGTAAATGCACCATCGATATACTCTTGTTTCTCGTTTAAAGGCGTCCATTTATCTCCTTTATCCGTTGCAATCTTCATCCATCCGTCTTCTCGTTGTTCTTTCACCACAATAACTTGCGGAGCATGTTGAGTGGACGTGATGCCTGATGATAATGATGGCTCATGATATGTAATGAAGTTTCTATTCATGTACATTCTTTTTGATGTATCACTTTTTGCCATATCAGCTTGTGCAATAAATTGAGCTGCTTCTGCACGCGTAACAATCCCATCTGGATTCCAACCGTCATCCGTTCCTTTAGAAATGCCTAAAGCAACTAACGTATTAGCCAGCTTTTCGCCCCAATGTTCTTTTAAATCATTAAACTGCGTTGGTAAGTCACCAATGATTTTATTATTTAATTGATACGCCTCTACAAGCATAGATGCCATAGAAGCACGATTTATGCTGTTTGCTGGATTAAAGTTCCCTTTATCATCACCTTTAATCACACCTGCTTTTTCTACTGCGGCAATGTAAGGAGCTGCCCAGTGGTTTTGTGAATCTTGGAAAGATGGTTTTGCATCTTGATTAATTTCTAAACCTAGTACCACCGCGATTAGCTTTGCAGCTGATCCTCGATCAATTTTTTCAGATGGTGCAAATGTTCCGTCTGGTTTTCCGTCAAGTGCATTTTTCTCAACTAAATAGTTAACCGAATTTTGCGCCCAGCCCGGTACATCCGGAAAATTCTTTTCCGCTGCTGAACTACTTACTGGATAAGAAAATAAAGTTACTGCTAGAATCCCTACTGCCAGTTTTCCATACTTCATAAAATTGTTTCTCCCCCTCAAAATCTGTTAATCACAATTCATAACAATCGTTATAAAATATTTCTTCTATTAATTAACCACATTATACCAACCCTAATATTTTACAATATTAATATTATCTAGTAAATGTATATTATTAATATTTTATATATACATTTATTAAAAAATAGACATAAAGCCAATCTTTTTAGGTAGGAGAGAGCATCGGCCATGCATAGTAGCGGTCACGGCCTTTTTCTTCCACATGCGAAGTAAAAACAGAAAGAGAAAACGAGTGTAGATTACTTTTTACTCTGCATAGCAGGGATTTAGATGTTGAAAAATAAAAATGGATTTATATAAATGAATAGTTGCTGAATGGATAAGAGGCATGATTCAGTAATAGGTGATAAAAAATAGACCATCTTGTCAGTACAAGATGGTCAGGGAAAGGGACAATATATCAATTTTAATTAGGGATGGAAAGCTGTTCGAGACACTGGGGAATGTCTCATTATTAGGGAGGAACAGCTTCGATACATATAATATAAAAGATAGATGTGACTTCAATGTGAATTTGAAGTGAAAGGGAAGGGAAATTTAATATGATTGTTTCATACTTTTTGACTAATAGAAGAAAAATAGAAAATGGATTTATATAAGTAAAATTTACTTTCATAGTCTTTTACACATGATAAAACAAAAAAGTGATTGATATGTAAATACCAATCACTTTTCCAAAAATCATTTATTCTTCGATCATTTGTGATAGCACATACGCATAAATAAGTGCTTCTGTATGTGCAATGGAACTCTCATGTGTACGCTCAAACGCATGAGAAGAATCAATCCCTGCACCAATCAATGCGTGTTTCACATCGAATCCTGCACGAATGGCAGCGGATGCATCTGATCCGTAATATGGATAGATGTCTACTTTATATTCGATATTGTTTGTCTTTGCAAGTTCAACTAAGTGCTTGCGTAAACCGTAATGATATGGACCGCTAGAGTCTTTCGCACAAATGGATACAGTATATTCATCCGATGCCTGTCCATCACCTAACGCTCCCATATCAACTGCTAAGTATTCTACAGTTTCTTCTGGAATATTAGAATTCCCGCCATAACCAATCTCTTCATTATTAGAAATTAAGAAGTGTGTTGTATATGGCAATGTCGTATTTTCGTCTTGTAATCTTTTAATTAATTTTAGTAGAATCGCTACGCTTACTTTATCGTCTAAATGACGCGATTTTATGTAACCACTCTCTGTAATTTGAACGCGCGGATCAAATGAAACAAAATCGCCTACTTCGATGCCTAATTTACGAACTTCATCGACTGAAGATACACGTTCATCGATACGAACCTCAATATTTTTTTCGTCTCGTTTCGCTTCCCCTGCATCTTTGTAGACATGGACAGATGTTTGATGCATTAAGATTGTCCCTGTATACGTTTTTCCGCTTGCTGTTTCAATCTCGCAATATTCTCCTTCAACAGAATTCCAGCGAAATCCGCCAATCATCGATAAGCGAAGACGACCGTCAGATTTAATTTCTTTCACCATTGCGCCTAATGTATCAACATGTGCCGTTAATAAACGATGCTGCGCATCATTCTTTCCTTTTAACGTTAAAATAAGAGCACCTTTATTGTTACGTTTTGTTTCTACATTCCATTCTTTTACATAGTTTTCAATAAAGTTGATAATCTTCGTTGTGTTTCCAGACGGACTTGGAATGGAAACAAGCTGTTTAATAAGTTCCATTGTTTCTTTTGCATGATGTGCCACTTTACTTCCCCCCACTTTATTTTTTCTAATATTCAGTATACATAATCCAGTAAAAAACCGCCACTCATAACGAAGGCGGTTCTCTTACACTCTTTTTATTTTAAGCAACATTTTTTATATTTCTTTCCACTTCCGCATATACATGGATCATTTCGCCCGACGCTTACCTTCTTTTCGGTAGGACGCTGATTGAATAAGTTTTCAATCTCCATTTGACGATTCGTAAATTCTTTTTCTCTTTGTTGTATCCTTTTCTTCCATATAAGCATATCAGGATGCTCAATCCCGTTAATTTTACAATTTGCATAAAGAGCCTCATCTAATTCTAACAAACCCTCATCATACCCGTTTTCTACAAGAGTAGCCACATATGGAATTGCCTTTGCAGATAACTGGTTACACAATTCATCTGCAATGGCTGTTTTTACAGAAATGTCTTTCACATCCAATAATGCCTCTAATAATACTTCCTCTGCATAAGGTGTATCCACACTTCCTATTACACTCACCGCAAAAAGCGCCGCTTCTTTATTGTAAATATATTTTTCCACCTGTTCTACAACAAGATCTCCACCAATTTTCTTAAGAGCAGCACTTGCAGTTTCTACTAATACTTCCTCACCATATGGTCTTGTTAATAATTCGGCTAACATTGGAATGGCTTGCTTAACCCTTCTTTCTCCCGCTAGCATCACATAATAGATCCCTTTATAATCCATCCATTCTTTTTGCATGCTTTCTTTAATGATTGAACAAACACGTTCCTCATCTATAGCAGCTTTACTTGCAAGTTCTCTTACCATTTTTGCGCCTACATCAAAATGTTGTTGATTAAAGTATGGATCCTCTTCTAATTGTGCTACATGTTTTTCTAATACCATAAATACGTCCTCTGCCGACGCGTAATGACAATCAATAAATAATTGAAGTGTTTGTTTGTGTATATATGGTTTTAACTTCAGCAAACTGTCTTTATGTGTGTCTAACGCTTCTCCATCTGCATTCAGCAAAATAATAGATGCTAGACTCCTTTGAATAATTGGATTCTTACTTTTATGAAACATTCCTATCATTTTTTCAATGCTTTTATTTGAAACTGGATATTTTTTCAATCTATGTATAGTATGCGGAGACAAATTCTCCGTTTCGAGAACACATAGTAATTCTTCTTCTGTCCCACTATAATTCCGATCTAATACCCTTAATAGAAAGTTTTGCATCACACTATCATCATTATGTAAAAATGGTTGAATCTTTTCTAAAAAAGCACTCATTTTTTTCTCCCCTTTCACTGTTCCCCATTCATTATCCAACATTCTTAACTAATCCTATTCCTCCGAAACATCCAGCAAGTAAATTCCTTTTTGGAATCCGCCGCGCTCTGCTTCTTTCTGTTTGCGAATGCGCTCGATATCTTCAAATGTTGCGCCCTCTGCACGCGCTAATGATATGATAATTTCTAATGCATCCGCCAGTGAATCTAATGCGTGTTCACGCTCTTTCATAGAAGCAAATTCACGAATTTCTTCCGTTCCGATTTTTGCTAATGCTTGTATGTATGCTTGACCAGTTAGCTTTTGCGCTGTATATGTTTTTCCAGACATTAAAATTTTCTCTGGAACACGATCCCTTACTAGCTTATTATAAGTTGACATAAATTATCCTCCACTCCAATATCAGCGTATTCTTTCTATATTTAGTAACATCCGAGCTCCGCTTCATAGAAAAACCATTTCTTTTTCACACAGGCACTTTCCATATCGATCCCTGTTCCATGTGCTTGTACGTGCGGGAAGAAATAATGTTCTAATTCATTCTCTTCTTTTCCATATAACGTTTGATATGCAGCTGGCACCGCTTCTTTTTTGATATCTCTTTCCTTCGTAACTTCTCCTGTCACAGCAACAATTGGGTGTCCTTCAAATAATAACGCCGTCCGAACTGCAAGAGCAGGTGTACGATGCAAAACATAATATGTAAGTAAGATGATACCAATAATGCCAATGATTCTAGTTTTTCTCATCTAGCGCCCTTTACCTTTCTATATAAATCCATTTTCATGTTTCGACATCTAAACCCCTGTTATGCAAAACAAAAAGTAACCTGCACTCATTTACTCTTTCTGTTTTTACTTCGCATGGGGCAGAAAAAGGCACTGTCCGCTTCTATGCATGGCCAGATCCTCTCTCCCATCTAAAAAGAGGGGTTTTTAGGTCGTGTTTTCAATTTGGATTTTCATATATATAAATCCATTTTCATTTTTCGACATCTAACTCCCTGCTATGCAGAACAAAAAGTACCCTCCACTCGTTTGCTCTTTCTGCTTTTACTTCGCATGTGGCGGAAAAAAGCCCTGACCGCTTCTATCCATGGCCAGATCCTCTCTCCCATCTAAAAAGAGGGGTTTTTAGGTCGGTTTTTTAATTGATGTATATAGCTAAAAAAAGTGCTAACACAATTATACTAAAATGTGCCAGCACTTTCTTCTTTTTATTCTCCTGTAAATACTGGTGGACGCTTTTCTAAAAATGCCGTGATTCCTTCTTTGTGATCGGCTGTTTGTCTCATCGCGTATTGTCCACGCTTTTCAAGTTGCAATGTTTGTTCTAGACTAGAGCGATTCACTTCGCATAAAATTTGCTTTGTTTGAATCATCGCTTTAATTGGTTTTTGCAGCCACTCGTTTATTTTTTGTTTCACAGCCCCTTGGAAGTTTTCTCCGATCACTTCATCAATTAAACCAATGTCTAACGCTTCTGTTGCCGATAACTTCTTACCTTCCCAAATGATTTGTTTCGCCATATTTTCACCAAGACGTTTTTGCAGGAAGAAATGACCTCCACCGTCTGGAATTAAAGCGATTCCAATAAAATTCATCGCAATGATGGATGAAATATCAGCCATTACATAATCCGCTGTTAACGCAATGCTTAATCCAAGACCTGCCGTTGGACCATGAATGGCACTAATGACAAGCTTCGGCATTGTATATAATGTAACAACAACTTCAGAAATCGCATTCATGATACCTTCAAATTTGCTTTCATCATTACTTGAAAGCATCGATTTAATATCGCCACCCGCTGAAAAACCACGGCCATTCCCGCATAATACGACAATATGAGCTGAACTTTCAGCAACTTCTTTCAGTTTTTTTGCCAATTCCTTTAAAGTAGGCTCATCTAACGCATTTAATACTTCTGGACGATTTACCATGACCGTTGCCACACGTCCTTCATATTGGACAACTACAGACTCTGCTTTACTTTTTACTTCCATTATATACCCCTCTTTCTTCCCTAAAGATTATACTTATATAATTATAGAAAGAGGCTCGAAAATCCTTCTTTTTTCTTAATTTTCTGTCTAATTATCGTGGAATTTGTATGTATTGCCGTATAAAACATATCATAATGAAGAAAAATAACTGAATTAGTGTACATTCACCGCCTTTCTTCTTCTATTTACCATTAGAATGAAATGGTGTATCCTTAAGTTTGATGTATCAAAATAAATATAGAAATTCATTCGCCTTACTATATAAATCCAATTTAATGTTTCGACATCTAAATCCCTGCTATGCGGAATAAAAAGTAATCTACACTCGTTTGCTCGTTCTGTTTTTACTTCGCATGTGGCAGAAAAAGGCCTGACCGCTTCTATGCATGAATAGATGCTCTCTTCCACCTAAAAAGAGGGGTTTTATGTCGGTTTTTTAATTGATGTATATAAATGAAGGCTTTTATGAACAGTCTATTCTAAAAATAGCACTGTGATAAAAGAATGAAGAAATGGAGGAAAACATGGTTAACAAGTTGAAACAAACGGATAACTACTTCCCACATTTCCTGTTACTATTCATTGTGTTTCAGCCAATTTTAGATTTGTTAACATCTTTTTCAATCTACATATTACACATGAGTGCGACAGTCGGAATTGTAGTACGTTTTGCCTTTATGCTTCTTATGCTAGTGTATCTTCTTTTCCACTTTAAAGAGCCTGGAACTAAGAAGTACATTCTTTATTTATGCTTACTTGGAATCGTACTTGCAGCGGGTCTTGCAAATAATATGATGGTCAAGTCCCCGGTATCTTTTAGCGAGGAAGTTAAATTTATTTTAAAAAGTGTATATCCAATTGTGTTGCTGTTTGGATATATTATTGTCTTTAAAGAAATAAAAGATAAACAATATGCTTATCACAAAGTCGTTACATATTTCTTATACACATCATTGATTTTAAGCATTGTTATGATTGTTTCGATTGCATCTGGGACAGATTTCCCAAGTTATCCTCACTCAAAGCTTGGTTCAAGAGGATGGTTCTTTGCTGGAAATGATTTAAGTGCGATTTTCGCAATTATGTTCCCAATCGTTGTACTGTATTCCATACAAAAAACAACTTCTTTTTCTAAAGTATATTACTGGATTCCAACACTGTTAGCGATGTATGCAAGTATTATGGTAGGAACAAAAGTAGGATATGGATCCATTGTTTTTACACTAGGTGTTGCACTTCTATTTTCGTTTATTGAATATATCATGCAGCGTAAAAAAGAAGGAAAAGGATTTACGCCTCTTGTAAATGCGATTGTTGCTCTCGTTGTACTAGGAGGCTTAGTGATTGTTACACCACTCACTCCTATTTCTAAAAATATGGGCATCCATTTACAGATGTATGAATATAAAAAATCAGTACGAGAAGAACAGGAAAGAAAAGAAGGTAAAGTGGTGAAAGAGGACCCTAATGAAGCAAAAAAACATGCTGAAGGTGAACTCACAAATTCTGAAGTAAAAAGTCTAATTTATAGTGACCGTGATAAATTCTTAAAAGTATACAAACAATATTATAAAGAAGCCCCTATGTCACAGAAACTATTTGGTATGGGATATGCAGGAAACTATACAAAAAAAATTAAGTTAATCGAAATGGATTTCTATGATTTATTCTTCGCATTTGGAATCATCGGTTTTCTGATTTACCTGTTACCATTCCTATATTTTGGTATCCGGTTATGTACCCGCGTCATTTCAAATTTCAAACAAATACTAACCGTGAAATATATGTTACTGGCTAGCACAATCGTGTTATCACTTGGCATCGGGTATATGTCTGGCCATGTATTAACAGCACCAGCTGTTAGTATTTTCTTCGCGGTTATACTTGCCTATTTGATTGTTGATTTAAAGGCAGACTGAAAATAAAGTAAAACTTTAATCAGCGTGGGCTTCATCCCCCGCTGATTATTAGCCCGCAAATAGCCGGGATAAAGGGAATTAACATCTGTTGCTATACTAGATGTTAATTCCCTTTATTAACGACAAATACTTATTTACATAACTTATGTGAAAGACTATATAATAGATATATCCTCTTTCACATAAGAGTTCATATAACAAAATCACATAACACAATACATTTTTCATTCCTAACTGTATTGTACACAAAGTGAGGAGAGTCGCTTGGTATTTAGTAGTTCTATTTTCTTATTTATCTTTTTACCTTTAGTATTATTTTTCTATTTTATTGTACGCGCTGAACTACGTAACTTCGTGTTACTAGTATTTAGTTTAGTCTTCTATGCATGGGGAGAACCACGCTTTGTTTTCTTAATGCTCTTTTCTATCCTATTAAACTACAGCTTTGGTTTACTCGTACATTATTATGATCAGCGTAAAAATATGAAAGTCACGTTTTTGATCATGGCTGTAATCGGAAATATTTTACTTCTTTCTTATTTTAAATATATTTCATTTTTCACCGACATTTTAAATCAAGCATTGCATCTATCTATTCATATAGAACCTGTTCCGTTGCCAATTGGAATTTCATTCTATACGTTCCAAGCAATGTCCTATGTCATTGATATATATCGTAAAGATGGAGAAGTTCAAAAAAACCCGCTCGACTTAGCATTATATATATCGATTTTCCCGCAGCTTATCGCTGGGCCAATCGTTCGTTATAATATTGTTGCTGAGCAAATTAAAACACGCATTCATTCTTTTGAAAAGTTTGCAGAAGGCATTCAAATATTCATCCTTGGACTTGCAAAAAAAATCTTAATCGCAAACCAAGTTGGATTTGTCGCTGATAAAATTTTTGCCCTTCCTCCTTCTGAAGTGAGTGTTGGAACGGCATGGATCGGAATTATTGCTTATACACTTCAAATTTATTTTGACTTCTCAGGATACTCTGACATGGCAATTGGACTTGGGAAAATGTTTGGTTTTGATTTCCCTCAAAACTTCCATTACCCGTACATTTCAAAGTCTATTTCTGAGTTTTGGAGAAGATGGCATATTACACTAGGATCTTGGTTCCGCGATTACGTTTATATTCCGCTTGGAGGAAATCGCGTATCAAAACTAGCAAATTACCGAAATTTATTCATCGTTTGGGGACTAACCGGTTTATGGCACGGCGCCAGCTGGACATTCCTCGCTTGGGGATTATATTACGGGGTCATCATCTCTCTTGAAAAAGCGGGCCTTGAAAAACTATTGAAAAAATTATGGAAGCCGCTGCAACATATATATGTATTACTAATCGTCATGATTGGTTGGGTCTTTTTCCGAGCTGATAACTTTACATACTCTTTCCAGTATTTAAAATCAATGTTCGGTCTGCAAAACCACCCACTTACAGATGACAATACAATGTTATACATACATGAATACGGGATTGTATTTCTAATCGCCTTTATCGCAGCGACGCCAATTTTAGCACGTATTAAACATGTACTAGAACTCGCACCAAAAATTCATGTATTTTCAATTCAAATTGTGCGTCCTGTATTATTGCTGACATTATTTATGATTTCTATCATGTATCTGGTCAATTCGACGTATAATCCATTTATTTATTTCAGGTTTTAACTTATGCAGGAAGGAAAAGTTATTATGAAAAAATTGGGGAACTTTGTTCTATTCATCGGTTTTCTCACCATTATCCTTTCATTCGGAATATTATCGTTGCTCAAGACAGATCGAGCGATTTCACCTGTTGAAAATCGCCAACTTGCCCAAAAACCAGCGCTAACAAAAGAATCGATTCGAACAGGCAGTTTCTTTAAAGACTTTGAAGCATACACAAACGATCAATTAATCGGCAGAGATGAGCTTATTAAAAACTATACGCTGGCTCAAATTAAAATGGACAAGTCTCTCATTAACGATATTATCCTTACCGACGATACATGGCTGTTAAAAAACCCCGCATGGACACCAAAATATAAAGAAATTGACCAGTCCATGCCAGCCGTCAAGGAACTATCTCAGTTTCTAAAAGAACAAAACATCGAGTTTTACTTTGCTTTACCGCCATCAAAAACGAATGCATTATCGTTTAAATTACCTTCTCATATCCACACATATGCGAAGGAGGATGTAAATTACTTTCTCGACAAGCTTCCACCAGATGTAAAGCCAATTAAACTCATGGAACATTTCGAGAAGCAGTATACACAACAAGAAATACAAGATATGTATTTTAAAACAGATCATCACTGGAATATGGATGGTGCTTTCCTAGGCTATCAATATATTATGAACACGATTAAACAAGAATCTTCTATATATAAAGGAAAAGAAGTCGAAAAAGAAGATTACACACGCACATGTGCAAAAAATAAAAACCTGATCGGAAGTTTTAACAATCAATTGTATCAACTCATTGACGCTACAGGAGAAAAGCTTTGTTACTACACACCGAAAGATGGATTTCACTTTACAAGTGTAACTGCAAAAGATGTAAATGGTACTATGTATCATTCATTAGATGAAATATACGGTGTAGAGAAACAAAAAGACACAACATCGTATGCAGGTTACTACACAAATGACTATCCTGAAATCGTCTTTGAAAACAACGATGCACCTAACGATGTCCATGCCTTAATTTTAAAAGATTCATTTGCAAATGCAATCGCACCGCATCTAGCACAAAACTTTAAGCGAACATCCATCCTGGATCTTCGCCACTACCATGAAAAAGATGTCTACCAGTACATAAAAGACAACAATATTAATATGGTCTTGTTTGTATACAGTGACTCAAATTTAAGTGGTGAAATGTTTAAGTTTAAGCAATAATCATAAAGCACGCCCCTTTAGAAATCGCTAAAGGGGCGTGTTTCTTAATGAATAAAAAACAACCCCCGTGTAAATCATTACACGGGGGTTGTAAATCTAATATATGATTCTATTAGATTTCTTCTTTAATTACGTTAATTGTTACAGCTTTTGTACCATACTCAGTTGTTGGTGCAAATCTGTCTTTCACAACTTTAAAGATAACTGTACCCTTATCTCCAAATGCAGTTGTTACACCTTTGAAGACATCGTTTTTGTGGATGCCATCTTCATCTTTAAATTCGTCAGCTAAGAAGTTAAATAAGTCGTTTCCTTCTTTAGATACTGTATCACTTGATTTAACAGCTGTTACATAACCAAGTGCAACATCATTTCCGTCAAACGTAGCATTGTCGTTACGGTCAAGATAAAGTTTACCTTGTTCTTCACCTTCAGCATCAATGATACGTACTTTATGCTCTGTAGAGATATTTAAATCGATACCTTTTACAACATCATCTTTATCACTCTTCTCAACATTTAACACTCTGTCAATGTCAACTTTGCGGTTTTCAAATTGCTCAGCTTCTACTTTTTTAAATTGGACAGATTTAATTTGAATGTTTTCTTGTGTAACAGTAATTGTTGCGTGTCCAGCTGTCGCACCATCTTTCGTTAAGATGACATCTGTAACACCTGCTTTTTTACCTGTTACTTTTAATGTTTTTCCATCAATTTTAGCTTTAGCAATTTCATCATTTCCTACCCTTACTTCATATCCAGTTAAGTCTGCTGCATCTGAATATACACCTTCTGTAGTGTAGTTAGATAATTGATATGCAACTGTATTTCCTGCACCAAGTGTAGTATCTGCTGTTTGATCTTTTTGACCAGCTTTAGAAACAAGCTCAAGTCTTGGAGCTTCATGACCAATATTGCTCTTCGTTACTTCAACAAGAAGTGAACCGTATCCTTCACCACTTGCATTTGTATTTGGATTTTGGAAGTGGATTGTACCAGTTCCAACTTTAGCACCTTTAACTTTAATAGCAGATGTACCAATTGAACCTTCATGGTTTGTAATAACATCTAAAGTTGTTACCACACCTGTTTGTGGGAATACTTCTTTAATAGCCCCAGAATTCGCACCAAATGGATCGCCATATTGGTCAGTTGTTACAAATGTTACTGGTAACTCTCTACCATCTACAACTTTTAATTGATCTGGGTTTGCTTTTACAGTTGTTAATTTACGTACATCCGTTTTTACAACGAAATTAAATTCTTTTGTTACATCACCCACTTTAACAGTAAGTGTTGCAGAACCAGCTGCCTCTGCTTTAATTTTATTGTTTACAACAGAGATAACACCTGGGTTAGATGATTTCACGCTGATAGCGCTAGGATCAACAACTTTGTTCTCTTTATTGATTTGAGCAACAACTTTTTGAAGACCCGCTTTTTCACCAGCAACTAATGTTTTGCTATTTAATGTAAAGTCTTTTCCTTTAAGAGCAGAATTATAATTTACACCATCGCCATTTGTGTCTACTGCAAATACAACATCTTTAATTGCTGTTGCTTCTGCATCAAGGTTTTTCACTTCAATAATGCCAGTGTTTGAAACTGTAATACCGCCGCGTTTTGTAACTTGTACTTCAACTTTATATTTTCCTTGGTCAATGCCAACAGCTAGTTTACCAGTTTTTGAAGAAGCTGCTTTTCCATTTTCCCCTTCAAAAATTTCAGCTGGACTACCATCTAAATTGTTTGCAACAAATTTCACATCATGACCAGCAATGTCTAAGTATTCGATGTCAGCGTTACCTTTTTCGTCATTTAATTTAAATACAACTGCTTGATCTGCACGATCGTCATCAAATGTAAGTTGTTCTACGCGTAATTTTTTCACTTCGTATACATACTTCACATTGAATGATTCGCCTTTAACTTTTACAGTAAGATCTTTATTTGGAGCAACTTTACCACCAAGTGTTACAGTTGCAGTTTTTCCATCTTTACTTGCTTCAATCGCAATCACTTTATTACCTTCAAGTGTAATATCTTCAGCCGCAAGATTGTTCAATCCTGTACCAGTTAATGTTAATTGTGCTGGTTCAGAAACAGAAACGTTTGTTACCTTTGCAACACTATTATCTGGTTTCGCATATTTGCTATCTGCTTGCGCAATAAAATGTACTGCTTCTGCACGCGTTACAGATTTATCTGGCGCCCAGCCATTATCAGTTCCTTTAGAAAGGCCTAATGCGATTAAAATATTTGCTTTTTCTTCACCCCAATGGCCTCTTAAATCATCAAATTTTGTTTCTAATTTTCCATCTACTTTATCTTTCAAGTCGTAAGCTCTTACAAGCATTGCAGCCATAGAAGCACGATCAATTTTTCCATCCGGATAGAAGTTACCTTTTCCGTCACCTTCAATTACACCTGCTTTTTCAACTGCTGCAATGTATGGAGCTGCCCAACTACCTTTTGCATCTTTAAAAGATGGTTTTTCATTTTCATCAACCGATAAACCTAAAACAAGCGACATAATTTTTGCAGCTGAAGCACGATCAACCTCTTCCGTAGGAGAGAATGTGCCATCTGGTTTTCCATTCAGTGCACCTTTCGCTACTAAATAATCAATAGAATCAACAGCCCAATGATCTGCCGGAACATCCGGGAATGTTTTACCTGCCGCTGCAGCTGGAGATACAACTCCTGCCACCATTGCTGCCGTCATTGTACCTGCGATTAATTTTTTATAAGAGTTATTCTTTGCCATTCTGTTTAGTTCCCCCTTTAGGATTATCCTACTAGTTTCATAATATGTAATTTGAAAACTAGTTACTCACAACCTGTTAAGTAATAAAACTTCAAGCAAAATGATATGAATTCTCTTGAACGATGATTTGCATGATACATTGCAATAAAAATTTTAACGAAAATGAGATGGGAAATTAAGTTTTTTTTACCATTTTGTTGAAACACGTTTATAGTACTACATCTACACAATTTTTTTCAATGATTTTTCTCAAAAGAAAGTTCGACATGTTTTTGCTATTCTAATAATCAAGAATGTTATTCTACAATAAAATTCATTGCATATCATTACGATGCATATAGCTTGATCATTGAAATGGATATTCAATTGTATATTGTATATAACTACCAACAAATCCAATAATACCATAAAGATTTACTTACAACCGACTTAAATTATTCCAAAAAAATCAATATTCAGACTTTATATTACATATCACCTTATTTATCGACATTTTTTTACATTTTTTCGATAAAAATCGATTTAAAATTTACAAGATTTTAACATAAAAAATTATGATATGACGCAAATATTCACTACTATTTCTCTAAAAAACTACTATTATGTTATTTATTTCCTTAAAATAGTTATATTTATATATTATAATTAATACAGTTAACTATATATATCCATTTTGATTTTCCATCATATAAGTCACGGCTATGAAAAACAAAAAGTGACCACTTCTATGCATGGCCGGATTCTCTCTCCCGCCTAAAAAGAAAGGTTTTATGTCGATTTTTCAATTTGTACTTATATATTTGCCATGACAAAAGAAAAAGAGAGCTTATCTCTTAGATAAACTCTCTTTTTCATATTCAAAAACCTTCTCTATTATCGAATGGCTTTTACAACATCAAATTTCTCAAATGTAGCTGCTTTATTACCAACTAAATCTGATACTTCATACTTATCAGTTGGTTTAATTGTAATTGTCTTAGCTAGTTGATCGCTATTTAATGCATCTGTTAAAGTAAGTTTAATTTGGGTTTTATTTTCTCCCATTGCTTCCGTCACTTTAGCAGCATCAACTTGTACACCATCAACGAATACTGCATAATCAGCTACTGGCGTTTCCTCTACAACAGATGCTGGAAGTAAATCTTCGCTGAACGTTAATACAATATCATTGCCACTTACTAATTCTGCTTTTTGCATAACTGGTGCAATATTCTCGTCTAGTTGTACAGATTTTGTTACTTTCTCTACATCAACGCCTGCCGCTGACTTAATTCCAGATACCGTTAATTGGTAATCACCTGTTGCTTTAACAGATCCATCTTTAAGTGTTAACTCAACAACTGCAAATGTTTCTTCATTTGACTTTAATACAGCTTTCTCAACTGCAGCACCTTCAAGTTTATAGTTCTCAGCATTTGTCGCTGATGCCCCATCTACTTTACCGTCAAACGCTACAGTGATCACGTTTTTATCTTCACTCACGCTAGTTGTCAGCTTTGTTGGCGCTACTTCATCACCACTGCGCACGAATTCAATTTCTTTTTCAGCACTTTGATTTTGTGCTTGTGACTTATCAGTTACAAATCCTTTTGGTAATTTAATTGTCCAAGTTCCTTTTATTGCTTCTGTTAGAGGAATTTTTACAATTTTATTATCTTTGCTATCAACAACTGGTGTAGCTTGGAAAGAGCCATCTGCTGTTACATAATCTTTCACATAAGTGCCATGGAAACGTTGTTCTTTACTGTCACTTAATGTTACTGGTTCAGAATATGTTACAACTAAAACTTCTTTCCCATCTTCTTTAACAATTTTTTGATTTACTACAGTTGGAGCAACTTTATCAGTCGATACAACAAATTGTTTTGAATAGTCGTTTCCTTTATTTCCAACTAAATCTGTTAAACCAGTAATATCAATTTTGTTCACACCATCTTTAAAGTTTTCTGTATATGTGTAAACAAGTCCCTCTGCATCCGGTGTTCCTGCTACTATCTTTCCATTAATTTTCACAGTAGCCGCTTTTACTTTCTCAGAATATGTTACTTTTACTTGTGTATCCGAAATGACTTGAATACCCTTTACTTCTGGAGCAACTTTATCTTCTTTCTTTTCTACTGGTACTTCAACTGGATTTGGCGTAATAAAGTTACCTGTAAAGTCTTTTGCACCAACAAATGTAACTTTTACAGGAGTTGTACCTTCACCTGTTACTTTTGATAAATCAACTGTCGCAAAATCATTACCTTCTTTAAACGTAACATCTGCAGCCGTTACGTTAGGATTATCTGTTGTTACCGTGCCAATTTCTTTTAAAGGCTCAGAGAATTTAATTTTTGCAGTATTGTTATCTGTGTAATCTACACCAGTCACAACAGGACGTGTTGTATCATTTACTGTAAAGAACCCGGCATATGAAGTTACTTCTTTACCATCTAACGTTTTTACACCAATAATTGTCGCTGCATACTTACCTGCAAAAATTTCATTTTCTCCAGCAGTAACTTTTAATGTTTTGCCGTCTTCACTTAATTTTGCTGTCGCTTTTTCTAGATTGATAGCTTTTGCATCGCCAACTGCGCTAAATACAACTGTATCTTTTAATGTTTCAGTTTCTTTTGCCACTGTTTGTACATCAACTGGCTGTGTAAATTTCACTTCTACTTGCTTCGCATTTAATACATTTACAGCTTCCACTTTTGCTTCTTTTACTTCTTTTTTACCGTATTTCATGTCAGTTTTCGCAATAAATTGCGCTGCTTCAGCACGAGTTACAGCTTTATCAGGGGCCCAGCCATTGTCAGTTCCGTTAGAGATTTCTAATGCAACTAAAATGTTCGCATATTTCTCTCCCCAATGGTCTTTCAGATCAGCGAATTTCGTTTCTGGATTCACAACTTTCGCGTCTAATTTGTAAGCTTTAACAAGCATAGACGCCATAGAAGCACGGTTGATTTTGTCCGATGGGTTGAATGCACCATCACCGTTACCTTTGATCACACCAGCTTTTTCAACCGCAGCAATGTAAGGAGCTGCCCAGTTGTCTTTTGAATCTTCAAAAGATGGTTTTGCATCTTTGTCAATTTCTAAACCTAAAGTAATTGCCATAACTTTCGCAGCAGAAGCACGATCAATGTTTTCAGTTGGAGCGAAAGTACCATCTGGTTTACCGTTAAGAGCCCCTTTTTCTACTAAGTAGTTAATAGATTCAATACCCCAGTGATCTGCTGGTACATCCGGGAACGATTTACCTGCTGCCGCAGCTGGAGTTACTACACCCGCTACCATTGCTGTTGCCATTGTGCCGGCAAGGACTTTATTGAAAGATTTTTTATTTGTCATCTTATGTATGTCTCCTTTAAAAAGAATATTTCTTGAAAATTATGTATTTTATGTAGCATAAAGGAAAAGCCCCGTAAAGCTGTTTGCTTTTCAGGGCTTTTCGATAGTATCTTTCAAACTTCATATGGCGACTAGCACCCGAATTATGAAGTAACACTTCACTTAATTTTATTAAGCAGATACGACAATTTTATCTGTTGCTGCACCTTTAGTAATTGTAATAACTACTTTACCAGCATCAGCACCAGTACCTTCAGCTGCAGTTGCAGTTACACCAGTAGGTAATGTCGCTCCATTAATTGCTGTAGTTGCATTAGTTACAGTTTTAGCTGCATCAGTATCCCAGGCAATGTTTAAAGCTTGAATTGCTGTTTTAGCATCAGCTACTGCTTTAGTGTCTGCTGCTGCTGTTCCTGCATCACCTAGTTCTTTTGCATAGCCAGCATCATATTTGTATGTTGTAGCTTGAGTTGAAGAACCTTCTTTAGCTTTGTTATCAGCTAAGTCAACTACTGCAATTACTTTGTCAGTACCTTTTTGGTCTTCTTCAGGAACAACAGTAATTGTAGCTGCTTGTGATACGTTAACGTCTTGAGCTAATGTTAATACAAGTTTACGTTCTGCGTTAGTACCAGTAGTTACTGGAGCAACACTTGTAACTTTTACATCTGAACCGTTAACTTGAATAGCGAAGTCGTTCGCTGCTTTTGCAGCATCTGTTAATTTAACATTTTCATTGAAAGTTAATTCTAACTTCTTAGTAGTTGTATTGTTTTGTACATCTTCAGTTCCTACATAGTAAATAGCAGAAGCTAATTCTGGTTTCACGTTATCTTTTACGTCAAATACTAACTCAGCTGGTGCTTTTGTTTGTAGTGAACCTACAATTTTTGAACCAGTTTGTGTTTTAACGTTTGTAGTGATACCAAATTTGTACTTAGTAGAATTTTTGAATGTACCCTCTGGGAATGTTACACGTACAGTTTGACGGTCACCAACGAAGTCTGCTGTTGTACCTGCTGGTAATGCTTTACCATCAAGTGTGTAGTTTGCAACATCACGAGCTGAATCATCCATTTTTGTATTATATTTAAATTCGATTGTGTTTTTAGCAGTTTCAACTGTTGTGTTACCATTTTGTGTTGTATCAAATGTAAATTCAGTGTATTCGAAGTTAGCAGCATCTTTCTTACCAACTTTTACTGAGATTGCATCATTTTTGATAGTGTTTGCAAGGTATGTTGCTACGTTAGTACGGTCTTCTTTGTTTTTAAACTTGCCTGCTTTGAATTCTACTGTATATGGAGCAGCCTTCGCATCGATGTCATGTCCATAAATTGCTACAGTTTTACCATTAACGTCAGCATTTAAGTGTTCAACAACAATACCTTCGTTATCACGAACAACAAAGTCATCCGGATGAAGATCTGTTAAAGCATTGCCATCAAGATCTACTAATTCATTAGTGAAATTCACTAATAATACGTTGTGCTCTTGATCTACCATAGTGCTTTCAACTACTGGTTTAGTGTTTGATTTTCCTAATGTTACAGATTGAGTAGATTTTTTACCAATTAAACCATCTGCTGTGAAGTTTTCAACTGTTACGCTTAAGTTAGCAGATGTTTCACCGTTACGGTATAATGGGTTATCGTCATTACCATCTTTATCATCAGTAACTGTTACCCAAATACCTGGTTTAGATTTGTATGTTCCTACATATGCATCTACTAGAGTTTCAGGTGTGTTAACTGTACCATCATACTTAGCAGTATCCATAGCGAATTCATGGTTACCTTTGTTTACAGTAACTTTAGAGTTTTGGTTTAACTCTACAGCTGTGTTTGTGTAAAGGAAGAAACGGTTAGCATTTACTGCTTCCACACCTGTTACTTCTGGAGTTGTTACTGCATCAGTAATTGTGTAAGTGCCTGATACAACGCTAGCTACTTTTGCATAATCTTTAGCAGTTTCAGCTACATCAAAGACTACAACTTCATGGCTACCTTTTGTCTTAGCTGATTTTTCTTCGTCAGCATTTAGTGCAACTGTATATTTGTAGCTACCAGCTTTACCTAAGTATTCTACATTTTCTTTTTTAGCATCAACAGGTTTTAAATCTGTAGCAGCTAAAGCAACGCCATCAACTTTAACTAAAGTTACATCTTTGTTTCCTGCTTTGTAAGAGTTTACTGGGCGATCAAATGTAAGCTCTAAGTTGCTGCCTTTTTTAGCTACAGATACTAAAGCAGGTGCTGCAGTTTCAGCGAAAGTCATTTCATTTGAAACAAATTTAGCAAATTGCTTTCCGTCTTTTGTTTTAATATCATTATTTGTTTGGATAACATATTTGTCACCATTTTGGAATGCAACTTTTGTTTGGTCAAGTAATAAAGTTGCAGACTTTCCATCTTCTGAAACAGTGATATTTTGAATATCAGTGATGTCATTGTTGTTAACTTTTAGTTGATAGTTTGCTGCTTTTTCAGCAGAATCTTTATCAACAGCTGTGTTGAATGTTACTTTAATTTCAGAAGCGTTAATCGCGCTTACAGATTCAACTTTAGCTTCTTTCGCTTGTTCTTTAGCGTATTTTGCATCAGTTTTTGCAATGAATTGAGCAGTTTCTGCACGAGTTACAGCTTTGTTAGGAGCCCAACCGTTGTCAGTTCCGTTAGAGATTCCTAATGCTACTAAGATGTTAGCATCTTTCTCTCCCCAATGTCCTTTAAGGTCATCAAATTTAGTTTCTGCATTTGGAGCGTCTAATTTGTAAGCTTTTACAAGCATAGATGCCATAGAAGCACGGTTGATTTTGTCGTCTGGTTTGAATGAACCTTGACCGTCACCGATGATTACGCCAGCTTTTTCAACTGCAGCGATGTAAGGAGCTGCCCAGTGGTTTTTTGCATCTTCGAAAGATGGTTTTGCATCTTTGTTGATTTCTAAACCTAAAGTAACTGCCATGATTTTCGCAGCAGAAGCACGATCGATTTCTTCAGTTGGACCGAAAGTGCCGTCTGGTTTACCGTTAATAGCACCTTTGTCTACTAAGTAGTTAATAGAGTCAGCAGCCCAGTGATCTGCTGGTACGTCTGGGAACGATTTACCTGCTGCTGCAGCTGGAGTTACTACACCTGCTACCATTGCTGCTGTCATTGTTCCAGCGATGATTTTGTTGTAAGACTTATTCTTTGCCATTTTATGTATTTCCTCCTTTGGGAATTTAATACTAATTTCACAAATTATGAAATTAGTAGACATCATGTGGTAAAAAATTTCTTTAAAGGAAAATAAAAACTACATTACCAAAATATGATTCAACTACATAATACACCATTTTTGTACTTTTTCAAACATTTTTCAACATCAAAATTCGACAAAAAGGGTGTGATTCGTCATCATATTTATCTATTACGCTATTTTCCTGTTCAAAAATATATTAAGAATTGTATTCGATTACATCCAACATTCTAACATTCTAAATATATCTATATGGCATTATATCAAACACGCGCTTCGGATTGCAATATTTAATTATAAACATATTTCTACATAATTCGACATGAAAACATCTTTTTTCGACATTTTTCGAGTTTTTTTATTAAGTAAGCCCTTTCATCTTTCGACAAATTTCCTTCTTCTGTAAATTCCAAATAAAGTCACGTAGTTTCTTAAAAAATACGATGTTTTTAAAGCTTGTTTCGTCCTGTTTTACAGGTTCTTTTTTATTTATATATATCTATTTTATTTTCCAGAATATAAGTCGCGGCTATGAAGAACAAAATGTGCCCTCCACTCGTTTGCTCTTTCTGTTCTTACTTCGCATGTGGCAGAAATAGGCACTGACCGCTTCTATGCATGGCCAGATCCTCTCTCCCACCTAAAAAGAGGATTTTTTGTCGGTTTTTTAATTGATGTATATATAGTACGTAAAAAAAAGAGGGTGCCCTCTAAAAGCTCGATTTACTCTCACTTTTACGACACTCTCTTGTTTTTAAATCTTGGATAATATATTTTGATGCCTTTGAAATTTGCAGGCGCAGTTCATTTACTCGTTGTCCTAATCCATACTGCACATTTTCTGTTTGCTGAAGTTGTTTGATTGCCATATTGTATAGCGTTTCAGCGGTCCAATCCCCATCTACATTCCCTATGATCGGCTGATTCACCTGTTGTAAGAAGGAATCAATCTTTGGATCATATGAAATGCCGATCATTGGTGTGTTTGCAACAGCGGATAAAATAAGGGCGTGAAGACGCATCCCTATTAGAAGAGAACACTCTGACAAAATAGATATTTTCTCATAAATATCCATCTGGTACGGGAGCATATGTGCTTCTTCTCCCATTAGATTGATAATGTCTCTCGATGCACTTTGGTCAAAGGGACCATGCATAGGCACAAAGAGAATGTGATACCCTTCTCTCTTCAGCTTTTTTAATGTTTCAGCCAACTTTCTTAAGTAATCTTCTTTTGCATCCCAATACCGAACACTAACAGCAATTACTTTTCCTTGCACAGAATGTTTTTGTAACCAATTTGTTGTTCCTTCAGGCTGACACGCTAGTACTGGATCTGGAACAAGTTCAATGTCTTTTTTTATACCAATTTCTTTTAAGTATAAAAAAGAATCTTCATCACGAACTGATACATATTCTGCTTTCGATACATGCCACTTCACCAATAGACGATTTTGTCTCTTTGTAATCGGGCCAATCCCTTGTGCATAAATGTAATATGGCTTCTTCAAAAAACGTGCCAGGCGCATAATGCCAGTATAGTATAAAATACTTTTAATGCTTGTCTTATCTTGCAAGAGGCTGCCACCGCCGCTAATTAAACCATCACTTTTTTTTATCTCTCGATAAATTGCTTTTATATCCCATCGATTTACTGCTTCTACACCGTACATTTTCCTCGTATAATCAGGGTCATTTGAAAGTACAACAAGTTCAAGAGTTGGTTCCTCTTCATGCAACGCTTTAATAATTGAATGCAAAATCGCTTCGTCCCCAACATTATAAAAACCATAGTATCCTGATAAAACTAACCGCACTCTTAATCTCCTCCAACATTCCGCAATCAACTCTTTTTATACTTGAACAAATTGCCATCAACTCCTCATCTGAAAAGGTTTGATAACGTAAGATTATTTTCTCGCTCAAACTATAGAAATCCATTTTCATTTTTCGACATCTAAAACCCTGCATGCGGCAGAAAAAGGCTCTGACCGCTTCTATGTATGGCCAGATCCTCTCGCCCACCTAAAAAGAGGCGGTTTATGTCATTTTTTAATTTGATGTATATATATATCATTTACGCCAAAATGGGATTTGTTCTTTCGTTATCCATCTTAATTTCAATGCACAAATTACATATAACAATGAAACAGCACTCATTGCTAGGGCGCTAAATAACAATGCAACTAATCGTGAAGTTGTTACATTTACTATAGTAGATACCTCATATATCCCTGCTCCAAGGATACAAGATATAATAATTACAGATAAAAATTCCTTCATTTCAATTGAATAAGCAAGGTATTTTCGTATATAGATATAATTTACAATACAGATTACCATATATGTGACAAATGTACTATACGCCGCTCCATCTATTCCAAACTTTCCAACAAACGCTATATTTAATACTACTTTCATACAGCTTGCCCCAATAACAATCCATGCGGCTTGCATCGAGCGGTTGATTCCTTGCAAAATTCCTGTTGATAATACCATAAATGATGTGAAATACGAACTACCAATCATGATAGCTAACATGCCGCTTCCTTTTGCATCTGTAAACAAGCCAATATTTAATGGAACTGTTAATGCAATCAGCCATATTGTCAGCGGCGCAGTAATAACATGTGCGAATTGATTTGTACGCTGCACAGTCATCTTCGCTAGCTCAGCATCCTTTTTTGCTAAAGCTGATGTTAATAACGGAATGAGCGGAAATACGATTGCACTTGCAAAGACGACAATTAGTTGCATAAATGCAAACCCGCGGCTATATATACCAAATTGCGCTTGCATTGTGATTGATGATTCATCTAACACATGCGGAATTGTTATAGAATCAATTAAATTTAAAAGAGGCATGGATAATGCACCAATCGCAATTGGAATCGATACGCGCAGTATCTTTTTCCCATCCCTCTTGAAGTCTTGAAATGAGTATGCTTTTGTCTTGTAACGATACGAACTTTTCACATATGTCCATCTTAAATAAAAGAGTGAAGAAAGAACACCTAGAAATGAGCCAACCATCGCTCCGCCCGTTATAACACTGCTGCTTTCCTTCATCATGACAAGTGCATAAGCGATTGTTAACATGAAAATCACGCGAACAAATTGCTCAATCACTTGTGATGAACCGGTTGGTACCATATCACCAAACCCTTGAAAGTACCCGCGATATACCGCCATATATGGTGCAAGTAAAAGCGCAAATGATGTAATCACTAATGAAAGCCTAGTCTCTTGTCCTCCAAGCATTTCTGCGATTTGATTAGACCATAGGATGATAATGCTAAACCCTAACGTTCCACATACAATACCTATAATAGAAGCGGACGTAAATAATTTAGCGATTCCTTCTTGATCATTTTTTTCGTGCAGCTCTGCAACCAATTTTGAGATTGCCAGGGGAACCCCTGCTACTGATAACGTTAAAGCTATCATATACACCGGAAAAACGAGGCGAAAAATTCCAAGAACCTCATCTCCTGCAATATTTTGTAACGGTATTTGAAAGAAACTTCCAAGCAGCTTCGATAAAAAGGTTGTAATTGTTAAAATGGCTGCTCCTTTTACGAACTTTTTATTCATTTTCCTTCTCTTTTCTTTCTATATATATTCCCAATCCATGCAGCTTCATCACAACATACCCTATATATACAAGATGATAATCCTAAAGTACCACATGGTTTTTTCTTATAAGTTAGGAAGTAAAATTTACACTATTTTCGTTCCAATCGAACAAAGATAACTACCTATAAAGAACCTTATTGACGTATTCTTCCGTCATCAGGAATAAAGTCTTTTCATAAATAGAAGTTTCACTCTACCTCATTAAGTTATCATAACAAATTTCTCATATGTTGAATACTCTCTTTCTTTTTTTCCATTTAAAAAATCCAAATGACATAACCAGTGCAACATAGTGTTATATTTTGGAATCTATATTTTTGTCCATTTTTCAACATATCAGTTGTTGGAAAACTTCTATACATGGCCAGATGCTCTTCCCCCTCTAAAAAGAACGGTTTTTTTATGCCGGTCTTTCAACTTGTATTTATATACTGTTCCCTTCTCGACATGTGCTATAATGAAGCTATTGTTGTTAGTAAGAGGAGTGTTACAAAGCATGCTAAAGTCAGTAAAAAAGCTATTAGGCGATTCGCAACATCGGAAAATAAAAAAATATGAACAACTTGTCGATGAGATTAATAAATTAGAAAAACAAATTGAATCATTGTCAGATGAAGAGCTGCGTCAAAAAACCACTGCATTTAAGGATATGCTCAAAAGTGGAAAAACAGTTGACGATATAAAAGTAGAAGCATTTGCTGTTGTTCGTGAAGCTGCAAAACGTGTACTAGGATTACGTCACTACGATGTACAGTTAATGGCAGGACTTGTATTATTAGAAGGAAATATCGCTGAAATGCCAACTGGGGAAGGAAAAACACTCGTATCTTCCTTACCAACCTACGTTCGTGCCTTAGAAGGAAAAGGCGTACACGTTATTACAGTCAACGACTATTTAGCAAAACGTGATAAAGAATTAATCGGTCAGGTTCATGAATTTCTCGGCCTACAAGTTGGATTAAATATCCCTAAAATTGAACCGGATGAAAAAAAACGCGCCTATGAAGCTGATATTACATACGGCATAGGAACAGAATTCGGATTCGATTATCTTCGCGATAATATGGAAACTTCATCATCAAGTCAGGTGCAACGCCCGTACCATTTTGCAATTATTGATGAAATTGATAGCGTCTTAATTGATGAAGCGAAAACGCCTCTCATTATTGCCGGCAAAAAATCGAGCAGTTCTGAATTACATTATTTATGTGCCAAAGTTATTAAATCCTTTCAAGACACACTTCATTATACATATGATGCTGAAACAAAATCGTCCAGTTTCACAGAGGAAGGGATTACAAAAATTGAAGATTTGTTTGACATCGAGAACTTATATGAACTTGAACATCAAACATTGTATCATTATATGATTCAAGCATTGCGTGCACATGTTACATTCCAACGGGACGTTGACTATATCGTACACGATGACAAAATTATGCTTGTTGACATTTTCACTGGGCGTGTTATGGATGGACGCTCTTTAAGTGATGGTTTACATCAAGCAATTGAAGCAAAAGAAGGCATAAAAATTACAGAAGAAAACCAAACACAAGCATCCATTACGATCCAAAACTTTTTCCGTATGTACCCTGCATTATCTGGAATGACTGGTACAGCAAAAACAGAGGAAAAAGAATTTAATCGTGTATATAATATGGAAGTTATTCCAGTTCCAACGAACCGTCCGGTTATTCGTGAAGATAAAAAAGACTCGGTGTACATGACAGCTGATAGTAAATATAAAGCTGTACGTGAAGAGGTTACAAAGAGTCATAAAAAAGGACAGCCGGTATTAATTGGAACGATGTCCATCTTGCAATCTGAAATGGTCGCTCGTTATTTAGATGAAGCAAACATACCTTATCAATTATTAAATGCGAAGAGTGCTGAACAAGAAGCAGACTTGATTGCAACAGCTGGACAAAAAGGACAGATCACAATTGCTACAAACATGGCAGGACGCGGAACGGATATTTTGTTAGGTGAAGGTGTTCACGAACTTGGCGGATTACATGTAATTGGTACAGAACGTCATGAATCACGCCGCGTTGATAATCAGTTAAAAGGAAGAGCTGGTCGCCAAGGTGATCCTGGTAGTTCCCAATTTTTCCTTTCATTAGAAGACGATTTAATCCAGCGCTTTGCACAGGAAGAAATAGAAAAACTAAAAAAATCATTAAAGGCAGACGATACCGGACTCATCCTTACACCAAAAGTCCATGATTTTATAAATCGTACACAATTAATTTGTGAAGGCAGCCACTTCGCTATTCGTGAATACAATTTAAAATTAGATGATGTTATTAATGATCAACGTAATGTCGTCTATAAACTTCGTAATCATTTCTTAAACGAAGAGACAAATATGATAGAAATCGTAACACCGATGGTCGAGCATACAATCGATGCTATCGCAAAGAACTACCTTCTAGAAGGTATGGTGCCAGAAGAATGGGATTTCGATGCTTTAACAAACGAATTACAGGCTGTTATGGCAACAGCAGAGCTGCCGCTATTATCAGCAAACACGATTAACTCGATTGAAGAGTTACATAGTGTATTAGGAGATTCACTTGCGAGTCACCTTGATAAAATACAAGCACTTGATGGTCACACAGAATTTGAGCAAGCACTGCGTCAAGTTGGATTACATTTTCTTGATCAAAACTGGATGAACCATTTAGAAGCGATGAATCATTTAAAAGAAGGAATTGGTCTAAGACAATACCAGCAAGAAGATCCAACACGTATTTATCAAAAAGAAGGTCTCGATATTTTCTTATACACATATGGCAATTTTGAAAAAGAAATGTGTTTATATATTGCACGGCATTTAACCGCTTCGCAAAACACATATTGAGGTGAATTTTTATGTTATCATTCTTAAAAAGAGCAAATAAAAAAGGAAAAGATACAACCGTTTCTAGTCATCAATTATTAGGACAAGAAGAAACTGCTTCTCAAAATAAAAACGTAAAACCTACGTTATATTTTCACCCTACTTGGGGAGAAGTTGCACAAGAACAAAAGTATATTTATCAATTCTTACATAAAGAGTTACCACAGTTACAAGAAAGTCAAATTTCTTTATCTGGAATTGAAATAGAGAAACAAGACAATGCATACAATGTAATCGCCTTTATTCGCAACAGTGTCTCAGAACCTATTCATCTAGAAAAATTCACATTACTTCTATTAAATAAAGAGGAGCAATTATGCGCACGTAAAACATTCGATTTTTCTGTATTAGGCAATATTCCTTCAAATGTAAATATGCCATGGGTATTTACATTTGAACAAGAGACAATGACAACTGCGGCTCTCTCCCAAACTGACTGGGAACTCGCATTTGAACTAGAAACGCCGCATCGCTTAGATTTGGATCCTACATGGGAATCACAATTACCTGCAGAAAGTAAAGAAGCACTACAGAAATTAGTAGCGGACTTAGCACCTCTTAAAGAAGATGAAATTAACTTTTTAGGAATACAGGCGAAGCAAGCTGAAAATGGTGATCTTCATACAACCATTTTAATTCGTAACGGATGTAAGCAAACGATTCAGCTTGAACAGCTCCCGCTACAAATTGTTGATGCTTCAAAACAATTTGTTGCAAATGGGACATTTACATTGCCAGACCTTGAAATAAAGGCAAACACAACTAAACCGTGGACTTTCATTTTCCCTGCCTCATTAGTAACGCAAACAGATATGGATCTATCTACTTGGAGAGCAGTCGTACCACAAGATTAATGAAACAAGGCATGCTAGGAATCTCGTATTTCCTAGCATGCCTTTTATTAAGTGAAGCTTCTATCACCAATCGGGCTTTTACGGGTTCGAAAATTTCATAAAAAAAACGCTATTCTTTCCTATTTTTACCGAAAGAATAGCGTTTTTTTATGTTCTATATACATCCATTTTGATTTTCCAGCATATAAGTCGCGGCTATGAAGAACAAAAAGTGACCGCTACTTGTTTGCTCTCTTTGTTTTCACTTGGTATGGGGCAGGAAAAGGATCTGACCGCTTCTATACATGGCCGGATGCTCTCTCCCACCTAAAAAGAAAGGTTTTATGTCGATTTTTCAATGTGTACTTATATAGCTACAAAATTATAAATTTTATAATTTAGCTCTTGATAATATACGAGTAGTTACCATGCTTATCAAGCTCATAGTTTGAGAATTCAGTTCACTTTTTTTCATTTTGGGAACATCCTGTTCTGTTAGCTTGATGGGCCTCCCCTATTATTGTACACGTGCTCGTACACTTCATTTTCTTATAGTAATTTTCCATCGCGAAGTGTTAAAATTCGATCACATACATCAAGCATTTTTTCATCGTGTGTAATCATAATCGCAGCTTTTTTATTTTTCTTCACTTCTTGTTTCATTAATTCAACGACTTCTCTTGCACGTTTTGAATCAAGACTAGCAGTAGGTTCATCAGCTAAGATTAAATCTGGGTTATTCATGAACGCACGAGCAATCGCTACACGTTGTTTTTCTCCGCCTGAAAGTTGATTTGGATAATGATTGATCCGATGTGCTAATCCAAATGTTTTCAGTAATTGTTCTGCAAACTTGCTCGCTTCTTTTTTATCTTCTCCCTTTAACTTAGCGATATACAGAAGTTGTTCTTTCACCGTTAAGAAAGGTACGAGGTTTGCGAATTGGAATATAAATCCGATTTTTCTTAAGCGAATATCTGTCATCTCTTTTTCTGGTAATTTTGTTATGTTTTGATCAGAAATATAAATGTTGCCTTTTGAAGGAGAGAGCAATGCACCTGCAATGGAAAGCAATGTACTTTTTCCTGAACCAGATGGACCAACAATGCCAACGAATTCTCCTTCTTTTACGTCCAATGTAATTGGGTGTAAAGCTGTTACTTCTATATCTCCTTCTCCATATATCTTACTTACTTGATCAAGCTTTAATAATGATGATGTATTCGTTACCATTACATGCCACCTCCAATTGCTTCTAATGCATCTACTTTCAATACATGATATAGAGAGAACAATGTACCTAGTATACTAATCACAATAAAAATACCTGAAAATTTCGCGATTGTTGTTGCTGTTAATAAAAACGGCATACTAGCTGGCAAAACAGTCTGTACTGCAAGGACTAGACCGATGCCGATTACAAGGGCAATACCAGATACAAATACAGCTTGTATAACTAAAGCTTTTACTAAATATGAATTTTTTGTTCCGATTGCTTTTAATACACCTAGTTGGTGTGTTTTTTGTAATGTAATGACATAGAAAAAAACGCCAATTAATAATGCTGCAATAACAATTAAAAACGAAACAATCATCGTTAATGTCCTTTGTTGTTCTTTATGGCCTGGAATACTTTGCAATACTTCTTTTTTATCCACAACTTTTGCATTCTTAATTTCTTTATCCGTATTTAAAGCGATTACACTATAATCTTTTTGATGTGGCTGTGCAATGCTACCCCATACATCTTCATTCATGTAAACAACAGGTGTATGACTAAACATTTGATTTTCTGTAAATCCGACAACTTTGAACACTTTTTTGGAAATAGGGTCTACAAGTTCGTCTTCAAGATTTACTCCTTTTTCTTTAATAGATTCATCCACAACGATTTCATTGTTTTCTAAAGAGTTATTTTTCCCTTCAATTACTTTTGGAGCAATAAATGAATCTGGTTTACTTGAAAAAATAGTAACATCAACTTTTTTTGAACTTCCTTCTTTTTCAAATGTTGAAACTTTAATATGCATTGGAACTGCATCTTTTTCATCAACCTGTACCAATACATTATCAACATCTGCTTTTTTAATTTGAGAACGCAACAATTTACCCTCAGCATCATCTGATAATATAAATTTTCCTGCCTTCATTTCAATAATAGAAGAAGCACTGTCATGAGATAAACCATTTGCTAAACCTGATATCATAAGTACAAGAAATGATAATAATATCATAATGGTACCAATTAATCCGTATCGTAATTTCGATTGTTTTAATTCTTTAAGTGCTAAAAACATTAGGTTCGTTCCTCCTTGTTTCCCATCCCACTATGTTCTTTTCATAAAGAGGGCGCCGAAATATATAGGAACAAAAAAATAGCCCACGATCCAGCGCGAATTTGGTGGGAATTTGATATATTAAAGTTCGTTCCTTTACATATGATGTTCTTTTGAAAACGCGATAATCATGCTGAAACCTAAAAAGATAAAAAAATTGAACAATCATTAGCAGGATTATAATCTTTTTATCATATCCTCCTTTATTTTTATTATAAAAAACACATATAACTAAAACGTCATATAATTATACTATCGATTTATTAAAACCTTTACAAGCGATATAATAACATTGAAACAAATTATGCATAATATAAAACGAAGTGAATTTTTTAGGTATTCTTTATCCTCTATTGCTCTTTTTTCTTTGAATCTTGAGGTTGGGAGCGTTCCCTCAAATTAAAACCGTATAATCAACAATATTGTATGAACTTTAAGATTACTGTAGAAATGAATAAAAAGAGCCTGCCCAAAAATAAAGTACATTATTTTTGAGGCAGGCTCTTTTATTATAAAAGGAATGTAGTTTCACTAATCCCACTAATATATATTGTTCATACGATACAAATTCGGCTCAAATCTATTTTACTAATAAACAATCAATATGATATTGAGCTTCTAATTTACACAGGTCATCTATTTGTTTTACTTTGTTCTTCTTTAATATTTCTAGTTGTTCTTCTGTCGGCTCTTCATTAATGATTTCATTAATTTTCTCATTTACTTTCGTTGCTAACGCTTGATGGAAATCTGGATGTTCTTTTAGTTCACCATCTACTTTATTAATCCAAGTCGATTTTGTGTATAAGTATTGTTTCCACTGTTCAACAAATTGTTGCATATCAAATTTTTCTTCGTTCCACTCAATCTCTTTCATATACTTTTCAAAAGAAGCAACAATTGAGCGCGTAATCCCAATTTTCACACCGTGTGGTAACTGTTTGTACATCAAATATTCCCTCCAGCTTAAAGCTCTTCCTTCCGAATAGAAAAGGAATCGTAAATTCGTATACTCTTTTATGATAGCACATTGCTAGTCTAAGATGTTACTATACTGCCTACAAAATCAATTGTCAACTTACATAAGCAATCATAATATAGTAATATCTCTATCCTATTGAAGGCCATACTAAAGGCTACACTTCTTGCTTTATTTATATAAATCTATTTTAATTTTTTGACATCTAAATCCCTGTTACGCATAATAAAACGTAACCTACACTCGTTTGCTCNNTGCTCTTTCTGTTTTTACTTCGCATGTGGAAGAAAAAGGTCCTGACCGCTTCTATGCATGGCCAGATCCTCTCTCCCATCTAAAAAGAGGAGTTTTATGTCGTTTTTTTAATTAATGTATATATAGAAAGATAAAGTAACTATCTTCACCCTTGTAAATTTGTTTATTTTTCCCATTTATATAATACTATTATACTATATTCTACTGTGCTTGCACCATGTGTAATTTTTTCCTTTGCTCATCACTTGCCATCGTGAGCAGCGTCTTTTCAATGCGGGGCTGTATATGCTCAAGTGTTATACTCGCTCCTGCTTTCTCTGTCTGATCAACAAAGTTTAATAGTGCCATCGCTCCAGATGCATCTATATAGTGCACATCCTTTAGACGTAACGTCATATGAGCCTTCACCTCTTGTAAAGAAGAAAAAATATGATCCGCCGATAAGAAAGAAAGCGGTCCTCGAATCCTATATGTCGCTTCTTCTCCTTCTTCTTTGACAATACACGCTTTTCGCTCTTTACACTGCACTATATATATAATGAAGGAAAGGATTATACCAAATGCAACAGCAATCATTAAATCAAACTTCACCGTAACAATCATTGTTACTAACATCACGATCGCATCACCTTTTGGTGCTACATGTATTTTCTTCATACTATCCCAATCAAACATTCCGATGCCTGTTAAAATTAAAATACCTGATAATACTGCAAGGGGAATATATTGTACCACTGCACCGAGTCCCATAATGAAAATAAATAAAATCACGCTATGCACGCAAGCAGATAACGCTGTTTTCCCGCCGCTTCTTATATTCACAATCGATCTCACCGTTGCACCCGCACCTGCTAATCCTCCAAATAACCCGCTCACGATATTACCAATTCCCTGTCCAATCAACTCTTTATTACTTTTATGGCGCATACCTGTTACATTATCCATCACAACGGATGTTAATAATGAGTCAATTGATCCTAATAACGCAATACTAATTGCCGGCAAAATCATTTCCAGTACGACCGAGCCACTAAAAGATGTTAAATGAAGTGACGGCATTGCTTCTGGAATTGCTCCAATCTTTTCAATGACTTTATTTAAAGGAATCGTTCCTACAAAAGGTAACTGCACCGTAAGCCCTTCTAATACATGTGCAAATAATGGCAATGTTGCTGTAACGCCTACTAATGCAATCAGGCTTGCTGGGATCGCTTTAATCCACTTTCCTGCAAGGATCATCACAAGGATCGTTAACAAAACAAGTAAAAAGCTATTCTTTACATGCTTCATTTCACCTAAAATAATCAAAAGCGCAATTCCATTCATAAATCCTGAAACGACAGAATATGGAATATAACGAATATACGAACCGAGCTTACATACACCAAATAAAATTTGAAATATCCCGGCCATCATGAACGCGATAAAACTCGCTTCCAATCCGTGAGTGGCAATAATCCCTGTCGCAATAACCGTAATTGGGCCTGTGGGACCTGTTACTTGTCCTGCTGTACCACCAAATAGTGCTGCAAATAATCCAGCAAAAATGGCGCCGTACAATCCGACTAACGCCCCTTCAGACGTTCCTGTCGCTGCAATCCCAAATGCAATCGCGAGCGGCAGCGCAACAATCGCAACTGTAAATCCCGCTAAACATTCTTTTGCTATTTTTTGAATCATAAAAAATCACCTCTGTATAATGTCCACGCTCCATTGTACCTTGTAAAAGATTCATTCGTCAGGGACTTTCATCAGAAATTCTTTACAGTCTCGTGAAGTAACCGCCTTCATCTTTCACTCCCTCCTCTTTTACATAAATCCATTTTCATTTTCCGACATCTAACCCCCTGCTATGAGGAACAAAAAGTAACCTACACTCGTTTTCTCTTTCTGTTTTCTCTTTCTGTTTTCACTTCGCATGTAGCAGAAACAGGCCCTGATCGCTTCTATGCATGAATAGATCCTCTCTCCCACCTAAAAAAGAGGGGTTTTATGTCGTTTTTTAATTGATCTATATATAGAAGATACATGACACCTCTCTCTTTCTATCTTTGGAAATTTTTCGACATCTAAATCCCTGCTATGCAGAATAAACAGTAACCTACACCCGTTTTCTCTTTCTGTTTTTACTTCGCATGTGGCAGAAATAGGCACTGACCGCTTCTATGCATGGCCAGATGCTCTCTCCCACCTAAAAAGCGGGGTTTTATGTCGTTTTTTAACTGATGTATATATATAGAAGATACATGACACCTCTCTCTTTCTATCTTTGGAAATACAAGCGACTGTGCTATAATGAACGGATTAAATCTTTTACTATATACTTGGAGGAACTATGCTAACTTTTGAAGAAAAATTATCGATTATTGAATCTTTCCCTCAATTAGAAAGAAAGAATGTATCTTTAAAACGTGTAAACTTTCACTTTGAAGAAAGTCGCTTAGACAAAAAGAATGTGGTGTATCATTTACACCCAAATGGAAACGGATTTGTATATGCTAGTGGTATTAACGGATATAAAACAGACGATAAAGGCATGGTTAACATCCGTGAATTTTCAGCAGACGAACTACGTTCATTAATCCAAAAATCAATTGAACTTCTATCTCAGGAACAAGAAGAAGTAGTTGCACAAATTGCACCTGCTAAAGAAGAAGAATGGCATAATGAAGACGGCCATATTCTCACTCTTATCCAAGAAGATGATATGTGGAACGTATATGCTGGAGTAAACTTAGACGGTACATTTAACTCTTACCCAGAAGCTGCAGAATACCTTGATGAAGAAGGTTTCTCACGCAAATAAAAAAATGCCTTTCCGATATGGAAAGGCATTTTTTTATTTTGTAACACCTTTTAATGATTCTCTCAGTACAAACTTTTGCAGTTTTCCACTTGCATTACGCGGAAGCTCATCTGCAAATACGTAGTGGCGCGGGCGTTTATAGTCAGCTAATTCATCACTTTCTTTGCAATATGTTTCTAAGTCAGCTTCCGTAATACTTTCATCTTTTTTAACAACGACCGCTACAACCCGTTCTCCCCATAATTCATCTGGTTCACCAAGTACAGCAACATCTAATATACCGGGATGACTATGCAAGAAATCTTCAATTTCACGCGGATAAATATTTACCCCGCCGCTTATAACCATATCGTCAACGCGATCTGCTACAAATAAATAGCCATCTTTATCGAAATAACCTAAATCACCCGAATGATACCACCCTTTATACATAGACTTTGCTGTCGCTTCTTCACGATTATGATATCCTGCCATCATAGTTGGTCCACGTGAAATAATTTCTCCTACTTCATATGGCGGCAGTACATCATCTGGTTCTGCCGGTCCCTCTTCATTTGGTTTTACAATACGAATTTCATGACTAAAGCAAGGCGTTCCTGCTGAACCAGCTTTCGTAATTTGATCTTCTTCTACTAAGAATGCGATAACTGGACCCATTTCTGTCATTCCATAAATTTGGACAAGATCGATATGCAGGCGCTCTTTACATTCTTTCACAAGTGCTGGTGCCATCGGAGCTCCGCCATATACGCCAACTTTCATCGACTGTAATTCATATTGTGATAAATCGTCTTGTAACAGCATATTCCACATCGTCGGCGCAGCGAAGAATGTTGTAACCTTTTCCTTTTGAATTGTATGTAACACCGTCTTTGTATCAAATTGATGTAAAATAATGTTTTTCCCGCCAACTTGAATACGTGGTATAATCCCAGCATTTAATTCCCCGCAATGATATAACGGTGCCACAACAAGTCCAATACTATCCCGGTTATATTTCAAGAAATACGTACAAATCATACTATGTTCAGCCATGTCGCGATGACGGTGCATCACCCCTTTTGGCTGACCCGTTGTGCCGCTTGTATACAGCATCGAACAATAATCTGTTTCCTCAACAACAATATCCACAGCCTCAGGTGAAGCTCCATTTACTTTTTCATGATAAGAAGCAGCGTAGGAAGGTGCATCATCTTCTATGTACCAAAAAGAACTGTTTGGGAAATCTCGTTCAATAGCTGCAATTGTCGGTTCAACAGCCTTTTCAAAGACAACGACTTTTGAGGATGCGTCTTGGAGGATGTAAGCTACTTCTTTTGCTTTTAGGCGGAAATTAATCGGATTGAATATTGCGCCAATCTTTGCACAAGCTAGGTAAACGTTCACAAATTCACGGCAATTGTATAAATAAACCGATACACAATCCCCTTTTTTCACGCCTTCCGCTAACAGGGCATGTGCCGTTTTATTCACCTGTTCATCCCACTCTTTATATGTCCAGCGAA
The DNA here is from genome assembly GCF_002551815.1 of Bacillus sp. AFS098217. GTDB lineage: Bacteria > Bacillota > Bacilli > Bacillales > Bacillaceae_G > Bacillus_A. Next base: position 55,361 of record NZ_NVPR01000060.1, read on the forward strand.
TATTCTTTTCTGGTTCCACTAACGCTTCTTTATTCGGATACTTGCCAACTGCTAATTCAAAAATTCTCCCAATCGTCATATACATGTCAAAATCTGCCCCCTTTTCACTTTCATAAATCTATCATTTCGTGCATAAGTTGACATTTCCCTCTACATTTTTACCTTCTTTTTCTGATCATTCTCGACACGATTTTACAAACACAAAAAAAGACTGACACATAAAGACCCACAATATGTGGACCTTTAAGCCAGCCTCTTCCCCCCGCTATTTGCGGACAGTAACACCTCCACTGATGGAGGTTTCACCTTATGAGAATAACTCTTCTAAAATTTTAAGCTTATCTTCTGTATATTTAATATAACCATCGTTATACGACTTTGGATCTTTCGGATTGGCAAAGTGCGTAATAGCTCCTGTTTGCGGATGAACAAATTTACTTGATGCACCGCAACCAAGTCCGATAATAGATTGTACTTCTTCCATAATTACAATATTATATATGCTCTCTTGAGATGGCATTGCATAACCGACATTTTCTAAGTTACCTAAAATATTCTTTTGACGGTATAAATAATATGGTACGTAATTATGATTCTTCGTCCACTCTTCTGCTTCATGCATCATCGCCGTAATCTCTTCGCGACCTGCCACTTTATATTTACGCTTATTTTGCGTCATTTCAGAAGCACGTTTAAATGATAATGTATGAACGGTTAATGATTCCGGCATTAACTTTTCTGTTTCATCTAACGTATGCTTAAATATTTCTAATCCTTCACCAGGAAGACCAATAATTAAATCCATATTAATATTGTTCATTCCCATTTCACGTGCTAAATGATACTTCTCAATCGTTTCTTCCACCGTATGATGGCGTCCAATTGCCTTTAGCGTTTCTTGATGGTATGACTGCGGGTTAATACTAATACGGTCAATATTCCATTTATTTAACACTTCTAGTTTTTCCGGTGTAATCGTATCCGGACGACCTGCCTCAACAGTTACTTCACGTACCTCTTTCACATCCGGGAACGACTCATACATCTCTTCATACAACATGTCCATCTCTTCTGCTGTAATACTTGTCGGTGTACCACCACCGTAATAAATCGTTGTAACTTTAACGCCTTTCTCTTTTAAGAACTTACCAATTTCACGAACTTCGTAGTGTAAGCCGCCTAAGAAAGAATCTACAGAACCTTGACGCCCATTGATTGCATAAGCTGGGAATGTGCAATATGCACATTTTGTTGGACAGAACGGGATACCGATATAAATACTTACTTCTTCTTTCAAACGATATAAGTCTGGAATAACTGCTAATTGGCAGTCAACAATGCGCTGCAGAAGTTCGATTTTTTCTTCATGAATTAAATAGCTTTCACGAAGTTCTTTATGCGCCTCTTCCTTTGACATACCATTTTGAAGCATTTTGTGCAGAAGCTTTGTTGGTCTTACCCCCGTTAAAATGCCCCAGCTCTGTTCAATTCCTGTTAACTGCTGAAGAACAGAGAGATACACATAAGAAACAACATGCTTTACTTGCTTCATACGTTCTTTTTCTTCTGTAAAGGAAGATAAATCTTTCGAGAACGTTTCTTCATATACATTTCCTGTTTGGGCGTCTGTTAAACGAGCTGACGCTGTCACATTTCCTTCTATCTGTATATCAACAATAAGGTTTGCTTCTTCTTTCTCAAATCCGATTGTACTTTCTTCAAAAAATAAGCCGCTAATATTTTGCAGCGGACGTAAAAAACGATCATCTTGTAATGTTTTAATTGAAATTAACAACAATTATCACCTTTTCATTTGTAAACTCTCTTTAGTTTACTTGAAGGGTGACTACAGGTCAATACAGAAGGTTTTACCTCATTTTCCTGAAAAAAAATTATAAAGCTTCTAAGTAAAAAACGGATATAAAAACCTCTTTCTTTTAGGTGGGAGAGAGCATCTGGCCTTGCGTAGAAGCGGTCATGGCCTGTTTCTGCCACATGCCATGGTTAAAACAGAATGAGCAAACGAGTCTAGGTTACTTTTTACTCTGCATCGCAGGGAGTTAGATGGCGAAAAATGAAAATGGATTTATATATCAATGCATTTTGAAAAACCGGCATAAAAACACTTTCTTTTAGGCGGGCGAGAGCATCTGGCCTTGCGTAGAAGCGGTCATGGCCTGTTTCTGCCACATGCCATGGTTAAAACAAAGGGAGAATGCGAGTGCAGGTCATGCTTTGTTCTACATAGCAGCAACTTATATGTTGAAAAATAAAAAAATACGAAACATAGCTACTAAGCCACATTTCGTATTTGTCTTGTTACCATTTAGGCGCCTGCTTATGATTTTTTAAAAATGGAAGTGGAAATTGTTTACGAAAATGTTCTTTAATCATATATTGTACTCCGTTTTCACTATTGGAGCGTGTAATCCAGTCTGCTGCTTGTTTTAATGGCAGCGGCGCATTTCCCATTGCCACCCCTAATCCAACATTTTCAATCACCTCTAGATCATCTAAACTATCTCCAATCGCTACCATTTCATTCAAATGTATTCCGAGGTGTTCTCCTAACAACTGTAACCCGCGTAATTTGGATACATGCAGTGGAAGGATTTCTATTCTTCTCGTATCACATTCTATATATTCTATGTCCGTAAATGCTTTCTGCAAAGTTTTAAGCGCACGTTCTTTTTCGCCTCTACTCTGAAAGACAATATCAATTTTTGGCGCTGCAACAGGTTGATCACGTAATATATCCCCTAATGAATCAACAAACTGAACAGGATAAAATAGTGGATCCGTACTTGTTAATACGGTACGCGCAATTAAGTTTGGTGTATTTCGTTCACGGTTGCCGATAGAGAAACGTTCGTGGGAAATACGAATATTACATTCAAAATGTTCTAGCACTTGCACAATATTAAATGTTTTTTCTTCTGATAATCGCTTTTGGACAAGCGGTTTATCTAATGATGCTGAAATAAAGGCACCGCTGTGCGTAACTAATAGAGAATCTAGTTTCAATGATTTTGCTATTTTATGAGCAGATTGAAAATTACGATTCGTAAACAGTGTCACATATACATCTTTTCGTTTTACAAAATCAATAGCTTCTCTTGTTCCTTTTGGTATTCTCCCATTATTCTGCAAAAGCGTTCCATCTATATTAAGAGCCAATAAGCGATAAATCATGTCGCATTCCTCCTCTTAGCTGCTTTACTCTATCCATAATTTATGAAATACATTTGTTAAATAGAACGAGTTCGAATCGCCGCTGTAAATTTGGTTTAATATATATATATCATCAGTAAAGGAGCTACCAATATGAAAGCACCTCCTTCTTTTTATGAAGGCGATACATTAGAAGTTGCGAAAAATTTACTTGGTCATAAACTTGTACATATAGTCGACGGGATAAAACGCAGCGGGTTCATTGTAGAAGTAGAAGCGTATAAAGGACCAGATGATAAAGCTGCACATAGTTATGGAGGAAGGCGCACAGATCGGACTGAAGTTATGTTTGGCGCACCAGGGCATGCTTATGTCTATCTCATTTACGGCATGTATCATTGTTTTAATGTCATTACTGCTCCAATTGGTATTCCCCAAGGAGTTCTCATCCGTGCATTAGAGCCCGCCGATGGGATCGAAGAAATGAAAATCGCACGTTATGATAAAGTCGACATTACAAAAGCACAATATAAAAATTTAACCAATGGACCAGGAAAACTATGCCGTGCCCTTGGCATCACTTTAGAAGAACGGGGATTATCATTACAAAGTAACGAATTATATATCGAATTAGTTCCAGAAGCAGAACATCTCTCTTCACAATATGAAATTGCAAAAGGGCCCCGCATCAATATCGATTATGCCGAAGAAGCTGTTCATTATCCTTGGCGTTTTTATTTTCAAAAACACCACTTTGTTTCTAAGTAAAAAGAAGCCGAATTGGCTTCTTTTTCACTATCATTCTTCAAATTATTTCTCGATAAAAAAAGACGCTTCCCTCATATTCAGGAAACGCCTTTCTCATTAAGCTTGTGTATATGTACTATATAATTCTTCAAGTGGCTTCATAATAATTTTGTTCACATCGCCAATTACAACGTTTAAGCGTTGTTCTGCTTCCATTAACTTTGTGATTTTTGGATTTTGTTGAATAAGCATTACTACTTCTTGTGCTTTTTTGTTATCTTCTTCTGTAATTTCTTGGCCTTGCATCATCTTTTGTTGTAAGCCAAGTTGCATTGTACGGAATTGATCAAATAATTGTTTTGAAGCCGCATCCGCTTGCACTTCCGCATAGCTTGCTTTTAACGCTTGGAAATCTGTATGTTCTGCAATTGCTTTTTGTAGTTCATATGCAACATCATGAATGTTTTTTGTCATTTTATTTTTCCTCCTTTAGCAGGCTAGCGTTTTTATTCACACTGACCCTTTTCAGTACCTGTTAGATACGCACATTCTTACAATATCAAACTATGCAAGAGATGTGAAGGAATTTCACTTTATTTATCAAAGTGAAAACCTCTCTTTTTTGGATGGATGAGAGCATCCAGCCTTGCATAGATGCGGTTA
>NZ_NVPR01000061.1 GCF_002551815.1 Bacillus sp. AFS098217
CATGCGAAGTAAAAACAGAAGGAGCAAACGAGTGTAGGTTACTTCTTATTCTGCATAGCAGGAATTTAGATGTCGAGAAAAATATAGTTCCATTGTTTATACGTTTATGGAAAATGAACGAATGGTATATAAGACAGAACAAGACAAGATAAAGGCTGAAACATCAAAAGCATAAAAGAAAAAGCTCCTTTCAAATTTAAAAAGGAGCTTTTTCATATGTACCGATACGAATTAACCTTCGATAATTTCGTATTCTTCGTCTGCTAATAATAAAATTTGTGTTTTTTTGCCTTTATTTTGAACTTCAATTACATCGTATGTACCTAGGTCTCTTAATTTATTTTGAGAAGCGTTAACCATTACTTCGATAGAATCAATTAAGATATCTTCTTCTATGTATGATTCAGGCAAAGCCATATCCTCAGTATCTAATACACATGCATATAGATTTTGTAAATTATCAGCAGTTGGGTTTTGTTCTTCAACATCAATGATGTTTTTTACTGCTTCCATACTTTCTTCTTTTGCTTGATACACTTTAATTTTAGCCATTGTTTCAATCTCCTTTATAACGTAATCGTAGAGGCTACAATTTATTATAACGTTTTTTAATGGAAAGATGAAATTGTTATGTGGATTTTTGGAGAATTTGATATATTTTTTATGCTTTTCTCTCGAAATATGTTGAATGGAAGCGTTACGAATACAAAGTAACGGCATATGATGAAAAGGGAAATACAGCGACTATTAAGTTCACTGCTAATAAAAACTTGAAATTCAATACATTTTTACGTGTGTATGTATTTGATGAAACATAGTGCGGGATATAAAGGAATCTCATTTTACAGATTGAAAGGCAGCATGTACAATTTGTGCATACTGCCTTTGTTTGTGGAAAAGCAATTTGTATAGAATGAAGTAAGACTTTGAAAGTAATTACAATTTAAATAATAAAACATTCTTATCGTATTCCTGTAAACACCAATTGTATTTATTTAAAATATTTGGGTGAACAGTTTCATGCGCAGCATGAACTTCTTTAAAGCCATATTTTTTATAAAAAGCTTCAAGTTCTTCAAAAGGGATACAATAAACATGTGGTACCTGTAATTGCTTTGCAGTTTGGACTAAAAAAGAAACTAGTTCTCCCGCCAATTTATACCCCCTATATTTTGGAAGTATGTAAATACCACCCATTTCAATTGTTTGTTCATCAATATAAACTAAACGTCCTAATCCAGCTTGTTCTCCGTTGTATGTAATAATTGCGACTTTGTCTTGTTTTAAATTACTTGGAACAAACCCGACTGATTGATACTGAGTATTAATCCAGTCTAAATCTTCTAATGTAGCAAATTGAGTTCCCATAACATTAGCCCCCTTGTAAAACTCTGATCTTCTATATTATATATAGAAGAATGTGAATTGTAATGAAAATTAAGGGTTTTAGTTTGAATTGCGGGGAATTTATAAAAATAATTGTTGAGTTGAAATGAATTTCTGAACATTTCGAGCATAGAATATAGAATACTTTCTCTTTCTTCATTCTTGTTTTACGTATATAATTTAAAGGTAAATGTTCTTATTTTAGTATACTTATAACAGAATAGAGGTTTAAAAATGAGCGTTAAAATCATTACGGATAGTGCGGCTGACTTACCGAAAGAATTGCTGCAAGCTTATGATATAGATTTAATTCCACTTCGTGTATATGATGAGGCAGAAACAGAGTATTTAGATGGGGTAACATTAGAATCGGTTCAATTATTGCAAAAGATGAGAGAAGGCGAAGTGTATAAAACATCGCTGCCGTCATTAGAAACATTCCAAGAAAAATTCATTACATATGCAAAGCAAGGTACACCTTGTATATATTTAGCTTTCTCATCTGAACTTTCTGGTACATATCAATCTTCAGTTGTTATTAAAGAAGAAGTACAAGAAACATATGCAGATTTCGATTTAGAAATTATTAATACGAAATGTGCTTCACTTGGTCAAGGTTTTGTTGTACTAGAAGCAGCAAAAATGGCTAAAGATGGTGCATCAAAAGAAGAAATCTTGAACCGTATTGCTTTTCTAACAAAACATATGGAGCATATCTTTACTGTAGTTGACTTGCAATATTTAGTAAGAGGTGGGCGTTTAAGTAAGGTAGCTGGGTTTATTGGTGGCTTATTAAATATTAAGCCGATTTTAAATGTTGATGAAGGCCAGCTTGTACCACTTGAAAAAATAAGAGGTAGAAAGAAAGTTCTAGGCCGAATTGTCGATATAATGGAAGAGCGAGGAAAAGAACTTAAAGGTCAAACAATTGGCATTACACACGGTGATGATTTAGAAACTGCGAATGCATTAAAAGCATTAATCACTGAAAGATTTGGATGTGAAGTGTTTATTATAAATACAATTGGATCAGCAATTGGTGCACATACAGGACCGGGCGTTTTAGCATTGTTCTTCTTAAATGAAGTAGAGTAAAGGATTGATCTTTTGGATCAATCCTTTTTTCATGTTTATTCTACAATAATTGGGAGGAGAAGTTTGTAAGATTATTGGTAGATCATCCACTTAAAATTTTAAATATTTAAAGATATGAAAACTATTTCGATTCATATATAATTAGCTAATAAATGTATTATTGTAACTATCTGTAAAAACAGGAGGATATAAAATGGACCAAATCATCAATCATCCAACTCGGTGGAACTTGAAAAGACTATATCTTAAAGCAAACGATCCTATGTTTTCTACAGAAATAGAAATCATTAAGTAATTAATAGAAACATATAAAGGAAGCTCGTTCAAAAATTATACAAATTCTTGTCTGAGACTGGAAAGCATTCAGTCGAAGAGTTGATGAAACAATACTTTCATATTGAACTTGCTGACAATGAGTTTTGGAAGAATGGCATTGTTTCAAATAAATAAGGATGTTGATGAGTATTTACAACTTGTGAAAGAGGAAGTTTAAGTCATTTATCTCGTAAAAGCCAGATTGGTGATAGAAGTTTCACTTTATATAAAAGAACACATAGAGGAAGTGTATGCAAGAAATGGAGCAACAGTACATAAAGGGTATACCATTTTGCAGCTTAGAATATATCAAAGTAAGCAGCTTATTAAAAGATTGGTTAACTGAAAAGAGAAATAAACCAAAGTTTATCGTTACGGCGAATCCTGAAATTGTAATGAGCGCTAACCAGACTTCAGCTGAATCTATACGTTTCAAAAATATTTTATTATCCGCTGATGTAATAACGGCTGATGGAATAGGTGTTATACTTGGTTCTAAAATTTTGAACGGAAGATTGAAAGAACGTGTTACAGGTGCAGATTTAGCTCATGATTTAATAGAGTATTGTAATCAAGAGGGATACCGTGTGTTTCTTTTTGGTGCTGCACCAGAAAGTAATGAGAAAGCGTTAGAAAAGTTAAAAACACGTTTCCCACATGCTATTTTCAAAGGACAGCATGGATTTGTAAATAATGAGGAGATAGAAGAAGTTAAAGATCAAATTCAACAATTTCAACCACACTTACTATTAGTGGGGTTAGGATCACCTAAACAGGAAATGTTCATTTATGAAAATCTTCAAAAGCTAAACGTACCTTTATCTATTGGCATAGGGGGAATGATTGATATTTTCTCTGGTACAGTAAAAAGGGCCCCGAAGATCATGAGGGATACTGGGACAGAATGGTTATATAGATTAATAACACAACCTAAAAGAATAAGAAGGCAACTTGTACTTCCGAAATTTTTAATATCAGTTATGGCAGAGAGGGTTAGAAAGATAACAAGTTAATTTTCAAATGAAAATTGATGAAATCAAGGTATAAAGGGGTATGAAATACTATGGAGGCAATTTCCTCTGAAAAGGCTGCAGTTATTGTGGTTTTAAACAAGTCTTACGTTGCGGTAAGTATAAGGTAAAACTTGGTCTTAAAAAAATTGAACGCCAACGATACCGTTGTAAAGACTGCGGAAAAACTTTTATATCGCACTCACAAGCCTGATAAATGGTAGATCTCATTAAATGTATGAATGATAGTAGAAAGTTGCTTATTTCCAATTAATGAAACATATTACTCATTAAGAACGTATCAATATTAGACTTTCATTATTCAACGAAGGGGTAGTTTAATAAGATTCAGTAATAATTTAGTGAAAAGATATAGTTATATATGGTAACGTAAAGCCCAGATGGGACAGGGGATTTGATTTATTGGAAATAGTGTAAAGTAGGTGAATGGATTGGTAAATTATGAACAGAAAATAATAAATACAGAAAGAGGTTCCTTTGAAATCTTTATTAGTGGTAATGGAAAACCTTTGTGTATAACACACCTATATCAAGAATTCTCCATTAGAGGTTCAGTTTTTGCAAATTGTCTATCATCCTTTTACAAGGTTATCTTAGTCAATTTAAAACAGGCTGGAAATTCATCAAAGGCTCGAAACTCAAATGAACTGACAATGAATGAGACAGTTAAAGACCTCGAAAGCATACGAACTGAGTTAGGATACTCAAAATGGTCTTTTGCTGGACATTCTGCGGGTGGATTTTTAGGGTTAACATATTCTACCAGTAAACCTCAGGTTTTGGATTCGCTTATATTATGTGATACTTCCGCATCTAAAGAGTTTTTGAATTCAGAAAGTTGTATATATAATTTTAAAACTGGTCAACATCGTAAGGAGGTATCCAAGATATTTCTATCATTGATGTTACCCTTTGTTTCGAAAACAAAGAAAAGAATAGCTAATAAGAAGTTGATTGAACTGTCTCTCTATAAACCAGAAAAGTATAATGAGTATTTCAGTGAACGACCCTTTAGTAAAATTATTAGAAAAAGAATGAGGGCTTATAACAAAGACCTTAAAACATATTAATTTTCCTACTCTTATTCTTTGTGGTCAATATGATGTTCAATGCCCTGTTTTGTACTCAAAAGAAATGCATACATTGATTCCAGATTCTAAATTGGTAATTTTTGAGAAAAGTAATCATTTTCCTTTTGTTGAAGAGAAGGAATCTTTTATAACAACCGTTCGAGAATTTACCACCATCTAATTAATGTGCGAAAATTCAGATAAACGAAGACTGTGACTCTAATTTTTTGTTTCGTCAATATAGGTTGAATACTTAATCTCTCGTCTTTCTTGTTGTACTAATAGGTGGTTTAAATGACGAAGAAGCAACACTATTAATTAATGGAGCTATTTATTAAAACAATACAATAGGGATAGATACAAGTTATCTAATCCGCATCTTTCTTTTTAAATGGATATCGCACGGAATTAAACTTTCCAACTGGTGGGATTGTTCGAGCAATTCAAATGCTATGGTATATGGAAAGTAAGTGGTGGATTCATGCAAATATGGATAGGCATAGTATACCACCTACACGTTTTGCAGAGGAAATGATATGGATAGCTGAAAATTATCAAGAACTACATAATATGTTTGCTCATATATAACAGGGAGAGGGGAATTAGTTATATGAATAGAATTGGTATTATCGGCGCTATGCAAATCGAAATAGATCTGCTTTTAGAAAAACTACATATTCATGAGGAATATACAATTGCAAAAATGCCTTTTTATAAAGGAATTTTTAAAGGTAAAGAAATTATTGTCACTCGCTGTGGGATCGGGAAAGTCAATGCAGCTTCGTGTGCACAAATTTTAATAGATAAATTTGAAGTGGATTGTATAATTAACACAGGTGTTGCGGGAGGTTTACATCCTGACATTAAAGTCGGTGACCTGGTCATTTCGACGAACGTTACACATCATGATGTAGATAAAAATCAAATGAAGAACTTGTTTCCATTCCAAGAAACATTTATTGCAAATGAGGAATTGAGAGAACTTGCACGAAAAGCATATCATGCTAGTGATTTAGACATAAATGTACATGAAGGAAGAATTGTAAGTGGAGAGTGCTTTGTTGAAGATACAAAACAAAAAGAGAGGTTACTTAATGAATATGCACCTCACTGCACTGAAATGGAAGGGTCTGCAATTGGACATGTTGCCTTTATGAATGATATACCATTTCTTGTAATTAGATGCATTTCTGATAGTGCGGATGATAAAGCTACTATTTCGTATGAAAATTTTGCTGAAATTGCAGCGAATCACTCTTCAGAAGTTATCATGCAAATGATTAAGAATATGACAGATGAAATAATAGTTTGATGTGCTTTAAAAGAAGGGCTTTTTTTATTATAACGGGTTCGGTAAAAATAACCATTTAAAAAGAGGTGCACTTAGCACCTCTTTTGCATTTATTTTAGTAATTAAATTAGCACCCAAATTGGTGAACTTTTGATCATATTAGTTTATTACTAATTTGTCCTAACGGTTTCTTGGAGTTTTTCCATTACCCTTGATAAAGCTAAAATTGAATTTGTTGTTTCAAATTCTTCAACATCTAAGGAATGGTTTGCATTTTGGATAACATCAATTTTAAAATTTAATTTACTTAATTGGTCAATTTGATTTGAATTGTAATGAGGGTCTTTATCCCCGATAACTAAAAGCCCTTGATGATGACTATTCAAGATTGAGTCAAAAATCGAATCAAACTTTATCAGAGGGGTGAGTAAAATCATTTTTGACTTTAAGAACTCATCTCTCTTCATTAAGTCATTCGCAATTGGAATTGTTCCGAGTGATTTTCCTAAAAAAATCAAATTGTTGTATTGCCCATTTTTTAAAACATCTAAAATCACAGGATTAATATCATCCATCATTATTTTGGTTAGTTCTTCAATCGTTTTTTTCATTGTTTGCTCATCATAGGAGTAATGGATATGGACAATATCGATTTTGTTTTGGAGCATTACCATCGTCGAATAATAAAACAAGGGTTTATCGTAATTGTAACCTGAACCCGAAAACATAAAGCAAATCGTTTTGGAACCCTTCTCTATATGTGTATAACGAATCGCTTTGTCGTTTGTTTGTATCTCCTTTTTATTTCCTTTCATCATTTTCCCCTCCAAAACTTTTGTAATATTATAGCATAAATTACCAATTGTTTTATAAATAAATTACATCCTTAATAAAAGGTTCAAATCGTATGTAATTTGAACCTAAAATTGATAATCTAATTTTGTTTTTGTACTCTTAAAACGAACCTGTTACTTTTATTAGTGGAAGCTTTTTTTATGGACTAAACCGAACTTTTGTTCTTGTTTTATTTGAATTTATGGTATAATTATCTAAATCTATTATTGAAATGGGGCATTGAATTGATGGGGGAAAATAAAATTATTAATAATTTCAAAGAGTATTCATCTTGGTTAAGTACATTAAAAGATATGGAAGAAGAATTTTGGACTACACCAATATCTGAAGGTAAATGGACTGTTGCTGAGATAATATCTCATATTATGAACTGGGATAAATATCTGTTATCTAAAATACTTCCATTGGTGAGGGAGGGAAAGGGTATGGAGTTTCCTGATTTTGATATTTATAATAAAATAGCATCTGATTATGCGAAATCAGGTATATCCCCAATAAAGCTTCTTGAAGAAGCAAAAGATAAAAGGGAACTACTTGTAAAAGAGCTTAGTGTGATGCCGGCTGACAAGTTAAATGAACATTTAACTGCTAATGGAGTATCCCATTGTCCTCACACAGGAATGTCTTATTCACTTTTATATATTATTAAAGAATTTGTAGATCATGATAATCACCACAAAAGGCAGATTACACAATTTTTAAATGAAAATAACGTTCGAAGATTCTGATTTAAAGTTACTTAGAAAAAGATCCCACAGATGATACTCTATGGGATCTTTCTTTGTGTAATTACTTAACTTTCAAATGTTTTAATAAATGTTCAGGATGACCTTGTACATAATAAAAATGTGGATTGTTTTCATCATCATAAATCATAATATAGGGTTTTTCGTTAAGTGGAAGAAGTACAAGAACTTCATCTATAGTTGTATGTATCCATTGATTTGTAATGCTCACAGGTTTAGACAAAGGGATTTTTACCATATGTCCAGTTTTAGGGACAACGTTTATATTTTTAAATGCTCCAGTAATTGATTTTGCATATTGTATCGCTTCTTTTTGAATTTCTGCATTTGGAGATTGCTTTTGAATAACCATTTCCTTTTGACAATCAAACACTTCAATTTGTTTATTTGTTTCTGCAAAAACATTTGTTGATAATAAGAATGAGAGCAGAAAAACAAATCCTATTTTTTTTAACATGGGACAACACCTCATATTTACTATACCCTCAAATCCTAATGGTATACCAGACTGGATTCCACTCACAATTGCTGATCATGAAAAAAATGTAATCGAAAAGCAGCGGGGGATAAAGGAACATTTTTGGGGCTATTTCAATTACATCGAGGTGAATTAGCATTTGCACAATTATGAGAAGACATTTTAAAGAATGTAACAATAGTGATTTCAAGTATAGTACAGGTATATAAACGCGAGACTATAGAAGCCATATCAATATAAGAAAGATGAAAAGTAGAAAAGCATTTCCAATTAGGGAAATGCTTTTCTGTATGTTATAGTATAATAGCATATAAGATTAATATTATTTCCGTATATTTTTAATCTTATTGTATAGTATTTTTATATTAAATAATCAATTGAAACTATTTTTTTATATAAGGAGTAATAATTAGTATATGAAAAATGTGGATTTTATACTAGAGAGTGATGAAACATTAAAGCCATCGGAACGATTGGTATTGTTATTATTAGAAAAACATAGGATGTTATATACAAATGATTTACTAGCACTATCGAATTTATCTTACAAAACATTAACGGATTCATTGACAGCACTTGTAATAAAATCATATGTATTAAAAGATACAGGAAAAGGAAGAAAACAAAATTGTTATAGGTTAATGTAATAGGAAGAGTAGCTATAAATGAGTACAATTTAAATGCTTTTTACATATGTAAGGAGAAAATTATTTTATCTTTACGTATGTAAAAAAGTATATCTAGAAGTGGTGTTTTTAGTATTGAAAAAATAAGCTATCACATTTAGGGATGATGGTTCACCAAGGTATAGTATATTTAGTAGCGTTTTAGAAAAAAATCTATTTAAATCAGAAAAAATAAGAAAATAAATAATTATAAAAATGAATTCTAAAAATAACTAACTTGTTAAAAGTGAACCGTTTTTTTATTTAGAAAATGAATTATCGATAGTGGATGAATGTTATTAAAATAATATTTTTATGTAAACTTCTTTATTTAAAAAAGAATCGAACAAAACCAGCAGTGGGTTTTTACAACTGCTGGTTTTGTTTTAAAGTTTTGTTATATATGTTAATTCTTCATCCGATAGGAGCGGGCGAATAGAGGCGGCTGCATTTTCTTTCGCTTGTATTTCTGTTTTGGCACCAGGAATTGCAACAGATACTGCTGGATGTGAGAGCACATAGCGAAGTGCGAGTTGCCCTAGACTGCGGTTTTCGCTAGAAAGGAATCTTAGTTTCTCTACCTTTTGTAAATCCTCCTGAAACCATATTTCTCTTGGCCATTCTTGACGTAAATCACCATCAGGGAATGTTGTTTGCTTTGTGAACTTCCCTGTTAATATTCCCATTTTTAATGGACCACGTATGACAGCTCCTAAATTTTTTTCTTGTAAATAAGGTAATATATCTTCTTCTGGCTTTCGATTTAGTATATTATAGTCGAGCTGTACAACATCAATTTCATCGTTTCTATTAAAGTTTTTTATATATTGTAAATCATGTGTAGAAACACCGACAGCTCTTGCTTTTCCATCTCGTTTTAATATTTCAAATGCGCGAAGGAACGCTTCTGTTTCTTCTTTTTTGTCCCACCAAATATGACAAAAGTAAACATCGATATAATCTGTTTGCAGGCGAAGTAAGCTAGTTTCAAAGACTGCGATTACTTTTTCGGCTGTATCATAGACAGGTTTTCCATCGGGATCATAGTGATGACCAATTAATCCGCCCTTTGTAGAAAGGATAATATCATTTCGATGCTCTTTTATTGCTTGTGCGACTAATTTTTCACTATGCCCTAAACCATATACATCAGCGGTATCAATAAAATTCACTCCGCATTCTAATGCCTTTCTCATTGCAGTAATAGAATGTTCATCATTTACAGGTCCCCATTCGTCACCGCCAATTGCCCAGGCGCCAAATCCAATTTCAGAAACGGTTATACCTGTTTTTCCTAATGTGCGATAATGCATATATTTCCCTCCCTTATAAGCAATTTATACTAAACTATTCAATTGGAGGAGTAATGTGTGGAGAAGATTGTACTAGGCGTGATTGGACATTTAGAGGAGGGAACAGCATAAAGTACGATTTTACAGCACAAAAAATAAAATTTTAATCTGAAATGTAGAGATGTCGTCGAAAGCTATCTCTAATTGGTTAATTTATGAGATTTTTTTATAGAGGAGCCTACTTTAGAAAAAGAGAATTTAAGTTAGTAAGAGCCATAGGAGAGGCAGTGAGATAAAATGGGTTAGGGGGATTTAAAACATGGGGAAACTCAAGAAAGTAAATGTTCCTAATATGCCGCAACATCAATCGCAGCCTAATGAATATCGAGTTATAAATAAGAAGAAAATAAGGCGGTGTATTTTAGCTTTTATTTTTATTTTTTCGGCAACTTTTTATGTTCACTATATCCTTACTAAACAAGAAGAAATAATTCAAACAAAGCGAGATACGATTAAAAATCAGCAAAAGCAATTGCTATCATTACGAAAAGATTCACGGTATTTAAAGAGTGAAGTTGAAAATTTAACGGACAATGAAGAAGAAATTTTAAAGCTTGCGAGGAAAGAGTATCAATTTTCTAAGCCGAATGAAACTATATTTGTCCTACCTAAATAGATATGAAATGTTGAAATGAAAGCAGTTAGCGAATAGCTAACTGCTTTTTTGGACCAAATGTTTTTCGAAAACAGGCATATCATAACTGAACGTTTGTAGGTAATATAATTTTTTTAAGGGAGCTATCTGAAAAAAGCAGACTTTATATATGGGATAGAAAAATGAATGAAAAGTATCAACGGGAATGTAAGTGTCATGATACAAGGGGCAATTACATATCGTTACAATGAGCGATTTTTGCATCCATCAGCTATTTTTATCAAGTTAGTGATTCTTTCATGTGTTATAGAAAAAGTGAAGTTTGAAGCACTGAATCTATACGAATTAATACATATTTCATCTCTTTTAAAGACTGGTGAAAGCGGCATCGCTTTATTATTATACATGATGCAGCAAGGTTAAAAATCAATCATGAAATTGTGTATATAGCTGCATGAAGTTCAAGTGCAGGGTGTGCAAGTCATGCGGATTATATATTTTCAGAGATTGGTTATTTAGTTATGGAATATATATCAAAATAAATATTGTTAAAATTCTGTTAATTATATATACTTACAGTAAGCGGATACATTTTTTAATAAACGATGAGTCCTCAGCTCATACGGCTGTTAAGAAAACCGTTATCCTCGTATAAGAAAGGAAGATATATGTGTACGCTTCTAATACGATTTATATCGTAGGGGATGCGAAAGCACCTCAAAATAATCCAATTACAGAAAAATTTAAAAGTTATTTTGTAGCATTCGTTATTGAAAAGGATACAGGGAAAATTATGGATGCGGATTGTTCAGCGACCATTTCATTAACAGCTCAATTCGTAAAGCATTTATTTCTACATAAAAATATAAATGATCCGCAATTAGTAGCAGAAATTAAAAATCGTTATTTTGGATCATCTCAAAAAGCATTGCTTGTAGCATTAAAAGATGCGCAAAAAAAATATAATCAAATCGCTGCTTTGTCTACACATTCATAGACAAAATCCAGCCGTAAGATTCATTCTTATGGCTGGATTTTTTTATTGGACAGAGAAAGGATGAATGAAATGAAAATTACCGATTTAATAGTGAAGCGTCGTTATATTAAACTCCATACACCGTTTAAAACGGCGCTGCGCACTGTAACTGACATTGAAAGTATTGATGTTTTTATCCATACAGATGAAGGTATTGTAGGAAAAGGAGCCGCGACTGCGACTCCAGTTATTACAGGAGACTTTGCTGGTGGGATTGAAGAAGCAATTTTGGGACCAATTCGTTCTGTATTAATCGGGAAAGACATACTGCAACTTCAGACATTGTTGTTACACATTCAAACGAGTTGTGTAGGGAATACGAGTGCGAAGGCAGCGGTAGATATGGCCTTATATGATGTGTATTGTCAGTTTTATCACATACCATTGTATGCGTTATTAGGCGGAAAGAAAGAGATTCAAACAGACATTACAGTAAGTGTTGACGAGCCTTTATTAATGGCAAAAGAAGCAAAAAATCACGTGAAAAAAGGGTTTCGCATATTGAAAATAAAAGTTGGTAAATCTACAAATTTAGATTTAGAGCGGATTGAGGCAATTAGAAATATTGTTCCAAAGGATACTACGTTACGATTAGATGCTAATCAAGGATGGGGACCAAAAGAAGCTGTTGCGATTATTCGAGAAATGGAGAATAGAAATTTAAATATTGAATTTGTAGAGCAACCCGTTCATGCGAAAGATTGGGAGGGATTAAAGTATGTAAAAGATCATGTACAGACACCAATTATGGCGGATGAAAGTGTGTTTTCATCGCAGGATGCATTAAAGCTCGTTCAAGGTCAGTATGCTGATTTATTAAATATTAAATTAATGAAATGCGGTGGCATACGAGAAGCGTGGAAAATTGCTGATATTGCTCAAGCTGCTGGTGTGAAATGTATGGTTGGCAGCATGATGGAGTCATCGCTTTCCGTTACAGCTATCGCTCATTTAGCCGCTGCCCATCCGAACATTCACTATTTTGATCTTGATGCTCCATTATGGTTAATGGAAGAACCAAGTGGAATTACTTATAGCGGATCAAAGGTAACCCTGCATCATGCAATGAATATAAAATCTTAGAGGGCTTACTATTTTTAATGAATGTATTCATTTAGCAAACTATCTTTTAAGGAGGGTGCTTATGAAAAAAATGGGGGCTGTATTTTTAACGACACTATTCATTTTTTCATCTTTATCAGTAGTAAATGCCGAAGAGAAAAAAGAGAATATAGCATTTATAGACGTTGCGGCTGCAACGCTGTGGACTGGACCAAATTTACTTCGTCCAATTGATGCACCAAGTGCAACAAACCCTGTTGATCTATGGAAATGGACCAAATCAATGACGCTTGATGAAAAACTTTGGTTAACAAATACAAATAAACTAGAAACGCAAGCTTTACTAGGTCAAGAAGTAACGGTTGTTGAGGAACAAGGTGAATGGGTGAAAGTAGTGGTGCATGGGCAACCGACGCCGAGAAATGATGAGGGGTATCCTGGATGGATGCCTGCAAAACAATTAACGTACACGCAAGAATTTGCCGATAAAAAGAATCAACCATTCGTGTTGATTACAAAACCAACAGCTATTTTATATATAAATCCTTCTGATCAAAATAAGTCTTTAGAAGTGAGCTATAATACACGCTTACCACTTCTAAGTGAAGATGCGATTTCGTATCGTGTATTACTACCAAATGGCCAAAAGGCATGGTTGCGGAAAAAAGATGGTACTGTTTATGCTGCGCAAAATGAAATACCAGTTCCAACAGGTGATGACTTAGTGAACACTGGAAAGCAATTTTTAGGATTAGCATATATATGGGCTGGCACAAGTGGTTTTGGATTCGATTGTTCTGGATTTACACATACAATTTATAAATCACATGGTATTACAATCCCTCGTGATTCAGGTCCACAATCAAAAGCTGGTATTGCGGTTGATAAAGAAAACTTACAAAAAGGTGATTTAATTTTCTTTGCTCATAATCAGGGGAAAGGAAGTGTTCATCACGTAGGTATGTATATTGGGGATGGGAAAATGATTCATTCTCCAAAAGCAGAAAGAGCTGTTGAGATCATTCCAGTAGACACGCCGGGATATATAGAAGAATATGCTGGCGCTCGTCGCTATTTGCCTTAATTGAAAAGATAGGGGGTTTTTAAATGAAAAAGGTCATTCGTTTTTCATTGGTTAGTACTCTACTTGTTTCTTCCTTTTTAGTTGGTTGTGGAAAAGAAAAAACAACTACAAAACCGAAAGAAGAGAAGAAAGTATTACAGTTAACAGAAACTGGTGAAATTCCGTCATTAAATTCAGTAAAAGTAACAGATGCTGTTTCGTTTAACGTGTTAAATAATGTGATGGAGGGGCTGTTCAGATTATCAAAAAATGATGAAGTGATTGCTGGAGCTGCACAAAAGCATGAGGTTAGTACAGATGGGAAAACATATACATTTCATTTGCGTGACGCAAAATGGTCTAATGGAGATCCAGTGACAGCTCATGATTTTGTATATGCCTGGAAGCAACTTATTAACCCAGATACAGCTTCCCAATACGCTTATATTATGTATGATGTGAAAAATGCAGAGAAGATCAATAAGAAGCAAATGGGACTAGAAGAATTAGGAGTGAAAGCACAAGATGATAAAACATTTGTTGTGGAATTAGAACATCCTGTACCATATTTCACTAAATTACTTTGTTTACCATCCTTTTACCCAATTAATGAAAAATATGCAAAAGAACAAGGGGATAAATATGGCTTAGAAGCAAATAAAACTGTATACAATGGACCATTTACATTATCAGAATGGAAGCATGAAGCGAGTTTTACAATGAAGAAAAACGATCAATATTGGGATAAAAAAGAAGTGAAATTAGATGAAGTAAATTATCAAATTGTAAAAGAAATTTCTACTGCTGTAAATTTATATCAGACAGATAAAATTGACCGCGCTGTGATTTCAACAGAGTTTGGTGATAAATACAAGAACGATAAAGAATTAAAACAATATACAGATCCTGTCATGTATTTCTTCCGCTTTAACGAAAATGTACCGATTCTTAAAAATAAAAATGCCCGCCTTGCGCTTAGTATGGCGTTTGATAAAAAGGGACTTGCAACTTCATTTTTAAATGATGGATCAGTACCTGCCAATTACTATGTGCCAAATGGATTTTTAAAAGGGCCAGACAAGAAAGACTTTAGAGAAACTGGAGCGGAGTTTAATAAAACAAATGTAAAACAAGCGAAAGAATATTGGGAAAAAGCAAAACAAGAGACAGGAGTAAATGAAGTTACATTAGAACTGTTAAACTATGATTTAGAAAACTTTAAAAAAGTAGGAGAGTATATTAAAGAACAATTAGAGAAGAGTCTGCCAGGATTAACGATAAAAATAAAATTGCAACCTCATTCGCAAAAACTAGCATTAGAGAAAAAGAAAGAATATGAAATGTCGTTATCTCGTTGGTTGCCGGATTATCCAGATCCAATGACATACTTAGAAGTTTTCGTTTCAGAAAGTGGTGTGAATAATACAGGTTATGCAAATCCAGAATATGATACTTTAATTAAAAAGGTGAAAACGGAACTAGGAAACGATGAACAGGCACGCTGGAAGGCAATGCATGAGGCGGAAAAAATGCTGCTTGATGATGCGGTGATTGCACCGGTGTTCCAACATGGATTATCATATTTACAAAAGCCGTATGTGAAGGATCTATATGTGCACCAATTTGGTCCAGCGACAAGTTTGAAATGGGCAGATATACAAAAATAAAATACGGTACGAAAAAACAGACTTTGTTTGTATGATAGTCTGTTTTTTGCGTATAAAAATATATCATTTTATAGTCGTGGATACAAAGAGAGAGAAAAGGATTATATGGTATAATTTGCTAGGATGTAAGATGAAATTTTGACTAAAGGGGAAAATGATATGTCTATAGAGGTGAAAGGGAATATAGTTCATACGAAAAGAATTTTTATGAGAAAACCGAGCATAGAAGATATTGATGAATTCTATGAAATAGTGAAAAACAATGAAGTTGGTAAATGGCTTGCAGTATCTAGGGGCATGTCACGGAAAGAAGCTGAACAATATGTTGGACAGTTTATATCACATTGGGAAAAGAATGGCTTTGGTGTATGGTTCCTATTTAATCATATAACGGGAGAAATGATAGGGCATTGTGGTTTAAGGTATATGGATGGAACAGAAGATGTGGAAATTATGTATCTTCTTGATCCGAAGTGTTGGGGAAATGGATATGCTACAGAAGCTGTCCATGCATCGATTCAATATGCTTTTCAGGATTTAAAAGTTAAAAAAGTAGTCGCAAGAATTAAACTTGTGAATGAGAAATCGAAGAATGTGTTAGAAAAGGTTGGATTTAAGTACATAAAAGATGTGGATTATGACGGACGTCAATTATCATATTATGAATATACGAATTCATCTCAATAGCAATGTAAAATAAAAACGCTACAAGTTCTTAATTGAATATGAGCTTGTAGCGAAAGTATTTGAGATATATGATTTTTAAATTTAAGCACGTTTTTTTCGCTTCTTTAACCATATTTTTAAAGCGAAGTATAAAGTAATAAGGATAATTCCACCAATGGCAAATGATTTGACATATGGTCCAGCAACATCATTGATATTACCCCAATTTTCTCCTAGTTTTTCACCTAAATAGATAAAAATAATGGACCATGGGATAATCGCAAGTCCTGTAAGGCTAACGAATCGTATAAATGACATCTTTGTAATTCCGGCAGGGATTGAAATGGCATGACGAACAACAGGAATGAAACGTGCTGTGAAAATAACACCAGTTCCATAACGATTAAACCATGCTTCTGCAGCATCGATTTGTTTTTTATGAATGAAAATGTATTTACCATAACACTCTAATACAGGACGTCCACCGTATCGACCAATCCAATAAATAAAGATTTGCGCAATAACACCACCAATTGTACCAAATACAACAGCTCCTATAAATGAGATGCTTCCTGTGGATACTAAATATCCTGCATAAGCAAGAACAATTTCACTTGGGATAATCTCGATCATGAGCCCGAACATAATGCCCCAGTAACCTAGTCCTTCTAAAAATTGTAATACAGAATGAATAAAACTTTCTAACATGTTGCACCTTCTATATATGAGATTTTTTAGGAGTAAGAGAAAAAATATTCCTTACATGTTAAGTATACGAGAAATTATAAAAGAATGGGGGTGAATTTTTGAAAAAACACCTATTCTTTATATATTGAATGTTTATTTTTTATCTATTTTAAAAGATTCATTTTATGATTGTAAAAAAATTTTTCGCTCGTCTCAAAAAATGAAACGAGCGAATAGTTTTTACTTCTGTACTTTTAATTTTTCTAATTCTTTTTGTACTGCTTCTTTTAGCTCAATTTCCGTATCGTGTGTATAAGAAATAGGCTTTATTTGATTAAAGTAGTTACTTGCAGAGGCCTCAGCTTCTACTTTTTGAATATAACTTTCTACTCTTGCGAAACCTTTTGCGGCATTTTCTGTATGAAAATATGCAATGGCTTTATTGTTTTCTTTCATTGTACGTGCGACATGTAATCTAGAAACAAGCACGAGTTCTTTATATTGTAATTCTTGGTATTCTTTTTGTAGTGTATCAATTTGTTCATATAAGATTGAAGTTTGTTGTTTTACTACATTGTACTGTTCTTGATACATTTCTAGCTTTTTCTCATGCACAATTTTTTCTTGAAGTGCCAATTGTGCCATATCATCTTCATTGCGGGACACCGCAAGCTCAGCCTGACGAGCTCTTTTTGCAATAACAGCCTCTGTTTCTGTAATAAGCGATTCATATTTTTTTTCTAAGAATAGCTGCTGAGATAAAGCTTGTTGTGCTTTTTCCACTTGTTGCTCCGTTTCTCGTATGTATTGTTTTAACATACTTACCGGATTTTCTAGTTTATTTAAAGTTTCATGCACATCAGCGATTACAATGTTTTTAATTCTTTTAAAAATACTCATTTTTATTTCTCCTCCTTACGAATTTGTTTTTCCCATTGATCAAGAATATCCGCTTTATTATTTGATAGGACTAAATAGCTGTCCATTGTATAGTCAGTTGTAGATTGTAGCGAGTTTTGTTTTCTTTTTTTATACAGCCAAATTGGAAATACCACGACAGCGAAAAGGGGAAGAAGTGGTAATACACCAATGATAATAAGAAGGATACCAATCCACTTTCTTATCATTTGGCCTTTTGCTTTTTTGAGAATAAACCATCCTAAAAGAATGGAGCTTAACTCAATTGTGAAAAGGATAAGGAAAATCCCATCAAATTTTTCTTCATGATGCTTTTCATGATGTTTTTCATAATGTTGAACAGGCTTCCCGTTTTCGAAATTCTCTTGTTTGATATGATGTCTTTCGTCTTTAGAGTAAGAAGCTTGTCCACTATGTTCCACGGCAAAGGCCTCACGTTTTTCATGATGCCATCTTTCCATGTGCAATCCAAGAGTTCCTAGGAATATTGCCAAGGAGATAGAAATAACACTTATCCATATAAGCCAGCGGAATTTTGTACGCTTCTTTTTTTGTTTCTTCATATTCTCACCTCCTGCCATATATTTGTGTTTCTTTCATAACTGGAAAAAATGAGATTCGCATAACGCTCATAACGTACAAATTTGAAAGTTTATTTTAGCTTCATCATCTCCCTTGTGTTTGTAGTACTTATAGTAAAGTGCAGAAATTAAAGTGGTCTGAAAGCTTAATGAAGATAGAATGAAAAGTATATTAGAATTTTCTCATCTTGTAAGTGAGCTGTTTTTCAGAAGATAAAAGAAGAAAAAATTTCAGTTTATAGCCTTGATATTACAAAGCTTCTTTTAAAAGAGATAAGAAGAATGAACAGTGGGAGATTTTCTTTGCTTAATTGATGAAGTAATATTAGATGCTATTTTGAAAATGGTTGAAATAGCGGAATTATATCTTTTTCTCGGGGAGAAGAGAGATAAAAGGAGATTTTGCGATCTATAAAGAGAGACACGTATTTGTATAAATAGAAACCGTTATTTTGATACTATAGACTGCAAAGTATGTGCAAAAAGTAGTTCATTTACCGCGGAGAGAGTATATGTATGATTTATAATACAAAAGTTCAAAAAAAGAGAAGCGCATTGCGCTCCTCTTTTTTATGGCTTCACATCTAAATTTTGTAAAAATAGTGTTGCGGAGACATAACGCTTTGCTAACATTTGTACATATGCGGTATGTACAGAAAGTGTTGCGATAATAATGGCGTTACGAATAGCCTCGCGTTGCTCGTTATTGACTTGATCAAACTGACTTGCGATTTTATCTGCTTTTTCTTTTACAATATTTTCAATCGTATGGATGGTATGAGTCGCGTTTAGTTGTAAACAATCTCCCTGATTCACCTCTTCAAATAAAGAAGAATAAGCGACGTATAGATGGACAGGATTAATTAAATCGTCACTACGATCTGCCGGGTCATTTACAATGAGCCGTAACAACTTACGAATAGATTCAAAATCAAGTGCTGTTTTTAAATCTTCAACGATGAATAGTAAAGCCGCTTGTTCAATCGAATATTTCTTTCCTTTTTGCGGAGAACCAATCATTTCTTTTATATCTCGTTTTACCCAGTTTTGCATAGCAGTTACAGAGAAACTGGTATTTTCAATTTGATTACCAAGCGCAACAATTTCATTTAAAGAAAAGCCAATATCTGTGTCTTCAATTTTTATCAGTTTTTCAAAGATAGGTGAGAGTGCGGTTGTTATAAAAGCTGTAACACTTTGTCCGCTTTCAATATCTTTTTTATGAGACTTTGCCCAAGCTTCTTGTAAAATACTAAGAGGCTTTTTTGTATTCCATCCTCTTAGAGAAAGAAGGAGCGTTGCCATTTCGTTTCGTGTGAGATGAAATGTTTCCATCTTTTCACCTCCAAAAATTATAAAAGTTCTTATGACCATATAATATGTTTTGTTTTGTGTAAAGTCAATTCTATTTTGTTTAATTTTTCCTTTGTTGTGAAATTGTCACGAACAAATAACACTTGCTTATTTTTGAAAAAGTTCATATAATAGGTTCATAAGAACTTTTTATTTAGCTTTAAAATGAATCTATCATTCTTGCTTTAAAGAAAGATAGATTTCACATATATCTATAGTAAAAGGAGAATTGGTACACTATGTTAAAAAAACTGGTTACAGTAATGACTGCATTTATGGTTGTTTTTGGGGCTAGCAGCTTTGTTTTCGTAGATCATGCAGCAGCGAAAAGTTACAAATCTGGTCAAAAATCATATACACCAAGTTCAGGACAAAAGTCAAAAGTGGATTTAAACAAAAAAGATTCTAATGTAAATGCACAAAAAACAACTCCAGACAAAAAAACAAAAGCGACAAATACAGCACCAAAAAGTAATAAAGGAAGCTTTATGAAAGGTTTATTACTAGGTGGTCTTGGTGGTCTATTGATGGGAAGCTTATTCTCAAATATGGGAGCACTTGGTTCTATATTAGCGTTTATGGTAAATATGTTAGTAATGGCTGGTATCGTAATGTTAGCGGTTCGAGCATTTAAATATTTCAAAAACCAACGTAAGAAACAGGCGGAAGAAGCAGCATGGAGAAGATAAAAATTTCCGAGCAAGAGCTTATAAACGCACTGTGTGTATACATTGCTGAAAAGCGACAAGTTGGTCCAGAAGCAGTTTTAGTTGAGCTGATGTATGATGATGACTATGGTTTTTCTGCTGAAGTAGAAGTTAATGGTCGCAGGCAAATTTTAATTCAAGCAAACTTAATTGAAGCACTCCGCGTATGGCTTGATACAGAGTACAATGTCAATCCATTCGCTGCAAGATTACAGCTTGAATTAGATGTTGAAGAAGGTATTATCGCGCTAGCGAATTTTAATAACTCGGATGAATAGTAAAAAAGAGCTGCTGAGAGTAATCTCAGCAGCTCTTTTTAGTATGTGCATGTTGTAATGGAGTTAAATTGGGAATTTAGGGGATGACCTGTGGTTTGTATAATTTTGTTAAATTAAACTAGTAGGGACACTGTTATAGCTGTATAATTAGATTGATTTGAATTATACAACAACTTGTAAAAGGAATGATGAAAGTGTTACAAAAGCTAGCGAAGAAATTAGGGTATGAGGAGGGAGAGGCATTACAGTTTTTTAATAAACGCATTTGTGGTATATGGTTAATATGGGTAGGAATTACTATCATTGCAGCAGCCGTTGTAGGCGGAAAATATTTTATTCACCCTATAGTTTTTTTGGTCGGCTATTTTGTCGGTTTTAAATTTATTTTAGGTAGCAAATCTGTAAGGAAAAAATATTCTTTTGGCCCTATGTCTAAATTTCAATCTAAAGTGTCGAACTTATCTATTGTTCTTTTATTTGTACTTATGGGTTTAATTTCAGGGAGATACTTTGAAACGTACGACTATCGTATGATTTGGCTAGGAGCTTTACTTGCGACAGGTATTCATTTTATTCCATTTGCACTCGTACATGGGAAGAGCATGATATATCTTTCAATTCCATTAGTAATCATTGCATTGTTTGGTTTTATTCAAGCAGAAACACCATTTATATATATTGCGGTAGCTGATGGTGCTGTAAAAGTTTTATTTGGTATAGGCTTATTTTTATCTAAAAATCCAGGTATGAGTAATACAAGTAGTCATTACTCAAAAAATGTATAACGAGTAAGAAGAAGCGTGAAGTACATACTGTTCTTTTCATTAAGGTGCCCAGCTAAGCTAGGCACTCTTTATTTTCAATAAACTATATAATTTGTTTAACATCATGTGAAGAAAAATTACGCCAAATTTCATTCATTTTCCGTCTACCAGCAGCAATGTTTGGATTAAACTGAATGACAGCTTGCTGGCGGACGGCGTGAACATTTTGAATTGCTTGTTGTAATTGTTGGTCGACTGAATTTGATTTTGCACAAGCATGTTTAGTAATTGAAAGCCCAGCCACAGTTCCTTGTGCCATAGCAATTTTTCCGCTTTCAATTCCAGTAATATTTCCAGCTACAAATAATCCAGCAAGAGGGGTTTCCATTGCCTCTGAATGGAGAGGCACATGTCCGCCAAGTTCAGGGATGTACTGGAATGGACAGCCTGCAATAGCGGCGAGCTCCGCCAGGGGATATAAGCCGCCTGCTATACAAACAAAATCTGCTTCATATACTTCTTCTGATCCTACAATAATGTCACCTTTCGCATCAATACTGGTCACACGAACACCTTCTACCTTATCTGTTCCGATAATGTCAAGCGCCGCTTTACGAAGATGGAGAGGTGTGCCGTTTACTTTTATGCCGTTATTTGGATAAAAGTTCAAACCGATTTTTCTAAACCAATCCTTTTTCATGAAGCGGCTTCCAATGCGAAGTAGGGCTGACGGAGCGAGGTGAGCTGCGTTCAATAGTGATTTTAAAACTTCCTCAGGTTCACCAGCTTTTTGACTAAGATCACTTTTTTCAGGGAGTACAATATGATCAACAGTAATGCCTGCTAATTGCAGTTCGTTTAAAATCGCAAATGATAAAATATTAGCGCCGATAATAATCCCTTTTTTGCCAACTTGAACTCTGTGAACATTCGTCATAACTTGAGCTGCACCAATTGATATGACACCGGGCAAAGTCCATCCAGGAAGTGGGATAGGGTATTCAGCTGCCCCGGTAGCTAGTAATATAAAAGGAGCTTCTATCGTACCTATGTTTGTATGTACATACCAAAGGTCTTCAGCTTTTTCTAAATTATATACGGATACACCACACCGAATATCAACAGAAAGTGCTTTTGCTTCTTGATGAAGGCGTTCTGATTCTTTTATTCCGTTCCACCATTCGCCAGTAGGTTCTTGATGGAGTTGCCCTAATAATCGGCCACCAGGCTTTATAAATTCATCAACAACAATTACTTTGAGGTCAGAATTAGCACAAGCGATTGCTCCTGCTAATCCTGCTGGTCCCGCACCAATTACAATTACATCAATCATCGCTTTTCAACCATCTTTCTTATAATATTCGGATGTTGTTTACCACTTTCAACAATCATATCTTTTTCTACTACCGTTAAACATGCTCTTACATTTGTTTGATGATTAACTGTTACGCGGCATTCTGAGCAATGTCCAATATTGCAATAAATCCCCCTAGGTGTGCCACTATCTTCGTGAATACGCAAAGTTCTTATTTCATTTGCTAAAAGTGCAGCAGCGATGGTTTCATTTTCATATGCTTCATATTTCTTTCCATCAAATTGGAAATAAGTGCGTTTTTGATTGTCTAAATCACCTAGAATAGGATGATGTAAAATTCTGGTCATTGATTTTCACCTACTGTTCCAAAAGTTACCGCCCGTATTGGTGGTTGATATTTTAATGGAATCTCGTGAGGTGATGTTCCAGGATTGGCACTTTCTATCATTCGGTCTATTACTACTCTACATGTACGTCCTCCGCAAAAACCCATTCCCGCTCTTGTTCTTAGCTTTAATTCCCGTGCCGAGCAATTATATTCAGTAATTGTAGATTGAAGTTGCCCGTATGTAACTTCTTCGCAACGACAAACAATGAAGTTCTCTTTGTTAGACATTT
This sequence comes from Bacillus sp. AFS098217, assembly GCF_002551815.1. Taxonomy (GTDB): domain Bacteria; phylum Bacillota; class Bacilli; order Bacillales; family Bacillaceae_G; genus Bacillus_A. The sequence continues at coordinate 23,595 of NZ_NVPR01000061.1, forward strand.
GTATTCCTCCTCTAGTTCGGTTTACAAAAATATAATGCAAAAAGTATGCCAATATAGAGAAGGGAGAGAACTTAATGTAAGCCGAGTCGTTTTAAGCGATTATATAGGGTAGCCCTTGTAACACCAAGTTGCTTCGCGCATTCTAGTTTATTCCCATTCAAAATTCTCAAAGCTCTTTCGAGTATTTTTTTCTCATGTTGTTCCATTTCTTCTTGTAAGGTCAAAATAGTGTTGTTACCACCTAATGACGAATGGGATGTTAGTTCTTGAGAAGCACTGTTTGTATGAAAAGGTAAATATTCTTGCTTGATTACACCATCTGTTGCGAATACAACAAGCCTTTCTATGACATTGCGTAACTCGCGAATATTCCCCGGCCAATTGTGGTGAAGGAGTTCATGCATAACTTCTGGAGGTAGTTCATAAATTGGCCGCTTATAATTGATTGAAAAATCGTTTAAAAAAGAATATGTTAATTCGATAATATCCTCTCGTCTTTCCCTTAATGGTGGAATGTTCAGACTAACTACATTTAACCGATAATATAAATCCTCACGAAATTTTCCTTGTGCCATTAATTCTTGTAAATTACGATTTGTAGCTGCAATAATACGAAAATCAATGTTAATTTCTTTTTCCCCACCGACGCGATAATACTTTCGCTCTTGTAATACACGAAGAAGTTTCACTTGCATATCGAGCGGCATTTCACCGATTTCATCAAGAAATAAAGTACCGCCTTTAGCAAGTTCTATCTTTCCTTTTTTTCCTTTACTGTTTGCGCCTGAAAAAGCGCCTCGTTCATACCCGAATAATTCACTTTCAAATAAAGCTTCTGGTATTGCACCGCAGTTAATGGAAATGAAGGGAGCATTTTCTTTTTCACTTGCTTCGTGAATTGCTTTCGCAAATATTTCTTTCCCAACACCACTTTCACCTAATATTAAAACCGTTGATTTTACAGAACAAACTTTTCTAGCCAAATGAATCGTTCTTTGTATAACAGAGCTTTTTCCTTTCATGGATTGAAAGGGATCGGATGCATCTTTATATTTTGCTACTTCTTGTTCTAAACGGTGTACTTCACTAGACATATTAAATAACTTTTCATTCAACACAACTTGGTTTGTGACATCTGTTTCAGAAACGACTGCACCAATAATTTGATCATCACAATAAACAGGATTTGAATTAATTAAAACAAATAAATCCGAACGAGGTTGATGGTATTTGGCTACAATACTTTTGCCTTCATGTAGTGATTGCAAGATTTCTAGATTTTTATAATCAAAAAAATGAGTAATAGGTTGTCCAATTATATCTTGATGCTTAACTGAAAAGATTTTTTCAGCGCCTTCTGTCCATGTACAAACACGTTCACGATCATCAATGACAGTGACTGAAGAATCCGTTGTTTGAATGACAGTTTCATAAAACGCTTGTAATTGTTTATAGGCATTTTGGAGAAAGTGAATCATTTGTGCAGCGGTTATGCAGCATACAGGATTTTGATTTGTATTGAGAATAACAACTGCCGCATGATTAGAAAATGCTTCAATTAAGGTAGAGAATGAATCTTGTTCATGTACGACTTGGCAAGGAAGTCCATGGTAATAAAACTCGTTATTTTTTTCTTCCATGTGATTCGTACCAAACGTTGTATCCGTGAGAAAATGTTGTACCGCTTCTTTTATTGAAGGCAATGAAAATGTCATAACGTCCTCCTAGAATGTAAAAATTTATTAACACTGCTAAAAATATAATACACCTATTTATTTATTATTCAAAATTTTTTTACACTTAATTAGAAAACAAATCTTAATACCCGTTTTTTTATTGTAACGTCAGCGAGAATATACAGTATTTCTTACGATGAAAAGGTTTATTTTAGTTGGCATATCAATTGCATAAATAGAAAATGAGCGATTTTAAAGAAAGGAGGTATACGTTATGAGGCATTGTGACGTTTTAATAATTGGCGGTGGAATTATTGGCTGTTCTATTGCTTATTATGCTTCAAAATATGGAAGGGACGTAACGATCATTGAAAAGGGAGAATTTGTAAGCGGTACATCTTCACGATGTGACGGCAATATTTTAGCCATTGATAAAGACCCAGGTTTTGATAGTCAAATGTCGTTGTTTAGTCAAAATTTAGTAACGGAACTGAGTAAAGAATTAGAGCATCCTTTTGAATATCGAGCACCAGGAAGCATTCTTGTCTGTGAGTCAGAGGAGGAGATGGAGGCTGCGCAAAAATGGGTGAATCGTCAAAAAGAAGCAGGGTTACCATTTCGGATGCTTGATCGGCAAGATATAAGAGAAGAGTCACCATTTTTTGCTGATGACTTGTTAGGTGGGCTAGAATGCGCAACTGATTCCACTGTAAATCCATATCTTCTTGCTTTTTCACTTCTTGAAGAGGCAAAAAAATTAGGAACGAAGGCTTTCAAACAGACAGAAGTAAAGAGAGTGAAGAAAGAAACAAATGGTTCATTTTTTGTAGAAACAAAAAATGGAACATTCACGGCAGATCACGTTGTCAATGCCGCTGGAGTATGGGCACCTAAAATTGGAGAGATGTTGGATCTTTCTATACCAATTAAGCCGAGAAAGGGGCATATTATCGTTGCCTCAAGGCAGCAACATGTAGGGGCCCGAAAAGTGATGGAATTCGGCTATTTAATTTCTAAATTTGGAGGGAAACGTAGGGTTGACTCATTGACTGAAAAGTACGGAGTAGCTCTTGTTTTTGAGCCAACGGAAAGCCAAAATTTTTTAATTGGAAGCAGTAGAGAATTCGTTGGATTCCATACAAAAATAAATAATGAAGTCATCAAATGTATCGCGAATCGTGCCATTCGCTTTTACCCGAAAATGGCAGATATGATGGTGATTCGTTCCTATGCAGGACTACGCCCGTGGACAGAAGATCATTTACCAATTATTTCACGAGTGGATCACCTTCCGAATTATTATATTGCAGCAGGTCATGAGGGCGATGGAATTAGTCTCGCAGCAGTTACAGGGAAAATTGTCGAAGAATTCATCAATGAAAAGGAAACATCAATCCCTATTGAACCACTTCGTTTTAATCGTTTTACAGAAAGGGTGCTAAACGGATGAGGTCACAAAGAGTTTTTACAACAATTGATACGCATACAGGAGGGAATCCAACAAGAACGTTAATCAGCGGTCTGCCAAAGCTGGTAGGAACAACAATGGCGGAAAAAATGCTTCATATGAAAACAGAGTATGACTGGATACGCCAATTTTTAATGAACGAACCGCGTGGACACGATGTGATGTCTGGAGCGTTGTTAACAGATCCATGCCATCCAGAAGCGGATATAGGTGTTATATACATAGAGACAGGTGGCTATTTGCCAATGTGCGGGCATGATACGATCGGGGTATGCACTGCTTTAGTTGAATCCGGTTTAATCCCTGTCTATGAGCCAGTAACGTCATTAAAATTAGATACACCAGCGGGACTGGTTGAAGTGGATATTTCTGTTGAAAATGGAAAGGCAAAAGAAGTATCTTTTTGTAACATTCCAGCGTTCTTGTTAAAGAGTGTTTGTGTGAATGTTGAGGGAATTGGATGTATAGATGCTGATATTGCATATGGCGGGAACTTTTACGCCATTATAGATGCAAAATCAGTTGGATTAGATTTAATACCAGAAAATGCTTCTCAAATAATCGAAACAGCAATTCATATAAGAAATACGATTAATGAAAAATTTGAGGTTATTCACCCGCAATATCCATTTATAAAAGGATTAACTCATATTGAGTTTTATACGGATCCTACTCATGAAAAAGCAAGTGTGAAAAATACAGTAGTTGTTCCCCCTGGAGGAATCGATCGTTCTCCATGTGGTACTGGTACATCGGCAAAATTAGCTGTGTTATATGCAAACAAAAAAATTTCGATTCAGGAAGAATTTATTCATGAAAGTATTGTTGGATCATTATTTAAAGGATGTGTATTAGAGACAACATATGTAGAGAACATAGAGGCTGTAATCACAAAAATTACAGGTTCAGCTTGGCTCATGGGGATGCACAGATTCATTTACCACGAAGAAGACTCGCTGAAAGAAGGCTTTCTGCTTATTCCGCCGATGGAACATGAAACGGAGGACGCAAAATGAATATTCAACAGATGTATTCAGCAATAGATGTACACGTAGCCGGTGAAGCGTTCCGTGTCATCAAAGATGTCCCATTTATGTATTATCAGAGTTTGGACCACTTACATGAACAAATTTCTTGTGGATGGATAGATGAGATTCAGCTTTTGTTAAATGAGCCACGTGGATTTGCAGGTCTAAAAGGATGTGTTGTCGTTCCATCAATCCATAAAGCAGTGGATGCGGCCGTATTATTTTTCGATCATGAGGGAAGCATTCCTTTTCATTATGGCGGTATCGTTGCTGTGGTAACAACTTTACTAGAAAGTGGTCAGTTAAAGAAACGAGAGTCCAATCAATATAAAATTGAAACGCTTCGCGGCATATTTTCAGTTACTGCGAATATGGAAAAGAGTGAAGTAGTTTCTGTCTCACTAGAAAGTAAGCCATGTTATGTAGTTGAAGAAAACCTGCAATTGAGTACTGCATTCGGAAATATACAGTATTCTCTTATGCAAGCTGATCAATTATATGCTGTGTTTGAAAAGGACGAATTTTTCAAAGAGATTCGTATAGAAAACATTTCTGAATTAAGGAGATGGGGAAAAGCGGTGCTTGAAGTTCTTCCATCCAATCTTTCGATAAAAAGAGTAGTTTTAGTAGACGCCGCCCAAATAAAAGAGAATCGTATAAAAACAATTACCTTTCAGGATAACGAATATATCGTTCGTTCACCTGGGTTTGAATCGACAATGGTTTCCTATTTGAGTTATCGTTCTAAAAAAGATGTATGCAGGGAAAGACCATTTATAAATGAGAGTATTTTTAATAGTTTTTTAACACTGAAAGAAACGAATAAGATAGAGAATGGGTACACATTTACGTTCACAAGCAGAGGATTTATTACAGGTATGCAAACATTTGTATTAGATCCTACTGACCCTTTTCCAGTAGGGTTTCTATTGAAGTAATCATTATACATTGAACTATATACATCAAGTAAAAAACCGACATAAAACCCTTCTTTTTAGGTGGGAGAGAGCATCTGGTCATGTATAGCAGGGATTTAGATGTCGAAAAATTAAAATGGATTTATATATTCTGCATATGAAGAACAAGGTTGCTAGTAGGAAAAAACAATATTGTAATTTTAAAGGGGAGAGATGATGATGCAAAGTATAAAAGGGGCATTTCCAGTATTAATTACACCGATGAATGAGTTACAAGAAGTTGATTGGAACGGAGTAAAGCAAAACGTTAACTACTTTATTAAGCAAAAGGTTGCTGGCATTATAATCAATGGAAGTACGGGAGAGTTTGTGAGTTTATCTAAAGAAGAAAGATGTAAGATGGTTGAAACTGTATTAAAAGAGGTAGATGGTCGTATTCCTGTGATTGTCGGGACTGCTGCTGAAACAACGAAAGAAACAATTGAATATACAAAACATGCCGAGGTGAACGGTGCAGATTGTGCACTAATTATTAACTCTTATTATTGTAAACCGAAAGAAGAAGAGATTTATTTTCATTTCAAAGAAATTTCAAATGCTGTAAATATACCAATTATGCTCTATAATAATCCGTTTACATCTGGTGTCGATATGAGTACAGAACTTATGCTTCGTATTGGGAAAGAATGTGAGAGGGTGACTCATATTAAAGAATCAAGCGGAGATATTCGTAAAGCGAGAGATTTGGTGAGAAAGGGAAAAGGATCCTTTGAAGTTTTTTGCGGGTCCGAGGATTTAGTTATGGAATCCTATTTAGTAGGAGCTACAGGCTGGGTTTCTGTGGCAGGAAATATAGTTCCAGGACTTGTTACACAAATGTATGAGTACTTTCAAAATGGTGAGTTAGAAAAAGCTTGGGAAATGAATGATAGAATTTTGCCTCTTTGCGCATTTCTTGAAGGGTCAGGAAAATATGTGCAAATTGTGAAGCGGGCGATGGAATTAAATGGGCAAGCTGGAGGACCATCTCGTTATCCTCGCTTAGGATTGACACCTGAAGAAGATCAAAAGCTGCAAGATATTTTATCACAAATTACTGCAAATTCAGCTAAATAAAATAAATTCATTTATGTAATGAAAGGGGAGTATAAAACGTGTTAACGACAAAAATTGAATTGAAACCAAGGGTAAAAGAGTTTTTAAATAAGGAAATCAAACTGCTTATTAATGGTGACTTTGTATCTTCTATTAGCGGGAAAACATTTGAAACGTATAATCCAGCTACGGAAGAAGTTCTTGCTGTTGTTAGTGAGGCGCAAGCTGAAGATGTTGATAGAGCAGTGAAAGCTGCAAGACAGGCTTTTGAAGCGGGACACTGGGCTGAAATGACTACTGCTGAAAGAGCGCATCTTATATACAAACTAGCTGATTTAATCGAAGAACATAAAGAAGAACTAGCACAGCTAGAAGCGTTGGATAATGGTAAACCATATCAAGTTGCACTTGAAGACGATATTCCAGCGACAGTAGAAAATTATCGTTATTATGCTGGCTGGGCTACAAAAATTTTAGGACAAACAATACCTATTTCAAAAGATTATTTAAATTATACACGTCATGAACCGATTGGTGTTGTTGGTCAAATTATTCCTTGGAATTATCCATTAGTCATGTCTGCTTGGAAAATGGGAGCGGCTCTTGCGACAGGTTGTACGATTGTGTTAAAACCAGCAGAGCAAACACCGCTATCCCTATTATATGTAGCGGAGCTTTTTAAGGAAGCGGGTTTTCCAAAGGGCGTCGTAAACTTTGTTCCAGGTTTTGGGCAAGAAGCCGGGGCAGCAATTGTAAATCATCATGATATTGATAAAGTAGCTTTTACAGGTTCAACAGTTACAGGGAAATATATTATGCGTCAATCTGCTGAAACGATCAAACATGTAACGTTAGAACTTGGTGGTAAGTCTCCTAACATTATTTTAGAAGATGCTGACTTATCAGAAGCTATCCCTGGAGCGTTCCAAGGTATTATGTATAACCATGGTCAAAACTGCAGCGCAGGTTCCCGTGTATTTGTTCATCGGAAACATTATGAGAGAGTAGTAGAAGAACTTGTAGAAATGGCGAATAGCGTAAAGCTTGGTGCAGGTATGGAAAAAGACACAGAAATGGGACCGCTTGTCTCTAAAAAACAGCAAGAGCGTGTACTACATTATATTGAACAAGGAAAAGCTGAAGGTGCAACAGTTGCAGTAGGCGGAGAAAAGGCATTTGAAAAAGGCTACTTTGTTCAGCCGACAGTTTTTACAAATGTTACTGACGATATGACAATTGCAAAGGAAGAAATATTTGGCCCAGTCGTTGTAGTCATGCCATTTGATTCAGTTGAGGAGGTAATTAAAAGGGCAAATCATTCTACCTATGGGCTAGCTGCTGGCGTATGGACTCAAAATATTAAAACTGGACATCAAGTAGCAAATAGATTAAAGGCAGGAACAGTCTGGATTAATGATTACAATTTAGAAAACCCAGCAGCACCATTCGGTGGTTATAAACAGTCAGGAATTGGGCGTGAATTAGGATCGTATGCGCTTGATAACTACACGGAAGTAAAGAGTGTTTGGGTGAATATAAAGTAATGATCAAATAGGAAAGCTAACGGACAACTTGAATGAACGATGAAGTTGTCCGTTTTGTTTTTAAGCATGCAATATATAAATCTTTTTCAACACAATTATGAGGGGGATTGGGATGGAAAAGTTAATAGAGTGGTTAGTAGGACAAGTATGGAGTATAGGATTAGTTGTTTTTGCGCTGGGTGCAGGTGTGTATTTCACAATTGCGACTCGCTTTTTACAAATTCGGTATTTTAAAGAGATGATCAAATTATTATTTGAAGGAAAGAGTTCAGAGACTGGTATATCTTCATTTCAAGCATTTTGTTTAGCCTTATCGGGCCGGGTTGGAATTGGGAATATTGCTGGTGTAGCGACAGCGATTGCTTTTGGAGGCCCAGGTGCTGTTTTCTGGATGTGGGTTATGGCATTACTAGGGGCAGCTAGCGCATTTGTTGAATCAACGCTTGCCCAATTATACAAAAGTAAAGTAGGAAATGAATATCGCGGAGGTACACCATACTTTATTGAAAAAGGCTTGAAGGTAAAATGGTTCGCAGTAGTTGTGGCCATTGTCGTCACGATTTCATATGGCGTTTTATTACCAGGAATTCAATCAAGTAGCATTGCGGTTGGATTTGAAAATTCATCAGGTGTAAGTAAGTATATAACAGGTATCCTTTTAGTTATATTGCTAGCGGCGATTATATTTGGAGGAGTAAAGAGAATTGCAATTGTTTCTCAAACTCTGGTTCCTTTTATGGCAATCGGTTATGTCGTAGTGACATGTATCGTTCTAATTGCAAATGTGACAGAAATTCCTCATATGTTTGCGCTCATTTTCTCGAGTGCATTTGGCATCAATGAAATGTTTGGAGGAATTGTTGGAGCGGCAATTGCCTGGGGAGTAAAAAGGGCTGTATTTTCAAATGTTGCTGGTGTTGGAGAAGCAACATATAGTTCAGCAGCAGCTGAAGTATCACATCCTGCTAAACAAGGGTTAGTCCAAGCTTTTTCTGTGTATATAGATACAATTGTTGTATGTACAGCGACAGCTCTTATGATTCTGATAACCGGTATGTATAATGTTATACCTGATGGAAAAGATGCAATTGTGAAAACGATGGGGAATGTTGAGCCAGGCCCAATATATACCCAACAAGCTGTTGAAACTGTAGTTACAGGTTTCGGTCCATTATTTGTTTCTATCGCTATTTTTTTCTTCGCATTCACTACTTTACTAGCGTATTACTATATTGCAGAAACTACACTTACTTACTTGGATCATAAATTAAAATTAAAATGGCTAAAAACCGTTTTGAAAATTGGATTTTTAATAATGGTTTATATTGGTAGTGTGGAATCAGCTTCTCTTTTATGGAATCTGGGTGATTTAGGAATAGGCAGTATGGCATGGCTTAACCTTTTGGCGATTTTACTGCTAAGTAAGACAGCTTTAAAAGTATTAAGAGATTATGAAACGCAGAAAAAAGAAGGGAAAGATCCTGTTTTTAATCCTAAAAAAGTAGGAATTGAAGGTGTTGAATTTTGGGAAGAGAGATGTAAAGAGGTGAAAGACAAGACTTCTAAAAAAAGTGTACCGATTGATGAGAGTATAAAATTTTAGTTTATGGTATCAAGCACATTTTAAAGTTTTTATTCTGAAAATTCAATTAATATCCAGGGTGAATTATTACTTCGAAAAAGGCCATCATTTTGAATGGCCTTTTTGTGTTGGCTAGAAAATAAGTTTTTAAAGTCTCAACACATTATATTGTTTATGAAATACATTATGAAAGGGATTCAATAAAAGCATGTAACACGTTATTAAAATGGTCGGTTTCTTCTAAAAATGGGCAATGACAGCTATTTTCAAAAATAACGAGTTGAGAATTATGAATGTGTTTGTGTAAATGTTCTCCTGCAGCAACTGGGATTAATTTTTCTTCTCTTCCAAAACAAAGCAAGGTTGGTTTTGTAATTGTCTTTAATTCTTCACGGTAATCAACAACGGTTTGATCAAATAAAATAGCGCTTGCAATGGATGCTGGAACTTTTGTGACTTCTTCAAGTATCCAGGTGAAATCTTCTGTAGAAAGGGATTCTTTAAACATAAGAGGAATAAAGCCTTTTAGAAACTCAGTTTGATTTGTTTGAATCTCTCTCATCAAATGAATCAGTGTTGGAAAATCAAAGGCACCGATAGGGAAATCAGGCCATTTAAAATCTGATGCTAGTTCATCAACGATTACCGAACCTTGTATATTTTGTTCTCCAAATTGTTTTATATATTCCCATACAATAAATGCTCCCATTGACCAGCCTACTAATGTAACATCTTTTAACGCTAAAGCCTCTATAAAGGTATGCAAATCATGAGCATAGTTTGTGATTGTGTGACCAGTTTCGATGTGCGAAGAACGTCCGTGTCCTCGTAAATCAATGGAAATAGCACGGTATTTATCGCTGAAATAAGGAATTTGTTTATGAAAAAAGCGACTACTCATCCAAACCCCATGAATAAAAAGAACAGGTTTACCTTTTCCTTGATCTTCATAGTATAACTCCACACTATTTTCAAGTTTTATTTTAGGCATATTAGAAAGCCTCCTTATAATAAATAGCTTTTTTATAAGTTTATTATGCTTTCAAGGTTTTTTTCCTCTTATGTAGGCGAAGTGTAGTATTTTTGTGTGAAAATGAAAGAAACTTGATTTTATTTATAAAAAATGTGTTTAAAATATTGTCATATTTGCTTCTTTAAGATATCCTTTTGATGAAGAGGTGGAAAACATGGAAAAAGTATTAGTTTTCGGGCATAAAAACCCAGATACAGATGCAATTTGTTCTGCGATTGCTTATGCAGAGTTGAAAAAAGAATTAGGAATGAATGCTGAGCCTGTACGTTTAGGTGAAATCAGCGGCGAAACTCAATTTGCGTTAGATCATTTTAAAGTAGAAGGACCGCGTTTTGTTGAAACAGTTGCAAACGAAGTGGACAATGTTATTTTAGTTGATCATAACGAACGTCAACAAAGTGCTAACGATATCGAATCTGTTCGTGTGTTGGAAGTTATTGACCATCACCGTATTGCTAACTTTGAGACAAGCGATCCTATCTACTATCGTTGTGAGCCAGTTGGTTGTACAGCTACAATCTTAAACAAAATGTACAAAGAAAGCGGCGTTACAATTCGTAAAGAGGTTGCAGGTTTAATGTTATCTGCAATTATCTCAGATTCTTTACTATTTAAATCTCCAACTTGTACAGAACAAGACGTAGCTGCGGCTCGTGAATTAGCGGAAATCGCTGGTGTTGACGCAGGAAGCTACGGCTTAGAAATGTTAAAAGCTGGTGCAGATTTAAGCGGTAAAACAATGGAGCAATTAATCTCCCTTGATGCAAAAGAATTCCAAATGGGCAATGCAAAAGTTGAAATCGCACAAGTAAACGCTGTCGATACAAACGACGTTCTTGTACACCAAGCGGAATTAGAAAAAGTAATCTCTGCAGTAGTAGAAGAAAAAGGTCTAGACTTATTCTTATTTGTTGTAACTGATATCTTAACTAACGATTCTGTTGGTCTTGCTATTGGTAAAGCAGCAAACGCTGTTGAGAAAGCATACAACGTAACATTAGAGAATAATACTGCTACTTTAAAAGGTGTTGTTTCTCGTAAAAAACAAATCGTTCCTGTATTAACAGAAACATTCCAAGCTCTATAATATATAGTAAGTTTGGATAATAGAAAAAAGGCAAGCAGTCGAAAAGTCTGCTTGCCTTTTTGTTATGGAAAGTTAGAAAAGCTTTCATATTGTATCTCGAGGAACCTGTCAATTTTGACAGGTTTTTATTTTTGAGTCTGTTAAATTTAACTGTTGATTTTCTTATAAAAAAAACGAGAAGGAATGCGTGATGCAACCTATTACTTGTGCTAAGTTAGTTAATATTTCCAATTTTTGTGATATAATTAACCATATAAAAAGACAGAAAGGAGTAATACTTATCAAACATCATTTCCCTTAATATCGGAATACCTCAAAAATTACTGTTTCAAGGAAAAGAAATTGAAACAAGTCTGTTTAAAAAGAGTGTTAACATGCCGTTATATCTATCGATACCCAACTTTGAAGACGACGGTCCATTGCATCGCTAAACTAGAATAACCCATAATCAAAATGTAATATCCCTAAGATACAATCTCTACATAAACTCTTACAAACTATATAACTCATTTATAAAAATATTCATAGTTATTCCTTTATTTTTTTACCATTCTATAAATAAGAAGGGATGAAGTTTTTTGCAAAGAGAAATGATTAAAACAGATCGTGGAGAATTCGAAGTATTTATTGGTGGAAAAGGTACAGAGCCTATTTGTATAGCACATTTATATCAAGAATTTTTATCGGGTAAAGAGCCGTATTCTGCAGCAATTGGAGAATATTATAAAGTAATATTAGTAAATCTAAAAAATACGGGTTCCTCAACTAAAGTTAAATCAAAAAAAGACCTAAGCATGGAAGAAACTGTGAAAGATTTAGAAAGTATTCGAAAGAAACTTAAATATTCTAATTGGGCTTTTGCGGGACACTCCACAGGAGGTTTTTTAGGCTTAACTTATCTTTCTATGTATCCAGACAAACTTTCTGAAATTATTTTATGCGGTACAGCAGCATCAAATAGAATAAACCGATCTAAAAACAATTTATTCAATGTGGAAAACGGAAAATATAAAAAAGATATGATGAAAATCTTCTTTAAAATGTTACCTTTTATGAGCAAAAAAAGTAAAGAATCTGCAGCAAAAAAATTCTTCGAGTTATGTCTTCATTCTAAAGAAAAAGTTGATGAATATTACAAAGAAATGCAATTTGTCGCCATTAATAAATCAAGAATGGCAGCTTATTCATCTGAATTACGTCATTATGATGTCAGTGAAACCATAAAAAATATCACTGTCCCATCTTTAATATTATGCGGAAAGTATGATGTTCAATGTCCAATCGAATTTTCCGAAGAACTACATAACCTGTTGCCTAATTCAATCCTTCTAACATTTGAAAATAGTAACCACTTCCCTTTTATTGAAGAACGTGAAAAATTTTTAGATGCGCTACATACTTTTACAAATCGGCCAAATTCAAGCGCTTCCACCCTATAAAAAACACGACTGAGTTTCCCCCACAGTTGTGTTTCTTTATTACTTTTAATCTTTATGAAGGTTCTCATTCTAGTTTTAAGATCTAGTTGTCTATTTTCTAATCGTTCAACTGCTTCGCGACGTTTAGAATCATCTATGTTTGTATACAGTGAGGTTTATAGTTCAAATTGTGGCTGATTTATGGTTCAAGTCACAATTTTAAAAAACAATATGGAATAGCGAGCAGTTAAAACGCTATAAGTAAATTTAGACCTGTCTGTGACACATGAGTCTAAATACTTAAAGCAAAGTTAAGGAGGAATGTTATGGCTAATATTTCAGGATTGGAAAAGTATAATGAAGAAAACGATTATTATGATGCGAAAAAATTAAAAGATAGACTACAAGTACTTCTTGATCAGGACATTTGTTCCATTTCTGAATTAAAGAAGTGGCTAGTTGAGGAACGACGTTTAAGTGCTGAAGTGGAAGAAGTAATAACGAGTCATTTAATCGATTTTTATAGAGATACGAAAAGCATACATAAACGCGACTTATATTTATATTATCAAACTAATATTCAGCCACTTCTTACAAAATATACTGCTGAGTTTGACAAAAAATTTAGCAATTGTCCGCTCGCCAAATTATTGGAAGATGAAAAATATGGTTATATGTGCAAAGTAAGGTTAGAAAAAAATAAGATGTTTCATGAAGACAATGTTTTGCTTACTGTGAAGGAGCAGGAGTTAATAACGAAATATAAAGAAATTATGGCTAGTATAACGATTGATTGGGATGGGGAAACAAAATCTTATCCGTACATAAAAGCAAAGTTAGATAGTCCAAATAGGGAGATTCGTGAACGCGCATGGCGTGCTTTATCTGAGTCGCATACGCATGTAAAGCACGCTGTAGATAGTATTATGAATGAACTAGTACAATTACGTCATCAAATGGCATTGAATGCGGGATTTAGTAATTACCGTGATTATATATTTAAACTAAAAAATAGAGAATACAGCATTCAAGATTGTTATACATTTCATGAGTCTGTTGAAAAACATGTCATCCCGGTATGGAAACATGTAGCGAAACTCTTTAAAACAGAACTTGATATAGAAAAGTATCGTCCGTGGGATATCAGCCCCTGTACATTACAAACATCTCCGTTCAACACTTTTGTTGATTTGCTGGATGGAGTCGAAAACATGCTAGGTAAGACCGATTCATATTTTGAGGAGAGATTTCAACATATTCGTGGGCAAGAGCTGATAGATGTAGAGGAGCGAAAGAATAAGGCCTCAGGAGGTGCTTGTTTTACCTTACCGAAAACAAAAAATGTATTCATTTATGCCAACTTTAGCCCATCGTTTCATGCGATTAATGCTCTTATACATGAAGTTGGTCATGCCATCCATTTCTACAAACAGTTTGCGAATGAGAGTGGTATGCAAGAACGATATCTTCGTGAAGAGGTAGCTGAGCTGTACTCCCATAGTCTAGAACTCTTTTTAATAGATAAGCTTGATATATTTTATCCTGAAGATAATGAATGTAAGAAAGCACAAAGGGAACAAATGCATCGTGCATTTTCTCTGTTAATTTCTCCGCTTTCAGGTGACCTATTTCAACATTGGCTCTATACGAATCCAAACCATTCACCGGAAGAACGGGATGCAAAATATCTTGAAATCAGCAAAAGATTTCGGTATTCATCAGTTGATATTGCAGGTTTTGAAGCAGAAATTGGAGCAAGTTGGATTGAGTCTTTTCATTATTTTCAGTATCCTTTTTATAAAATAGAGTATGCAATATCACAACTAGGGGCGTTACAACTGTTTCAAATCTATCGTGAGGATCCAGCGAAAGCAATCGCTTTATTTAAACAAGGGGCAAGTGTGGATTGGAATGCATCGATTGCGGATATTTACCAGAGTACAGGTGTTCATTTTGATTTCTCTGAACAAACTATAAAAAATATCTCTGAATTCGTCATACATGTAATGGAAGAATTAAGTTAAAAGCTAGAGGGACTTTTCAAAATCAGTATTGATTTTGACCTTCTAAATCTATCAAAAACATAATCTCTAATTTTTGTTGGAAGAAGGGATTATGTTTCTGATAGAAGTCTATTGATTCTCAAAGTATCGCTTGTTTTTTATATGAGCAAAGCGTTTATCAATTTACTGGAGAAAGGTGAAGTATTCATTATATTGGGGTGATATGTGTAGTGAAAGGTTTGTTAGAACGAATAAATCGTGATATAAGTGCAGAAAAATTAAATGAAATATGGCCTGATTTTAAACAAGTTGCATTTGCACTTTACAATAAACAACATGTGTATGTATTTCATCATCCTATGTTTTCGACAGCAGAGAAGAATGAATTTATAAAATTAGATTGGAATGAACAGTTTGTAGGAGATACTTTCATATTATATGAAGACTATCCAACCGCGATCGTAAATTTAGAAAGATATAGTGATTATGAAAGTATATATTCTCTTTTGGTACATGAACTTTTTCACGGATATCAGTTTTTACTGGGTGAAGGCAGGTTTCCTAATGAATTTATGGGATTTCAATATCCGATGGTAGAGGAAAACATTGAATTAAGAACTAGGGAGAGACGTTGCCTATATAACGCTATTCACAGTGATAATGATCTTGACAAGAGACAAAATATACATCAATTCATTCATTTTCGAGAAAAAAGAAACGGTATGATGAATTGTGAATTCATGCAGTATGAATATATGGTTGAAAGTGTAGAAGGGCCAGCTTGGTATGTTGAAATGAATGCCTATTCCAAGGTAGGCACAAGCTCCTATCAAAATACTTTGCAAAAATATAGTGGCTTAATTCTTGATACGTATGATGCTGCTTCCAATATAAGAAGAAGTTGTTATAGTTCAGGAATGATTCTATGTTTATTGTTAGATGAAATAGCTCCAGATTGGAAAACACGTTTTTTAAAAACAAAGCAATCGTTATATGATTTTTTTAAACAGAGTATAGAAATTGAGATAGATCAAATACAAATAGATGAAATAAAAATAGAGGCAGAAACGAAAGAGATTATAAAATTGGTCAAAAAGCAGAGAGAAATAGAATTTAGAGCGTTTCATCATCAAGAAGGTTATCACCTTTTCATAAGGGGAAATATGCAAGTCGATATGCTAAATCCGATGAATCTTATTTTGGATGGAAATAGATTATTACATAGAGGTTTTTTAGGTCTACGCATTCATAATAAGCAATACATGATTCAACAGCCGATCATATCTTACTTTAAAGAAAGGATTCAAGATATTGAACAGGTGCATTTCGTGATAAGTGAAAAACCGATTAAAAGTGAAGAAGGATGGAGCGTTTTAGGAGTAGGAAACATAAAAGGTGAATATGAAGAAAAGGGGAATTCCATATTTTTAAACATCAAATAAAGATGCTATGATCTTATTATTCAAGGATATACAAGGATGTTTAGTGTATGAGAATATAAATTACAGATGAATAGAAATTTTGTGATCACGTTTGAAGCGAGGTAGAAGGTAACAATGAAAAGATTATGCATTATTCCATGTGGGAAAAAGAAGATTTGGGATAAGTACCCTGATAAGGGGCCAACAGAAGCAAAGGATGTATACATCAGTCCGTTTGGAAAAGCATGCCAAGCATACGCTTCTCAATTTTTCACACATTGGGTTATTTTATCGGCGAGACATGGATTTTTACTTCCAACTGATATTGTGAAAGAAAACTATGATCTTGCTTTTAATTCGAAAAGTAATGAGATTATTAGTATAAAACAACTAAAAAAACAAATGGTTGATAAAGGATTACTAGAGTTTGATGAAATTGTCCTACTTGCAGGAAAGAAACATAAAAAAGTGGTGACAAAACTATATCCAGAAGAAATCATTTCTTATCCATTAGAAGGATGTAAAGGCATCGGGTATATGTTGCAGAAGTTGAAATATGCTGTTGAAATGCAGGAGGAGATTTAGAGTTCTCTTCTTCATGTGCTTGGTCACTTAATCGGTCACAACAATTTTTTCGAGTTCATCCGATACAGACTTGCCCGTACGCGTTAACACATGGTTATAAGTACCTAAAGTGGTCTTAATTGAGCTATGGCCTAATCGAGAAGATATTAACTTTACATTAACATTTGCTCGATCAGCATTGTCGCATGTGTATGCCTTAGGTTATTTACAATCCCGTTGAAGTAAGCAAATTTAGAATTGTTTATTTGTATCTCGGAATCAAATGTCACAACAGAATAACCTGATAATTATTTCTCAATAAATAGTATCCAAGTAATTATGCTCTTTAATAGGGTTATTTGTGGTAATATTTAGATAATATTCTTGGGAAGGGGGATTTACATGGAGATAAGGACTGTCGTTAATAAGGAGTATGAGTTATTAAAAGAATGGTATCATGAAATGCTTTCTCAACATTTAGATAAAGCAGCTGTCCTAAAAAAGGAAGCCGATAATATATTTAACAATGCTAAAGAAAATACAGATTCTTTTATTTATTACTCCTTGTTAAATTTCAGATATCGGATGTTAAACGGTGATTTTGAAAAAGAGTTTGAAGCATTTGATTACATAAAAGATATGCCAGATTGTTTATTAAAGTATTATTATCATTTTTTCAAATTTATCTATGACACAGAAGTTGGAAACTATAATAATGCAGAGTACCATTGTGAACTTGCAGGCAATCTACTAAATATGATACCAAATGAAGCAGAAAAAGCAGAGTATTATTACCGTGTTGCGCTATACCATTATTATTTATCACAACCTACTTTGGCGATCAATTACGCTACAAAAGCTCTGGATTACTTTTCTAGTCATGAAGATTACGAAATAAAAGTTGGAGCATGCAAAAACACATTAGGTATGGCTTGTGTTACTTTGGAGCAATTTGACATGGCAGAAGAATATTTGATTTCCGCTCTAAATATGTTCCAACAACTTAATGAGCATCCATTAGCTTTAAAGGTTCGTAGTAATTTAGGTGTATTTTATGCTGAACAAAACCTTTCTGATTTAGCTATACGCCATTTGACAGAAGTTTTTAAAGGTTGTCAGCATACAAAAGAGCATTATCAAAGAAGAGTAACGTTCCTATTAGCTCGTGAACACATTAAGTTAAACGAAAATAAAGATGCCACTTTTTATATAGCTGAAGGTTTAAAGGTTTGTAATCGAGAATATAAGTATCATTTAAACATTCTGAAAAGCATAAATAACAATGAACCTATTGAAAAACTAGAAGAAGTTGTGACTGAAGCACTTTCTTATTTTAAAGAACAAGACTTATGGAAGGATGTACAAATTTATACAGAATTATTAGCAGTTAAATGGTACAATATGGGTGTGAAAGATAAAGCATGTGATTATTATCATTTGAGCCATGAAGCTAGAACGTTATTAAAAGAAAAGGGGCGTTTAAAATGAAAAAAATTAAAATTGCATTATTAGGTGTAATCAGCGTTGCAGTATTATCATTTAGTTTAAATAGTCCTATTGTCAAAAAGAATGCAGCACCTACATTAAAACAAGAGATTACTGTATTTTATTCGGAACATGGTACGGGAATCTAATAGATGAATGCATTTACCCTCACAAGTTTTTGCATCATTACAGAACTATGTTGTAGCGGGATATATAAAATAAAAAGACAAGATGTTAACGCATCCTGTCTTTTTATTTCGTCGTTTTCGTAAAGCTTGTTGTTTTGGAATAGGATTAACTGATTTATCAGTTAAATAACATATAATGGAATTAGTGTGTTCTTTAACCAAGTTTAGTTGAAGAAGGAATATACACACCCAGTATAGAAATAATCCCGAAATTTTTAAGAGGAGAAGACAAAATGAAGAATCTATTAATAGGGTCACACTGTATTTTTCCAACACCAGATATAATAAAAACTGCAAATTTTTATGAACAAAAGATGGGTTTTAAAGCTGTCCAGTATATGGATGTCAATGAACCGCACATTTGTTTATATCGGGATACAACGGAAATTATCTTAACTAAGTCTAACAGGCAAAAAGTAATTCCCAATAGGGACTTATATGGATATGGTTATGACGCTTACTTTATCACAATAAATCAAGAAGAACTTCAAAAAGAGTTTATAAAGTCGAATGTAAAAATTGTCCGTTCATTAGATAAAACAGATTACAATAATAAAGAATTTGTAATTGAAGATATAGATGGAAGATGGATAGGATTTGGGATTAAAGTCGTTTAGATGGAAGAAGTAAGTTTGCGAAAGATTGTACTTATACAACCGGTTACGTTGGTTTAAGAAGGGATTATCAAACTGGTGATCTTTTTATACTTTCCTTAAGATTTCAACTGTTGTTTTATTGAATTTTTGGCACGCTAAAATAAGATTAAACATTTTTTCTAGTTCGAAGGTGACGCACCGACAGAGGAAGTATTGAACTTTACAGAAGCTAATAATCCCCACCTTACCACCGGGCTCTTGCCCGTCACGCGCTTGAAGATGGGGATTTCTTTCGGAAATATGTTAAATTTAACCTGATAGACCATGAGAAACGACAGAATTCCCAATTCAAAGGGGAAACGATAAAATAAGTACTAAATATATAGGGGAGGGATGGCAGTCAAATTATAATGGTCTGAACGATTCCTTCGGTCAATGTTTATACAACAGAACGCTAATGTAAAGTTGCAATCAGAACGGCGGATATACAAAAGCCGCTCAATACGTATTATCGACTATGGAAAGGAAATGGGCCTATTGTGACGGTGGCGTGTTTAACAAACGGAAATATGTTTTATAAGCCGCAACTGCTGAAATAATACCACCAATTAAAAACAGAGCTGAACCCCCAAGTAGGAATAGTCGACCGACATATGTTTCGCGGGCTTCTTCGATTTGTTCTTGTGGTCCTGTATTCATGTGTCTCCCCCCCAGATAAAAGGTATTTTTTATAGTATATACAAATGCCTAAAAATTGTTAAAAATAAAGAAGGAGAATAATTGGATGCGCTATAAGAATGAGATTAATAAAGTATTATGTATGCTTGAACGATTAGAAACGAATGAAGTGGAAATTTTAGATATTACGGAAGAAATGTTGCCGATCTATATATTCTCCAGAGATGAGTTTGAAGAAGGACAATTAGGGTATAGTATAGGGCCTAATAATGAATCTTTCGTTGGAAACGAAGAAGGAGATTGGAAAGAAAGTTGGTTTGTTATTGGATATGAAGAGTTAATGGGAGATCCATTCTTTGTTGATGTAAAGGATGTTAATTTTCCAGTGTATACAGCTGAGCATGGCATGGGAGAGTGGGAGCCGCTTTTACATAGTGATTCGTTAGAAGAATTTTTAGCTGAACTAACATATCGAGATAAAGACTAATAATTAGTCTATGAAAAACAGGGGGCTGTTGGAATCCCCCTTGATTGTAAAGAGAACCTTCAATTAGAACATGAGAAATGTTATTTGTAATTTATTACTTGCTCCATAAGTCTTCTTATCTCTTTAACCGGTGGTTTTTTATCGTATATATCAATATATGAAAAATTGTAATTTAAATTTCTAACAAGACCTTTTCCTACTTTTGAACTTAGGAAAGGGAATACTTGTCCAGTGTAGTCTTCGAGAGATTTACAGTAGTATTTTTCATCCAAATAAATACTATACTTACATGTTAGCTCTACTAGTGGGTTACCTGCAGAATCATATACATCTTTAGATTCAAGAATGTCTATTAGTGTAAATCTATCATTAAGATAAACTTTTTTCTTTTTTTCAAGCTTATTAGAAAGAATAAAAGCGAGACCTATGGCGTTAATCAATATTTTTCCTCCCAAAAATAATAAACAAAGATATTAATAAAATATATTGTTATATGTTAAATGTAAAGTAGGAGACAGGATTTTAAGAAGAATAAAAAGGAAGGGGATTAATTTGGAAAAAATTATACTGCCAACATCATCAATTAAATAATTTCCAGTTGATAGGTAAAACAATCTATTAGATAAATTGAAATAAGCTAGTATAGTAAATGAATCCCCCACAAGGGAAGAAGCGGAGATTCATAAAGCATAGTCGAGTGTATTAGACTTAACCAAGTAATCTTAACATGAATGTGTTAGGAAGAACCTTGGTAAATACGCCCAAATAAAAAGGTAAGGTTACAAGAATGATTTGAAAAAAGTCAAAGAGACCTACTTCCCGCGGGCAGGTCTCTTTAACTAGATAATGTTGATGAGCAGTAACCCATCTGGAGTACTTTTATCGTAACAAATGAAATGGATTTTGTATATTGAGAAAAAATTAAGCCGTTATCAATTGTTACTTCATATATCTTGAATTTTTATGCTTTCACTGAATTTTGATATTTGATCGAGTTAAAAATAAGGAAATAAAAAAGACCTGCATGTAAAAAGCAGGTCGTAATAAGGGGTTCTTAATTAAATGTTAACAATTGCGATGAATGAAGTCCATAGGTTGCGGGTTGAGAAACTTTGTATTAACGTTTTGTTTCTTTGAAAAAGATGCTAAAAAATTTTCTGTATGAAAATAAAGGCCGGTATTTATAAATAGATTCATATTTCCACGCATCAAGATTAGAAATTTTGAGTTGTTTATTTGAATCGTTAAAACCAATTGGATTATTGTTACGTTTCATAAATAAACCTCCCTCAATCAATTTACAGTTGGTGCTTATATCTCATGAAAATGTATAATCTGTGTGATAAATAGCTTAATGAGATTCTTTTTTTCATTATTTTATTGAAATTTCCTTTTTATAAATGTTTGGTTTATTTTTTAAGCACTGTAATCCATAGGAAGCAACTAGTACTCCAATACTTATTAAAATCCAAATGGAAGAGAAAGAGAGAATCATAAGGAAACAAGCGATTAAACTTAAAGAAAGCACCTTGTTAAATAGACCGGGTAATAATTTATATGCTGCAAAAATTCCGCAAATGACGTTTGTTTTTCCGAAAGATTACATTGTTACACAAACAGATTCGCAGGATGTCCAATTTTCTCAAGAAGAGACCTTTTTGTACACAGAACGTGGATGCAGTTACCGAGCATTTTTTGAGCATTATTTACAGAGACAAGGGATCCAGCATGAAAGTACATTTGAATTTTGGAGCATTGAGGCGATAAAGCAATGTGTAATGTGCGGATTAGGAATTTCTTTATTGCCGGTGATTACGATTAGACAAGAGCAGAAAGACAAGAAACTACAGGCTGTTATTTCAAATGAAGCAAAGTTTGCGCCACAACTTGCGTATCATAAAAATAAATGGATTTCTCCAGCTTTATATGAATTTTTAACAGTTATACGTATGCATGCAGAGAAGTGGAGAGAAGTACAAGTACAATGATTTTCAAGTGATGATATAATATTAATAGATGAAAGACTAAGAAAAGCAGGTGAATCTTTTTTGTTTACAAAAGCACAAGAACTTTTAGCTTCCTATTTTGGCTACTCGTCATTCCGCCGAGGGCAAGATGAAACAATTAAAAATGCACTGGATGGAAAAGATACAGTTTGTATTATGCCAACAGGCGGTGGTAAATCAATTTGTTATCAAATTCCAGCATTAGTATTTGAGGGGACGACATTAGTTATCTCACCTTTGATTTCACTTATGAAGGATCAAGTAGATACACTAGTACAAAACGGGATTTCAGCTACATATATTAATAGTTCTATTTCTATTGCAGAAGCAAATCAACGAATTCAATTAGCGAAACAAGGGCACTATAAGCTACTTTATGTTGCACCAGAGCGCCTTGATTCAATGGAATTTGTCGATCAACTTATCGACATGAAAATCCCAATGATCGCCATTGATGAAGCGCACTGTATTTCACAGTGGGGACATGATTTTCGTCCAAGCTATTTACACATACATCGTATTTTAGATTATCTTCCGGAAAAACCACTTGTGCTTGCGTTAACTGCAACAGCGACGCCGCAAGTACGGGAAGATATTTGTCGTACATTAGAAATTGATCCGGCGAACACAGTTATGACAACCTTTGAACGGGAAAATTTATCATTTTCAGTGATTAAAGGACAAGACCGAAATGCATATTTAGCAGACTATATTCGTCAAAATAAAAAGGAATCTGGAATTATTTATGCAGCGACAAGAAAAGTTGTCGATCAGTTATATGAAGATTTAAATAAAGCAGGGGTTTCGGTTGCACGTTATCATGCTGGCATGAACGATCATGATCGAAATGAGCAGCAAGAGTGTTTTTTACGTGATGAAGTGAGCGTGATGGTAGCGACATCTGCATTTGGTATGGGTATTGATAAATCCAATATACGGTACGTAATTCATTATCAACTTCCAAAAAACATGGAAAGTTATTATCAAGAAGCAGGGCGTGCTGGTCGTGACGGACTAGATAGTGAATGTATTTTGCTATATTCTTCCCAAGATGTACAAGTGCAGCGCTTTTTAATTGATCAATCTACTGGAGAATCACGTTTCTCAAATGAACTAGAAAAGCTGCAGCACATGACAGATTATTGCCATACGGAACAATGTTTACAATCTTTTATTTTGCAATACTTTGGAGAAGAACCGAAAGAAGATTGTGGGCGCTGCGGGAATTGTACAGATGAACGTGAAAGTATTGATGTTACAAGAGAATCACAAATGGTTTTATCGTGTATGATTCGAACAAACCAGCGATTTGGAAAGCAAATGATTGCGCAAGTGTTGACGGGATCGAAAAATAAAAAGGTGATTGAATTTAATTTTCATACGTTACCAACATACGGTCTTTTATCGAAGCGCAGTGTCAAAGAGGTAAGTGAGTTTATTGAGTTTTTAATTTCAGATGAATTGATAGCTGTAGAACATGGTACGTATCCAACGTTAAAAGTAACAGCAAAAGGAAAAGAAGTATTACTTGGAAATGAAAAGGTATTACGTAAAGAAAGAGTGGAAACAAGACAAATTGTCCAAGATCATCCTCTGTTTGAAGTGTTGCGTGAAGTGCGGAAAGAAATCGCACAAGGAGAAGGCGTACCGCCATTTGTTATTTTCTCTGATCAAACCTTAAAAGATATGTGTGCAAAAATGCCGCAAAGTGATGCAGAACTCTTGCAAGTAAAAGGGATTGGGGAACATAAACTTGCGAAGTACGGTTCTCACTTTTTACAAGCAGTCATTGATTTTATTGAAGAAAACCCAGATTACGCTGAAACAATTAAAACAGAAGTTGTTACTGAGCGTAAAAAATCTGGGAAGGCATCAACAAATTCTCACCTAGATACGTATGAACTCTATAAACAAGGCGCAGAACTAAGTATGATTGCAAAAGAAAGAGGCCTATCACGTCAAACGGTGGAAAATCATTTAATTCGCTGTTATGAAGAAGGCATGGAAGTAGATTGGCCAAGCTTTGTTCCAGCAAAATATGAATCTCTTATTGAATCTGCAGTGCAACATGCAGAAGGTGGATTAAAGTCTATTAAGGAACAACTTCCAGATGAAGTGAGTTACTTTATGATTCGTGCTTATTTACAAATAAGAAAATAGAGAATGATGAAGGGGATAGGGAACATGCATTATGTTTTTGTTTATGGCACATTAAGAAAACAACAAGCAAATGCTCATTACTTATATGGAACAACTTGCATAGCTGACGAAGCATGGACTCATGGGAAACTCTTTGATACAAATGAAGGTTATCCGGCAATGATTTGTACAAAGGAAGAAAAGGTATATGGAGAAATTTATGCAGTAAGCGATAGAGTTTTACAAAAGTTAGATGATTTAGAAGAATATACAGGTAATGCGGAAACAGATTTATATGAACGGATTATACAAACCGTTTACTTTGCTAATAGAGAAATAAATGCATATGTGTATATTGCTCAGGATAAAGAGATGTTACGGAGACCTATCATTTCTGGTAATTGGGCGGAGTACCGAATAGAGAAAAAATAAGAGATGTATTAAGAATATATGTAATGTACAACCCAGATAGTGGATCCTAAAAAATTCTTCTATCTGGGATTTTTTATTAAAAATTTCCAATCGGTAGTTTTAAAATTCTAACTATTGTGATAATATAAAGATGATAGGTTATTAATAAGGGGGGATTTTTAGTGGGGATTAGGAACTTAGTTTCTTACCTGTAGTAGAAAAAACTATTACAGGAGGAAAGTTATAATGAAAGAATTATGGGTGAAGGAATTTTACAAAAAACAATTTGAATTATTAAATTACGATATAAATACGGAAAACTGGCTTCATCATGTTGCTAAAGATGTTCAAGAACAAGTTGGTTATCCAATGCAGACGATGCTGGAACTTGGTGCAGGGAATGGTGGATTTGCAAGAGCTATGTCTAAGTTAAATGTGAAGATGACGACAGTAGAGCTTGTACCAGAATTAGTTGCATTTGCAAGGGAGCACTCAAGTAAAGATATTACGATTCATTGTGGTGATTTCTATCAAATTGATATTCCAGAAAAGTTTGATGTTGTAAGCTACCTAGATGGTTTTGGTGTAGGAACAGATGAAGAGCAATTGTATTTACTAAAGCGTATTCAAAGCTGGATGAAAGACGATGCATGTGCACTTATTGATATTTATCAACCACTTTATTGGAAAAAAGTAAGTGGGAAAGAAATGCAATTAGGTTCAGCTATGCGAAAGTACGAATACGATAATTCAAATGAAAGAATGTTAGATCATTGGTGGGATCCTGCTTATCCAAATGGTATTGTCACGCAGTCGTTACGCTGTTATACAGTAGAAGAAATTAGTAATCTATGTGATAAAGCAAATTTAAGCATTGTAGGAATTTTCCCAGGTGGCGCATTTGATTTTGAAAAGTGGCAATTTAAAGAGAGAGCATTTTTAAATGAATGCTTGTCTTATCGTATAAAAGTGAAAAAAGGCAGGGATTAGTCCCTGCCTTTTTATATTTCGGGAAATTATTACTTAAAATATTGACTTTATAAATGTTAAGGGGATAGGGAACATGCACTATGTTTTTGTTTATGGCACATTAAGAAAACAACAAACAAATGCTCATTACCTATATGGAACAACATGTATCGCGTTAGAAGCATGGACTTATGGGAAGTTATTTGATACAAATGAAGGCTATCCAGCAATGATTCTTTCGAGTGATAATAAGGTATATGGAGAAGTATATGAAGTAAGTGATGAGATTTTAAAAAAGTTAGATGAACTTGAAGAGTATACAGGTAATCCTGAAAAAGATTTATATGACCGGATTACACAGACCATCTATTTTGGGGATAGAAATATAAGTGCATATGTTTATATTGCGCAAAATGACGGGATGTTACAGAGACTAATAATTACTGGTGATTGGACGAGTTATCGAAATTGAATCGATAAGGGAAGTAAGGAATTGTTTCTTATAGTACAAATAGTAATTACATTTTAATTGATAACCCGAATAGTGGATAATTTGAAAAAAGTTCATTATTTGGGTTTTAGTTAATCTATACAGAATTAGTCTTATTTATATCAAAAACGCCATCCTTTTTGTATATTTCTACAAAAAGAATAGCGTTTTTTTCATTATATGGATACAAATTACTATTATCTTGATAATAGTAATTGTGCGAGAATCCATTATGTTAAACCAATAATATAATGACACAATTGACAAAACATGCAATGTTGTTATAATGGTACATTGTTATATAGGTAACGTAATATCATTTTTTAACGAGAAGGATGTAAAATTATGAAACAACATAATAAACAAATAAATGGAAAAGATCAAAAAATTAAAGTTGAACGTGTACAAACTGGAATTAGGATGGAAAAAAGAATGGTAAAAGTTTTGAAAGCGATGGCAGAGTATCATGATATTTCACTAGGTGTTCTTCTTGAAAGAATAGTTCTTCATTCTTTTGAAAACAAACCTGTGTTTAGCGAGGAAAGTCTTGAAAAAGTTAAAGCTATAAAAGAAGTTTACGGTATGGATTATGGTCTAGAAATAAGTCGTCAGTGGAACGATTCGGAAAACTAGAATGATTATTTTCAAATACAGTACCATCTAGATTTTCTGTAAGAAATCCGTGAAGTAAAGAAACTAAATAAAATTATTAGGAGCGATATTAAATGAATTTCAGTACATTAACAATATTTGATAATTACCCCAATCAATTATCCCGAACTCCTAGACAATTCTATAATGAGGTATTGGAGCAAGCCGTTCGGGCTGAAGAAATGAATTTTGATGGGGTATGGTTTGCAGAACATCATTTCTCAGATTTTGGTATTAATCCCTCTCCAGCAGTTCTGCTCGCTGCGGTATCTCAAAGGACGAATAGAATTCGTCTTGGTGTGGGTGTTTCAGTACTTCCATTACACAACCCTATACGAGTTGCTGAGGATTATGCGATGGTTGATCTTTTATCAAACGGAAGATTAAATTTTGGGTTAGGTAGTGGATATGCACAGAAGGAATTTGATGGTTATAATATTTCATTAGAGGACAGAACTGAGCGTTTTAACGAGTCTCTAGAAGTGTTACGTAAGGCGTGGTCAGGTAAGCCTTTTTCCCATCAAGGAAAGTTTTTTCAATACAATGATCTTAAACTTAGTGTCCAGCCAATACAAGCCCCGTTTCCGCCTCACTGGATTGCAACCTCTAGTGAAAAAGGTGTTAGTCATGTTGCTAGTATGGGAAACAAATTCATGGGGCTTGGGTTTAGTAAATCACGAGATGAATTAGCAAAGCTGATTGATACTTACAAGAATACGTATCTAAAGTCAGGATACGGTAATCCAGAAGAGTTGGAAATCCCTGTTGCATTTCATGTTCATGTTGGTGAAACATATGCAGATGCTGAATCCAATGTAAAAGATCCTTATCAACTATTTATGAATACTCCGCGTGGGACGAATATCTCATATGAAGACCTTAAACATAAATTTGATCCCGTAATAGGAAGTCCTAATGAAGTTATTAAACAAATTCAGTCCTACAGGGAAATAGGTGTTACGAATTTTATGGCAGTAATGAATTTTGGTGGATTAGAACATCATAAAGTACTTTCATCTTTAGACTTATTTGGTAAGTATGTAATTTCTGCATGTAAGTGAAAAATTGATAGGACCAATTACACTTCAAAAGAGATGGTTTTATTTACCTGTACTAGGTATTAATGGATTGATAAGTGGATTTAGCATATAAATTTCATATTTGATGGTGATGGGATTTTATTTATGCCTTTATCTATTTTATCAATGAACATTTCTGTACGAATGTTTATCGTATAAAAGAGAAAAATCAAATAATGAATAGTGAAAAAAGGCGGGATTATTTCTTGTATTCTTATATTTTAGAAAATTCTCACTCAAACTATTGACTTTATAAACGTATTTTTTATAGAATTATATCTCGACTGAAATTTTCGAACGGACAGGAGGGAATCATCACAATGAGTAATATATTTGAAGAAGAATTACAGCGGATGAAAGATACTTTATCTACAATGGATGAGCAATTAGAGAAACTGGAAAAAATCCCTGTTTATTATGGAGAGGATTTTAAAGAACAAATCCTTGAAAGTATGAGGGAATCAAGTCGGCAAAACTTACGTATTGGTGTGCAAGAACCATACTTTGGACGATTAGATTTTCAGGAAGATGGACAGTTAGAACCAAATCCAATTTATATTGGTAAAGTAGGTGTTTCAGATGAAGATACGATGAAACCGATTGTTATTGATTGGCGTGCACCTGTTGCTAGTATGTTTTATTCATTTACTGGTGGTGAAGAACCGGCTTTTTATCACTCACCAGATGGATTAGTAGAAGGCGATGTTTATTTAAAACGAAACATTTCAATTCGCAAAAGAGAACTAGAACGTGTTGTTGATACATATGTAAAAGGAAGTGAAGATGTATCGCTTGCAGATGATTTTCTCCTATATCGACTAGGTGAAAACAAGGATAACAAATTAAAGGATATCGTTTCGACGATACAATCTGAGCAAAATGACATTATTCGTGCAGAAAAAAACTTACCATTATTAATCCAAGGGGTTGCAGGAAGCGGAAAAACAACAATCGCTTTACATCGCCTTGCTTTTTTAATTTATGAATATCGTGAACAGCTAGAAGCGGAGAGAATGATTGTATTTGCTCCAAATAGTTTGTTTTTAGATTATATTTCTAGTGTACTTCCTGAACTTGGTGTAGGAAATATTAGGCAAACAACATTTCAAGATTGGGCGCTGCGTACATTAGATGGTGCGGTGAAATTGAAACATACAGAAGAAAAGTTGAAAGAAGCTTTTTCAATTAATCGTGATGATAACAAGGTTATGCTCGGTAAATTAAAAGGGACGATGAAGTTTAAGTCATTTATTGAAGAGAGTATGATTCAATTTGAAAAGGATTTAGTACCAACAAAAGATTTTGAGGCATGGGATAGAGCTGTTATTCCAGTGGAAGAAATTAAAAAATGGATGCAAGTTGAATATAAGCATTATCCATTAAAGAAGCGAAGAGAACGATTAGTGGGCCGTATAAAACGCTGGATTGAGATTGAACTCAAAAAGGTCGGAGAAACGAATGAGAAAAAGGCATTGAAAAAAGAAGCGACAAAGAGATTGAATGCTTATATGAAATTTTGGCCTAAAATGAGTCCATTGTCACTTTACGGTTCAATGATGAAGCAAAAAGAAATATTGGACGTATTACCTGAAGAACTTGTTCAAGAAACAGAAAAGAACTGCCGTAAAAAAGAAGTATATGTAGAAGATTTACCGTCTCTTATTTATATTCATCATAAAATAACAGGAATTGAAATTGGACAAAAATTTCATCATGTTGTGATTGATGAAGCGCAAGACTTTTCACCATTCCAAGTTTATATATTAAAAGAAATTACACTAGGTAACTCTTTTACCATATTAGGTGATTTATCTCAAGCGATATATGATTATCAAGGGATTGAAGACTGGAATGACTTTAAAGAAGTATTTCAAGAAACAGGTTATTATGAACTGACGAGAAGTTATCGTTCTACAAAAGAAATTATCGAGTTTGCAAATGAAGTCATTAAAAATGCTGATATTCCAGTAGGGCTCGCAACTCCTGTTTTTCGTAGCGGTGAGAAAGTAAAGGTTATTTCTACAGATGATCAATTTGCAGCAATTGTTAAGACGCTACAAAAGATGCAGAATGAAAATGTGAAGACGATTGCTGTAATAGGAAGAACAGAAGATGAGTGCCGTAACATATATAAGAAGTTAACAGCTGCAGGAATCACTGTTAATGTCATCGAAGCAAACCAAAGTAAATATGAGGGCGGTATTTCAGTTGTACCTGTCTATTTAGCGAAAGGCTTAGAATTTGATGCGGTACTTCTTATAGATGTGGATGAAATACACTATAAGGATACAAAGCATGATGCAAAATTATTATACGTTGGATGTACGAGATCTCTCCATGATTTATGGATTTTTTATTCTGGAGAAGCATCACCTTTAATTCAAGGAATACAAAACGAATTTTATGTGAGTAAATAACAAATGATTGAAGAGGATTTTCAAGTGATACACAGGAAAATCCTCTTGTTTTTCTATAAAAAAAGAAAAGGAGAGAAAGAAAATGACTATAATGACAAAGGTAATGAAAAAAAGCGAATGGGAAGTAGGAAAAGCAAAAGGAGAAATAACCGAAGCATCACTTAAGCAAGAAGGGTTTATTCACTGTTCTTTTTTGGAACAATCTCTAAAAGTTGCAGAAACACATTTTAGCAATGAATCAGAGTTAGTTTTACTTATCATTGATCCGGCATTAGTTGAGGCAGAAATAAAATATGAGCTTGCTTCTAATGGGCAAAAATACCCACACATATACGGGGCGTTACATACTGCTGCTGTAGTAAATGTTGTTCCATTTTATAAAGAGAACGGAAATTTTATGTTACCCAAAGTAGTTTTGTAGGACTAAAAAAGGAATTCATGAGTTTATTGTCGAATTTTGGAAAGTGATAAGACAAAATTGAAAAGAGGAATGTCTGTTGAAACTGATACAACAAACTAACTCAAAAGATAGTGAATACATTAGGAATAAAGTAATCCAGTACAATATGTCTGTTCTACCAAAGGAAGCAAGACAACCACTAGAACATGTAAACTTTCTAGTAAAAGATGATGCTGGAAAAATATTAGGTGGCATAACAGGAACGATATATTTTTATCACCTTCACATTGATTTTTTATGGGTGGACGAGTCAGTACGTCATGAGGGATATGGTAGTCAACTGCTAAATAAAATCGAGGAATTTGCAAAAGAAAAACAATGCAGACTCATATTGCTTGATTCATTTAGTTTTCAAGCGCCTGAATTTTATAAAAAGCATGGATACAGGGAGTTTGGAGTAGTCGAAGATCATCCTAAAGGATATAGCCAACACTTTTTAGAGAAACGTTTATAAGTATAATATAATTATGTTATGTAAATTAAATGTTAGGAGATAAATAAAAATGTACGATTATAAATTTCATCATGAGCAATCCGTCTCTGTAAACCAAGTGAAGCTACTTTACAATTCTGTTGGTTGGTGGCCGGAACGAAAAGAAGAAGATATTTCTAAAATGTTAGAGAATAGTATAGCAATTGGCGTATGGAAAGAGGATCAGTTAATAGGGTTTGCTAGAGCAGTTACTGATGGCGTTTTTCGAGCGTATATTGAAGATGTTGTCGTACATGATCGTGTAAGAAATAAGGGCATTGGTGAGAAAATGATGACAATGTTACTTGATGAGCTTGCCCATATCGATATTGTGAGTCTATTTTGTGAAGAAAAATTAATAAAATTCTATGGAAAACAACAATTCAAAGCAACGAAGCAAATAGTGATGCATCGTAATCAGCTTACAAGATAAGAGAATACGAGAGGTGAAAGGATCTATGGAAGCGACACGTACATACTGTCTATCAAAAAAAAAAGCAACGGAAGATTCTCCAGATGGATGGAATGCAACATGTATGAGAATTCATAATAAAATATTTGCGATTGTAAATCATGAAAAAGGAGAGGAAGCAGCGATTACATTGAAATGTGATCCAGATGTTGCGCTAAGAGTAAGGGAAGACTATCCAGGAACAATTATCCCTGGTTATCATATGAATAAAAAGCATTGGAATACAGTTTATATACATAGAGAATTAGGGCAAGAAGAAATTAATAAAATGATAGATTGGTCTTATGATTTAGTTTTACAATCTTTTTCGAAAAAGAAGCAGAAAGAAATTTTGGAGTAGAGATAATTACTGGGTTTTCCCACTATTTTGGGGCAGGGATACCCAATCTCAAAATTCAAGTGGACAACGAAGTTAAGTGGGCGAGATGAAGGAAATCCGTACTAATTAACATTTCTCTTTATGAACAATCTTTTTAATAATAAGAAAATGAAAGGGAGAGAAAGATTATGTCAAAGCTATTACGTGAATTATCTAAACTAAATAGTGAGGTTCTACGTTCTGAAGCATTGGACAAGTTGAAAGTTACATTAGGTAAAATGATTGCTTGTGATCCCATCATTTTTAATAAAAATCCTTTCGAACAAACAATCCAGCCAGGTACATATCCAATCGTCGCTTGGTGGCATAAGAAAGATGGAATAATTGCTGGTGCTGAATTGAAATTATCGGAATCAAAAGTAATAGAATGGAAGATGGCAACAAAACCAGGACAACA
This sequence comes from Bacillus sp. AFS098217, assembly GCF_002551815.1. Taxonomy (GTDB): domain Bacteria; phylum Bacillota; class Bacilli; order Bacillales; family Bacillaceae_G; genus Bacillus_A. The sequence goes on from NZ_NVPR01000061.1 coordinate 56,207, forward strand.
TGTCAGTGAACTGGAAGAAGGATATATTTTTGGTTACCCAGTCGATACAGGATTAGGATGCTTTGCGGATGTTGAAGCGATTGATAAGCTCGAGGAAATAGAAAGTAGATTACAACGAGAGCTAGGGGAAGAGTTTATTAGTTTGTATGATGATCTTATAGATGACGTACTAACAGAACATGATGATGATTGGGGAAATTGTGTGGTGTGTGAGGAGACAGGAAGTAATATCATTATGTTCCGTTCAGGTTATGGAGATGGATTTTATCCTTCCTATTGGGGAGTCGATGAAGATGGAAAAATCGTTTCACTTGTTACTGATTTTCAAGTGTTGCATGAGGAAGATTGAGGACAAAATTAATTATGATATAGAAAGAGTTAATACTTTCTTCTTTTACATGGTGTGAAATAAAAATAGCCTTCAAAATGAATACGTTTTGGAGGCTGTTTCTATATTAATCATTCTTTATTATCTCTTTAGCATTTGTATCTTTTTATTTATGCTCACGAATAATAAAGTCATTTCTGTAGTGCTTAAAAAAATGACTGGAACATTTGAATTAAGTTTATAATTTAGAGTTGGGGTCTCGCAGCATTGCCATCAAACTAAGAAATTTTTAAATTAAAGGTTTTACCCAAAGTTGAGAAAAATCCACATATCCAAAATATTTCATCTTAATATTCATTAAATCTGATGAAAAAGGAATCTGACGTTTCTCATAGTATAAAGGAATCATAATAGAGGATTCTATCAGTTCTTTTTCAAGATTTTTATTTAATGAAGCCCACTCATCAAAAGGTGTATGTTTGTATTTAGCAAGGTGTTTTTTTAATGTTTTATTTGTTTTTACAATCTTAGCCAACGGTGAATATCTAGCTGTTAGAAAATAATAAAATGATATGTCTTGATTCATCTCAAATACTTCACCATGAATAAAGAGATCAACTTGTTCATTAAGTTTTTCATCTCTAAGATAGTTTTCGAAAGGAACCCATTTAACCAGAAAAGGTATATTTTCTTTCTCCAAGACATTCATTAACCATTTTGTTGTTTTTTCTGTATACTGAGTAGCTTTTATAATAAGTGGTTCTTTAAATATGGGACGTTTTCTTTTTTTGATATCGATTTGATGATCTATGTCTTTTAAGCAACTCTTAGTATTTGGGGTTTTTTGAGAATCATATTCGTGAATATGATTCATATTGTTAGCAATAATATAATGTAAGTAATTACGAACATCTCTTCGTTGAATTGATGAATTACGCCAAGCATTCATAATTATAACACCGAAACCCGAATTCCTTTCTACTTGAAATGTAGAATTGCTTTCATGATGCTTGGAAGATTGATAAATATTATCAAATTCTAGAGGAACCTGAATGAATTCTACTGTATCTAGCAAAGGTCTTTCCTGAAAATGATCATTAAATGCTATCAATGATGTCTTTTCCTGGTTATTCTCTCCTATATAAAAACCACCGGTTCCTACAATTAGACCGTTATTTTCTTTATAAATGCTTGTATTTATCATACATAACATTTGTAAACAATAGCTACAACCATCTGGATAATGTATGTCAATAACGAATGGTGATACACTATCTATTCTTTCTACGGGTGCCCATAAGTCTTTATAATATTTATGACTACGTAGTTTTGAGAGACATAGTTTCACGTCAGCCGCTGTTAAGATGGATCCATCATGAAAGTTGATGGACTTTTTTAAATATAGTCTAAGCTTAGATTGAGTTAAATCCCAACTGTGAGCTATTTCAGGAAATATGTTCCCCTTTTCATCCATATAAACAAGTCGATTGAAAACGTTCGCGACAATATGTGCACTATGTACATCGGAAGCCTCGAGCGGATGTGTTGTTAAAAAGGACTTTCTTCTAGGAATAATTAATTTATCATCCGAATTATGTATATAGCCAAATTTTGAGTGGAATTTAGTCATCAAGCGTAGTTTACTGTTTGGAGACCAATTATATAGTAAATATTTACTGCTTTTTTCAACAGGCTGTTGATCCATAATTTCCATTACTTGTGATTCATAGATCTGTTCTATATTTTTAATCCATTGAAGAGAGGAGGTATTTCCTCTGCCTTTTCCAGAAGTGAAAATCAGCCAACCCTCATTCATCCATTTATGTAAGTAGCGTACTGTTTGCTTTGTACTTAAATTTAAAAAATCTGCTAGGTCTTTTATTTTTATATTTCCTGAAGAAAATGATTGCCATAAGTTCAATAAATTTTTATCCATTTTCCTATCTCCTTCTATAAGTGGACATGTTTTTCTGAATATGTCCATTTTTAGTTTGATAAGTCTAGTTTAATATAACATTAGATAAAAGGAGGAGATACTATGAATTGGAAAGACTTTGAGCAAAATATAAAAGTACGCTTAACTACATCATTTTTTAATCGTGCTGTTACATCAGCAGTAATGCCTTTCATGGCATTGTTTTTTGCTCAAGAAATAAACAAAGTATGGGCCGGATTATTTTTAATCTTAACGGTTATTTTAAGTTTTTTTTCAAGTTTAATTGGAGGTTACATTTCAGATCGCTTTCAACGGAAGAAAATCTTATTGTTAACTTCTTTTACTAGTACTTTAATGTTTTTATTCATGACCTTAAGCTTATATCCTACAGATAAGATGATTTGGTTATTTGCAATCGCTTATGTAGGTTTTATAATATCTAGCAGTCTTGGTCGCCCCTCCATGCACGCTATCATCATAGACTCAACTACACCAGAAAATCGAAAAGCTGTTTATACAATTGACTATTGGCTTATGAATCTTTCTATGGCCATTGGTGCAGCATTAGGTGGATTTTTATACATGAATCACCAAAAAGAGTTGTTTATATTACTAACTTTTGTTTCTGCTACATTACCGATTGCTTATAAAATTTGGCTAGTTACAGAAGTGAAAGATTGCTTAGAAAAAAAGCATGAAAATATAGTATTTGATTTAATTCAAAACTATAAAGTTGCTATTCAAGATAGAGCATTTTTAAGGGTTGTAATAGGGTCTACCTGTATATTTGCAGCAGAGTTCTCTTTAAACAGTTATATTGGTATACGACTTTCTGAAACATTCGATCCAATAAAGATTGGGAACTTTGAAATAGTAGGAGTAAGGATGCTAAGTATTCTTAATATACAAAATATGCTTTTAGTAGTATGTTTAACGTTTATTGTAAATAAATTTACAGATCGTTTAAGTGGAAAAAAAGCATTACTTTTAGGCCTGGGGCTCTATGGTGTAGGCTATGTGACAGTAACATCTGCAAACACTTGGTACGTACTGATTATTTTTAATTTTATTGCTACTGTTGGTGAACTTGTCTACTCTCCGGTCAGAAATGCAGAACAAGCTAATATGATTCCGGCTGATAAAAGAGGATCGTATTCAGCCTTTGCAGGTCTATCAGATATTGGTGCGGATCTGATTGCAAGAATGACTATTATTGTTGGTGCATTCTTGATCCCTACGATGATGTCCGTTTACATTGGTATCATTGTAATAATTGGTATATTCCTCTTATACACTGGGCTGTTTGTTAGAAAGGATATTCAGTCTAAAGAAATATTGAATAAAATGTCATCATAGTATACTACTTTAATAGTTGTAAAAGAAAGAAAGTTTAATATGGACAAAGAGGACAAAAGATGGAGAAAAATCACTTGATATTTAAATATTTTGAAAATTCATGTTCAAGATTAACTATTTTAAGATGAAATGGATATTTATGTCGAGATAGAAAAAGGATTTATTTGGAATAACAAGTTTCTAAAAATCATGGAGGGATATTATGAGAACTTTCATTTATATGGTGAGACATGGCGAATCGCCAAAAACAGAAGGAAATGAAAGAACAAGAGGGTTAACTGAAAAAGGGAAATTAGATACTTATCGAATAACTGATATATTACAAGAAGAGAGAATTGATGTTTTTGTTTCGAGCCCATACAACCGATCCATTCTAACGATTCAGGAGTTTGCTAAACATTTAGGACAAGAGGTTTTAGTATTTGAAGATCTAAAAGAGAGAATGTTTTCTGCAGAAGACAAGCGAATAATTGATGAGGAATTATTACCTTTGTTAAAGAAGTCATTTTCTGATCCAAACTTTGCTTTAACGGGGGGAGAGTCTAATGCAGTTTGTCAGGACCGAGCTGTAAAAGTGTTAAAAGAATTATTAAAGACATATCGAGGACAGAAAGTAGTATTAGGCACTCATGGAGCTGTTATGACTTTGATGATGGGGTATTATGACAATCAGTATGATTTAGATTTTCTACTACATACATCAAAACCAGATATATACCGAATGGAATTCAATGGTCAGGAATTGGTGGAGGTTAAGAGGTTGTGGAAAAATTAACAGAGGTATTTATTTTCCTTGCTATCTAAAATCGTGGTTTGAAAACCTATTGTAAATAGATATATATCCGTAGAATATATGGAGCAGCTGAAAGAAATGAAAAAATTAGAATAAAGGAGACTATCTGAAAGATAAAAAAGCACACTTCTTAAGATAAAAGGTGGAGATTTAATGCAACAAGCAGTTATTTTTGATATGGACGGAACTTTATTTCAGACGAATTTGATTTTAGAACCAGCACTTGTGGAGACATTTGATGTATTAAGAGCTGAGGGGCTATGGGACGAAGAAACTCCAATTGAAAAATATCGAGAAATTATGGGTGTACCATTACAAGTCGTGTGGGAGACCCTTTGTCCCAATCATTCACTTCAGGTTCGTGAAAAGAGTAATGACACTTTTCACGAAAAATTAATAGAGTTGATTAAATTGAATAGGGGTGCCTTATATCCTTATACGGTAGAAGTACTTGAAAGACTTAGCCAAAAGTACAATTTATACATAGCAAGTAATGGACAAGTTGAGTACTTACAAGCAATTGTTGATACATATGAGCTGAATAGATTTATCAAGAAGGTTTATAGCATCCAATCAATCTCATCAGGTCATAAATCTGATTTAGTAAAAAATGTTGTAGAAGAAAATGACATTGTAAAAGGCACTGTTGTCGGGGATCGTTTATCGGATATTAATGCTGCGAAAGATAATGGATTAAAGGCTATTGGTGTCAATTTTGATTTCGCACAAGTAATGGAATTGGAAAAAGCAGATAAAGTTATTGATAACTTAAAAGAATTAACCGCATTATTGTAAAATTTGTATATAACAGGTGTAGTTACTATGCTACTGTTTAAATAAAAGTGTTCTTGTAAATTGAGAGTTAAAGGGGAAAACAGGATGCAAGAAAATCGTGTTAGGTTGAATGGAGGATTTAATAACGACGTTTTTTACATCAAAGAGAAAGAAAGGGTAGTTAGAATTTCTGAAAAGGATAAAACAAAGGAGATGGTTTTACAAGAAATAGAGTGGATGAATTTTTTATATGAAAAAGGTGTACTTGTACCTAAGCCAGTAATTCCTTTAGAGTGTGAGGAAGAACGGGTTAAAACATATTTTGAATTTATTAAGGGCGATCAAATTGATGTTACAAATAAATCCCACTGGAATGAAAAAACTTTTAAAAAACTTGGTGAAAATTTAGGAAGAATGCATGCATTATCCAAAAAATTTAAATTACAAACAATACAACGTCCTGAATGGAAAGCTGAAAATCCTGATGTCTTTAATATTAGAAAAAAGTTAGACCCATGGATTAGGAAGAAATATGAAAAGTTGGTACACAGTCTAACTTCATATATTATTACTCCTGATACTTTCGGACTTATTCATAATGACTATCATCAAGGAAACTTAATTATTAATGAGGACGGTCATATAACTACAATTGACTTTGATGACTGCTCATTTAATTGGTATGCACAAGATATTGCAGTAGCTTTCTATCATGCTTATTGGCAACATAGCTCCTTCAATGGAAATACACATTCTTTTTGTGATATATTTATGAGAAATTTTTTTGCAGGATATAAAACAGAAAATACGCTTCATAAGGATATAATTATACAAATTCCTATTTTCTTAAAAATAAGAGAGATTTATTTGTATCAATTATTCATACAAAAATGGGATATGAATCATTTAGAAGAATGGCAAGAACATACCTTACATAGCTTAGAAGAAAAAATCAGGAATCAAGTACCATATGCAGGTATTCATGATTTTTCTATTTTTTTGTAGGATGTCTCGACATGTACATTACATGTTGTTAATGCACTAACGGGTGTTTTTCTTGAATAAGCGAAGAGTATTATTCATTCCTCTAAGTTTATTAAAAATCAAATAATCCCAACTTTTTATCTAGAAAGTTGGGATTATGTTCGTAAAAGGATGTGTCTTTTTTTCTCAAAGCACTACACTCTTCTATAAAAATCGATAAGTTCATATTAAAAACGCTATTCTTATTGTATATGTCTACAAAAGAATAGCGTTTTTTTGTTTTATGGATACAATTTCCCTTTAGCCTAATGGTTATGAATAAACTTCTAGTCCCTTCTCGTACATGTGCTTCTAAAATAAATTGTCTTACTAGGGCGTACATCATTTTTTGAAGTATCGATTAACCTTGCTTATATTTCTGAAATCATTAAACCCGTGTCAGGACTATATATAAATTGATTGAAAAATCAATCTCCTGTTGCTATGATTACTAGGAATATCCATTTTTAGGAAGGGAATAAAGAAGTATATTAGGTTAAAAAATAGGGTTTGGAGAGGAATATACATGTATATAGTCAAAAATAATAGGATTACAAATGATACGTTGCAGCAGTGGGATGAGAAATTTGTTCCAAATACCGATTGTTTCTATTTTAGAGAAAGTCCTCCGTACTTATCTGTTCAAGAAAGAGGGAAAGTTCCACTAACGTTAGATTCACTAACTTCCTTTTTGAGCTGGAATGTAGTGTCGGAAGCAAAATATATTGCAGTTGTTTCGAATGAAGAATTCGAAAATTTAGATTGTAAAGTAAGGAAGCAAATATTGCTGGAGCAAGTACAAGTAAACAGGGGTTTCATTTTTACATTAACTGAATTAGAGCAATTATATGGTGAGAGCTTACGACATTTACTTGAACCATACATACTTAATGAGAAAGAGAATATTATCCTTCAAGGGTTTATATGGCATAAGCTTCCCAGACGACTTCGAGATAAGCTATTAACTCATATTGCAGAATGGTTTACGGATCATGAATCATTATCTAAAGAATATGAATCCTTTTATAAAGATTATCCGTACATTTCTCAATATTTTAATACTTTTGTAGGGACGAATGGTCCGAATTGTTTAGGAGCTGCAGCAGCTAGTATTCAGCAAACGGCATTAGATGCAGAATACTATTTGAATAGGTGGGTACTCCCGGAAGAATTTTATCAAGTACTAAAGAAACATAAATATAAAAGAAGGGGTACCGCTGATATATATAAAGGAAATATTCTAGTGTGGGAATTGAACAATCAAGCTGTTCATGCATGCTATATGTTAAGTGATGAGATAGCGTTTAATAAAAATGGGCAAACGATGTTTAATCCTTATCAATGTCAAAAGCGAGATGATGTACTAGAAACGTGGAATCATGTTTTAACTGATGGAGGGGAGCTTCATGTTTATGAAAAATGTGTGTAATAAGAGGGAATGGTAGGATTTCATAATGAGCTATAAACGAAATAGATTACTATATGCAATCTTAACAATAATAGTAGTTATTTTAGGGTTGGCATCAAGAAAATTTGCGTTTTCTGTACCAGCTTTAGTAAATGCATATTTAGGGGATGCGTTATGGGCCCTCATGATTTTCATTGGATTTGGATTCCTGTTTCATAAAATGGAGACCAAAAAGGTAGCATTACTCAGTTTACTATTTTGCTATGCAATCGAAATGAGTCAATTATATCATGCAGAATGGATTGATAGTATTCGAGCAACAACTTTAGGTGGACTTGTATTAGGATATGGATTTTTGTGGAGTGATTTATTAGCTTATACGATAGGGATTGGAATCGGCGTGCTCTGTGAACTCATTTTTCAGAAACATAAAAGCTAAAGGCTGTTTTCGTAAACATTGTTGTTTTTTATAAAATAAAGTTTTTATGTGATTTGGTGTATGATATATATAGAATTATTTTACAGATTAGTCGGAGGTGATTATATGAATTTGCTTAATATCTCTTTTGTGATATTGATAATAGCAGGATTATTATTGGTTGTTTATGGATTACAGAAAAAATCCCAATTATCAATGTTCTTTGGTGGGATGGCTTTCTTAGCACCAATATTTTATTTCATTGGTTGGACTCCCGTTTTACCTTTCGTTGCTCCGATTGCATTGGTAATTTCATATCTTGGGAAGAAAAGAGTAGAGATAGTGTAAGCAGAGGTGAAGGGAATGGATAGTCAATTTATAGAGGAAATAAGAAATTATCTTATTCAAGAATATAAATGCCATTCAATTATATTGTATGGATCATATGTAAACGGTGACTATACAGAAGAAAGTGATATAGATATTGTATGTTTTACAGATGAAGAAAATATGAAAAGTAATGATACGAGTATTGTAGGTAATAAACAATTAGATGCATGGATTTATAAAACAGAGAAAATGGAAGATATAGAAGGATTTCTTCGAATAAGGGGGGGAAAGGTCTTATTAGATAAAAAGGGACTGTGCAAAGGCTTTTTACATAAGATTAATGAATTATTTCAGCAAGGGCCGAAGCAATTAACATTAGAAGAAAAGCATTTTTTACAAAGCTGGATTCAAAAGATGCATCGAAGAGCTCAAAAGGGAGATGTTGAAGGAAATTATAGATATCACTGGTTATTAGTAGATAGTTTATCAATTTATTTTAGTTTAAAAGACATTTGGTATTTAGGACCAAAGCAATCTTTAAAGTGGTTATATGAAAACGAACGCGAAGTGTATGTGCTTTTTGATCGTGTATTAGGGCCTAATGCTGAAACGGAAAATATAAATCAGTTAGTGGAGCATATCATGAACATATAATATAATTGGCCCCCCTTTTGCATGAAGGCTGAAGGGGGGATTTATGATTGGATAACTTCTTTAAAAGAGAAGACCAGCAGCACATTTACCAGCTAAACATTTTAAATTCATTGTAATACGTCTAAAGTTATTCTGCGGGACGGGGTCCAGCGTCTAAACCTGAATTTTCGACTGTTAATACTGGACGAACGGTTAAATCTGTATGTACTCGCATCTGGCATGACAATCGTAAATGATCTTCAATGCCTTTTTCCGTAATTACATTTTTCTCGTCGCGGGTAGGTTCACAAAAATCGCCTGCTATTATTTCAACTCTACAAGTCGTGCATCGAGCTTTCCCGCCGCAACGATGAAGGATTTGAACGCCATTATCTTCAAGTGCCAACACTAATTTTGTTCCTTCTTTCACATCAAATGTACCATTGCCTATAACGGTTAATTTTGGCATGCTTTTGCCTCCTCGTGTAAAATTCTACATAACATATTTATGACCGCACATTCACAAACATAAACATTAAAAATTTTTTCATTAGCCCCGTAACTTTTTGATCTGTTCAATCGTTAATTAAGTAAGCGCTGAAAAGGAGTGGTTATTTTGTGCACAAAAGTAACGCAATTCTTCAAAAATCATATCGATATGAATCATTCAAATATAAACTTTTTAATTGAAAATTATGCAGAGTTAAAAAGGTACTGTACGTTTTTAACAAAAAACAAATGGGACGGTGAAGACCTGGCTCAAGAAACTGTTTGCAAAGTACTTCAAAAATATATAGGTGCAGAACATAAAGAGGTTTGTATTACGCTTCTATATAAAATTGCTCGAAATCAATGGTTGGATCAGATGAAAGCGAAATCGGTTCAAGAGAAATTAAAGCAGCAAATTACATGTGAAGAACCGCATGAAAACATTGCTGATTTGCATGCGATGGGGGGAAGAGTATTATCTTCACTTACTGTACAACAATCCATCATTTTTTTATTAAAGGATGTTTTTCAGTACAGCTTATCTGATATTGCAAAATTATGCTCAATATCAGAAGGTGCAGTTAAGGCTTCATTGTTTCGTAGTAGAAACAGATTGAAAACGGTAAGTGAAGAAGAGGAGATTGAATTGGTTGGGCAGGAGGATGATATTGAGGTAGTTGTAACAGCGATTAGTGAACAAAAACCAGAATTGTTAACAAAACTTCTTCCAACTATTCATTTTACACATCTATCATCAAAGCAGCCCGTGCTATTATTCAATATGAAAAAACCCTCTTCTTGCGATTACATGTTATGCGCGGCTTAAAAAGTAGATGGAGGGATTTTCATGAATGCAATTCCTTATGTTGTAGAACAAACAAAGTTAGGAGAACGCTCCTATGATATATATTCAAGGTTGTTAAAAGATCGCATCATAATGATTGGATCAGAAATTAATGATCAAGTGGCAAGTAGTGTGGTGGCGCAATTATTATTTTTAGAAGCAGAAGATGCGGAAAAAGATATCTTTCTCTATATCAATAGCCCAGGCGGTTCAACTACAGCGGGATTTGCGATATTAGATACAATGAATTTGATTAAGCCAGATGTTCAAACGCTTTGTATGGGGTTCGCAGCGTCATTTGGAGCACTCTTGTTGCTCGGCGGGGCAAAAGGAAAAAGATTTGCGCTTCCAAATAGTGAAATTATGATTCATCAGCCGCTTGGCGGAGCAAAAGGGCAAGCGACGGAGATTGAAATAACAGCGAAACGAATATTAAAGTTAAAACAGGATATTAACAAAATCATATCGGATCGAACAGGGCAACCGATTGAAAAGGTAGCACAGGATACGGAAAGAGATTATTTTATGACAGCAGAAGAAGCAAAAGTGTATGGTATTGTTGATGCTGTAATTGACAAAAAATAATGTGAAATAGGGCAGAGAATGTTATATTCTCTGCCCTATTTTTGAGTAGTAAATTAATCCTTTATCCACCCATCCACTAATGCCTGATTCTTTTTAATCCATTTTCGCGCAGCATCTTCAGGATCCTTCGTTTTATTTAACATTACCATTAATGTACCAAGCTGTTCATCATTCATTTTCCATCTATCAAAATATTTCACAATTTCCGGATAATCTTTTTCGAAACCTTTTCGCACAGAGTAATAAATGTCGTCTTTTTCCCCATATACTTTCTTAGGGTCCTTTAAATATTTTAGGTCAAATTCTGAAAAGCCCCAGTGTGGATTCCAAAGCGTTACAACGATTGGTTTCTTTTGCGTATATGCTTTTTTTAGCTCACTCATCATTGCTGCTTCTGAAGATTGGACAAGTTTCAGCTTTATATCATATTCTTTCATTGCTTTATCGGTTAAATTCATAAGGCTGCTACCAGGTTCAATACCGACAATTTTATTATTTAATTCATCTTTATGGGCATTTAAATCCTCGATACTGTTAATGTCCTTCATATAAGAAGGGACGATTAAGCCTAGCCCAGTTCCTTCATACCATTTTGATTTTAAAACAATGTCATTTTTATACCGATCATTTAATGGTTTATCAGTAACAGGGAGCCATACTTCTAAGTTTGCATCTACATCGCCGCGAGCAACACCGGTCCAAATCGCAGCTTTTTCTAAATACATGAGTTCAACTTTGTAGCCTTTTTGTTCTAATAAAATTTTCCACATATTTGCAGCCGCAATATTTTCCTTCCAACTTGTTACACCAAGTTTAATTTTTCCTTTTATATTTGCATTTGTTGCATTACAAGAGGTAATAATCATACCGATGAATAACAAAATGCATATAAGCCATATTTTTCGTTTCATTGAAAGCCTCCCGTTTCATAAATAGAAAATTTCTTTTTATCGGAATGTGTGTATTTCATTTTGTATAGCATTGCTAAATCTATATGCGAACCTTCTTATTATGAACGGAAACGAAGATTTTAAAAAAATCTTATAGGAGTAATTTCTATGTAATATTTCTGTTTAAAATCGCTACACTATGTGAATAGATGGGCAGAAAAGGAGTCGTTATATGGAAAATACAAAAGTTCGTGTTGAAAACGTAACAAAAGTATTTGGAAAAAATCCTCAAAGAGCAGTTGCGTTATTAAAAGAAGGAAAAAGTAAATCAGAAATATTGAAAGAAACAGGGATGAACGTTGGGGTGAAAAAGGCAACGTTTGAAGTATATACGGGAGAAATATTTGTAATTATGGGATTGTCAGGAAGTGGGAAGTCGACTCTAGTTCGGATGTTAAACCAATTAATAAAACCAACAGCAGGTCATATATACATAGATGGAGAAGACATCGCAACGATGGGGAAAGAGGCGCTTAGGAAAGTTAGAAGAACGAAAATGAGTATGGTTTTTCAAAAGTTTGCGCTATTCCCACATCGTACTGTCTTGCAAAATGTTGCCTATGGATTAGAAATACAGGGGGTTCCGGTAGAAGAAAGAGAAGCGAAGGCTCTAGAATCACTCAAATTAGTAGGATTAGATCATCATAAAAATAGTTATCCAGGGCAGCTAAGCGGCGGTATGCAGCAACGCGTCGGTATTGCAAGAGCGCTTACAAATGACCCGGATGTCCTACTTATGGACGAGTCATTTAGCGCATTAGATCCACTCATTCGAAAAGAAATGCAGGATGAATTGTTAGAGCTGCAAGATAAGATGGAAAAAACAATTATTTTTATTACGCATGATTTAGATGAGGCGCTTCGAATTGGTGATCGTATTGCATTAATGAAAGATGGAGAAATCGTACAAATTGGAACTCCAGAAGAAATTATGATGAGCCCTGCGAATGAATTCGTAGAAAAATTCGTTGCGGATGTGAATTTAGGAAAAGTTATTACTGCTGAATCTATTTTGAAAAGACCAGAAACATTATTAATTGATCGTGGACCACGTGTGGCACTGCAAATTATGAGAAATGCAGGCGTGTCTACTGTATATGTTGTAAATAAAAAACATGAATTTTTAGGGATATTAACAGCTGATGACGCAAGTAAAGCGGTTCAAAAACAGTGGCCGATTGCTGATTTACTGCTGAAAGATATTCCACACGTGTATTTAGATACATTACTTGAAGAGACATATGCGAAAATGGCAGAGATGAAGCTCCCATTACCGGTTATTGATGAGCAGAAAAGGTTAAGAGGCATAATCAAACGAGAAAGTGTCATTCAAGCCCTTGCAGGAAATATTGAGGAAGAGGTGAATGACGATGAATAGTATTCCGCGTATTCCTTTAGGTGAATGGGTCGATACGTTTGTAGCTAGTTTATATGCGCATTTTGAAGGGGTATTTAGAGGCTTTTCATACGTCATAGGTGGTTTCGTTGATTTACTTACAAACTTCTTAACATTGATTCCAGCATTTTTAATGATCATCATTGTATGTTTTCTCATTTGGTATACAACGCGGAAAATATCTTTAGTGGTTTTTGCGTTAATCGGTTTATTATTCATTTTAAACATTCACTACTGGGGACAAACGATGCAAACATTAGCGCTTGTTCTTACGTCGGTTATCATTTCCATTATTGTCGGGATTCCAATCGGTATTTTAGCATCACAAAATGAACGGTTTTCAAAAATTTTAAAACCAACATTAGACTTTATGCAAACAATGCCAGCGTTTGTGTATTTAATTCCGGCGATTACATTCTTTGGAGTAGGTGTCGTGCCAGGAATTATTGCATCTGTAATTTTTGCGATGCCACCAACAATTCGCTTTACAGACTTAGGAATTAGACAAGTACCTGAAGATTTAATTGAAGCAGCAAATGCATTTGGTTCTACCGCATCGCAAAAACTATTTAAAGTCCAATTACCACTTGCAACAGGAACAATAATGGCCGGTGTAAACCAAAGCATTATGTTATCTTTATCAATGGTTGTTACAGCTTCACTTGTAGGTGCTCCAGGACTTGGGGTCGATGTGTATCGTTCAGTTACGCAAGTGAATATTGGAATGGGATTTGAGGCTGGACTAGCTATCGTAGTGATTGCGATTATATTAGATCGAATTACACAAGGTTTTCATCGAAAAAGAAGAGAATAAAAAAGCATTCATTATATGAAGGTAGTTACCGGAATGAAATTTTGAATTGAATATAATATGACAAAACATATTTATGCTGGAATTTTATCCCGCTATTTGTGGGTAGTAAGGCTTCCATCTCAAAATTCAGGGAAAGCACAATTGGTGAGAACTGATAATCAGTGGGGAGGCAGAAAACCCCACTGATTAAAGTTTCATTTTACTTCAATGCTCTCTTTTTCACAAAAAATTTCATTATAACTTTAAATGAACTTCATATGAAATACAAATTGAAAGTGTATTATAGGGGTAGCAAATACGAGATAGATTTTATATTTGAATATTTTTATATGAAATAACGAAGAAATTGTGGGATGGCATTATCTTTATAGAAATGCTTTTTATAGACAAAATAAATAAATAGGGTATGAAAAGGAGAGATTCTCATGGCAATGGCAAGTGAAATGAACAAAACTTTAATAACGGAAGAAGATGTAGATATTTTAAAAGTTATGGCGCATCCAGTACGTTTACAAATTGTTAATGAATTAAAAAGTCGAAAAACATGTAATGTATCACAGTTAACTGAGATTTTAGATATTCCACAATCAACTGTTTCTCAACATTTATCAAAAATGAAAGGGAAAGTATTAAGGTCTGAACGAAAAGGATTAGAAATGTATTACTATATTAATAATACAAAGGCAAGTGAGATCGTTGGAATTTTAGGTTGTGTAAATTAATAAAATAATATATCAAAATTCATGCAGAATTTATAAAAAACGAGAAGATTAGAATAAAAAACATCTCTACATCATNNATGATGTAGAGATGTTTTTTTGTGTGAACAGTAAAGTAATATTTGATGATTTCCGAAAACTCTTACTAATCATTTGTTTTTTATGTTATTATAAACTGTAAATTTAAGGAATTAGGGGGATGGAAATGG
This sequence comes from Bacillus sp. AFS098217, assembly GCF_002551815.1. Lineage (GTDB taxonomy): Bacteria > Bacillota > Bacilli > Bacillales > Bacillaceae_G > Bacillus_A. The sequence continues at coordinate 71,212 of NZ_NVPR01000061.1, forward strand.
CTACACAAAGTCAATCTGAAGAAAGCTGTTTTATATGTCAGAAACATAAAGGGGATTTTAAAGTACCAGGTGGAGTGATTTTTGAAGATGATCTCGTATATGTGGGACATGTTTACTGGGAAGAAGAAGAAACGTATCTTGGATATGTAATGATTGATATAAAAAGACATACGCCTGGGCTGGCCGAATTAACAGAAGAAGAGGCGAAAGCTTTTGGCTTAATTACGAGTAGAGTAAGCCGGGCACTTAAAGAATGTGAGGGTGCAGAACATATTTACGCTTTTGTTTCTGGCAATGGAGCCACTCATATGCACATGCATATTATTCCGCGTTATCCAAATACCCCGAAGGAATTTTGGTCACCAACTAAGGTTGCGAACTGGGAAGGTGCACCTCATGGACAAGCAGAACAAATACAAAAATTATGTCAAAGAATTCAAACGTATATGGTAAATGAATATGCATATAACAAGTAATACACAATATTCATGGGTTGGTAATGAGGAAATGTGTTTAGGGGAAATTTCAGTTAAGCAATATGGTGATATAGTACTTGGAAGATATGGCGGCAATATAAGTGCAGGTGCAAAGAAGAATGAAGATGGTGCTTTCGTTTGGTCAAATGGTAATTGGGAATTTGCAATTATATTAGATAGCCACCATAGTGCGGAAAGTGTAGCTTTGGTAATACATACAATACAAAATGAATCTGAAAATATAAAGGTTTTACTAGAAGAACCTATTGAAACAGTATTTCGTTCTATCGAAAATCACATACTTACAATTTTTCAATCCAATTCATTCAAACAGGCGTGTCAACAAGTAAAGGGTGAAACAGCTTGCTTAATATGTGTAAGAAAAGAAAATTATATTTGGTGGTTTTCTATAGGGGATTGTCTTGTTTATGTATTTCATGAAGAGTTACATAAACTAGGGCAGTATATGTTGAATCAACGTCATTTTTATGAATGGATTGGACATGTAAATACATTTTCTTTACCAGTTCCTTGTTATTCATCTGGTATTCGAGAACTGCGTATGGGGAAAAGTAGAATTGTAATGATAACAGATGGTGTACTAGAATGCGGAGAACGTCGTTATGAAAATCCATTCCATTTGTATCAAGATATGTATGAAAATAAACCAAAATTAACAAAATGTGTTCAAAATGTACTAGAGCACGTTCATCATCAGCTTGGACGAGATAGTGCGACAATAATTAGCTGGGATTATGAAAATCGTGCTTATGCTACTTACCCGAGTGATCAACCAGAGAAAATGCGATCTTCAAATAGGAGGTAGGAAATGAAGCGACCTTTATTACGGGCGGAGGCTATTATCATAAACGAGGATCATTCCAAAGCTCTCGTTCAGTGTGACGATCAAGAAACATTTTATCGTTTTCCAGGTGGATCGATTGAGTTCGGTGAGACAGCACGTGAAGCAATTATTCGGGAGTTACTTGAGGAATATGATTTACAAGTTCGAGTAGAAGAATTAGCAATTGTAAATGAGCATATATTTGAAGTTGATGGAGAATTGAATCATCAATGTACGTTTTTTCATTGGTGTAAACCTATAAACCTTACAAATAATGTACTATACCATAAAGAGCATACAAATATTATTTTGGTATGGAAAAGTATACAAGAGTTAAAAGATAAACCGACTTATCCAGAGGGAATTGTTCCTTTGATAGAACAAAAGGGAGATAGTGTAGCGCATTTACTTACTCAAAAAGTATATTCCTAATCAATTGAAACTGAGGGATTGGATATTTTAGAGGAGGGCTATTTTATATTGTGGAAATTTATAATATTAATTGTAATTATTATCGTTTCGTTTTTTCTTTTGGAGAAATTGCTAAGAAAAAAATTACATATACCTAATAAAAATAGATTTATATATAAACCTGTAAATGCTATTCATAAGTGGGGAGAAATTATTATTACAATTATTTATTTAATTACTAGTTTCGTTTTGATTGCTACTATGAATTATATAAATTTGGGTTATTTCATGTTTGCGTTTTTTATTGTTTTACATATGTTTCGGACATTTATGGAATGGAAATTTGATAAAGAATCAAAGGAATATGTAATATCTTTTATAGGGGTTATAAGTTTAATGATTACATGTAGTGTAGTAATTTATTTATTTTAGTTTTTCACCTTATTTGCAGGTAGGACGATTCAAGTTTCAGTAAAGCAATGATACGGTAAAGGTTTTATTGGTGAGAGCTCATAATGATTAGGTGATAAAACCACAATGATTAAGGTTTTATCTTATTATGGAAAGAGAATTATTAAACATTGATTTAAAGGGATGAAGTGCGTTGAATTTTAAAATTTCATGCCTCTAAATAATTGATAGATACTATTAATGAGATTTTAGTTATTGAGAAGTATGGTTTTGTGAGATGTTTTTAATGAAACTTCATTTCCAAGCTATAATAACTGTTTCAGAATAATAAGGTTGTTTGAAAAATAAAATAGTTATTTTTCAAACGCGGTATAAAATACAAATTTTATGCCGTGTTTTATTTATTTTTATATTATAAAAAATAAGAATATTTTGATATTTGTACAGTTAAGAAAAGGGAAGGATTTAAATATTATAGATAAAAGGAGACGATTGTATGCGATATGAACACGAAAAATTAATGATTACAACAAAAAGGCTTATTCTTAGATTATTTCATAGATCCGATGCAGAAGCGGTTGCGACGCTTTGCAATAATTATAATATTTATAAAAGTACATTGTACTTGCCTTATCCGTATAGTTTAGATGATGCATTATCGTGGATGAAAAACCATTACGATAATTTTATAGCGGATAAATCATATGAATTTGCGGTAACAGACAAGGAAACGGGTGACGTATTTGGAGCCATCGCATTATCGAACAATCAACGCTTTAACCATGGTGAAATAGCATATTGGATCGGCGAACCATATTGGGGAAATGGTTATGCGACAGAGGCAGCACAGGCGATTTTACAATTTGCTGTTGAAGAAAAGAAACTACATAAAGTGTTTGCACGATATTTTTCGTCTAACATAGCCTCAGGAAAAGTTCTAGAGAAAATAGGTATGAAAAAAGAAGGTATTTTAAAGGCACATGTCATCAAAGACAGTAAGTATGAGGATTTAGTATATTACGGAATTATTAATGAAAATGATTAATAATTAATATGCGAAATGAAAAAAGAGGGCTATAATTGACGATTCGCCTTCCGAAATTAAACAACTTTAATAACCTTCTATCAGTCAATGTGATAGAAGGTTACTGCATTTCTAGAAACAAAATTAAACAACTGTATTATCTCTACACAATAACAGCTCTATTTGATTAAGAAGATATAACTCTACATCTTCTTAAAACTTCTAAGAACAAGAAACTCCCATAATCTCCACGGAAGAATCTTTTTCGCAACAATCATCCATTTTACGCCTTTTCCAATTGGGTATCGAAGTGTTGTATTTTTTGCTTCAGCAATCGCTACAATCTTTTTTGCAACATCAATTGGATCACCAAATGTATCGCTGCCATTATTAATATGATTCTGTATTTTATTCATATACTCTTTATAGGGAGAGGTAGCTTCTGAATAATTTTCTGCAAGCTCTTTTCCGACTTCCCAAATATTTGTATTATAAGAACCTGGTTCGATTAACGAAACGTCGATTCCAAATGGCTTTACTTCTAGACGAAGGGATTCGCTCCAACCTTCTAATGCATATTTTGAAGAAACATAAGGGGATAAACCTGGAAATCCAACTTGTCCACTAATACTACTTACATTAATGATTTTTCCACTTTTTCGTTTTCGCATATAAGGCAAGATAGTTTGAGTTATCGATATAGCTCCAAATACATTCGTTTCAAATTGTTTGTGGTATTCTTCTATTGGAATTTCCTCTATAAATCCACCACTTGCAAATCCAGCGTTATTGATGAGAAGGTCAATTCGGTTTAATTCTTTCAAAAATAACTGGAATGCATGTATAGATTCCGGATCCGTTACATCTAGCTGATGAATTTTAATATTTTGTTGTAAGTGTAATCCAGCGACTTGAGACAATAATTCGGCTTGTTTATCGAGATTCCGCATTGTAGCGATGACTAAATAATCTTTTTTGGCAAGTTCAAGGGTAGTTAGAAGTCCGAATCCACTGGATGCACCTGTAATAATCGCGATTTTTTTATTCATTTTCCGCTCACTTTCTTTTTTCTTACATCATAACGATTTCCACTTAGAAAATCTATTATTCTCGTAAATCAGAGATGTTGTTTATTTACATATATTTGTGTAAACAGAAAAAGGATTTTTTATTTTGACATTAGGTTAACCCTATAGTTTATATTTGGAATAGAAAAGGGGGATAGCATGAAAGGAACAATTACAATAAATCAATTGGCTAGAATTTTTGACATTAGTCATCATCAAATAAGATATTACGAAGAAAAAGGGCTATTGTTTCCGTCCTATGTTGATAAAAATAAGTACAGAAAATATGCTCTTAAAGAAATTTATCAACTTGCCCAAATACTAATGTTACGAAATTTAAATCTTTCAGTAGCTCAAATTAAGGATATATTTACAACTTACCAAAAAAGTGAATACCTGAATCTATTAAAGGGAAAATCGAATGAAATTATTGATGAAATCAAAAGGTTAACTGAAATTCAAAAATCTATAGAATACCATATGTATAACTTGACAAAAGAAAAGATAGATTCTACAAAGCATGTGGAAAATATCCATTTGAAAAAATTTATTACATTAAGAACAGATGAGAATTTAACTGCAAAAGATGTTTTTGAGATGAAGTTACCAATTCTATTATTTGATAATGATATCTTTTATGTTTTTGAAGAAGATACGTATCACTTATGTATAAAAACAGATGGTAACGCAGATTTTGTTATTAAAGAGGGGATGTATAAATCATTATATATACATGGAGGAACGGATGAGGAATTTGAGGAACAGTTACTTGCTATTGTTGCTAAAGAGAACTTCCTAATATATGCCATAGAATATTCAAATGAAGTTTTTATTAGTGGTGACATTCTTGAATTAGAAATTCTAATGCCGATAAAGGAGGATGAAGGTGATTATTAAAGAAATCGATAAATATGATAAAAACGAAGAAGTTATGCTTTTGAGAGAGTCTTTCATCTCAAAATGGAAGAAAATTTTAGGGACAAATGATAATCAAAAAGTTGATATGTATTTAGAATCATACGATCAAACTACAGAAAAACGTTTTTCAGTGATTGATGGTGATAATGGAATTGTAGGTATTTTTGGAGTGAATGCTTCAAATTTTCCCGAAAAGAACTTTAATAGCGGGAATAAGGATAGGCATTTCCCTTTTTTTAGGAAACTTAGATGGAGATTAGGGATGAGGCTACTTTATACTAGGCCTCAAAAGGATGAACTATATGTAAGCTTTTTGGCAATTAATAAGAGATGTCGTGGTAAAGGATATGGGAGAAAAGTTTTAAACGAAGTAATGAAAATAGCAAAATTCGAAAATAAAAGTACAGTAAAGCTTTATGTGTCTCAAACGAATGAAATTGCCATACACCTGTATCGGCGCTATGGTTTTAAAATACACAACGCAGAAAGGTATTTATTAACAAAATGGTTCTTAGGAGAAGAAAATTGGTTAGTAATGAAAAAGGAAGTAGAGGAAAGCGATTGTAGATAAAATTTCATTGGTCTTCGTAATATTTGTTCAATGATAATTTTAAAACTTGAGGGTTCGGATTCCCTCAAGTTTTTTTGTAGGCGAATTAGTATACAATTCTAATTACGGCTAATATGCTAGTATAGATTTCTTGATCACAAAAGAAATTATTTTATTTCAAAAAGAGCTTTTCGTGCTACTTTTTTATCATCAAAGTGCACCGTTTCATCTTTTAAAATTTGATAAGTTTCATGACCTTTACCAGCTATAAGCACAATATCATGAGGCGCTGCCATTTGAATTGCTTTTTTTATCGCGTTCTCCCGATTAACTTCTAATTCATATTCGGAACTATCGTATTCTAACATTCCTTTTTCGATGTCTTTCATAATGATGAAGGGATCTTCAGAACGAGGATTATCAGAAGTTATAAAGACATAATCACTGTATTTGCATGCAATACGTCCCATAATAGGTCTTTTATTTGTATCTCGATTGCCACCACAGCCAAATACAGTAATGATTTTTCCGGTAGAAAACTCGTTTAGCGTAGTAAGTACATTCTTTAAGGCATCAGGCGTATGAGCATAATCAACTAATAAGAGAAAATCTTGTCCTTCATTAACTATTTCCATTCTCCCATTTATATGATTGATATGGGCTAGACTTTGACGAATTGCTTCTAATGGAATCCCTTCAATTAATGCAGATGCGATTGCGGCTAACGCATTATAAACATTAAATCCCCCTACTAATTTAATGTTTATTTCGATGTCTCCTTTAAAAGTAGCAGCTAAAAATTCAATTCCTTTTGAACTTAATTTTATATTTTTAGCGGCAACATCTGCTTCGTTTTCTATTCCATACGTGATAATTTCTGCAGAAGTAATTTTTTGAAAATAAGGTGCAGCCGGATCATCGATATTTATAACAGCAAATTTTTTATTTGTGCTGGAAAATGTATTCCCTAACCTAGAAAAAAGAAGGCCTTTTGTCTGCTTGTAATCTTCAAATGTTCCATGATAGTCTAAGTGATCTTGAGTTAAGTTAGTGAAAACAGCTGTTTTAAAATCACATCCCATAGTTCTTCCCATATGTAGTCCTTGTGATGTTACTTCCATAATGCAGTAATCGGTTTCCTGATTCTTCATTAACCTTAAGTTTTTTTGTAAAATTGGTGGTTCTTGTGTATTAATGTCTGTAGGGTACATATTTTCCCCAATTTTTATCCCGTTGTTTCCCATTAGGCCTGTACGGTATCCATAATCTTTTAGAATTTTTTCAATTAAATAAGAAGTTGTTGTCTTGCCGTTCGTTCCAGTAATACCCATTATATTCATTTCATGAGAAGGATAATGATAAAAATGGGATGCTATAACGCCCATAGCGCGCCTAGCATCTTTCACAAATATCTTTGGAACATTGACATTTACATCTTTTTCAACCAGTAATGCTACAGCGCCATTTTGAACTGCCTCTTCAGCAAATAGATGCCTATCTGCAAGAAAACCTTCTATACCTGGAACACAAATAAACAAATTTCCCTTTTCGATTTTTCGAGAATCCATTTGTAGGCCAGTAATTTCTATATCCATATTCCCGGTAGTCTTTTTGTTAAAAAAAAGATCTGCAATTTCTTTTAATTTCAAGACAAACACCTCATATATTCAAAGTCTATTTCATTATAACTCTATTTTATTGTAAATTATTTAAATTCTGAAAATAATCCATGTGTATACTTAATATTCATGAAAAAAGTTAGATGGACCAGAGATATTCTTGATAAAAGATGAAAAAACATGAAGTTAAAATATTGTAAAACAGAATAAACATGAATATAATGGTAATTGAAAGATTGAATTTTCTGATTTTATTTTTAGGAGGGGTTATTATGTTCACAGAAGAAAGAAGGGGAAAAATTTTAGAGTTACTTAAGAAAGAAGGAAGAGTGATTGCGAAAGATCTCGCTGAAATGTTTGAGATGTCTATTGATTCCATTAGAAGGGATCTTTCTATTATGGAAGAGAAGGGATTACTGAAAAGAACGCATGGAGGGGCAATTGAGTCTTCAAAAGTTAGAACTCTGCCTGCAACACCATCTAAACGTTATGGAGAAGGATCAAAATATGATAACGCAATTGCAAAGGCGGCTGCTTCCTTCATTCAAAAGGGGGATTCAGTATTTATCGGTGGGGCTTCGATTCATTACACCATGTTAAAATATTTACCTAACACTCATTTTACAGTCGTTACAAACTCCATGAAAATAGCTGACACGTTAAAAGAAAATGAATTTATTGACACGTATTTAGTTGGTGGGAAAGTAAAGTCTTCTGGAAATATAACAGATTCGTTAGCGTATGAATTCATACAACAATTTTCAATTGATCTTTATTTTTCAACAGGTGGAGGAGTTTCAATAAATGGTATAAGTACAGCAACACCGGAAGTAGCTAGTTTTGGTAAGGCTGTAAGCGAGATTTCGCGAAGAAATATTTGTTTAGCCCCTCATTATAAGCTTGGTGTAGAGTACTTTGTGAAAGGAGAATCGCTTCGAGAAATTGATCTTTTGATAACAGATGAAGAAGCAAATGAAGAAACCATTCAACAAATTGAAAATAAAGGTATGAAAGTGCTAGTGGCAAAATCTAGTGAGGAAAAAGAATGAGAAAGGTAGCGTTGTATTGTAAAAAAACAAGAAAATAGACCGAATCCTTTGCGCCAGGCGGTCTATTTCCTCTAAGTCATAGGGAGTCGTTGGTAGCGACTCCTTTATTTATTATATGCTTATTAAAGGATTTTTAAAAGGGACAGAGAACTACTGAATAGTAGGTATGTATAGTTGTCAACTACCCACCACTTAAACGCTAACACGTTTTGAAGTGGGGGCTTGTAAAAAGCCCTGGTTGTCTAGCCTTAGTCTTTCGTGGACTCCGTTCGTAGGTTGCATACCCAAGAATGATTCCCTAGTTCTTGGCTCTATGGTGGCTCTGTAACAGTTCTGATTGGGAAGGAACGATCAACCACAAGCCTTCTTGTATAAGAGAAGTTGCCAACACCTACAAACATTGGCGGAGGGAAACAAACTCTTAGGAGGGACAAAACATGCGTGTATTTGTCAAGAATGTAAGAGGAGAACCGCTTATGCCTTGCAGGAATCGCAAGGCACGGCTTCTTCTCAAACAAGGAAAAGCAAAAATTGTGACGTACACACCATTTACGATTCAACTCCTATACGCCACTGGTGAAACGGTGCAATCCGTTGCAATTGGCGTTGATAGCGGAGCGAAGTATATTGGTATTGCGATTACTACTGCAGATAAAGTGCTAGCAAAAGGAACCATCCAGCTGCGTCAAGATGTCAAAGAAAATCTTATACTAAGAGCTACATTACGCAGAGGGAGAAGACAACGAAAAACAAGATATCGAAAAGCACGTTTTCTCAACCGAAAAAAGAAAGAAGGATGGTTACCACCATCGATTCAAAGCAGAGTGGATAACCAAATTCATTGGATTGAAACATTTCGCTCATTATTACCATCTCCAAAAGTGATTGTTGAAGTAGGAAAATTTGATGCACAAAAGCTGAAAAACCCCGATATACAAGGGATCGAATATCGACAAGGAGATGCCTTTGGCTTTTGGAATACAAGATATTACGTATTTGCGAGAGATAACTATACGTGTCAAATTTGCAAGAAAAAAGGTGGCATTTTGCATACGCATCATATCATTGAACGATGCAATGGTGGCTCTGATATGGCAGAAAATCTTGTAACTGTACATGAAGAATGTCATGAAAAGTTACATCAAGGGAAGATAAAACATCGTTTTCCAAAGCCGAAACAATATAAAGAAAGTGC
>NZ_NVPR01000033.1 GCF_002551815.1 Bacillus sp. AFS098217
GGCCAGATGCTCTCCCCCACTTAAAAAGAGGGATTTTATGTCGTTTTTTTAATTGATGTATATATAATAAAGTCGTTTCTGTAGTTCTTAAAGAAACGAAATTACTATTTTAATACGTTTGTTTTGAAAACACTACACTACATTTAAAAATAGAAATGTTATGATGGAGGATTATACCATTTTTTTATTTCATGTATAATGAGACGAGAGAATATATCGATATTCAACTAATTAAAATAAGGGCAGTATATCAGTAAAAGGGGGAGAAGGATGGATAAGTTATTACAAGAAATCATAAATTGGGTTAGTATGACTGATGAACAAATTGTTATTGGTATTTCAGGGCATGGTGCTGCTGGAAAAACAACGTTTGCCAATATGCTTGTAGACCTATTAAATCAAAATGAAGTGAATTATATTAATACAGATCCATACATTGTTAGTTCGGACATACGAAAGTATGCAATTATTCACTATACATATCAAAACGAAAATCATCATAATAAAATGACGGCTTGTCATCCATCAGCGCATCATTTGTCTGCTTTAGAAAGAGATGTTCAGATGGTCAGAGCTGGTTTAGATTTGTATACAATAGATACGCATTATATGAAAAGCGAGCTGATTTCTTCAAAAAACAAAGTGACGATTGTAGAAGGAATGAGTGTCGCATTTATTAATCCCGATTTATTTGATTTAAAAATTTACTTCTATACAGATGGTGAAACGGAATTAATGAGAAGGTCTAGCCGTGATATTGCTGAAAGGGGAGCTAATATCAATTATTTAAGGCAGTCTCATGAAGAACGTCGGATTCAGTACGAAGTGTTTATGCATCCATACAGTCAACATTTTGATATTATTATCAAAAATTCCGATGAAGCAATATGTCTAGAAAAAAATACATTTGAGTTTTATGGAGTTTAAATGCAAATGCTCTATTTCTATTATTGATAAAGAGGTGAAAAAATGGGAAAGAAGCGAATAGTATTTTTATTTTTTGGATTTTTGATTCTTTTAGTTGTATTTTTGTATCCAAAAGGTTACAGTGGCAAATACATACAATGGGGTGATACGGTAGAGTCTGTTGATACAAATAAACTTGAGAGAAATGATATCCCATATAAAGTTAAAAATAACAAAGTATATATTCCTGAAGATGCCTTTGACAAGGCGATATGGTGCTGTTCTTAATCCTTACACATTGTGTGGGGATTTTTTCATAAAGAAAAGACACTCTTATGAGTGCCCTCTCCGATTTGATACCCACCTTGAATATTTTGGTATGTACATTGTACACAGTTTGGACACATGATTTACATATGTGTGTGCTATATTTCAGGCTAAAGCTGTTTACTCTTGTTCTTTGTATTTTCTGCGTAATAATACTAGAACGAAATTTATATAGCGTACAGTGGAAAAATAATTTGTTATCCAATACATGTTACTGTGGGGAAAGGATTGAATTGTATGAAGTCCATACTAGAAGCATCTACACATACGCATTTTCCTCCTTTCGAATGGAATTACGGTCAAAGAAAACCAGAACTCCTTAAAGAGGAATGTTTACATTATATATTTGAAGAAATTGTAGATCGTTATGAAAACAGGATAGCTGTTATTTGTGACGATAGGAAGATAACGTATAGAGAGCTAGAAGTAGAGTCGAATAAACTAGCCAGATATTTACGATTGAAAGGAATTAAACGCGGCAGCCGCGTAGCGATTCTTCTAGATCGCTCTATAGAAACTTATATTGCGATGCTGGGTATTATGAAAGCGGGAGCTGCGTATGTACCGCTAGATCCGAGTTATCCAGAAGACCGGGTGCAATATATTGTACAAGACTGCGGCATTGCAGCAGTTATTATGACTGCGGAAATTGCTGCTCGGTATCATGTAGAATGCTTAGCTGTTCTATTAGATCAAGAAGCGACATTGATTGCAGATCAAGATGGTGAACGCTTATGTAAAGAAGAAGTGCAAGTACAGTGTGATGATTTGTCTTATATTATTTACACTTCAGGCACGACAGGGCGTCCAAAAGGTGTGTTAATTGAGCATCATACTGCAGCTCATGTTGTGAGAGCTTCGCAAACTTTTTATCAAGTTGTGCCAGAAGATCGAGTGTACCAAGGATTTACCACTGCATTTGATGCATCTGTTGAGGAAATTTGGATGGCATTTTCAAACGGTGCAGCACTTGTAGTTGGTACACGTAAGTTACAGCAAAGTGGAATGGAGCTACCGAAGAGGTTGACAGAGCTTGGTGTGACTGTTCTTTCTTGTGTACCAACATTGCTTACGATGTGGGAAGAAGATATTCCAACACTGCGTTTGTTAATTGTTGGAGGAGAAGAGTGTCCAAGTCATGTTGTACAGCGCTGGTGTCGACCTGGAAGGCGTATGATGAATACGTACGGTCCAACAGAGGCAACAGTAATTGCTACTTATGCAGAATGCGATCCGAACAAACCAGTGACAATTGGAAAACCTCTTCCTAACTATACCGTTTATATTTTAGATGAACAGATGCATTCCATTCCTATTGGAGAATCCGGTGAATTATATATTGGAGGTGCTGGATTAGCTCGTGGTTATGTGAACCGAGAAGATTTAACAAAAGAAAAGTTCGTTGATAATCCATTTTGTAAAACACCTTTTGATTCAACGCGTTTATACCGGACAGGAGACTTAGTTCGTTTTAACAAGCAAGGAGATATTGAATTTTTAGGAAGAATTGATAGTCAGGTGAAAATTCGTGGATATCGCGTTGAGCTTAGCGAAATCGAAGCAGTTATCATGGCTGTTCCTCATGTGCGGGGTGCTGTTGTGAATGTACATGAACAAGCACCTGGGCTACAAGTATTAGTTGCTTATCTTGTATTGGATGAAGGAGAGACGCCACATATGTCGGTTATACACAACCGTCTTAAAGAACGGCTTCCGGCATATATGGTACCTTCTTACATTGAGGTGCTTGATGAGCTTCCGACTCTTATAAGCGGAAAGGTTGATCGTAAGGGTTTACCGGCACCAACAGGGCAGCAGCGTTTTCAGAAAGAATATACAGCGCCTAAAAACGAAATGGAAGAAATAATCGCCAAGGCATGGCAAGAAGTTTTCCAGCAAGATAATATTTCTGTTACAGAACATTTCTTTGATGATTTAGGCGGGCATTCCTTATTCGCTGCGCTCGTTGTATCAAAACTTCGGGAACATCGCATGATGACAGGTATGGCTGTTTCAGATGTGTATGCACATCCAACAATTGAGCAGCTTGCTGATTTTATACAATCACAATCTAGACCTGAAATAAAGCAACCAGACCGTAAAGAATTACCGCCTGTATCAGACGGTGTATATAAGAAAAATGGGTTTTTGCAGGGAATTAGTATATATGCCCTTACACTTTTAGCATCGTTGCCTTTTGTACTTGTGTATTTACATTTATCTAATAGTCCGTGGGGAGATGAGCAAATTTTCTTAGCTGTAGTTTCTATGTTTGCTATTTATTGTCCGGCTATGATTATTATTTCTATTGCGGCAAAGTGGCTCTTAATTGGTCGTTTTAAAGAGGGAGAGTATACACTTTGGGGAAGTTATTACTTTCGTTGGTGGCTTGTGCGCCGAATTCAAGCACTTGCACCGGTTAGCTTCTTAACAGGAACACCGTTTTTAAATTGGTATTATCGTCTGATGGGAGCAAAAATCGGAAAAAATTGTTACATTGGCACGCAGCACTTGCATTCATTTGACTTAATTGAAATCGGAAATGAAAGTAGTATTGGATTAGACGCACAGCTGCTTGGTTACACAGTTGAAGGGAATACACTAAAAATCGGTAAAATTGCAGTGGGAAACAACTGTTATATCGGAGCAAATGCAGTTATTTCTCCTAATATAACTGTCCAAGATCACTCGCAATTAGGAGAGCAATCGATGCTTCCTTCTAATATGGTTATACCATCTAATGAGCGTTGGAGCGGCTCTCCTGCAAGGCAAACAAATGTAAAAGATGATCACGTAGAGGCGATGGCAGCTTTTTCAGCAAAACAAAACAGATTGCATCGTTTTGGGCTTGGCGTATTGTATATAGTTGGAATCATTATGCTTATGTTAGTTCCGAGTATGAGTTTTTTACCAGCTATTTTTCTAATACGAGGCTTATTTCCATATATGGGAGCTTGGGAGTTGCTTTTAGCACCTATATTTTCGCTTATAGCTGTAGTTACGTTATGTTTTGTAATCGTCTTGCTAAAACGGGTTATACTAGGCCGAGTAAAAGAAGGACAATATTCGTTGCATAGTATATTTTATGTACGAAAATGGTTTGTAGATAAGCTACTCATGATGAGCTTAGCATTCAATAATTCACTGTATGCGACAATTTATGCAGCGCCATTTCTACGTCTACTCGGTGCGAAAATGGGGAAAATGGTTGAAGTTTCTACCGTTACGAATATTGCCCCAGATTTACTAATCGCGGGTGAAGGAAGCTTTATTGCTGATGCTGTTTCTATTGGTACACCAAAAGTATTTCGTAATCAAATTCATATTGCGAAAACAAAGATTGGAAGCCGTACGTTTATTGGAAATAGCGCTCATATTGAAGGAGGAAAAACAATCGGAAATGGTTGTTTAATTGGAGTTATGTCTGTTCCTCCGGAGGAAAAAGAGATTTCTAATGATACATCATGGTTAGGTTCACCATCTATATTTTTACCAAACCGAGACATTAATACTTCTTTCTCGGAAGAGGAAACATATCATCCAACAAGAAGTCTTTATATAAAACGACTTATGATTGAATTTTGTCGCGTTACGCTTCCTGGTGCTTTTGCTATTTGGATTAGTGGCTTTTTAGTGTTTAGCCTCTGGGAGGAAACTCGCTATTTTTCTGCCTTCGAGATCATTGCATTGTTTCCATTGTTAACGATAGGAGCAGGTTTACTAGCATCAGGATTAGTTGTTCTTATTAAAAGACTCCTCATTGGTCGTTACGAGCAGACGGCGAAGCCGCTATGGAGCACATTTGTATGGCGTAGTGAATTAGTGACAGCTTTATATGAAAATGTGACTGTTCCTTACTTGTTAAATTTATTTTTAGGGACACCGTTTGCGCGGTATATTCTGAGCTGGTTTGGCGTGAAAATGGGAGAAAGAGTATTCTTGGATTCTACACACATATCAGAGTTTGATTTAGTGCATATTGGAGATGGTGCTGCCATTAACTTGAATAGTACGCTGCAGACGCATTTATTTGAGGATCGTGTTATGAAAATGTCCAATCTTGTTATTGGTAATAGCTGTTCAATCGGAAATGGTTCTGTTGTTTTATATGATACGGTTATGAATCCGGGATCATCACTTGGAAACCTTTCGCTTGTCATGAAAGGAGAAACCTTACCTGCTTATACACATTGGGAAGGAGCACCTGCTAACTATTGTTATGCCACAGAGAGACAAAGTAAGGAAGTTGGGTGATTTCATATGCTAGAAATATATGCAGTGCATATGGAGAAAGAGACGTTCATCAATTGGGAACATCTTCTTCCCTATATAAGTGAAGAAAGACGTGCAAGAATCTCGCTTCGAAAAACGTATGAAGATATCATGAGAGAAATAGTATGTGATGCACTAGTGCATCACATTGTATATAAAAAATATGGTATGAAAAATATGATCGAGTGGGGCCGTACTTTATATGGAAAGCCCTATATTCATAATCTGCCTTCATTTCAATTTAGTTTATCTCATGCAGGCGAATGGGTTGTATGCGCAGTGGATACGCAGCCTGTTGGAATAGATATAGAATGTGTGCGGGCAGTGGATTTTCAAGCAATGGAGTATTTGTTTTCATCACAAGAGCAAAAATGGTGGAAGAAAATACCGGAAGACAAACAATCAGAGACTTTTTATCACATTTGGACTGGAAAGGAAAGTTATATAAAAGCGATTGGAACAGGTGTATCTAAAAACTTGTCTTCTTTTACAGTTTCCCTTTCAGAGGGGAGAGTATACGATGAACAATGGAAGGAAATTTGGTTTATAAAACAAATTCCCTTCCACCAAGAGTATATTCTCTCAGTATGTACAAGAGGAAAGGATTTTTCTAAGAACGTTCAATATACTACTATGAAACATTTAATAGAGGAAAGACTTTATCGCTCTAGTTATTAATGAAGAGTTTTTTCATCTCGATCTAGCGGGTGGTAAGTTTCATCAGTGGGAGATGAAAAAACTCTTCACTGATGGAAGTTTCACTTTATGACAATCATAGTGGAAAATGCAGAAGAACTGTTCTGATTTTGGTTGTTTTATCTTAAAAAACATAGTGTTAATAAGGACTTTCAACTGTAGCTATCTCTTGTACAAAATACGTGCAAGAAATAGAAAAGTTAATTATACTAGTGCTACATTTCATTTTTTATGAAAGAGGGATTCAGATGAATATGAGTAAGAAAATTTTCACACTAATGTTAGCTTTCACTCTGTTTGCCTTACCAACATTTGCACAGGCAAAAACCTATAGTGGCGGTAAATCGTCAGTTTCATCCCATTCTAGTAGCGGAGGATTCAGCACGAAAGGGTCGACTTCTGGTAGTCATCGTTCTTCAGATGGGACATATCATTCGGGCTATAAATCTTCGTCATCAAATGTGCAATCGAAGAAACCAGCTTCTGTAGATCGTACACCACAGTCACAGCCAGCTCCTAAGAAATCTAGCTTTTGGGGCCATGCAGCATCATTTGGGGCAGGAGCTTTACTAGGTAGTATGCTACATCCATTTGGAAATCATGGAGTTGGTGGAGTAGGCGGAAGCTTTTTTTCTAGTGGTTTGTTAATAGATATTGTCATCCTTTTAGGAATTGTTTGGGTTCTGCGACGTATTTTCGTAAGACGTTAAGAAGGAGAGAGAACGATGAAGATTTTCTTTACTGAACAAGATGTAGTTGATGCGGTTTGTGTACATGCGGCAGCTATCCACGCGTATCGTCCGGAGCAAATTGATGTTGATTTGCAGTTTCATCCGAATAAAGGATTTGGCGCCAGTGCTCGTTTGCCGTATCGAACTGTAGAGCTTGGTGAGCAGGAATTAATTGATGCAATTGCATTTTACCTACGTGAATATCACAATTTTATTCCGGAGAGTTTGCGCATTGACTTACAATTTCATGAGCAAACAGGATTTGCAGCGGATATAGAGGTAGCATAAAGAAGAGAACAATTTAAAATAGAAGAAAACCGATTCTTATGTATTTAAAGAATCGGTTTTTTGATTTTTATTCGGTTTTCCTAATTTCCGATATAAAACAGCTTGATTTACACTTGTAATGGCACAGATCTTTTTAATTGTTTTACAAGTTGTCCGAACGATATAATTCAGCAACCATTTTTTTAAACTCTTCATTAAATTTCTTGTTTGTCATACGGACACTTCCTCCTTGAAACGCATTGTAAGGACTTAACTAAGTTGTGTTCATATGACTATACTAACTCCAAGGACTTCATGTAAGTGAAAGGGTAGTTTTGATTATAAATAATCTCTTAGGGTCCCGTTTTCGATACAGGAGAGAGGAATCTTTTTCTCTACACCTTCTTTCATATCACGTAAAACAATGGTTTCCGTAGAGATTTCGGTTTCACCAATAATAAGCACGTAAGGAATCTTTTCTTTATTTGCGTAATTAAGAGCTCGTTTCAGCTTGCGGCCAGCAAGTTCAAGTTCAATTTTAAGAGTATGATTCGAGCGTAATTGCTGGGCGATTTGTAAACACTTCGTTTCCGTTCCAATTGGAATAATGAAAATATCAGCAGAATTAGAATTTGTTTCTTTTTGCACAAGCGCAGTATAAATAACATCTAGACCAAAGGAAATACCTACTGTTGGATAAGGTGTATTATCATTACGAAAGGCTCCAATTATATTATCATAACGTCCGCCACTACCAATACTTGAAGAAATACTACCATCTGTTAAGAAAATTTCATAAATTGTACCTGTATACATTGTAAGACCTCGCGCTAAGAATGGATTGAAACTAGTATTGTTTTTGATCCCAAGTGCGAGTAAATATTGTTGTAATTGCTCGAGTTCATTGATACCCTCTGTAACAAGTGAATTTGAGAACGTTTCTTTAAATTCATTTAAGTCTAATGTCAGGCAAGACTTAATCGTATTACAAATAATCTCTATCATTTCTTTTACGATTCCACGACTTTGTAAGTCTTTTCGTATACCGTCAATTCCAATCTTTTCAATTTTATCTAATGATAAAATGACATCATTTGTTAAGGTATCTGGAATTTCAATTGATTTCAGAATACCTGTTAATAACTTACGATTATTATATTGAATCGTAACATCTAAGTTTAAAGTTTGAAAAAGATCAAAAGCCATGCCCATTAATTCAGCTTCAGCGATAACGGATTCTACTCCAACTATATCAACGTCACATTGGATAAACTCGCGGAACCTACCTTGTTTAATTGGACCGTCACGGAATACTTTGCCAATTTCATATCGTTTAAAGGGAAGGCGAATATCCGGATTCATTGCTACAACTTTTGCAAAGGGAATTGTTAAATCATAACGAAGTGCGAGTTCGCGGTTTCCTTGGTCACGTAGTGTATACATTTCTTTTAAAATCTCGGAACCACCGCCATATTTGTAAGCCATAAGTTCATACATATTTAGTGTAGGCGTTTCAAGTGGTTTACAGCCATAGCGCTCAAAAGTCTCTTCACAAGCTCGTTTAATTGTATTTCGCAATATTTGTTCTGACGGTAAATAATCTTTTGTTCCTTTTACATTTCTTATATCCATTTGAATCACTCCTTTTTAAATTAAAAAAAGCTATGCAGGTATAAAAATACCCACATAGCTTTATAGATGCTTCGTGGGTCAACAGGAAAAGCCCTGTACCCACGAAGAAAAAATTCTTCGGATACACGGCGTTATGTATGATGATGAAGTTGGAAAGAAGTATTAAAATAAAACATATGCAATCTCTCCTTGAGTTTTTTTAAAATTATAACAAATGTTTTTTTGAATATCAATATTTTTCGAAAAATAATCCCTTAACATGTCGTATTGTGTTAAGGGATAATGTTTATAATGTAATTGTAGCAGTAGTAGCTCTTGTTACTTCAATTAAATCTTTGCCGGATATAAAAATTTGTAATCCTCTTTTACCAGCACTAATACTGATTGGATTAAGATTAGCTGCTGATTCATCAATATATAATGGATAGTTCTTTTTCGCGCCTAGCGGCGAGACACCACCGCGAATGTAACCTGTAAGCCCTAGTATTTCTTTCATGTGAACCATTTCAACTTTTTTATTTTGACTTGCGGATGCTAATGCTTTTAAATTCAATTCTTTATGGGCAGGAACACACGCCATAATAACACCTGTCTTATCGCCTCGAAGGACCAGTGTTTTAAAAACTTGTTCTAATTGCAGATCAACCTGCTCTGCGACATGCTTAGCATTTAAATTTTCTTCATCCCATTCGTATTCATGGACGGAGTACTTAGTTTTATGCTTATCAAGTAGACGACAAGCGTTTGTTTTGCTACTCATATAGTACACTTCCTTATATGTATTTCGTCTTATTTAGTATACAAAATTTTATAACATAAGACAGGGGAAATGCAAAAATACAAGAATATGTAACATATAATGTAAAAGAAGAGAGGGAGAAAGATGTGGAAAACAGCAGATCTTTGTGATGTTTTTGAAAATGAGGTACAAGTATGTCAGCAAGCGTTTCAGTCATACGGCAAGAAGGAGCAATTTTATGGGAAAATTGCAACAGTTAAAGTGAAAGATGATAATGTATTAGTGAAAGAAGCGTTGCAATCGTTGCCGGAAGGAACTGTATTAGTAGTTGATGGAGAGGGTTCTACGAATTGTGCGTTACTTGGAGATAATTTGGCAAACATTGCAGAAGAACGAAATTTAGCAGGGGTTATTATATATGGATGTGTTCGTGATTCTAAGGAACTGCGGAACATTAATATTGGTATATTGGCATTAGGAACAATGCCAAAGAGAAGTAGAAAAGAGGGAAAAGGAGAGGCAGAAATCCCTTTACAATTTGGAGCAATTGAGTGGATTCCTAATCAATATGTGTATGCGGATGAAGATGGTGTTATTGTATGTGAAAAACGTATTCACGATAACCTGTAGTGGGCGCATAGTATATATACATCAATTAAAAAACGACATAAAATCCCTCTTTTTAGGTGGGAGAGAGCATCTGGTCATGCATAGAAGTGGTCATGGTCTATTTCTGCCACATGCGAAGTAAAAACAGAAAGAGCAAACGAGTGTAAGTTACTTTTTGTTCTGCATAACAGGGATTTAGATGTCGAAAAATTAAAATGGATTTATATAGAAGCTTTATTACCCAATATAATTATCTAGTATTATTAGAAAATAAATCCAATAAAACATAGACAAAATTCTGTGTCAATAGTAAAATGATACAGAAATTTATTGTCTGATGAATGTATAGGTATGTCGTTTATACGATAACTTTAATAAGGAAATTGGTGAAAATGAAATGGGTTCGCTGTGAAAAGTGAATGTTATCACAATAATACATTCATAAGCTACATGATCTTTCCTATACAAATAAAACAGTCACCTATGTAGATAGGAAATGTACTCACGGTAGGTGCTATTACATGCTCTTGAAGGGCCTTTTTTAAGCAAGGGAGGAATAACCGAGGATGGCAATGATGAAAAAATGGCTGCTTACGTTGATAATGGCAGTTGCATTAGTATTTGTTTCATTTGCAAATACAGTACATATTACGTTTGCTGAAGGAAAAACAGCAACACTTGCGATTATTGGGGAATCGCAAAAAGGAGTTATTTTGTGTCCGAAAGAAGTGTCAATTGAAGACGGAGAAACGGCCTATAGTTTGTTACAAAAAGCCATGGGGGATAAAGTAATAGCTGAAAATACAAAATACGGCATTTATGTAAAAGGTATTGACGGTTTAATGGGCGGCGACACAAGTGGCTGGACATATGATGTAAATGATAAAGCAGCAATGGTAGGGGCAGATAGTTATAAATTAGACTCTGGAGATGTTGTAGCATTTCGTTTTGTTGCAGATTGGAACAATATGAGTCAAGAAACATTACAACAAGTGCTTGATAGAATTGGAACTTGTAAGAGTAACCAAGATGAGCAAAATCCAGATGAACAAAAGCCGGACGAGCAAAATCCAGGTGAACAAAATCCAGATGAACAAAAACAAGATACGACTCAGCCGAAAGAGCCAATCACAAATGAATTGCTCGTGAAACAATTAGATCAAGCGATCGCTAAAACATCACAAAAGATGATGAATGATGGAATCGATAGCGACTGGACAGCAATTGCGCTTGCTCGTTCAGGACAAAATGTACCAATAGAAATGAAGGTTGGTTATCTGCAGTCATTAACACAAAAGGTAGAAAAGCAGATGAACCGTTTGACTCCTACGGATTTAGCGAGAACGGTTTTAGCTGTGACAGCAGTAAATGGGAATCCAAGAAATGTAGCTGGACAGAATTTAATCCAAAAATTGTATCAATCTGAAAAACTAAATTCTGTTACTGGCTATACATTTGCTTTAATTGCGCTTGATACAAAGAAATATGAAGTGCCAGCTGAAGCAAAATGGAATCGTGCAGCTTTAGTGAAAGAAATTTTAAATGCACAGCATACAGATGGTGGCTGGACTTACAATGTTGAAAGCAGTAAGGAAGATGCTAGTAGTGTTGATGTAACAGGAATGGTTTTATCAGCATTAACACCTTATCAGAAACAACCAGAAGTTAAACAAGCTGCTGAAAAAGCGGTACAATATTTATCAAGTAAACAATTAAACAATGGTGGATTTGAAGCTGACGGTCAAGAGAATGCCAATAGCGCTGCACAAGCAGTTATGGGATTATCGATGATAGGAAGTGACCCAACTGGTGATGCGTTTACGAAAAATGATGTAAACGCGGTTCAAAATCTACTATCATACCAGCTGGAAAATGGTGAATTTAAATGGTTGCCAAATGATACAGAGGGTAATAGTATGGCTACTGAACAAGCCCTTTTAGCATTACTTCAATATAAAGAGTTTGTACATGGTAATGGCTCTATATATGATTGGTCGAATGATACAATCGGAACTGAAATTGATAAGAAACCAATTGTAGAACCAGAGATACCAGCAGTAGAAAAAGAAAAAGTTACAGAAGAACCACAACAACAAACAAAAGACGAGGTATCAGATGTTGTTGTAAAAGAAAAAACAGTAAATAACGAAAAAACTGCAAAAAATCGTCAATTACCAAAAACAGGATCATCAGCTGGTGATGTTGCTGTGCCAGTCGGAATGGGTGTATTATGCATCGCTTCGGCATATGCTTTATGGAGACGAAAAGCAGCTTAACAAAAATTAGGAGCAATGATTTGCTCCTAATTTTATTAGGAAAGGTGAGAACAGTATGAATATGATGAAATGGTTCATTTCATTTGTCCTTTCACTTGGATTGCTTGTAGGATGTAACCAAAGTGAAGTGAAACCAGAACAAAAAGCGGCTTCTAAACAAACGGAGCAAAAAGAGGCAGCAAAACAAAAAGAACAGAAAGATGAGAATAAACAAGAAGAGTCGAAAAAAACAGAGGAACAAAAACAACCGGAAGAACAAAAACAAACAGAAGAACAACTAAAAGATAATCAAGAGCAAAAACCTCAAGAAAAAGCTGAGGTAAAACAAGAAGAGAAAAAAGAGCAAGAACCAGCCTCTGAGCCAAAACAATTAGAACAACCAAAAGTAAAAGAAAAAAAGGCTGAACAAAAGCAATCGGAACAACCAGCAGTAAAAGAAGATACGAAAGTAGTCAATCAGCCGAAAGAAACGCCAAAGCAGGAACAATCAGTACCACAGCCAGTAGTTCCTAAACCTGAGCCTACACCAGTTCCAACGCCACAAGCTAAGCAAGTTACTATTTCTGTACGTGGAGATCAGGGATATCTATTAGATGCAAAAAAAGTCGATATTCAAGAGGGAGCTACAGTTTTTGAGGTGTTAAAAAATACAGGGCTGGAGATTGATTCAACTGGATCTGGAAACAGTAAATATGTAAAAGGAATTAATGATTTATATGAATTTGATAAAGGATCAACTAGCGGATGGAAATACCGTGTAAATGGTACTTTTCCAAATCGCAGTGCTGGTGCGGTAACAGTGAAGCCGGGAGATAAAATCGAATGGGTATATGTGCTAAATTAGGAAAGGGTCTTTGGTAAAGGGTTATGAAAATTATCTTTTCTTCTTTACATCCTTTTGTGAATTCCTTCTATTATATTGGGGTGATGATACTATGTATGCTGTGTCTTCATCCTCTTTTTTTAGTTGGTGCGATTATTATGATGGTGTTGTTAAACATCATGCAAGGAAATAGCGAAAAAATCAAAAAAATGTTACCAAGCATGTTTGTTTTCTTTGTAATGATTATTGTGTTAAATCCGTTATTAACGCACAGGGGAGCAACCACATTATTTCGTTTAGGTGATAACCGAATTACATTAGAAGCATGTATGTATGGGTTAGTAATGGGACTATCGTTACTTGCTATTATGTTTACTTTTACTTCCTACAATGATATTATTTCGAGTCATAAATTTTTGTATTTATTTTCACGGATTTCACCAAAAGTTGCGCTGTTAACAATGATTACCGTGCGTTTTGTTCCTTTATTTATTCGGCGTTTAAGACAAATTACTCTCGTTCAAAAAACGAAAGGTGTTCAATTAGATTCCGGTTCAATAATCGAGAGAATTAAAAGTGGAATGAAACTTTTACAAGTACTCCTTGTTTGTTCCTTGGAGGATGCATTACAAACGGCAGATTCTATGCAAGCACGCGGGTTTGGTGTGACAAAGCGCAGCACGTATATTCGCTATCGAATGGGAAGACAAGATTGGTATGTAATTACGTATTTAGTGATTGTATTACTAAGCTGTCTTGCATTCGATTTTTGCGGGGCTGGTAAGTTATCAATCTATCCAAGAGTAGAATCGATTGTATTTCAGCAGTATGATGGCATACTATTCGTTCTATTTATAATGTTTATTAGTTTACCAATTATCATGGAGGGGAGGGAATGGATATGGTGGCGCATGCAGAAATAAAGAATTTATCATTTGCATATAATGATGAAAGTGTACAAGCTTTAACTCATATTTCTTTATCTGTTTCACAAGGTGAGTTTATTGTACTAGCAGGCCAATCAGGCTGTGGTAAGACAACACTTTTGAAACATTTAAAAAAAGAGTTACTCCCAATTGGAAAACGTACAGGTAATGTGTATTATGATGGAGTTTCCCTGCAAGAGATACCAGATTTATTGTCAGCGCAAGAAGTCGGAATGGTGTTTCAAAATCCAGAAAATCAACTCGTTATGGATACAGTGATCCAAGAGCTAGCGTTTTCGTTAGAAAATGTTGGACTGGCATCACATGTTATTCAAAAAAGAATCGCTGAACTCATTAGTTTTTTAGGTTTTCAAGAGTTACTCCATCAATTTGTTCATACCCTATCCGGCGGACAAAAACAACTGGTTAATTTAGCGGCAGTCTTGGTTTTACAACCAAAGCTACTATTGCTTGATGAACCAACAGCACAGCTTGATCCGATTGCTGCTAAGGAATTTTTAGGGCTGCTAAAACGAATTAATGAAGAACTTGGGATTACCATTATCATGAGTGAACATCGTTTAGATGAGGTCATTCCACTTGCAACGCGAGTTGTGTTTATGAATGCTGGGGAAATTATTTATGATGGAATCCCGCAACATGTTATATCGAAAATGTGGGAATTAGAAGAATTTCGACCATTTATCCCTCAAATTCCAAGATTGTTTCTAGAATGGAATGTAGAAACAATTCCTTTTACAGTCCGTGAGGCACAAACACGTCTTCGTTCAGAAGTATCTATAGAACATGAAGTGCCAGGTATATCGCGAGCTGAAGCAAAAAAAGTAATGTTAGAAGCAGAACATATATCATTTCAATATGAAAAGAACAGTCCGTTTATTTTACAGGATTTAACGTTATCGATTGAGCAAGGGAAATGGACGGCGCTTGTGGGGAAAAATGGTGCTGGAAAATCGACACTTTTAGCGATTTTAGCAGGCTTACAAAAAGCTAGAAGAGGAAAAGTACGGTGGAACGGAACGGAGATTCATAAAATCGATTCAAAAGAACGATTTAAAAGAATCGGATATGTATCGCAACATCCGTACTATCATTTTACATGTGATACAGTGTGGGAAGAAGTTTTTGAACGAGCGAATGAGTTGTATGGTGAAAAAGCAAATCAAGTGACAAAAGATATGTTGCAGCGATTTTGGCTGTATTCCATCCGTGATCGTCATCCGCATGATTGCAGCGGGGGAGAGCAACAGCTAATCGCACTATGTACGGTTTTATTATCAAAACCAAGTTTATTGTTATTAGACGAACCAACAAAAGGATTAGATCCAGGGAAAAAAGAAAGATTAGGTCAATTGTTTCAAGAGTTGCAAAAAGAAGGAACAACCATCGTAATGGCAACTCATGACATTGAATTTGCAGCAAAATATGTGGATCATTGTATGATGTTATTTGATGGAAAGATCATTATGAATGATGCGCCGAAGGAATTCTTTAGTGATAATTTCTTTTATACAACATCTATTAACCGTTTCATTCGCAGGCAATTACCTTATGCATTAACGTGGGAGGATGTGTACGAAGCGTGTCCAAACGATACTTTGCTTTTATAATATGTATTTTTATTATTGTAATAAGTACACTCCTTTTTACTTCTCTTGTAATAGATGGACATTATATTTGGTGCAGTTTACTTTTATTAGTTATTATCATGTTACCTTTTTATATACGGTTTGAGAAGAAAGCTTTTGTTTCACGTGAAATTGTTATGGTGGCTATTTTAGCAGCGATAGCAGCAGTTAGTCGTGTTCCCTTTTCCATTATGCCAAGTGTACAACCAACTTCTTTTGTCATTATTGTCTCTGCGATTGTGTTTGGAAGTGAAACAGGATTTATGATTGGGGCAACAGCAGCGATTGTATCCAATATCTTTTTAGGGCAAGGACCTTGGACACCGTGGCAAATGTTTGCTTGGGGAATGATAGGGTTTATGGCTGGTTTACTTCGAAACACATGTATTATGAAAAAGTTGTGGGGAAGAATCATTTACGGTTTTATAGTTGGCTTTATTTTTGGGTGGATTATGAACTTATGGGGACTTCTTGGGTTTATACAAGACGTAACATGGAAAGCATTCCTTTCGTATTATGCTGCAAGCTTTTATTTTGATTTAGGCCATGCGATTTCAAATGTCATCTTTCTTACTTTATTTAGTTCTTCATGGATTACCATTCTTACGAGATTTAAAAAGAAATATGGCATTTTAGATGATAATAGAGAACGAATATCTGAAAGAAACAAAGCATAATCATATACAGTAGGGTCGCGACTTACATATTCGTTTGCCTCTTTCATGCTTCTTACCAATGGTAAGAAGCATTTTTTATGTATAGCAAAAAAGTGTCAAGAAATTGTTTTAATATATTCTAATTTTTATATGAGATTTTTGTATAATAGCAAATGAAAAAGGTTTTCAAAGAGGAGATGTAATATTCATGAGGCTAGTTGTTCCAAAGCAGCACGGTGCATGGGGGATGCTGCTGATTCCATTTTTACTCAGTGCATTACTAGGTAAACCTACTTTGTATCATATCCCACTCTTTCTTGCTTGGTTGTTTATCTACTTAGCAACGTATCCATTTCTAATGTATATAAAGCAGCTGCGAAAAAAAGAGTTTCTACATTCAGCAATCATTTATTTTCTTATTGCATGTGTTTTTGGAATCGTATCTTTACTATATGAATGGAAAATTCTTTTATTTGTAGGTATGATGATCCCTCTCTTTATCGTAAATATGTATTTCGCCCGTCAAAAAAAGGAACGAGCGTTAGTCAATGATATTTGTGCAATACTTGTTTTCTGCATTGGCGGTTTAGTCAGTTATTATTTTTCGATGAAGACAATTGATGGAACAGCATTGTGGATTGCAGTCGTTTCTTTTCTTTATTTCTTAGGAAGTACATTCTACGTGAAGACGATGATACGAGAAAAGAATAATCCTATTTATCGCTTTGTATCATGGGGATATCACATTGTATTGACCATTGTGTTGTTTGTAGTAAATCCATGGCTTTCCCTTGTTTTTATTCCAAGCTTAGCTCGCGCCATTATATTATATGGTAAAAAAATATCTATTTTAAAAGTAGGGATTTTAGAAATCGTTAATTCAGTATATTTCTTAATTGTGACGGCAATACTATTACAGTATGCCATTTGAGGTACTGCCCATCTAGTAAAGAGATGGGCAGTGTTTATTTTTGTTCTAAAATATGAACAGTATGATCACATTCTTGTAATGCTTGTTCCACTGCTTGAAGAGATTGTTCGATTTGCTTCCGATTATTACTTTTTTCAACTGTTTGTAAGGCATTTTCTAAACAATGTTTCGCTTCTTGTAGTGAATGGAACGAATCTTGAACATATCCACGGGCATTTTTCTCCATCATCATTTCCTCCTTTTGTACATACAATTTTAGTATGAGCATTAGAGGAGAAAATATAACTCCATTGTCGTTAATTTGTATGATTTGACAATGACAACAGAAGTAGCTATAGTAAGATATAAAGTGAATATTTTCTTATCCAGAGAGGTGGAGGGACTGGCCCGATGAAACCCAGCAACCGCGATGCAGGTGCTAATTCCAGCAGAACATATTTGTTCTGGGAGATAAGACGAAGATATCGTACATAACTTCTTCTTATCGAAGAGGTTTTTTTATTGTAAAAAAACCAATTCCGAAAACAACAGAATAAGAAGAAAGGGGTTGCAATTGTACTGTGACACTTGAAAAATACGTAAAGCTGCGTAATGCAGTGTATGAATATATGATAGAACAAGATAAACCCATATCACTATTAGATATTCAAGAGCATATCGTTTCGCATCATGAAGGAAAATTCACGAAAAAAATGTTACACCAATTTTATTTATCAAGGCTATTAGACGAACTGAAACTGGATGGGAAAATTACTTTAGCTGATGATGAATACTCTTATGCTGAAAAAGGGGTATATTATAAGGCGAGAAGAGGGAGCTAGTCTCTCTTTTTTATGTTATCATTTATTTGAAAATTTAAAATATATGTAGAGTAAAAGACTGCCAAAGCAGCCTGATACAAGGGAATGGTGTTGAGTGTGTAGTGTCAAAAGTTGAATATGCCCTGAAAGAGGCATTTCATTCGGCTAGAAACGAAAAGAGACACCTTCGCCGAGTAGGTGTCAGTTGTTTTGTCAAATAGGCTTGCCACTTGACATGTAATAGAATACCATGTGATGTGAAAGAAAGTCAAAAGGAAATTTAAGGAAGTGAATTGTTATGTACGCTTTTTTATTAACTGAACTGAAAAAATGGATTCCTAAGCACATTATAGATAGGGGATGCGAATATTATGAAGAGGGACATGTAGAGGATGTAGAAATACATGATGGTAAAGTATTTGCGTTTGTAACAGGGAATTACGGAAACTACGAAGTAATCGTTGATCTTGTAGATTTTATGAAAAGTACTTGTGAATGTCCTTATGAGAATTATTGCAAGCATATGGCAGCGGTTGTATACGAAATACAAGGTGCTGGGGAAAGTATGGTTAGAGAGAAGTTGAAAACGTTAGAAAAAGAAGAATTGTTAATAATCATGCAGAGGTTATTAAGGAGTTCTAAAAATGTACAGGTTGTAGAGAAGATGTTGCGAAAAGGTTGAAAAAATATGAATGAAGTAGAAAGGATAATGAGATGTTGTAATCGAGAGGATGAATTGTTTCGTACATATATGGTTTGTTTACTTCAGTTGAAACATTATAGCAAGGTTTTTCAAAAAGTGTATCAAGAACTAAGAGATGATTACTTAGTGAGAGGAATTTGCGAACGGGAAGTTGATGGAATAATTAAGGAAAGTAAAAAGTACAAAATGTATGACTTGCCGAAATTATTAAGATGGGATTTTTTACGAGACAACCCTCCAGTGATTGAAAGTGTTTGTATGACGTTATTTGCATATAGAAGATTAAATCTTTCATGTGAAGAATGGTCTAATGTAATAAGATGTATAGAAAACAACTGATTGTATTAAGGTTATTATGTGAAAAAAGCTAGTATAAAACTAGCTTTTTGTGTGTGTTGGAATTTAGATAAAAAGGAAACATAAACCGATAACTGCACCGGCATAAAGCAAGTTAATCACACAGAACCCCATAATATCGCGTGCACCTAAACCTGCAATCGCTAATGCTGGTAATGCCCAAAATGGTTGGATTAGGTTCGTCCAAGCATCACCCCATGCAATAGCCATCGCTGTTTTAGCAGCAGGTACACCAAGTTCTGCTCCAGCTGGAATCATAATAGGAGCTTGTACAGCCCATTGTCCGCCTCCAGATGGAACAAAAATGTTTACAATTCCGGCACTTAAAAATGTGAATAAGGGAAAAGTAGCTTCATTTGAAATATGAATAAAGAAGTTCGAAATAGCTCCTCCAAGTGAAAGTCCATCGCTATTTGTGCCAATCATCATTCCCATAATTCCAGCGTAAAATGGAAATTGCAATAAAATCCCGGAAGCACTTTTCGTTGAGTCTGAAAAGGCACGAATGTATTGGATAGGGGTACGGTGAAAAATAAGACCAGCGATTAACAACATGAAAATAACGATATCGAGTGTAAGATTAAAGCCTTTCGTACTAAAGTAATGAATAATATAGATAATTCCTAGGAGCCCAATGCAAACAGTCATCCAAATACTATTTTCCATTTTCTCAGCAAATGTACGGGCTTCTACTTCTTGAGCAGCCGCTTCTTCATGAAATACACTTGGGTCAACTGTAATTGTATGATCTGCATCAGGATGCATTGCTCTATTAATAAGTGGCATGGTAACTAAGAAGACGATAACAGGGACAATAGCATATGGTGAAAATAATGTTTCTGTGATGGGGATTGCTTCCTTTATACTACCAGCTGTTGTTTTGATTAATGTTTCTCCTCCAGATGCTAAAGTAAGTGGAATGGAGGCAGAAAATCCTGCGTGCCATATGAGAAATCCAGAATAGGAAGAAGCGATTGCAAGACGATAGTCTAATCCTTTTATGTGCCTGGCAACTTCTTTAGCGTATAAAACAGAAACAACAATGCCGAATCCCCAATTTATGTAGGCACCTAATAAACTAACAATGGAGATCGCAATAATACCTTGTCCGCTTGTTTTCGGTAATTGAGCAGCTTTTGCTAAGCCTTTACGAATAAGCGGAGCATTGGCTAAGGCGGAACCTGTAACAAGTACAAGCGCCATTTGCATTGCGAAGGCTAAGAGACCCCAAATACCATTACCCCAATGAGCAATCATTTCTACTAGTGATTGGTGCGTTGCAAACATTCCAAAGAAGATAACGAAAATGGTTAACAAGCAGGATAAAATAAAGGGATCTGGTAAAAATCGTTGTACAAGTGTAACACAACCATTTGTAAAAGAGCGAAACAAATACATCAACCTCCTTGACTATATTTCTTTACAATATTCGTTATCGTGTAAGTAATAACCTTTATAAAACGGAAAATTCAGATAATTAAAAGAGGAAAAATCTTTCACTCGTGTGAAAGATTTTCTAAGTATTTTGCTATATCTACATACATATTTGAATAAGTAGAATGTATATCACTGCTCGGCTGGGCATTTGATGAAAAATGTACAATTACCATATTTGCTTTTGGATCTATATAGAGACATTGCCCATAACTCCCTAGCACTTCAAAGGCACCTTGCTCATTATGAGGAATCCACCATTGATTATGATAAGAAGTGGAGGCTCCATGCCCGATGGCTAGCTCACCTTCTTGTATGCTTTTTATATCTTCTGAAATAGAAGAAGGTAGAATTTGCTTTCCGTTGTATTGACCATTATTTAAAAGCAATTGACCAAACTTAGCCATATCTCTTGCAGTGGCATTTAAGCCAGCGCTTGCTTGTTCGACTTTCGTATCATCAGTCACATAATACGCACTTTCTTCCATGCCGATTTTGGACCAAATTCGTTCACTTACATTTTCAGCTAATGATTTACCAGTTATTTTCTGTATGATCCAGCCAAGTGTTTCGGCAGAACCATTATTATAGGAAAACTCTGCTCCAGGTGGTGCAGTTTCTTTTGCTTCTTGTAACATATCATAAATGTTCATTGGGCCATCATAGTTTTTAGAACGAGGAAGAATGTTACTAGCTAAATATAGCTGTGCATCTTGATTTTCTAATCCCCGTTGTATATATCCATGTGTAGGGTATTCCGCGGAAACTTGCATGTCCATTAACTGTTGAATCGTCGCTTTCCCAAATGGAGTGTTCCGTAATTCTGTGACATACGTTTCAGCAAGTTCATTTACATCAATTTGCTTTTCTTCGACTAAAGATTGCACAAGTGCACCGGTAAAGACTTTAGCTAAAGAAGCCATCCCATGCGGCGTATTTTGTTTATAACCATTGAAGTAATGTTCGTAAACAAGTTTTCCGTTATGTATAACAACAAATGCATCGGTTTTATTCTCATCTAATAGTTTCTTTAAAGGAACATCCCGTCCATTTCCTTGTTTAACAGAGAAATCATCTAAATTTTGTAATGCAGTAGGGAATGTTGATACTTGCTCAGGGTTATTTTTTACTTCACTTGTTAATGCCAGTTCGTTCATATGTGTATATGCCCAACGTAAGTAAGGATCTTGCAGCCAATTTTCCTTTGTCACGTTTTCTTTTGACGGAGTTACTTTATTATGTTTAAAAACCGTAAAGCCAAGCCCTGTTACTACAAATAATAGTGTGAGTATGAGCAATAGAAGGGGAGATTTTTTAAAATTCATATAATACCTCCTTGATATTTCTACAGTAAGTATACGCTCGTTTTCTTAGAAATACAAAATAAGGGAAGTAAACAGAGGAGTTTACTTCCCTTATTAACATTAAGCTGATAATTTTCCATCCGTATCTTGCTTTTTGAATTTTTGCTTTCTACCATGTAAGCCATAATAAATAAGTAATGTAAATGCAACGATAATGGCAGAAATGAAATACATATTATGATAACTTGATTTTGCAGCTACTATACCTAAAATGAAAGAGCCAAAACCAATACCGCTATCAAAGAATGAAAAATAAGTAGCTGTTGCTGAACCACGTCGGTGATTTGGCGCGGAGGAAACAGCAATTGTTTGGAAACTTGGAATGAGTGTTCCGTAGCCTAAGCCGATTAACATGCCTGCACCGAGGAACCAAAATGATGTTTGTGCTTGGCTTAAGACGAACATCCCTACTGTAAAAATAATAATAGAAGGATAAATCAGTACATTTTCACCAAAACGGTCAAATAACTTTCCTGTAAATGGACGAGAAAGAACAACAACGAGTGCATATAAAATAAAGAAGTAACTCGCAGCTTCTCCTAAACCAAGCTCTTTCGCATAAATAGGAATAAAGGATAAAATACCACTATAAGAAAATGCTAAAACAAAGCCTGTAAGAGCGATTGGAATGGAAGAAGGTTCAATTAAATCTTTCCATTTCATCGGTTCACGTTTTTGTTTATTCATTGGTTTTTCATGTGGAATATTTACGAGTAAGCCTAATAAAAATGCTAATAATGAAAATACAGAACAAACCATAAATAAAGCAGTAAATGAAAAATGTGAAATAATCGTCAAACCTAAAAAAGGACCGATTACCATCGGAAGACTCATAAACACACCATAATAGGCAAGTGCTTCACCACGTCGATGCGGTGGTGCGACATCTGTTACAATCGTACCTGTTGCTGTAGTTGCCATTCCAAATCCAATCCCATGAAGGAAGCGAAGAGCAAGTAATAAAAATAAACTCTGTGTACCGAAATACATGATGGTAGCGGCTAAAAATAGCGAAAGAGAAATAAATAATATTTTCTTTCTTCCTAAATCATCAAGCCATTTCCCTGTAAACGGTCGGCATAGAACAGAAGAAATAAGGAAAACTGTTGCAACTAAACCGATTTCTTCAGGTTTTCCTTTCAGACCATCTATTACATAGACGGGTAAAGTGGTCATAAGCATGTAAAATGTTAAAAATAGAAACAGACTACTAAAACAAGTTCCAAGGAAGTCCTTCGTCCAAAGTTTCTCACTTTGCATCGTCATCCCTCCAATTAATCATCTAGATTTTTAATAATAGTTTGTAAAACTTGAAATGCTAGTTGCAAGTCTTCTTCATTAATATTATGCAACGTTTTTTCTTCGAAAGTGTCAACTTCTTCTTGCCATACTGGAATCATTTCCAGTGCTGTTTCTGATAATGAAATTAGCTTTTCGCGGCGGTCTTTTCCTTCAGTTCGAATAATCCAGCCCACTGTTTCCATACGTGTTAATGTTCGAGTCATTGTTGGTGATTCAACGTTTAGATATTGACATAACTCAGTTTGTGTACAAGGTCCAGTTTGATTGATTCGGAAAATAACAGCCCATTGTGCACTAAATAAACCTGTTGGTGATACACGTTCATTAAATTTTTTCGTAAACTTCCGAGAAGTTTGACTGACAATGTGAAAAAAATGCTGTTTTTCGTCCATTTGTTTAATCCTTTCAAATTAGTTACCTAGCTAACTATATACTTTTTTACTAACATTGTCTAGTAATAGACGTGTTGTTTTATGTAAAAATTTTGTATAGATTTCATGTTGAGAACGTATATTCTACATGGTATCCTGAATATAGGTTCAGAATTTTCTTTTTATATAAAGCGGATGGAGGGGACGTGTGATGATTCAGCCTGCAACAATGGAATTTGTTTCGTTGTCAAATGGAGAAACGATTGCATACCAAGAAGTTGGAAGGCAAAATAAAGAAATACTTGTGCTCATTCACGGAAATATGACATCTTCACAGCACTGGGATTTAGTTATTGAGAAATTACAAGGCGAATATCATATTTATGCCATTGATTTAAGGGGATTCGGGAAATCGACATACCATAAGCCAATAGATTCATTACAAGATTTTGCTGATGATGTAAAGCTATTTATAGATGAACTACAATTGAAGAAATTTTCATTGATGGGCTGGTCAATGGGTGGTGGCGTTGCGATGGAATTTACAGCTTGTCATACGGAGTTTGTAGAGAAACTCATTTTGGTAGAATCAGTTGGAATGAAAGGCTATCCAATCTTTAAAAAAGATATGAATGGTCAGCCTATCGTGTCCACTTTATTAAAAACAAAAGAAGAAATTGCACAAGACCCCGTTCAAATCGCTCCTGTTTTAGATGCAATCAAAAATATGAACAAGTTATATTATCAAACGGTTTGGAACCTATTGATTTATACACATCATAAACCAGATCCAGAGCGCTATGAAAAATATTTAGATGATATGTTAACGCAGCGTAATTTTGTCGACGTAAACTACGCTTTAACTACATTTAATATTTCAGATGAACATAATGGGGTTGTACTAGGAAACGGACATATTCATCGTCTCCAAGTACCAACACTCGTTGTACAAGGAGATCGTGATTATGTTGTCCCGCAGGTAGTAGGGGAAGAATTAGCAAACCATCTCCCGAACGCTAAGTTAGCCATATTGGAGGATTGCGGGCATTCACCATTTATTGATTGCTTAGATGAATTTACGCAGCATGTAACAAATTGGCTGGAAAATAAATAGAGTTTTCTTAATGGGATAAATGTCACATGATAGTATGTATACAATTTTTCTGTACGCAATGTTTGTAAGTACATGATGTAGAAAATCTTATCCAAAAGTATCATATAATGACTTAAAATCGTGATAGAAAAGGAGTTAGAAAGGTGACTTTCTAACTCCTTTTTATAATGGTATTCACACACTCATCCTTAAAAACAGTTTATAATGAAAATTGGCGAGTTTGAAAAGGGAGAGGGAAGAGGATGTCAACACGATTTACATTTTGGATTATGGTTGGAATTGTTGCGATTTCTGGATTGTCACAAGGAATGCTTCTACCTGCTATCGCAATGATTTTTGAGCAAGAAGGGATTCGATCTAGTTTTAACGGTATTCATGCAACGGCGTTATATATTGGGATTTTATTTATTTCGCCATGGCTTGAAAAACCGATGCAACGCTTTGGAATGAAACCGATTATCGTAATCGGTGGCTTTCTCGTTATTATTTCATTATTCTTTTTTACACAAACATTTTCATTTTGGACATGGTTTATCCTCCGCTTTTTAGTTGGCGTAGGGGACCATATGTTACATGTCGGAACACAAACGTGGATTACAACGACAGCTGACCCTAGTAAAATAGGCAGACAAATATCTATATATGGAGTCTTTTTTGGTATTGGTTTTGCAGTAGGCCCATACTTAGCTAGCACTGTCCAATATGGACTTGCAACACCATTTATTGTATCTACGATTCTTTGCTTAATTGGATGGTTACTATTACTTCCAACTAAAAATGCTTTTCCAGAGCAAGATGAAACAGGGAAAGAAAGTGAATCATCGTTTTCACGTTATAAACAAGTAGTTGTTCTTGCATGGATTGCACTTATTGGACCTTTAGCATACGGTGTGCTAGAAGCAATGCTAAATAGTAACTTACCGGTATATGCACTTCGTAAAGGATGGGCTGTCTCTGATGTATCCTTCTTATTACCTGCATTTGCAATCGGGGGAATTATCACGCAAATTCCGCTTGGTATATTAAGTGATAAATATGGAAGAGACCGTATTTTAATGTGGACATTCAGTATCAGTACAGTTATCTTCTTACTTGCTGCAATGTTTGATCAATATTATTGGATTGTATTTGGGTGTATGCTTCTAGCTGGGATGGTAATCGGTTCATGTTTCTCATTAGGGCTTGGATTTATGACGGATTTATTGCCAAGACACTTACTGCCAGCTGGGAATATATTGTCTGGAATTGCCTTTAGTATAGGAAGTATTATGGGACCTGTATTAGGAGGTATATTTATAGAGAAAATACAGTATACAAGCTTTTTTATAGCGGTTATGATTATAATGGCAATTATTGCACTTTTATACATTACCTATATGAAAAGCCAATTCGCATCAAGAAAAATAGAAAGTAGGTTAGGGCATGACAAAACAACCTAATAAGAAAAAATTTGAAGTACAAGAGAACGAAACCATTACAGATTGTTTAGCACGTATGGAAAAAGAGGGGTATGTACCTTCACGCCGTATGGAAGAACCAATCTTTCATGAAGTGAAAAAGGATGGGAAAACAGTAGTAGAGCCGTGCGGAAGAAAAATTATTTTTGAAGGAAAATTGAAATGAGAAGAGAGGTCTTATATGAACTGTATCCTATGAAATGGACAGTTTAATAAAAAGACCATTACGAATTAAGTACTTAAAAGATGGATTCGGTTTGACCGGTGCCATCTTTTTTAGTATCCAATGTAATAGGACCATTTCGCTTAATAGTTCTCTCTGTAAACATTTCCACAATTTTCTATGTTAAAATCAAGGTTGGAGGTGTTTCATATGGAAGAATTGCAAGGGGTTTTGGAGAAAAGTAAATATACATATGAAATAATTCAACACGAAAAACCAATACTTTCAAGACAAGATGGCTCGGAATATTTTGGGATTGAAGTTGGACAAACAGCTCCGACGATGATATTAAAAAGTGATAAAGGTTTTTTGGTTTTAATTGCATCTGGAAGTCGTAACAAAGTTAGTTTTGAGAAAATAGCTGATATTTTAGGCTGTAGTAAAGTGAAATTAGCATCTCCAGAGGAAGTTCAGAAAGTTACAGGATTTCAGGTAGGAAGTGTACGTATGGTAGGTCTTGATTTACCTTGTGTGATAGATAACCGACTTTTCCATTATGATTATATTTATGGAGGGACTGGTCAATCAACATTTACTTTAAAAATTGAACCACAAGCCTTAAATGAATTAAATCCTGTGATTGCAACCTTCGATTAACAGGAAATAATACTTTTTTTCTTCAACAAGCAGGCGCGATTGTGGAGTAACACAGGTAGAGAATGATCAAACTCCCTCATT
>NZ_NVPR01000034.1 GCF_002551815.1 Bacillus sp. AFS098217
CGGTCAGGGCTTTTTTCTGCCACATGCGAAGTAAAACCAGAAAGAGCAAACGAGTGTAGGTTACTTTGTATTCTGCATAGCAGGGAATTTAGATGCCGAAAAATTAAAATGGATTTATATAAAACATACTCTCTTTATAAAGAGAGAGCCCGCTTGGGTGGGAGAAATTAAAAGACGAGGTGTAAAAAACGATGGCGAATGCATATAAGCAAGCAGGAGTAGATATTGAAGCTGGATATGAAGCGGTATCTCGCATGAAAAAACATGTACAAACAACAATGAGAAAAGAAGTGCTAGGCGGACTAGGCGGTTTTGGAGGTATGTTTGATCTATCAAAATTTGCATTGGAAGAACCCGTATTAGTATCTGGAACAGATGGCGTAGGTACAAAATTGATGCTCGCTTTCATGATGGATAAACATGACACGATTGGTATTGATGCAGTAGCAATGTGTGTAAATGATATTGTTGTCCAAGGGGCAGAACCGCTTTTCTTCCTTGATTACATTGCTTGTGGTAAAGCAGAACCTAGTAAAATTGAAAACATCGTCAAAGGTATATCAGAAGGTTGTCGTCAAGCTGGTTGTGCACTAATTGGCGGGGAAACAGCTGAGATGCCAGGTATGTATTCTACTGAAGAGTACGACTTAGCAGGCTTTACTGTTGGTATTGTTGATAAAAAGAAAATTGTAACAGGGAATTCTATTGAAGCTGGTCATGTGTTAATTGGCTTAGCGTCTAGCGGTATTCATAGTAATGGCTATTCTTTAGTGCGAAAAGTGTTATTAGAAGATGGCAAACTATCTTTAGACTGTATACATGGTCATTTAGAACTACCTCTTGGTGAGGAATTATTAAAGCCAACGAAAATTTATGTCAAACCTATTTTAGAGCTATTGAAGAAATATGAAGTATATGGCATGGCACATATTACAGGTGGAGGCTTTATTGAAAATATTCCACGTATGTTGCCCGAAGGAATCGGTGCAGAAATTGAACTAGGATCTTGGCAAATTCAACCGATTTTTAGTTTGCTTCAAGAGGTTGGAAACCTAGAAGAGAAAGAGATGTTCAATATTTTTAACATGGGTATTGGTATGGTAGTTGCAGTAAAAGAAGAAGATGCAGAAGCTGTTGTAGGGCTTCTTGCAGAACAAGGAGAAAAAGCACATATTATTGGACGTACTGTAACAGGATCAGGTGTTACTTTTAATGGGGGCACAGGGCTATGAGTAGATTGGCAGTCTTTGCCTCTGGAAGCGGATCGAACTTTCAGGCGCTCATTGATGCGGTAGAGGAAAAAAGATTACAAGCTGATATCAATTTGCTAGTATGTGACCAACCTGAAGCACGTGTGATGGAACGGGCACATTGTCACGGCGTACCATGTTTTGCTTTTTCAGTGAAAGAATATAAATCAAAAGAAATATTTGAAAATGAGATATTAAAAAAACTACGAGAATATGAGATTGATTGTGTTATTTTAGCGGGATATATGCGTTTGATTGGGCCTACATTACTGGAAGCATACGGTGGTAAGATCATTAACATTCATCCGTCACTATTACCAAGTTTTCCAGGGAAAGATGCCGTAGGACAAGCGTTAGAAGCTGGTGTGAAAGTAACAGGAGTGACCATCCATTACGTTGATGCGGGTATGGATACAGGACCAATTATTGCACAAGAAGCAGTAACAGTTTCTGAAACGGATACGAGAGAGAGTTTACAAAAGAAAATTCAGCATGTGGAACATAGATTGTACGTAGATACGGTAAACAAAATTGTTCAATCTATGAAAGAAAAGGCTGTTAAATAACATTCAACTAGGGGTGAAGGATAAATGAAAAAGCGTGCATTAGTAAGTGTTTCAAATAAAACAGGTGTTGTAGAATTTGTTAAGGGGTTGCTTGAACAAGGGATTGAAGTTATTTCAACAGGTGGAACGAAAAAATTATTAGAAGAAAACGGCTTACAAGTAATTGGTATTTCTGAAGTAACAGGCTTCCCAGAAATTATGGATGGTCGTGTAAAAACATTACATCCAAACATTCATGGTGGTTTACTTGCAGTACGTGATAATGAAACGCATGTAGCACAGATGAATGAATTAGGTATCGAGCCAATCGACTTTGTTGTTGTAAACTTATATCCATTTAAAGAAACAATTGCTAAGCCTGATGTAACGTTTGCTGATGCAATTGAAAATATTGATATCGGTGGCCCAACGATGATTCGTTCAGCTGCGAAAAACCATAAATTTGTATCAGTTATCGTGGATCCAACAGATTATGACGTTGTATTAGCTGAGCTAAAAGAAAATGGTGAAGTTACGGATGAAACAAAACGTAAATTAGCAGCAAAAGTATTCCGTCATACAGCGGCATATGATGCATTAATTTCTAACTATTTAACGGAACAAATGGGAGAAGAAAGCCCAGAAACATTAACAGTAACATTTGAGAAAAAACAAGATTTACGTTACGGAGAAAACCCGCATCAAAAAGCAACGTTTTATAAAGCACCATTTGCAGCAGCTTCTTCTGTTGCATATGCAGAGCAGTTACACGGAAAAGAACTATCTTATAACAATATCAATGACGCGGATGCAGCCCTTAGCATCGTGAAAGAATTTACAGAACCAGCAGTGGTAGCAGTAAAACATATGAATCCATGTGGAGTTGGCGTTGGTACTGATATTTATGAAGCATATACACGTGCTTATGAAGCGGATCCAGTATCAATCTTCGGCGGTATTATTGCAGCGAATCGTGAAATTGATAAAAGTACAGCAGAAAAATTACATGAAATTTTCTTGGAAATTATCATTGCTCCTTCTTTCACACAGGAAGCTTTAGAAGTATTGCAAAGTAAGAAAAACTTACGCCTGTTAACTGTTGATATGGCTAAAGTTGCAACAGCTAGTAAGAAGTTAACTTCTATTCAAGGTGGTTTACTTGTACAAGAAGAGGATACATTGGCATTTGAAGATGCGACAATCACAGTTCCAACGAAGCGTGAACCAACAGAGCAAGAATGGAACGATTTAAAATTAGCTTGGAAAGTTGTAAAACACGTAAAATCAAATGCGATTGTGTTAGCGAAAGATAACATGACAATTGGCGTTGGTGCCGGACAAATGAACCGTGTTGGCTCTGCAAAAATTGCAATCTCGCAAGCTGGTGACAAAGCGCAAGGAAGTGCACTTGCATCTGATGCATATTTCCCAATGCCAGATACAGTAGAAGAAGCTGCTAAAGTGGGTATTACAGCAATCATTCAACCTGGTGGATCGATTCGTGATGAAGATTCTATTAAAAAAGCAGACGAGTTTGGTATTACAATGGTATTCACTGGCGTACGTCATTTCAAACATTAATAGAGGAAGTTTAAAAAGTCCGGTTAAGATAGCTGTCGCATTTCTTCGTTACGTCGCCAGTGCGGTACTCATGTAGTGTAAGCTACACTCCGTGTCCTCCTGGCTTCCGTGCCTCGAACTGCTCGGCTCTCTTAAT
Source organism: Bacillus sp. AFS098217 (assembly GCF_002551815.1). Classification (GTDB taxonomy): domain Bacteria; phylum Bacillota; class Bacilli; order Bacillales; family Bacillaceae_G; genus Bacillus_A. The sequence goes on from NZ_NVPR01000034.1 coordinate 3,513, forward strand.
CCTCTTTTTTTAACTTGTATGAATAGAGGAAGTTCAAAAAGTCCGATAAAGACAGCCTTCTTTTTGAACGCAAACAAATAGAAAAACAAAATAGGAGCATTGCTCCTATTTTGTACTTATTTGAGTAATGGAGGATGAAAATATGAATGTTTTAGTAATCGGCCGCGGTGGGCGTGAGCACGCTTTAGCTTGGAAGTTTGCGCAGTCTGAGCAGGTAGAAACGGTATATGTAGCACCGGGAAATGAAGGTATGAAAGATGTAGCAATACCAGTTGCTATTGACGAAAATGATTTTGATGCACTTATTTTATTTGCGAAAGAGAATAATATAGGTTTAACATTCGTTGGTCCAGAAATTCCGCTTATGAATGGAATTGTTGACCGTTTTGAAGCAGAGGGACTTCGTGTATTTGGCCCTAATCAGGCAGCTGCTGTAATTGAAGGTAGTAAAGCTTTTACAAAAGAGCTTATGAAAAAGTATGATATCCCAACAGCGGCATATGAATCATTCACAAACTATGAGGAAGCAGTAGCGTATATTCAAAAAGTTGGTGCGCCAATTGTCATTAAAGCGGATGGTTTAGCGGCTGGTAAAGGTGTAACAGTAGCGATGACATTGGAAGAAGCACTACAAGCTGTAAAAGAAATGCTGCAAGATGTAAAGTTTGGTGAAGCGAGTAAAAAGGTTGTTATTGAAGAATTTTTAGAGGGACAAGAATTTTCTCTTATGGCATTCGTAAATGGAACAGCTGTATATCCGATGGTAATTGCACAAGATCATAAACGCGCTTTTGACGGTGATAAAGGACCGAATACAGGAGGAATGGGTGCCTATTCTCCAGTGCCACAAATTCCAGAATCAGCAGTTGAAATAGCAATCGAGACGGTGTTACATCCAACTGCTAAGGCGATGATCCAAGAAGGGCGTTCATTTACTGGTATTTTATATGCAGGTCTTATTTTAACAAGCGAAGGTCCGAAAGTAATTGAATTCAATGCTCGCTTTGGTGACCCGGAAACAGAAGTTGTATTACCTCGTTTAGACAACGATTTAGTGGACGTATGTAATAGCGTGTTAGATGAAGAAGAATTAACGCTTAAATGGTCTGAAGAAGCAGTTATTGGTGTAGTGCTTGCTTCAAAAGGGTATCCAGAAGCATATGAAAAAGGTGCTGTTATTCGCGGGTTAAATACATTAGAAGGCGTAACTGTCTTTCATGCAGGAACAGCTGTGAAAGATGGGGATTTTGTAACAAACGGTGGGCGTGTGCTATTTGTTGCTTGTAAAGGAAAGGACTTACAAGAGGCGAAGGATAAGGTGTATGGAGAAATCACGAAAATTGAGAGTAATGGTTTGTTTTATCGAAGTGATATAGGATATCGCGCGATTGCGAAAGTAGATTGCTAGAAGCTAACATATTTTATATAAATACAAGTAAAAAACCGATATAAAAACCCTTCTTTTTAGGTGGGGGAGAGCATCTGGCCATGTATAGAAGCGGTCAGGGCCTTTTTCTGCCACATGCGAAGTAAAAACAGAAAGAGAAACCGAGTGTAAGTTACTTTTTATTTTGCATAGCAGGGATTTAGATGTCGAAAAATTAAAATGGATTTATAGACATTATACAAATTGAAAAAACGATATAAAAACCCCTTTCTTTAGGTGGGAGAGAGCATCTGGCCATGCATAGAAGCGGTCAAGGCCTTTTTCTGCCACCTGCAAGGGTGAAAACAAAGGGAAAATGCGAGTGCAGGTCATGTTTTATTCTTCATAGCAGCGACTTGTATGGTGAATCATGAGCCGAAATACGGTACCTTATATTTTCATAAATGATTAGAAAAGACCACTAAAATCTCAGTGGTCTTCTTTGCTTAGGCATCTTTATCTTTTTTTAGTTTTCCTTTTTGCTTTGCCATTTCTCGAAGTAAATATTCGATGTGTGCGTTGACGCTGCGAAATTCATCATTTGCCCATTTTTCGATGACTGCGTGTAATTCAGGATCAATACGTAATGGAAAGCTTTTCTTTTTAGCCATGATTACCTACAACCTTTAGTAGAGACTTCCTGCATTAATAACTGGTTGTGCACCTTTATCTGAAACAATGGCAACTAATAAGTTGTTAACCATATTTGCTTTACGTTCATCATCTAAATCAAGTGTGCCATCTTCATCTAATTTTTGAATGGAGTCTTTTGCCATTTGGACAGCACCCTCGACAATCTCTTTACGTGCAGCTAATACGGCTTTCGCTTGTTGACGCTGTAGCATTGCATGTGCAATTTCTGTTGCATAAGCTAAATGTGTTAAGCGAGTTTCTAATACTTCTACACCAGCGATTTCTAAGCGTGCTTCTAATTCACGTTTTAATTCCTCAGAGATTTCTTTAGAATTTCCGCGTAGTGTGACGCAATTATCATCTTGGAAATTATCATAAGGGTATTTTGTTGCGACGTGACGGATTGCTGTTTCACTTTGAATTTCTACGAATGCATCATAATGCTCAACACCGAAGATTGCTTTTGCTGAGTCGACAACTTTATAAACAACAACAGCTGCAATTTCAATTGGATTCCCCTCGACATCGTTTACCTTTAATTTTTTACTATTAAAGTTTTCCACGCGTAGTGAAACGGTTTGGCGAAATGCAAATGGAACTGTTAAAAATAGGCCATTTTCACGAATTGTGCCTAAATAGTTACCAAAAAATGTGATTACTTTTGCCTGGTTTGGTTGAACAATACCAATACCTGTTCCAAGAACTATAGCTAAAATAAGAAACGGAATAGCTGCTACAAATATTTCTTGTACAAGGAAAAATATACCGATACCTGCTAAAACGAAAAGACCAATAATACCTAGAAAACCGTTTACGTAAAACACTTGTTTTTCTTTCATATAATCGCCTCCCTGATATAAAAATGATATCACTTTTATATCATAAAAAACAAGGGGAATAATACCATTTTTTTTAAAAAACGCTTTATTAAGAATTATTCGTTTTAATTTTATGGTAATTTGAATAAGAATGAAAAATCTTTTAGAAAAGTGAAACCAAAACAAGAACGTTAGTTCTATTTTGTGGTAAAATAAAGAAGACTTAGCCGCCCACTGCAGCAGCTAAGTCTCTTTGACAAATGATTCAAAGCGGTTTCGCCAGAATTGCTTCTTCAATCGCTGACTCAATCTCTTTGTCAGAAGCATCATAACTTCCTTTTGACTTTTGTGTGTCATGACTGGAAGTATGATTTACTTCTTCATTAGCATGTCCCTTGTTACTAAAATCCATGCCAGGTATTTTGAAGGCACCCATATTCATATATTTTCCAAACTTACATGCTTCAGTAATAGGGCAGAAACGAACAATTCCCTCTGCAATTCTCATTGCACCAAACCATAGCAGAACTTTAGACCAAGTGCAGCGTGGTTGGCGTGCGAGCTTAGCTGTGCCGCAACCTAACAGGACGACCCCGAGTGTAATTCGAATTAGGGCATTCAGTGTACCGATGTTGTGCTTCATCAGAAAAACACTCCTTTTTTCATTGGTTTAGAAATAGAAAAAAGACTATTTCATTTCTTATTATTCCGTGTAAGTTTTGCGATATGTAATCCAACATTTGACGGTAAAAAAGATGTTGGATTGGACGTGTGTATAGGTGTCTTTTTTTGTTATAATGTAAGAATGCATAAAAGGAAGTTTAAAAAGTCCGGTCAAGATAACCTTCGCATTTCTTCGTTGCTTTGCCAGTCCGGTACTCATGTAGTATAGCTACACTCCGTGTCCTCCTGGCTGCAGCGCCTCGAACTGCTCGGTTCTCTAGATCCTCCTTTTTAAACGTATATTGTAAAAGGAAGTTTAAAAAGTCTGGTCAAGATAATCTTTATATTTCTTGATTTTCTTTTTAAAGATATAGGTGATTAGAAAAAAAGAAAGGGTGTTTTCATGTACGATATTTCACAGTGGAAACATGTATTTAAGCTTGATCCTAATAAAGAATTGAGCGATGAACATTTAGAAATGATTTGTGAATCTGGAACAGACGCAGTGATTGTAGGCGGAAGTGATGGAGTAACAATTGATAATGTATTACACATGCTTGCAAGCATTCGTAGATATACAGTTCCTTGTGTATTAGAGGTTTCTGATCTTGAAGCTCTTACACCAGGATTTGATTTTTATTATATCCCAAGTGTTTTAAATAGCCGAAAAGTAGAATGGATCACGGGAGTTCATCATGAGGCATTGAAAGAGTTTGGGGATATTATGAACTGGGATGAAATCTTCATGGAAGGATATTGTGTTTTAAATTCAGAAGCGAAAGTAGCAAAGTTTACAGAAGCAAAATGTGATTTAACAGAAGATGATGTGATTGCATACGCGCGTATGGCGGATAAACTTTTGAATTTACCGATTTTCTACTTAGAATATAGTGGTACTTATGGAGATATTGAACTTGTTAAAAATGTAAAAGCAGAGTTGCAACAAGCAAAACTGTATTATGGCGGCGGAATTTCAAGTGCAAAAGAAGCAAAAGAAATGGCACAATACGCTGATACAGTTGTAGTTGGAAATGTAATTTATGAGGATATAAAAGCGGCGTTACAAACAGTAAAAGCTGTAAAAGGAGAGTAGGTGAAGGCACATATGAGTATAACAGATCGATTATTGAACGGTTTAAATCCGCAGCAACAAAAGGCAGTACAAACAACAAATGGAGCACTTTTATTAATGGCAGGTGCAGGTAGTGGTAAGACGCGTGTGCTAACACATCGTATTGCATACTTACTTGGTGAAAAAGGAGTAGCACCGTGGAATGTATTAGCCATTACTTTTACAAATAAAGCAGCTCGTGAAATGCGTGAGCGTATCGATACGCTTGTTGGGCCGGAAGCAGAGGATATTTGGATTTCTACGTTCCACTCGATGTGCGTACGTATTTTACGACGTGATATTGATCGTATCGGAATTAATCGTAATTTTACGATTTTAGATGCAAGTGATCAACTTACTGTTGTGAAGAAAATTATGAAAGAGCGTAACATTGATCCAAAGAAATTTGATCCACGCTCTATTTTAGCTGGTATTAGCAATGCAAAAAATGAATTGTTATCCGCTGATAAATATGCAAAGCAAATCTCTATTGCTGATCCTTTTGAGAAATTGACAAGTGATGTATATACAGAATATCAAAAACGTCTTTTGAAAAATAACTCATTAGATTTTGATGATTTAATTATGACAACAATTCATTTATTTGAACGTGTTCCAGAAGTATTGGAGTTTTATCAGCGTAAATTCCAATATATTCATGTGGATGAGTATCAAGATACGAACAAAGCGCAATACATTCTTGTAAATAAACTGGCAGCACGTTTTAAAAATCTGTGCGTTGTCGGTGATTCTGACCAATCGATTTATCGTTGGCGCGGTGCGGACATTTCTAACATTTTGTCATTTGAAAAAGACTATGAAAATGCACAGGTTATTTTGTTAGAGCAAAATTACCGTTCATCACAAAATATTTTAAATGCGGCCAATGCTGTGATTGAAAATAATTCAAATCGTAAACCGAAAAAATTATGGACCGACAATCAAATCGGAAGCAAGATTTCGTATTACCGTGCTGCAACAGAAAAAGATGAAGCGTATTTTGTTGCGAAAAAGATTCGTGACGAAATTCAAATGGGTAACCGGAAATATACTGATTTTGCAGTGTTGTATCGTACGAATGCGCAGTCTCGTATGGTCGAGGAGATTTTCTTGAAATCGAATATCCCATATAAAATCGTGGGCGGTATTAAGTTCTATGATCGTAAAGAGATTAAAGATATTTTGGCATATTTGCGTTTAATTGCGAATCCAGACGATGAAATTAGCTTTGCGCGTATTATTAACATGCCAAAACGGGGAATCGGTGCCACTTCCATTGATAAAATTATTAATTACGGCGTGCAAAATGGAATCTCACTAACTGCTGTAATGGATGAAATTGAACATGTTGGAGTAAGTGCAAAAATCACAAAAGCAGTAAAGGAATTTGCGAGTCAATTACACAACTGGGTCAATATGCAAGAATACTTATCTGTTACAGAATTAGTAGAAGAAGTAATCGAAAAAACAGGCTATCGTGATATGTTGAAAAATGAGCGAACTTTAGAATCTGAAGGCCGATTAGAAAACTTAGACGAGTTTTTATCTGTTACGCAAACATTTGAATCACAAAGTGAAGATAAGAGTCTGGTTGCTTTCTTAACGGATTTAGCACTTGTTGCAGATATTGATCGCGTGGATGAGGATCCAACTGCGGGTGAAGAAGTTATTTTAATGACAATGCACTCGGCAAAGGGACTGGAATTCCCAGTTGTCTTTATTATTGGTTTAGAAGAAGGTGTCTTCCCGCATACTCGTTCTCTTATGGAAGAAGATGAAATGCAAGAAGAACGCCGCCTCGCTTATGTAGGTATTACTCGTGCGGAAGAAGAGTTATATTTATCGAATGCCCAAATGCGTACTTTATTCGGTAGAACAAATATGAATGCAGCATCTCGATTTATTTCAGAAATTCCTACGGAATTACTTGAGCCATTAAATGAGACGAAACCAAAACGAGAAACATTTGGTGCAAAAGCAAGAACGACAGCTACAACAACACGTTCTCGTTCAGCAATTGTGCGTCCAACTGTGAAAACAACAGGAGGAGAGCAGATTGGCTGGGCAGTAGGTGATAAAGCATCCCATCAAAAATGGGGAGTTGGTACAGTTGTGAGTGTAAAAGGTGAAGGTGATGCAAAAGAGTTAGATATTGCATTCCCAAGTCCGATCGGTATTAAACGTTTATTAGCGAAGTTTGCACCTGTAACGAAACAATAGGAAAGGAATGAGGATATGTCAAAAGAAGCAGCAAAGCAGCGCATAGAAGAACTTCGTGATATTTTAAATACATTTAATTACCAATATCATGTATTAGACAATCCTTCTGTTTCTGATGCGGAATATGACCGTAATATGCAGGAGCTTATAAAATTAGAAGCAGAAAACCCAGAATTTTTAACAGAAGACTCTCCCTCCGTCCGTGTTGGGGGAGCAGTGCTTGATATATTTGAAAAAGTAACACATCAATCACCGATGTTAAGTTTAGGAAATGCGTTTAACGAAGGTGACTTACGTGATTTTGATCGCAGAGTACGTCAAGGAATTGATGGTGCAAATGTAAGATATATATGTGAACTAAAAATTGACGGTCTTGCCGTTTCCCTTCATTATGAAAAAGGACGTTTCATTCAAGGAGCCACACGCGGTGATGGCGTAACTGGTGAAGATATTACGCAAAATTTAAAAACAATTAAAGCGATTCCTCTTCGTTTAACAGAAGAAGTAACATTAGAAGCGCGAGGCGAGGCGTATATGCCAAAGCGTTCATTTGTAAAATTAAATGAAGAGAAAGAACAAAATGGTGAGGCTGTTTTTGCAAATCCACGTAATGCAGCGGCAGGATCACTGCGTCAGCTTGATCCGAAAATTGCAGCGAAGCGTAATCTTTCTATGTTTGTGTATGGACTTGCAGATGTGAAAGAAAAAACGATTGCATCTCATAGTGAGTCGTTAGACTTCTTAGGTGAACTTGGATTTAAAACAAATCCAAACCGTCGTACATGTGAAACAATTGAAGATGTAATTGCTTATGTAGAAGAGTGGCAAGAAAAGCGTCCAAATCTTGACTACGAGATTGATGGAATTGTAATTAAAGTAGATGATGTCGCACTGCAAGAAAGTTTGGGAACAACAGCAAAGAGTCCACGCTGGGCAATTGCTTATAAGTTCCCGGCAGAAGAAGTTGTAACAAGGTTAACAGGTATTGAATTAAGTGTGGGACGCACAGGTGTTGTGACCCCAACTGCTGAATTAGAAGCAGTTCGGGTAGCTGGAACAATTGTCCGCCGTGCATCTCTGCATAACGAAGATTTAATTCGTGAAAAAGATATTCGAATTGGCGACTATGTTGTTGTGAAAAAGGCTGGAGATATTATTCCTGAAGTTGTTAATGTTATTTTCGACAAGCGTACTGGGGAAGAAGAAGAGTACCGTATGCCAACGCACTGTCCAGCTTGTGATAGTGAACTTGTTCGTCTAGAAGAAGAGGTCGCTCTTCGCTGCATTAATCCAGCGTGCCCAGCTCAAATCAGGGAAGGACTCATTCATTTCGTTTCGCGTAATGCAATGAATATTGATGGACTTGGAGAACGTGTGATTACACAGCTCTTTGAAGCAAATTATATTCGGACATTTGCAGATTTGTATTCATTAACGAAAGAACAGTTGTTACAATTAGAACGTTTCGGTGAAAAATCAGCTTCGAATCTAGTACAAGCGATCGAGGCTTCTAAGGAAAATTCATTAGAGCGATTATTATTTGGGCTAGGTATTCGCCATGTTGGAGCGAAAGCAGCTCGTACGTTAGCTGAACACTTTGAAACAATGGATGAGCTTGTCAAAGCAACAGAGGAAGAGTTGAAAGCAATTAATGAGATTGGTGAAAAAATGGCCCAATCAATTGTCATGTACTTCGATAATGAAGACGTGCTAGAATTGTTACAGCAGTTTAAAGAGTACGGTGTTAACATGACCTACAAAGGGATAAAGCGTGCTGACTTGCAAAATATTTCGTCTTACTTTGCTGGAAAAACGATTGTCCTAACAGGAAAACTAGAGGTTATGGGACGAAGCGAAGCGAAGAAAAAGATTGAAGAGCTAGGCGGTAAGGTAACGGGAAGTGTAAGTAAGAGTACAGATCTAGTTGTCGCAGGTGAAGCAGCGGGGTCGAAATTGGCGCAGGCAGAGAAACATAATATTGAGGTTTGGAATGAAGAGAGGTTCTTACAAGAGCTGAATAAGTAAGAGGTGCAAACTTACCATGAAAAAAATAGCATTAGCGATATTAAGTCTTGGGCTACTTGTAAGCGGATGTAGCGCAGGAATAAAAAAAGATGAAAAAGTTGTTGAAAAATCAGGTAGTAAATCAAAAGAACAAGCGATTGTTCCGAAATATTCTATTTCTGATGATTACTATAAAACGACAGTTCCATTTAAAAAAGGAAATGCACGTGGCTTAGTTGTACAAGGATTAAATAGTCGTTTAGATATAGATGAGTTTGAAACAGGATTAATGCGTATTGCGAAAGAGTCATTTAGTACGAAAGATTATTTATTTAGCGGCGGTAAAATTTTAGATGCACAAACCGTTCAAATGCTTGTGAAGAGAAAACGTACAGATGCAGAGCAGAAAGAATTAGAAGAAAAGCTTGGAAAAAAAGAAGCTGATAAACTTCCTAATATTGGTTTGAATCCAGAATTAGATGCTGGACCAGAGTCATTAGAAGTACGAAACAAGAAAAAGCCAATCTACCTTTCGAATATTTTAGAACATGACTACTATGTCCCAAAAGGAAAAGGGAATAAAGAGGTTGAATTAAGCGGAATAGTTATCGGGCTAGCGATGAACTCAGTTCATTATTATAACCAAGAAAATGGATATCCACGTGAGACGGAAATTAGTGAAGAAGAGACATTAAAACAGGCTAAACCAATGGCGCAAGAAATCTTGAAAGTGTTACAGAAAAATCCAGAGGCGAAAAATGTTCCAATTACATTTGCGATTTATCGACAAGGGCCAAAGTCGTCGCTTGTACCAGGGCACTTTGTATCTTATGCAAAAGTCGATAAAGGTAGCGATACAATTGAAAGCTGGAAACCAATTAATGAAAAGTATTACTTATTCCCTTCTGCAGACGCAAAAACGGATAAACGTGAAGATTCTGCAATGATAGACAATTTTAAGACAAATTTAGCAGAGTACTTTGAAGGGGACTACACAGCAGTTGTTGGTACAGGATTTTATAAAGATGATGAATTAAAAGAGATGAAGCTTGAGATTCCTGTTCAATTTAATGGGAAAGCAGAAATTATTGGTTTTACACAATATGTAGCAGGACAAGTTATGGCATACTTTCCAAATTATATGAAAGTACAGGTAACGATTAAGTCGATTGAACGTCCAGAAGCAATTATTGTACGTGAGGCGAAGCAGGATGAACCATTTGTGAAAATTTTAGATTAAGAAAAAAGCTGTTCCTTTCCGGAACGGCTTTTTTTCTTCTGTAATTTTGTTATAATTTTTAATGTTGTGAACAAAAAGGGGTAAGGAGAAAAGATATGGATGAGTTAAGTTTACAGATTATTGTATTACTCGTTGCTTTTGGTTTTTTGGCTGCATTTATTGATTCGGTTGTGGGAGGCGGTGGATTAATTTCACTTCCTGCACTTATGTTTGTGGGGTTATCGCCAGCTTCGGCAATTGCAACAAATAAGCTGGCTGCAACGATGGGGACGTTGACGAGTACGATTTATTTTATTCGTTCAGGAAAGGTTAACTTTCGTATTGTAGGAAAGTTAATCCCGTTAACTATTATTGGAGCAATTGCGGGAGCTTTAGTGGTGAAATTTATTCCACCTGATATTTTACGACCACTGGTACTTATTATGTTGGTATTTATTGCGATTTATATTATTGTGAAAAAAGATTGGGGCAGTGTGTCTACTTATAAAAAGATGACAAAGGGAAAAACATTAATGTTTTTCTTCGTTATTTTGAGTTTAGGATTTTATGATGGATTTTTTGGTCCGGGGACAGGTTCATTTTTAATTTTTGCATTTTTATTAATTGGTTTGGATTTTATTCAAGCAGCTGCATCTGGAAAACTTTTGAATTTTGTTAGTAATATTGTATCTTTAATTACATTTTTATTTTTAGATATTATTCATTTTGAATACGGCATTATTATGGGATTATCAATGATTTTAGGAGCGTATTTCGGATCTAAGTTTGCAGTGCAAAAAGGTGTTGGATATGTTCGAACTTTATTTTTATTGGTAACGATTTTGTTAATTGGAAAAAATGTTTTGGAATATGTTCATATTTTTTAGCTTCATACATTTGTATGAAGCTCTTTTTTTGTTATATTTTAAAAATTAATTAATTTTTAAAATATAAGTCTAAGAATATTTGAATAAATCTAAATTATCGTGTAGAATAATGTTGTAAAATGTAAACGTTTTTCTAAGGGGAGGCTAAAAAGAATGGTAGTAGCATATAAACATGAGCCATTTACAGATTTTTCAGTAGAGGCTAATAAATTAGCGTTTGAAGAAGGTTTAAAGAAAGTAGAATCTTATCTTGGACAAGACTATCCATTACTTATCGGGGGAGAAAAGATCACTACAGACGAGAAAATCGTTTCTGTAAACCCTGCAAATAAAGAAGAAGTTATTGGTCGTGTTTCAAAAGCAAGCCGTGAATTAGCTGAAAAAGCAATGCAAGTGGCAGATGAAACATTCCAAACTTGGAGAAAGTCAAAACCAGAAATGCGTGCAGACATTTTATTCCGTGCTGCAGCAATCGTTCGCCGTAGAAAACATGAATTTTCTGCCATTCTTGTAAAAGAAGCAGGTAAACCATGGAATGAGGCAGATGCTGATACAGCAGAAGCAATCGACTTTATGGAATATTATGGTCGTCAAATGTTGAAATTAAAAGACGGTATCCCTGTAGAAAGCCGTCCAATTGAATATAATCGTTTCTCTTACATTCCATTAGGAGTGGGTGTTATCATTTCTCCTTGGAATTTCCCATTCGCAATTATGGCAGGTATGACAACAGCTGCATTAGTTTCTGGTAACACAGTATTACTAAAACCAGCTAGTACAACACCTGTAGTAGCAGCGAAATTTATGGAAGTATTAGAAGAAGCAGGCTTACCAGCTGGTGTAGTAAACTTCATCCCTGGTAGTGGTTCTGAAGTTGGTGACTACTTAGTAGATCATCCTCGTACACGATTCGTTAGCTTTACTGGATCACGTGATGTAGGTATTCGTATTTACGAACGTGCTGCAAAAGTAAATCCAGGACAAATTTGGTTAAAACGTGTTATCGCTGAAATGGGCGGTAAAGATACAATCGTTGTTGATAAAGAAGCAGATCTTGAATTAGCTGCTAAATCTATCGTTGCATCAGCATTTGGATTCTCAGGACAAAAATGTTCTGCTTGTTCTCGTGCAGTAATCCACGAAGATGTATATGATCATGTATTAAATCGTGCAGTGGAATTAACAAAAGAATTAACTGTAGGTAACCCAGCTGAAAAAGGAATGAATATGGGACCAGTTAATGACCAAGCTGCATTTGATAAAGTAATGAGCTACGTTGCAATTGGTAAAGAAGAAGGTAAAGTAGTAGCAGGTGGCGAGGGAGACGATTCTAAAGGCTGGTTTATCCAACCAACAATCGTTGCTGACGTTGCAGAAGATGCTCGCTTAATGAAAGAAGAAATCTTCGGACCAGTAGTAGCATTCTGTAAAGCGAAAGACTTTGATCATGCACTTGCAATTGCAAACAATACAGAATACGGTTTAACAGGAGCAGTTATCTCTAACAACCGTGAACATATCGAAAAAGCACGTGAAGACTTCCACGTTGGTAACTTATACTTTAACCGTGGATGTACTGGTGCAATCGTAGGTTACCAACCATTCGGTGGCTTTAATATGTCTGGTACAGACTCTAAAGCTGGTGGACCTGATTACTTAGCACTTCACATGCAAGCAAAAACTACTTCTGAAACTTTATAAGAAATAGACGAAAAGGCCTTCCCATAATGGGAGGGCACTGAAAAAGTCCTCATAGTTTAAAAAGTGAAAGCTTCCTCGATTTCATCGAGGAAGCTTTCACTTT
>NZ_NVPR01000035.1 GCF_002551815.1 Bacillus sp. AFS098217
AAGACAATTATACAACAAAACAAAACGTACGTTCTGAAAAAATGCAATTTTCTTAAAAAAATAAAAAACCGATTCATCCCCAACCTTCACTTCGTTTAGAGGAAGGGGGCTTCTCGGTTAAAATGATAAAATGGTTCTACAAGAGTACCATACGTTGGGACTTTTTGATGCAAAATAATTACTTTATTGTTAGTCATTATAATGCTCTCATCTAGTTCGTACTATTTAAATACGTGACAAAAACCTTACAGATTTGTAAAAAAACAAAGTGGTATATACCCTGAAAGTTTCTTCAACTCTTTCACTGTAATACATACCAACCAACTACTTCTACAACTACAATCAACACCGCTCCAAAAATCATTAATGTTGTCTTCTTCAACAATTCATTCTCACGAAACGGAATATTACATAAATAGGCGCCTAATGTAATCCGTGATGGACAAGCAATTGTCGCTACAGAAGAAGCTGTATTTTGAAGAGTTGTCACATATTGCCACGGAAGCCCGACGTTCTGTGCCGTTTGCATTTGTAGTTTTATAAACATCGCATTGGATCCTGCATTACTCCCTGTCAAAAAGCCGCCAACTCCACCAATGAAAGGTGCTACAAAAACAAATAACGTTCCAAATGTTTGCCCAGCTGCTTCGGCTAACAATGTATGCATACCTGCTGCACCCATTAATTCTGAAATGGCAATGAACATTGTCGTCGTAATTGCGAAAGGAATCCACTGCTTTATTGTTTGGGAGATAGATTCTTTAATAATACTAGAAGGAATACGAAAGAAAAGAATAGTAAATAAACATGTAATACCTAGCCAAAACCCAGGTGAATACAATAATTCTAGTTTGTACGAGTATGACTTTAAATCAAGAACAGCATAAGACCTCAGTATATCGTGTAACGATGGAATGAGACGAGAAAGTAAAATACAAACTGTTAAAAATAAATAAGGGCTTATAATTTTCATAATAGAAACTTCTCGTTCTACTGTTGCAGCATGCTCCGATAAAAACTCCTTCCCTTGCCTCGCTGTCATTTTAATGATGAGAAAGCCATATGTAATCGTAACAATTGAACTTAAAATCCCTGCTAATTCAACACTTACATATGTATTAGAAAGATAGATTGATACAGAAAATAAGAGAAAAAAACCGAACCCTTCCTTCCATTTTTTCTTAACTGCTTGCCAGCCACCAACTACGTGCAAAGAAAGGATGACAAAGTATGCAAAAATAGGAATGCTTAATAATGCTGTGCTAGATCCTAAGTTTGTTAATGACATATTGATAAGTTGTGAACCAATAATTGTTCCCGTTGCCATCGCTCCCCATGAACTTGCCAATAAGCCGATAAAAGATAATAACACTGCTTGGAACGGTTTATAGCCAAGCGAGAGAAAAATAGGAGCAGCCACCATAAACCCAATTCCAAATCCACTTACTGATTCAATAAGAGGACAAATACCGAAACACATAAGGAGCATTTGTAATAACCGATCGTGTGTAACTTGTTCCATAAACCGCGCAACTTGATTGATATACCCCATTTTATTCATAAGGTGAAATAAAAAAATACCAAAAAACAAAACGTAACCGACAATAAAACAAATTAATCCGCCTTTAATTGTTGCATGGACAGTCTCACCTATCCCTAGCCGAAACATCGGTGTAAATAAAACGATTCCAACACAGACGGCATAAGAAAATAATGAAGCTTTTAACGACGTTTGTTTAAACACAAATAAACAAACAAAAATCATCATAATAGGAATAAGAGCCAACAATATTGCCATACCATCATCTCATTTCTTAAAGGATACAATTGTGACTATTATATACCAGATGACGAAATATTCAATTAATTTAACGGCAGTTTTTTGTTATTATTTATCTGATGAAAAAGGATACAATCCATCTGAACCTGAAATCGAGTTCGATTGGGAAGAAGATAAAGACGAGCTAGCAGAACGTTTTGGTGAGAATCCATTAAACTAATTTAATAAGAGGCTCCCCTAGTAGGAAGCCTCTTATTATTATTTCACCGCAGCGATCAGCTCACAAATTTCATCTTGCTTTTCTTTTTCTAATAACTCAATGACTTTACTTCCTACAACAACTCCGTCACATATCGTAATCATGTCCTCTATTTGCTCTGGTGTTGAAATACCGAATCCTGCAACTACAGGTAAATGAACATGTGATTTCACTTTTTCTAAATAGCTATGAATCTCTTGCTTAAAGTCTTGTCTAACCCCAGTAACACCCGCTACTGTTACCGCATATACGAAGCCTTGTGATTCACTCGTAATCTTTTCGATTCGTTCAATTGGACTTGTTACGGTAACAAGTGGAATTAAGGCGATATTCGCATCACGGAGAAGCGGTGCGATAATGTTTTGTTCTTCATATGGTAAGTCTGAAACAATAATTCCATCAACGCCTGCTTCAAGACAACTTCCAATGAAGCAATCTTTTCCAAAAGCTAAAATAGGATTTAAATAGGTCATAAGTACAAATGGAATTTGCACTTCCTGCCTCACTTCCGCTAATGCTTGAAAGATACCTTTTAATGTTATGCCGCTGTCTAACGCTCGTTTTCCTGCTCTTTGAATTGTCGGTCCGTCGGCAACTGGATCAGAAAAAGGAATGCCAATTTCAACAATGCTTGCTCCTGCTTCATCTAGAAAACGAATTTGTTCTTTTAACTTTTCTAGCCCACCATCTCCTCCCATTACATACGGGATAAATGCTTTTTTTCCATTTTGAAACGCGGCTGTAATTCTTTCTACTCCCATCATTTACACCTCTTCCATATAACGTTTTATACTTTCGACATCTTTATCCCCGCGGCCTGATAAACAAATGACAAGTCCTTCATCTTGCTTCATTTTAGGTGCTAGTTTAAGAGCATACGCTACAGCGTGTGAACTTTCTAACGCTGGAATAATCCCTTCTTTTTTCGTTAATAATTGGAAAGCTTCTAACGCTTCTTCATCTGTTATTGCATGATAAGAAACGCGCCCGATATCTTTTAACAAGCTATGTTCTGGTCCAACCCCTGGATAATCTAATCCTGCAGAAATAGAGTGCGCTTCCTGAATTTGTCCTTCTTCATTTTGTAAAAGATACATCATAGAACCATGTAAGACACCAACGCTTCCTTTCGTTAAAGTCGCTGCATGTTTCTCTGTATGAGTTCCTTTACCCGCTGCTTCTACACCGTAAAGAGCAACTTCTTCATCATGTACAAATGGGTAAAACATACCCATCGCGTTGCTACCACCGCCTATACAAGCAACAACCGCTTTTGGTAATTTCCCTTCTAATGCCTCATATTGCTTCTTCGTTTCTTTCCCAATTACACTTTGGAAATCACGTACAATTTGCGGAAACGGATGCGGTCCAAGAACAGATCCCATAATATAGTGCGTATCATGCACATGTGCAACCCAGTAACGAAGCGCCTCATTTACCGCATCTTTTAACGTTCCGCTACCTGCTGCCACACTTTCCACTTTTGCTCCTAGTAGCTCCATTCGAAAAACATTTAACTTTTGACGTTTTATATCTTCTTCTCCCATAAAAATGACGCACTCTAAACCAAGCAAAGCACATACCGTTGCTGTTGCAACTCCGTGCTGTCCAGCTCCCGTTTCAGCGACAACTTTCTTCTTGCCCATTCGTACTGCTAGAAGTGCCTGCCCAATTGTATTGTTAATTTTATGAGCTCCTGTATGATTCAAATCTTCACGTTTCAAATAAATCTTCGCTCCGCCGCAATACTTCGTCATATTTTCTGCGAAATAAAGCGGTGTTTCTCTTCCGACATACGTTTGTAAATAATGATTTAATTCTTGCTCAAATGCTTCATCTTGCATTGCTTCTTTGTACGCTTCTTCTAGCTCTAAAATAGATTGCATTAACGTTTCGGGAACATAGCGTCCTCCGTATATACCGTAGTGACCTTTTTCATCTGGATATGCGTATTTCATATGGAACACTCCTTCGCTTTTATAATAAATTGTTTGATTTTCTCAATATCTTTCTTTCCTTCTGTTTCTACTCCGCTGCTGACATCGACCATATATGGCTGAACTGTTTGAATTGCTTTTTGTATATTTCCAATGTGCAGTCCACCAGCTAGTATCGTTTTCTTCTGCAGTTCTTTTGGAATATGTTCAAGCAGCTTCCATGAGAATGTTTTTCCATTCCCGCCCCGAAATTTTTCTTTCGGACTGTCAAATAAAACATAATCCGTTTCATAACTTGCCGCTTTTATAATATCTGCCTCTGATCCTACTCCTACAGCTTTTATAGACGGAATATTCAATCTTTTAATATGATAATTCTCTTCATCCCCATGTAATTGCACATGCGTTAAACCACACTCTGCTGCGATTTTTTGCATACTTTCAACTGACTCATTTACAAAAACACCAATTTTCATTACGTGCGCTGGAAGCTCATTAATGATTTGTTTCGCTTGCTCTGGGGCAATTTTCCGTTTGCTTTTTGCAAATACAAATCCGATTGCATCTGCACCATAATCACAAGCTACTTTTGCTGTTTCTAGATCCGTAATACCGCAAATTTTCACTTTCATGGCGTCACCTTCAATGAATGAAAAAAGTCTCCGACAGAAGGTGCCATCATAAGCGCTTCCCCAACAAGTATTCCTTTAGCCCCTGCTTGTTTCACACGTACAATGTCCTCTTCCTTATGAATCCCGCTTTCACTAATCCAAAGTACATTTTCTTCATTCAATCGTTTTCCAAGCTTTTCTGTTTGACCTAAATCTACTTCAAACGTTTTTAAATTTCGGTTATTAATGCCAATTACATGCGGATTTAATTCTAGTGCGATTTCTAATTCTCTTTCATCATGAACTTCGACAATTGCTTCTAGTCCCATTTCAATTACGTATTCGTAAAGCTCCCTTAACTTCTCTTTTGACAATGCTGCAACGATAAGTAAAATAAGATCCGCTCCCGCTTCATACGCTCGGTCAATTTGAATTTTATCGATTATAAAATCTTTACATAAAAGCGGAATGTTACTTTGTGCTCTTGCTGTTTCTAAGTCGCGAAAAGATCCTTTGAAAAATTGACCGTCTGTTAAAACAGAAACAGCTCCTGCACCGCATTCTTCATACGTTTTCACTTGCTTCGTTACATCAACGTGTAAGTTAATATCCCCTTTAGATGGCGACGCTCTTTTCACTTCTGCGATCACTGTAAATTGCTGCAGCGCCTCTACAAGCGAGTACACGTTTCGTTTCTCTTTCACCGGTGTGTATGTTTCATGTAATTCTGCGACTTCTTTTTTCTTCTGCTCTACAATTTTGTCTAAAATTGTTCCCATTTCAATTCACCCTTTCTAACTTTTCATGACTCGCCGCAATTAATAATTGTAATTTCGCTAATGCTTTCCCTGAATCAATGCTATGAGCAGCTAATTGAATGCCTTCTCCAATCGTCTCTGCTCTTCCATTTGCAAAAAGCGCAAGACCTGCATTTAATAAAACTGTATCGCGATATACACTCTTTTCTCCTTTTAATACTTGAAGTGTAATCTTTGCATTTTCTTTCGGATTTCCGCCTCTAATCTCTTCATTTTTCACACGTGAAAATCCGTACTTTTCTGGAACAATACTCGTTTCTATTATTTCGTTATCTTTTAAAATGACAACGTGGTTTTCTCCTTGCAGGGATGCTTCATCTAAAAAGCCACTTCCATTTACAACGAGCGCTTGTTTTCTACCAAGCTTTTGTAGTACCTCTGCTACTGGTAACAACATATCTCGTTTGTATATCCCAACAAACTGCGTTTCTAAATCAATCGGGTTCGTTAAAGGACCGATTAAATTAAAGATTGTCGGGACATTTAATTCTTTTCTTATTTTCATAATGCGCCTTAATGCTGGATGCATTGCTGGTGCGAACAAGAAGGCAATGCCAACATTCTCTAATAAATAGTCAATCTCGCTTGGTGTGCAACTAATGTTGACACCGAGTTCCTCTAATAAATCAGCACTTCCTGTTTTACTAGAAACGGCACGGTTCCCGTGTTTTGCAACCTTTACACCGGCTCCTGCAAGTACAAATGCCGACGTTGTACTAATATTAAATGTTTGTGCCCCGTCACCGCCTGTTCCGCAATTATCCATCGCTCCTTTTATATGACTGGAAAAGGGCAATGCTTTTTCCCGAAGAGCACGGACGAGACCATATATTTCATCTGCTGTTTCGCCCTTTGCCTTTAACAATGCTAAAAAGGCCGCTATTTCACTCTCTAATATATCTTCACTTAATAACAGTAGACCTGCTGTATACATTTCCTGCTCCGTTAAATTTTGTCCCTCTACTAATTTACGAAGATAATGATTCATACTTTCTCCACCTCTTTCACTTGAGATAAAAATGCACGTATTAACTTCCCGCCTTCTTCTGTTGCAATCGATTCCGGATGAAACTGTAAACCGAAGAGTGGATAATAATTATGGCGAACTGCCATAATTTCTCCGTCGTCCATCGCTGTTGCTAATACGTCAAAGCATTGCGGCATGTTATTTTGTGCTGCGACGAGTGAATGGTAACGCATGGCCGTCAGTGGCTGGGTAACATATGAAAAGATTGATGTCCCATTATGTTTCACACGTGATGTTTTTCCATGTTTAATGCGATTCGCTCTTACAATTTCTCCTCCAAATGCCGAAATAATAGCTTGATGACCAAGGCATATACCAAGAATCGGGATTTCTTTATAAAAATGCTGAATAATCTCGATGCAAATCCCTGCATCCTCTGGCTTTCCAGGTCCCGGAGAAAGAATAATCGCTCTTGGTTTCATCTCTTGAAGGTCTTGAATCGTTACTTTATCATTACGCAGAACTACAATCTCTTCTACATATTCTCCTAACAGTTGATACAAGTTATAGGTGAATGAATCATAATTATCAATGAGGACGATCATTTCATAACCTCCAGTAATGCTTTCGCCTTATTTAACGTTTCCTCATACTCAGCTATTGGATTTGAATCATAAACGATGCCAGCTCCTGCTTGAACGTATGCTTTTTCGTCCTTCACAACCATTGTTCTAATCGCAAGTGCCATATCAAGATTTCCTGAAAAGGCAATATACCCTACAGCTCCAGCGTATACATTTCTTTTTTCTCCTTCTAATTTATTTATAATTTCCATTGCTTTAATTTTTGGTGCCCCAGACACTGTCCCAGCCGGTAAACAATAAGCTAAGGCATCAAAACCGTTCATTTGTTTTCGCAATGTTCTGGAAACTTCAGATACAATGTGCATGACATGAGAGTATTTCTCTACTTTCATATATTTATCTAGCGTAACAGAGCCAATTTCACTCACTCTTCCGATATCATTTCTTCCTAAGTCCACAAGCATCATATGTTCTGCCCGCTCTTTCTCATTTCCTAATAATTCTTTTGCGATTTCCTCATCCTCCTGCCTTGTTTTCCCTCGTGGTCTCGTACCTGCGATTGGATTTGTCATCACCTTATCTTCTCTTACTGAAAGCAAGCTTTCTGGTGAAGAACCGAGTACGACATAATCTTGAAAATCGATATAAAACATATATGGAGACGGGTTCGCAATCCGAAGTTTACGATAGAGCGCGAATGGATCCCCTTTACATTCACTCTGCAAGCGCTGGGATAATACGACTTGAAAAATATCTCCAGCACGAATGGATTCTTTCGCCGTTTCTACCATTTCGCAAAATTCTTTTTCTGTTACTGAAGAAGTAAATGATAAAGACGATATTGCCTCGTTTCCTTGCTCTTCTTCTCCGCTTAGTACTGCCATTTTATATACTTGTAATCTTTCGTACACTTCTTCATAAGAAGATAGATCTTCTTCCTTGCATACATATACAAACGATAATTTTTGGCGTAAATGATCATATACGATAAACTCGCGGTACAGTAATACATGAACTTCTGGAATGTTTACTGGATCAACTAATTCCTCTCCAATATTTTCATACTGCCGAATGACATCATAGCCAATATATCCGACAGCTCCTCCGCAAAATGGAAATGGACTTTCTACTTGCGATGACGCGAGTACTTCTTCTAATACTGGTAATACATTTTTCTCAAGTTTCTCAGTTTGACCATGTATCGTTCGTTCTACTTCCGTGCCAACACTTTTCACTTCTCCATAAGGGTTACAACCTAAGTAAGAATAGCGCCCCTTATCTTGATGAAGCTGCGAGCTTTCCAGTAAAAACTTCTTATTTCCTTTCATACGTCTATATAAAGAAATCGGCGTGACACTATCTCCTTCTTCTTCATCGATTACTAAAAATGTTTTTCCTTGTCTCTTTTGCGTCATAAATTCTTCTTTCGTTATCATGTCTTTCACCTCGCTCTGAAAAATAAAAAAGTCCCCTACATATCGAAATATGTAGAGGACGATAAATTTACCGTGGTACCACCTCATGTTGAATGCAAAAGCATCCCGCTTTATTCAGGTACAAAATATATACCTTATCCTTGTAACGGCGGAACCCGGGTTGCCTACTTATCTCTGTTCAGCATACCTCTCGTAAGCCCATTCCGCATACGGCACCGCACCGGGCTCCCACCTATCCCCGGCTCTCTGGAACGTCTCCAATATACGTACTCTTCTTACTTAAACGATTTAACTTATTTATTTTTATACAGGATATTCAAAAAGTCCGGTAAATTATCCTCCTTTTTGAATAGGCATTTATACACAAAAAGGGAGTACTCATCCTATAAAAAGGACGGGTACTCCCGTGGTGCCACCTTCATTCGTTACAAATGTAACGCACTTTACCGTATCAAAAGTTAATACGTGTCTCTTGTATCGATGAGATCATGTCGCCAAAGCCTACTTCTTTCGGTTCGGTTTGGAAGCTCCGAAGGCCATTCCATATTAATTCCATACTGATTCGCACCAACCATCAGCTCTCTGACATGTTCATAATATGTACTCTTCTTCATCAACGCTTGCATTTTTTTAAGTTGCACTCATTATAGTCTTCACTTTTTTCATAAGTCAATACTTTTTTTGAAATTTTTATTTTTTCTTCATTCAATATTATATTGACAAAACAACCTATTTTTATGTAAATATAATAAATACTCTATTAAAATTAAGGTTTTTTGTCAGAAAATTATATATTCTAAAAATAAATCATTGTCAAAAAACGCTTACATTTCAGAAAATTCATATTTGTGTATGGATTTTCCGGAATAATCATGATAGATTATAAATAGGCAAATTTCATCAAAAGACATTACAAACGGAAGGAGAACTACATGAGTACACAGATGTTAACTTTAACTTCTATCTCTATTTACATGCTCGGGATGTTAGTTATCGGCTATTTCGCCTATAAACGAACATCCAACTTAACTGATTATATGCTTGGCGGGCGTACACTAGGCCCCGCAGTAACAGCATTAAGTGCTGGAGCATCCGATATGAGCGGTTGGCTTTTAATGGGCTTACCCGGTGCAATGTTTAGCGTTGGATTAAGCAGCAGCTGGATTGCGATTGGCCTAACACTTGGCGCATACGCAAACTGGCTCTATGTCGCTCCTCGCTTACGTACCTACTCTGAACTTGCAAACAATTCCATTACTATTCCAGAATTTTTAGAACATCGTTTCCATGACAAATCTCATATGTTACGCTTAGTATCTGGACTTGTTATTATGATCTTTTTTACTTTTTATGTAGCTTCAGGATTAGTTTCAGGCGCTGTATTATTCGAAAATTCATTTGGCCTGAATTATCATGTTGGATTATTCATTGTAGCAGGTGTTGTTGTAGCTTACACACTATTTGGTGGTTTCTTAGCTGTAAGTTGGACAGACTTCGTGCAAGGAATCATTATGGTAATCGCTCTTATTCTTGTTCCAGTCGTAACAATCATGAATGTAAATGGACTTGGTCCAGCATTCAGTACAATTCGATCTATTGATCCAGCATTATTAGATATTTTTAAAGGCACTTCTGTATTAGGCATTATTTCATTATTCGCATGGGGCCTTGGTTATGTTGGACAACCTCATATTATCGTACGCTTTATGGCGATTTCTTCTGTAAAAGAAATTAAAGCCGCGCGCCGAATTGGTATGAGCTGGATGATTTTCTCTGTTGTAGGAGCTATGTTTACTGGTCTTATCGGTATTGCTTACTATTCAAAAGAAGGATTAAAGCTATCAAATCCTGAAACGATTTTCCTTGAACTAGGAAAGATTTTATTCCATCCACTGATTACTGGATTTTTATTAGCAGCTATTTTAGCAGCTATTATGAGTACAATCTCATCTCAGCTTCTTGTTACTTCAAGTGCAGTAACAGAAGACTTATATAGAACATTCTTTAAACGTTCTGCTTCTGATCGCGAGCTTGTATTTGTCGGCCGTATGGCTGTTCTTGTGATTGCCCTTATTGGGTGCGGGTTAGCATTTAAACAAAACGATACAATCTTAGCACTTGTTGGGTATGCGTGGGCTGGTTTCGGTTCTTCATTTGGACCTGCTATTTTACTAAGTTTATATTGGAAACGTATGACAAAATGGGGTGCGCTGGCTGGTATGATTGCTGGTGCTGCTACCGTTATTACGTGGACGCAATTCAAATTCTTAAAAGCTTTCTTATATGAAATGATTCCTGGTTTCGCTGTTAGTTTAATTGTAATCGTAATTGTTAGTTTACTAACAAAACCTTCGAAAGAAGTTGAAAAACAGTTTGAAGAGTTTGAGAAAACTGCATAAATTAAAAATGAGAACCTCCGCTTTTATGATAAAAGTGGAGGTTCCTTTCTTTCAATCATTGTTCGACAATTTTCTCCTTGAAATTAACAATTTCTTTATGTTTCGTTAAATTTACTATAACACTATTCAGTTATAGTATTCGTATCGACTCTTATACAGAAAGGGGACTCCAGAATGATGGCATCAATACGACACCAAAATATGAAACGTTTTTCATCTATCACAAATACTTCTTGTCTTAACATACAATCAAATTCACCTCAAATTTCACTTGCTCCCTCTGTTGTATCTGTAATTGGTGTTCATATGCAAAAAAACAAATTAAAAATAAAAGCGGGACAAAGTGCAGAATTATCCGCTTTTGTCCTCCCCGTACACGCAACAAATCAAGAGCTTATATGGACAAACATGAACCCTGACATCATAGCGATTCATACACAGCAAAATAAAACAATTATTGCAGGAAAAAACGCAGGACGAGCGGTCGTAATTGTAACAACTGCCGACGGAAAATTTCGCGATTTATGTGTCGTTCATGTACATCCCTATATCACGAATCCAAAATGAGAAGAGTGGTTATTCAACCACTCTTCTCATTTTGTTATACTTTTCTCTATTTCTATTTGAGGATTCATGCTTTTTAGCAAAGATATGAATTGTTGCTTATTTTTTGGTGAAACTAGTTCCGTTTCAAAATCTGATCCGTAAAGAATTTCAATCCTATCAAACGATAGTGCGGGAGCTGCTAATGGATTTTTTGTTTTTGAAATTTTTCTTATATCTTTAATTGAAATTCTTTTTTTCATCGGCCCATATGTAATGATGATCTGTTCATCTTCTACCTTGTAACCTGTCGTAAACCAGCTCCAAATGAGAAGAATTGCAAAAGGAATAGTAAAAAATAGAAGAAAAAAATCTCTTCCTACAAGAAAAGGAGCAAAACAAGCAACAATCCCCGCTAAATATATTGGATATAACCATGCATCTTTTTTTGATGGAAAGTACACCCAAAACCACCTCCCTTTATCCATTGTATACCAATTTTTTGTTAAAAGACTTTTCGAACTATATAAATCCATTTTCATTTTTCAGTAGCTAAATCCTTGCTATACAGAATAAAAAGTAACCTACACTCATTCGCTATTTCTGTTTTTACTTCGCATGTGGCAGAAAAAGGCCCTGATTGCTTCTATGCATGGCCAGATGCTCTCTCTCACCTAAAAAGAGGGGTTTTATGTCGGTTTTTATGTATATATAAAGGTTTTATTTCATTAAAAATTTATAAGTCATATAATCTTTGGAAATGTTTTTCCCATATAAATCCATTTTCATTTTTCGACATCTAAATCCTTGCTATGCAGAATACAAAGTAACCTACACTCGTTCGCTCTTTCTGTTTTTACTTCGCATGTAGCAGAAAAAGGCCCTGACCGCTTCTATGCATGGCCAGATGCTCTCTCCCACCTAAAAAGAGGGGGTTTATGTATATTATGTATATATAGAAAAGGCTGTTGGTATTTTCCCAACAGCTTTCTAATAGTCTACAAATCTTGTGTATATACCGCACCATTCACCGGCTCTTTTGATACGCCTCTTTGTTGTTGCAGTAAGAAAATAGATACACCACATAATACAAGAACGCTCCCAATCACTTGCATACTATTTAACTTCTCACCAAGTAAGAAAAAGGCAAGTATGGACGCGCCAACAGGTTCTCCTAAAATACTCATTGAGATCGTTGTCGCATTCACATAATTTAACAGCCAGTTATTAATCATATGTGAAGCTGTTGGTACCATCGCAAGTAAAATAAAAATCCACCAGTCCCATGTAGAATATCCTGTAAACGGTACACTCATTACTACGTTATAAATTGCTATAAATATACCTGCAAATGCAAAAACAGTGAAACTATAAATCCAATGGGAAACTTTCTTAACCGTTGTTTGCCCGATAAATAAATAGCCAACAACTGCAATGACACTTAAAAAGGATAAAATATCTCCAATGATTGCTTGTTCACTTAATCCTAAATCTCCCCAGCCGATACACATCACGCCAAGAATAGCAATTCCCATTGTGACAACTGCCGAATACGTAGTTCTTTCTTTAAACAGAAAAAAGCCTCCAATTAAAGATATAATTGGCTGGAGTGCTAAAATAATTGTTGAACTTGCAACGGTTGTAAATTTTAAAGATGCAAACCATAAAAGAAAATGCAGTGCTAAAAAGAATCCTGATCCGATTAAAAAAATCCAATCTCGCTTTTGAATTCTGCGAAATTCTTCCCGTTTCCTCCAAACAATTGGCAGCATAAGCACGACAATAATCCATAATCGATACATACTTAAAATTGAAGATGGCGCTGAGGACATCTTTACGAAAACAGCTGCAAATGAAATAGCTATAATGGAAACTGCTAACGGTAGTGCAATTGCTTTTTCTTGTTTCAAATTTAATTCGCCCCTCTCCCCTGTAAAAAATCCACTTCATTATAGCTTTTTTCTTTCTTAACATAAAGTGAAACTTTAATNNACGGGCAGTTTATCTCCCACCTTACTTCTTTGCTTTCGCCAAATTTTGAGGTGGGAGTATTACTGACCGTTAATGCGGGATAAAGGGAATTTTCCATTAGTAGGAGAGCTTTATTCCCCGCCTATCTTCCTTGCTTTTCTCTGAATCTTGAAATGAAGGTATTACTGCCCGCACATAAATACTAATTTTTTAGATTCTTCTTACCATTATGGTAAAATATAAAATGAGAAGCACAGCCGTGCTACCCTCACAGAACAGTTACAGCATATTTTTTATTTAGGGGGATCATACATGAATCAAGCAATCGGGAGAATCGAAGAAATTTCATTTTTCAGTACATCACTTCAAGAAGAGCTTACACTTCTCGTTTATTTACCAGCCAATTATACGCCATTACACAAACATACAGTTGTAATTGCACAAGATGGTAGAGATTATTTTCAACTTGGTAAAGCACACCGCGTAATTGAGCGTCTTCGCGAAAATGAAGAAATCGACCGAACAATTATTGTCGGTATTCCATATAAAAATGTACACGATCGTAGAGAAAAATATTTTCCAAATGACGTAAAGAATGCAGCATATATTCGTTTTCTCGCTCATGAACTTGTTCCATATATTGATGAAAATTATCCAACCTATCAAATGGGAAAAGGGCGCGTATTAATCGGTGATTCCCTTGGCGGCACAGTATCTTTTATGACAGCGCTTAAGTATCCACATACATTTGGTAAAGTCGTTATGCAATCGCCATTTGTCGATGAAACAGTGCTTCGCCTTACAAAAGACTTTACAGAGCCGCAAGCATTGGACATTTATCATGTAATTGGTACAGAAGAAACAAATGTGAAGCGAACAGACGGACAAACTTCTGATTTCGTTGGCCCGAACCGTGAACTGCATGCACTTCTTACAGAAAAGCATTTCGCAACACATTACGAGGAATTCGAAGGAAATCATACTTGGAAACATTGGCAGGCAGATTTACCAAAAGCATTCTCTCATATTCTATCAATGAAATAAAAGAAAGCAGTATTCAGAATTATTTGATATAATATAAAAAGAGATTTGTTTTCTCAAAATCTAACTAGACTTACAAAGGGAGGAATTAAAAAATGAAACTAGGCATTGTAATTTTTCCATCAAAAATGATCCAAGATAAAGCGAACGGACTGCGTAAGCGTTATGATCCGCATTATGCATTGGTTCCGCCACATATCACACTAAAAGCACCCTTTGAGGCACCAGATGAAGAATTAGAAACGATTGTCCAAGAACTACACACAATCGCAAACAAAACAAATCCGTTCACCCTTCATGTTGGAAAGGTGAACTCATTCGCACCTGTTAATAATGTTATTTATTTTAAAGTAGAAAAAACACCTGAACTCGCATTCTTAAATGAAGAAATGCATAACGGATTCTTCAGCCAAGAACGCGAGTACGCATTCGTACCACATTTAACAGTCGGGCAAAATTTATCAGATGCAGAGCATGCTGATGTGTTAGGTCGCTTGCGTATGAAGGACTTTTATTACGAACAACCAATCGATCGTTTCCATCTTCTCTACCAATTAGAAAATGAAACGTGGACTGTACACGAAACATTTCATCTTGGAAAGGAGAACAAGTAATTTGCAAGCACAAATCGTACAAACAGACCAACAGCTAAGAGATGCATTCTCTGTACGTAAACAAGTCTTTGTTGAAGAGCAACATGTATCTGCTGAAGAAGAATACGATCAATTTGAAGAAATCGCTAAACACATTGTTATATATGATGATAATATTCCAGTCGGAGCAGGCCGCCTTCGCACGGTTGATGGCATTGGGAAAGTAGAACGTATATGCGTTCTCGCTTCCCATCGCAAAAAAGGAATTGGAAAAATCATTATGGACACGCTCGAAGCATATGCTCAGGAAAAGTCGATGCCAAAATTGAAACTCCATGCCCAAACACAGGCAGAATCCTTCTATAAGAAACTCGGATATCAAACTGTTTCTGATGTATTTATAGAAGCTGATATACCACATGTTGTGATGATAAAAGAGTTGTGATTTTCTAAACAGGAGGTAACCCCTCCTGTTTTTTACATTGCTATTTTCTTTTTCTTCCGCTAAAGTTAAAAGTTGATGCTATAAATTTGAAGGTGAATGTATGACTCAAGAAAAATTTTCACAAAAATCATTAACACACGCTAGCATTCCGCAAGCGACATATCATATTCCAAAAACATCTTCCCATTTAATTGTGGAGAAGGATGCAGATGCCACTTATTTCCGTGCTTTAGAACAACAAGGCGTTTATTTAAATGAAAAACAATTAGAAGCGGTACGAACGACAGAAGGCCCTGTTCTTACATTGGCCGGAGCCGGGAGCGGAAAAACATCTGTTTTAACTACCCGCGTTGGCTATTTAATCAACGTAAAAAATGTGCATCCGCGCAATATTTTACTACTGACGTTTACACAAAAAGCTGCTGAAGAAATCAGAAGCCGCGTGGCAGGCTTACCTGGCATGAATCGTACTGCAAGCCAGTATGTTGTCGCAGGTACATTTCATTCCGTCTTTTTAAAATTACTTCGTAGTCAAGGATATAATCAGCAAATTTTAGCGAATGAAAAACATAAACAAATTATGATTAAGAAAATTTTGAAAGAATTGCGTTTAAAAGATGATTATGACGCTGAAACAATGCTCGCAATGATTTCACTTGAAAAAAACAAATTAAATCGCCCAAAAGATGTACAAGCTAAAACACCTGTTGAACAGGAATTTCGTGAAGTATATGAGCGCTATGAAGATGTGAAACAACGATACGGCTACATAGATTTTGACGATATCTTGCTAGAAACATTCTATATGCTTGAAAATAACGCTCCGTTGTTAACGCAATTACAAGAACGCTTCCACTATATTGAGGTGGATGAATTCCAAGATACCTCTTATGCACAATATGAAATTGTAAAGCTGTTAGCTTCGCCGCGAAATAATTTATTTATCGCGGGTGACGATGATCAGGCGATCTACGGCTGGCGCGGCGCAAGCCATCGAATTATCTTATCATTTCCGAAAGAATTTGATGATACAAGCATCATTGCTCTTAATACAAATTATCGTTCCAATCCATTTATCGTAGGACTTGGAAATGAAGTAATTAAACTCAATCAAGAACGTTTTAAAAAAGAATTGTATTCTGTTCATGAAGAAGGGATACAACCATTTTACGCACGTCCTGCAACCACTCTTGATGAAGCAAATCAAATTCTACAACTCATTCAGGATAAAGTGGCGAGCGGTGAGCGCGCATACAAAGACTTTTGTTTGCTATATCGTACACACTCCGTAAGTCGTTCTTTACTCGATCAGCTTACGATTCATAAAATTCCGTTTATAAAACACGGTGCGAGCCAATCGTTCTATGAACATTCTTTAATTAAACCCGTATTAGATCATCTGCGCCTAGCATACGAACCGTTTCGAATCGAATCGCTCTCAAACATATTGCCAACGATGTATATCGGCCGTGATGAATGTATTTCATTTATTGAACGTGAACAGTGGAAATATGGCGAAGGAAGATTCCCTTCCCTTCTCCATTTCCTATTGCTCAACCCAAATTTAAAACCATTTCAAGTCAAAAAAATAAACGACCGGATTGATTTTATTAAATTTATAAAAGAATTGGAACCAAAAAAAGCACTAAAAGAAATTATCAAGGGTAAAGGTAAATATTTAGAGTACTTACAAAGCAATGACCGCTCTTCCTTTACAATGCATAAAGACATACAAGAAGAGATGCTAGAAGAACTGATGGAATCAGCAAATCGTTTTACTGATATCCCTGCTTATTTAGAATTTATTAATACGGCTATTCAAAGTCAAAAAGAAATGGAAGCATTAAAAACAATGCAACAGAAAGATGCCGTATCCCTGATGTCCATTCATAATGCAAAGGGTCTTGAGTTCCCGTGCGTCTTTTTACTTGGCGCAAGTGATGGTATACTGCCCCACTCATCATCTTTAAAAGATGCAAATGACCGCGTCACGGATACTTCGGAAGCGTTAGAAGAAGAAAGAAGATTGCTCTACGTCGCTATCACACGTGCAAAAGAAGAACTTTATATTTCCTCTCCGCAATTTTTCAGAGGAAAAAAATTAGATATATCTCGTTTTTTATATATCACGCGAAAAGATGTACCGAAAACGTCAGCACCTTAACATGTGGTGCTGATTTTTTTTATATCTTTCTCAAACAATATTCAGCTTATTGTCTAGCGCTGTTCGTAAAAAATTCCCATTAGAATTCGACTTTGTCTCCCGTAATATCGCCCATTCTCGACTCATAATCTAATAGTATAGACTTGAGGATACGGGGTGATCAATATGAGCTGCAATTGCAACGATGAGAACGATATATCCTTTGATGCAAGCTGTGTATGTAACGTTGTTCTATTCATACATGAATTACAAGAATGTGCAGCCACTACTTACTCTACGAGTTATGAAATTCCCTTTCTTGCTTCGCATTATAAAACTGACATGCCCAATACACGCCCATTTATTTTATTCACGCAATCAGGAAATCCATTTGAAGTATACGTCCCTTCTGCAAATAAAAATTGCCGCTCTCCTATTTTCCGTGTAGAAAGTGTCGATAAAGATTGTTGTGCAGTATTACGTGCATTAATCGTTATCGTGGGGAAGGAACCTGACACTAGTCCAAACCCTGTCTGTACTTATTTATCTGTTCCGCACGCTAAATTACGTGCAACCCCTTCTTTTATCACTGTTGATTTAAATTGTTTCTGTGGTATTCAGTGTTTACGTGATGCAGCTGTTGCAAACTGCTAAAGTTCGGCTGATTATTAATAATCATACATAAACGAATCGTAATTTCTTTTCCCTCCACAATTAGCTCCTTCCCCTTCCAGCTACATTAGTGGAATATATCTAACTATTCAATCCTCTCCCCTTCTAATAACGATCCCCTTCCTTCCAGTACTTTCATAAAAAACACTCACAATCCAGTGAGTGTTTTTTAGCCTTGGTTTTGTTGATCAGAAGTGTTCTTTTTCTTTACACAATTACAACCCTTTTTCTTTACAAAGCCTTGCTGCTGAAGTTGCTGCATTTGTTGCTGGTATTGAGCTTGATACGCTGGGTGAACCTTATAATATGGATTTGGTTGTGGATCATTTCTCATAGTAAACATCTCCCCTGCGGTAGAATTCTATCCATTTACTATATGAACAACCTTTCCACTCTGTTCCTCCCATTTTCCTATTCAATAAATCGACTAATTATCGTTTCTATAATAGCTGCTGCACCTGCAATGGCTAACAATAGTATAAGCGGTTCTGCCACTTTAGGAATAAAATAATACAAAAAAAGTAAAAATGCACTCACCCATACTCCCGTACACCAATAACAACTTAACAATTCTCCGATCCACTTTTGGAGTCCTTTTCCTTTTACTTTCGTATAAATGGATACTGTACCATCCGGTTCATTTATTTGCACCTCTTCAATAAATGGCCTACGCAAAAATGATGTAATTTTATCATAAACAATAAGCCTCGTTAACCGGAAAGCCGCACATGCAAAAATAAAGAACATAAGCCAACTTGTAAATAACATTTCCCTCTCCTACCTTTACATTAACATTACTTCTACCCATAAAAAAAAACTCTGTAAGAGGAGTAACCGATTGACTCCCGCTTCAATATCCTATTAATGTAAATCAAAACTCAATGATAAGGAGTGTATAGAATGAGTTGCAATGATGACAAAAAGCATTGTCACGATACTAATTGTGTATGTGACGTCGTGAATTTTATTGACGAACTACAAAACGTACAACATGATAATTTTTGCCCAACTGGTTGCGAAAACCCAATTCTAGGCGCAAACTGTAGCGGTACTTCTCCACTAGCTAATACTCGCCCTTTCGTACTATTTGATAAAAAAGGTGTCATTTTCCTACCAGCAAGCTGCTTTAACATTATTAATCCGGGCTCTATGACATCTGATGCTTTTGAGCTGCCTATCCCAGTTCCTTCTCCGTTTTTACGCGTGGAAAGCGTAGATTGTGAGTGCTGTGCAGTTCTTAGGGTACTAGTACCAGATGTTTCAAACCTTAGCTCTGGTGCCTTAGATGATCTTATAAGAGAGCTTTCACTGTTCTTGCCAACTACAAACCACCCATCAACACAAGCTGATTTCCAAGCAATCGCAAGAACTTTAATTTGCAAATATCAAAACGGCATCACTTTCAGAGATACTGGAGGAGGTTCAGGAGTATCGCCTAGACTTACTACAGAATTCTTCGGTCTAGCATCTACTAACTTCTGTATCACAGTTGACTTACAATGTTTCTGTGCAATTCAATGTTTGCGTGACACTTTCATTGGAAGAGTGTAATTTTATTGTAAAACTAAAAAACTATGAGGTGACAGAGTATCTGTCACCTTTCTATATTTGTTCCTATAAGCCCATCATTTTAATGTGAACGATATCTTCGAATTTAACTTTAATTTCTTTTGTTTTCTCCATCATTTTGATTGCTACATATCCTTCTTCATAAGAAAGTACGTATCCAGTTAAATTTTCTTTTACTGTTTTAATTTGACATCTTACTTTCGGAATATACTTAGGTTTGTGTATTAAAAAATGGAGTTTTTCTTCATTATTCATATCTTTGAAGGACTTTCTTTTCTGCACACCTTTAGATAAACCTGCTTCCTCATTTTTCTTCTCTGCTACGATTGGATTAGAAAATAATTTATTCTCTTTTGCAGCCATTACTCTTGTTTCTGGTTGCTCATCTTTAAGTTGTTCACCATCAGTTTGCTGCTCTTTTGTAAATTCCACCTGTTCCTTTACTTCTTCAATCACTTCAGCTTCTGCTATTACATCCTCTCCCTTTACTTCTTCAATCATTCCAGCTTTTATTACTACATCCTCTTCTTCACTGATGCTTATTGCCTCTTCCTTGGTATCTATTCTCTTTTCCTTTTCCTCTTCCGCTACAGATTCCAATTTATTTTCTGGCTTTATAATAAACGTCTTTT
This sequence comes from Bacillus sp. AFS098217, assembly GCF_002551815.1. GTDB lineage: Bacteria > Bacillota > Bacilli > Bacillales > Bacillaceae_G > Bacillus_A. Next base: position 20,401 of record NZ_NVPR01000035.1, read on the forward strand.
GCATGTTCAAATTAGCCTCATTAAGTGTAGGTTGTGCAATATATATTATCGATCGCTTATCTTTAGCTTTGCTCTGTTTCCGTTTCAAGTCACTTCCCTCCCATTCTTACAAACTCCCACTGTTAGATGTATATTCACGTGATACGGAAATTTGCTTTATTTTTTATATGTAGACATGTGATTTCATGTATCTTCTCATTCCGTACAATATGAATTGATTATCAGCTTCCCTTATTACCTTTACCTACCGTGATTTCTGAGATTATAAGCCTTAAAGTATTAGACTACATCACTATAATTAAAGAACTACTGTTTTAAGGATTCTGCTTTTATTATTCTTTACATATCCGACAGCCTTGCCATGAGAAAAAACAGTCATAATCAAATTCAATATTGCATAAAGAAAATGTGTTTATACATGAAATAGATAACGATATATATATTCAAAATGTTTTATAACTTTATTTTTTAACATCTGTTCAAATGTCCTGTCTCAAATTAAGCTAAATTTTCGGGGGGACTATAGGAGATTAGACGTCCTTATCATAGAAAAATAGGAATTTGTCCATTTCAAATCTACTCCTGTTTGCATTAAATATAATGTACTAAATAAGAAAAGAAGGTGAAAATATGTTTGATTGTTGTGGATCACATCATCATGGTTCTCATTTTAAGATAGCTGTTCCATGTCCTACCCCTGGCACTATCTCTGTTCCTTTTCCTACTCCTTGCCCTACTTGCCCTACTTGCCCTACTTGCCCTACACCTCCTCCTCCGGCTAATTGTACTACATGCTCCATTTTTTATAACCAGGGTGCACTTCCTGCTATAGCATTGGGACTTCCTCAAGGAATTAACCCCGTGGGAATGATTGATCCTTTAAGAATTCGCTTTTGTGATTGTGGAAATCCAGATCTCAATGATGTTGTAGTGCAATTTAACTCAAACTCAGGTGGCATGCCAGCGAGATTTGAAGGATTTATAACAAGTATCACAAATTGCAATGCAGGCACAGATAATGCTACATTTACGGGAGTAGCAGCACTCGAAAACCAAATTTACAACTTCACATTAAACATTAATACTGTTCTAGGAGCACAAACAATAACATTTGTATTTACAAATCAAAATAATCCTTTGGATGTAATCACTATAGTAATTACACCGCCAATATCAAATCCAGATAAAAGAGTAACAATTACTGACTGTACTTTATAGTGCTGCAGACATTATTTTGTAATCAAAAATCCTGAGATCACTGTTTTATGTAATATATATTTATTAATACCTGTACCGTTTTTCCATCTAGCGTTACAACAGGTGAACCTCTCCCACTAAATTTCAGTGGGAGTATTTTAGAGATTGATTTCACAGCTAGACCGAATATACTCAAATGAAGCAAGTATTGTTACAATGCTAAAAACCTTTGCAAATTACCTTCAACTACCCACAAAGTCAAAAAACTAATTTTCCATTTAATTTAGTAAAAAGCAATGTATAGAAATTTTTCTATACATTGCTTTCTCTTTTTCACCGCAAAATATAATATTTGACAGCCACATGAATGTTCTCATCTATAATACCTCTCTATACCAATCCTACATACTATCATTCTACATTCAGTTCTTTCTCAGGAAAGACTACGCCAAGCAAATCTATGATTCTGTGTAAAAAAGTGTGTTCATTTTGAACTCTGTTTAGAGCCCTTGAAGCTATCGTTTTTCTTTCTTCCTCGTTGTTTAAATAATATTCTATCTTTTCTATAAGGTCCTGAGGTGTACGATATGTTTCAATATCATAGCCAGGTTTATAAAATCCACTTAAATCCGGACGAATATCAGTTAGTTGAAAAGCCCCGCAAGCAGATATTTCGAACGTTCTTGGATTAAGAGATAAAGCCTCTATCTTTTCACTATTTTTATTAATAGTCGCGTCATCATGTGAACGATGTAGGTTGAGTACAATTTTCGCCCCATTGTAGTAATTCGCTGTCTCTTCAGGAGATAACCAATGATTGGCATTGATTCTTTGCTGTAACAAATGATAATTCTTCAAACTTTTCCAGCCAATACCGGAAATCAGCATATTTTTATTTGCCAAATAGCTCGTAATTTCATCAAAAAATCTTACACGATTTGAAAATGCCACTCCAATAAACAAAATATCTGTTTTATATTTTTCATCAACCTCCCTCGGATAAAATACATTAGGATCTGCAGCAAGCGGCAGATGATAAACATTTTGACATCCTATCGATTTATAAAAAGAAATACAATTGATTTCTTGGGTGAAAACAAAATCATAATAAGGTGCAATTCTTTTGCTTTGGTCTATAACATATGGATCATCTGTCATCCACACAGCTGTTTTTATTCCACTCCTCTTCAACAGTTCCACTTGATGACAAGGTAACTTGAATCCGCTAAAGACAAGGACAAGATCTGGCTTTACTTTTTGGGAAACTCGCAGTAAATCTTGCTTTGGTGATACTACATGTAGTTCTCGAACTACCTTTTTCAGGCTGTCAATAATCCCCATCTCTAACGGCCAATATGGTACATCGTATTCAGAGGATACGAATATAATGATTAATTTTTTGAGGTCCCCAACATTATCCCGCGTGCAGATATGATTTGAAATATTCCAATTAAAATCCAATAATTTATCATGAAAATTCTGATATACATAATCTTCTTTCATAATATTTTAATACACCCCTTCCTCAGATTATAATCAACACAAGGCGTTTTTAACCTCCGAATAAATTTATTATATAAATTGACTTGATAATTCCATGGCAGAAAACAACTCTTGATATAATGCAATCTATCTCTATAACAAAAGGGTAGAATATTTACTATTCTACCCTTTTGTTATAAACAATTTATTCTTATAATCCTAAAATGTGTATTTCGCAACCTAAAAGTGGTTCTTTCCAAAGTTGGTTGAAATTCCAACAATTTGTCCATACTGTTCCTATTATTTAAGTGAGGGATGGTACTGTAAAATGAATGATGTGGTAAAATTGTTAGATGAAAACCTTAGATATATCTCACACGAAATTATAGAAGACACGCTATTTATTCGGGTTGCCTCGGAGAAGCTGTCATTAACATGTCCTTCCTGTAGTATAACTTCGACCAAAGTTCATTCTCGATATGAAAGAACATTTCATGATTTGCCCATTCAAGGGAAGAAGGTTGTATATGTGATCAATAATCGCAAAACATTTGCTGAACAATTCTTATTTTTACCCTATAAAGCGAAAAAATCCACTCGCTTGGAACAAGAAATCATGAAAATCGCCAAAAATGTTAGTTTGCTTGTAGCTGAAAAAATATTGAACCGTGGCATTGCGAAGGTTGGAAAAAGCACCATTTGCAATCTACTAAAAAAAAACAATCGAAATTGATAAAGCCCAGGTAAAAAGAGTCTGTATCGATGATTTTGCTTTAAAAAAGAGACATACGTATGGCACAATTATGGTTGATTTAGATACACATCAAGTGGTTGACTTGATTCGTTCTAGAAACGGCGAAGAGGTGACAAGTTGGCTAAAAACTTTTCCGAATTTGGAGATTGTTTCTAGAGATGGTTCTATTACGTATGCTCATTCCATTGCAGGGGCTCATCCGAATGCTATTCAAATAAGCGACCGCTTTCACTTGCTTCAAAATCTGACAAAGTATTGTACAGAATTTTTCAAGTCCATCATAAAAACGAACGTCAAAATCCCAGTGAAAACCTCAAAGAAAGCACCTCTTATGAACGCGAATAATTTAAACATACCATTCACAAAAAAAGTCAAAATAGCGAATGGCTTAATGGATACTGGTTATACGTTTCACCAAATAGCGAAAGCTTTACAGATGGATATCAGAACAGTGAAAAAGGTTTTATCCATGAGCTTAAGCGAACAAGAAGAATATCTGATAAGCACAATGAAAATATCTCATGAACATAAAAAGTTGCAGAAAGAAAAACAGATATGTGAAGCACGGCAGCTGTATAAACAAGGAAACTCCAAGCGAAGTATCGCACGTCAACTCGGGTTAGATCGCAGAACCATCTCTAAATATTTGAATCCAGAAACAACAGGAATGCATGCAAGCTTAGGGCAAACGAGAACGAGCATGCTAGATCCCTATGCAGAAGAAATAAAACAGTACGTAACCAATAGGTATACATCTGTTCAGATTGGTGCCATTCTTCGAAAGAAAGGATACAAAGGTTCCACCTCTACTGTGCGGCATTATATTTCCAAACTGAAAGAATCTTTCTTTGAAGACCCTCAATTGTTACATGATACGGAGTTCGAATTCGTGAAGCGAAAAGAGATTATCGCTCTTTTGTTCTGCTCGGAGAAAACAAAAATCAAATTATCTGAAGAACAAATAAAAGAAATTTACAAGTTGCATTCGAAAATCGAATCCGTCACAAACTTGGTGAATGACTTTAGGGACATCCTGAGACAAAAAAGAAACGATGCACTGCAAAGCTGGATTGAACGAGCGACTGCACTAGATATTCAACCGCTCAATAGCTTTATCAATGGAATAGAAAGAGATTTGACAGCTGTGAAAAATGCCATCGCTTATGAATATAATAATGGTCTAGCCGAAGGGAAAATCAATAAATTAAAGTTGATAAAGCGCACCATGTATGGTCGTTGTCTGTTCGATTTATTGAGAAACAAAATCTTACTACTAGAATATGAGAAAGAGGTTCTTTTCAACTAACTTTGGAAAGAACCAGTTTTAGATTAACAAAAACAAAAATGTACTATTTCGTATTACAAGTGGCTTCTTCTAATAATTATTTATATCCAAGTACGCTAAAAAATTTGTAATCTTCCTAAACTATATTGCATATCTATAGACACCCTTATAAAATTCATTTATCGTAACAATAGCCATCCTACCAAGTTATAAATTCCAGAACAAACGCCATTGATTATTCCTAATGTAAGTATCATAACTTCGTAGAAAGATGTTCCTATTTTCTTCATAACCTTCTGTACTTATAACACCACAATCATGAAGGCACCATGGACTTACTTGTCTAACAACACCTACTTCATATCCAGCTTTTATAAACTCCAAACTTTGGGAAATATCATAAAAATGCCACCCTTTAAATATATCTTCTCTCCACGCAATATCATACTGTGTGATCATGATGAAACCATCAATAGACATCACTCGCTCATAGTCATTTATTATACGATTAAACAATAGTAACTCTTTTTTATCTTTTGAAGGAGCAAAATATAATCCGCCGTACGTCAATCTAGGTGGCCACCCAGAGATACTTGGTACTCCTTTCGCCCCTAATACACCAACTATTCCTAATATAGGATATTTCTCGAATAATGTAATCACATCGTATAGGAAGTCTGTATTTAAAATATAAGTGTCTTGATGAAGATAAACCTTATACTTAGCATCACTTTTTCTCATTGCATGATTATATCCAGATGTAAGACTAACAGCATCTTCAATAGCTAGTATCTCAATTTTATAATTGTTAGGAACTTTCAGTGATTTAATGTGCTGTAAAGCTATATTGTACTCATCAAAATTATTCACACAGGATATGAAACACACTTTTTTATTATCCATCAATTTGTCCCCTATTAGTCTAAAAATTATAGTTACTTTTTCTTCTTCATATTTTTAATTCTTCCTTTTAAAATATGCAATAACCTCCTTTCGGTTAATTAAAAACATGTGATTTCCATATAATTTTATATACATTCTCTCACTCTGACTTAAATAAAAGCCCTTCCTCTGCAATAAAAAACTTGCAAACAGTTTCTTTTAAGATACTACATTCCTCATCTTACCTTGTATAAAAATCCTTTAGGGTGGAAAGTTACAAAGAATTTATGCTTACTTTCATCTATGACAAACTCATTATTCTCCCCCAAAAATTCCTCTAAGGCTTCCATCGGTCCTGGCCCCCAATTCGGTAATACGGGATGACCATTTATATTCGTATCCTCTGCAACTAAATAACTTCCTATTGTAACGAATTTACTGTATAGTCTTAATTCATCAAGTACATGATTTTTGCTGTGATCGGAATCTAAAATCGCCATTACTACATCTCCAGGATTAATCATGCTTCGGACTTTTTCTATCGCTTCAGGAGATATTGAAGATGCTTGTAAATAAGTTAATCGTGGATGAGTAGGAAGATTAGGCTGAGGTGCTATATCAATGGAAATAATTTTCCCTTTTTGAATTAAATCCAACATTGATGAAAAAAATAACGCACTTCCTCCACTGTGTGTCCCGCATTCAATAATAAGGTCAGGCTTGATTTCATAAATCATTTCCTGATATAAAAATAAATCTAAAGGGCATTTTTGCATTGGAACCCCTAACCATTTCGTGCTCGTAGCCCATACTAAGCTATTATAGTAATATTTGTGAAATTCTTCTATAAGGTTATACATATAGAACACCCCTCATCTACATTTTCGTTTTATTCTATAAAATACACCAAGAATATAATATGTTTAAATGTTGAATTATCCACCGTTTCATTTTAAACATTCAGAAAAGTTACCTATAAAAACTAAGAATACATTCATAACGAATAAAGTAAAAAATCGTGAGAAGAATCAACATCTAAAAAAATTAATCTTTTGATTTTCGCCAGTATACGGCATGATTGTCAATTCGAATAAGAGGTTCTGTAATATTGCGTTCTCTACGAAAATCTGTAACTGCTGGTTCACAAGTAGGCAATGCATAATCATCGATGATAATAACCCCCCCCTTTGATACCTTATCATATAAATTTGTCAAACTATCCATTGTAGATTCATAAAGGTCACCATCCAATCGTAAAATTGCTAATTTATCAATTAGAGCAATAGGTAACGTATCCTTAAACCACCCTTTTAGAAATCGAACATTTTCATCAAGCAAGTTATACTTTTGAAAATTCTCTTTTACTTGCTCTAGGGAGACACGCAAATAATCAAACGTATGAAACCCGGCGCCTTTATCTCTCGGATACTTTATTTCATTTGGAGCTGGCAATCCTTGAAACGAGTCCGCTAACCATACCTTGCGGTCTTCAATTCCATGAACCTTTAAAAAACCACACATAAAGATACAGGCACCTCCTCGCCACACACCTGTTTCAATAAAATCTCCTTCTATATTTTCGTTTAGAACCGTTTCCATACACATCTGTAAATTATCCATACGCATACGTCCGATCATACTGTGAGAAAATTTCGGCCAGATTTCTCCCATTCTCTTTTTTTCGGGATCTGCAGGCATTGTTCGATTACTAGCCCCCCCCGAAAGAAAATCTACTTCATGCTCTTGCCAAATTTCGAATAAGATGGTCTTCTTCAACAGTTCAATATACATTTCTCTACCTTGTTCTATATGCACAATATCCGCTCCTTTATGTAAAATCCTATATAGAATTATACTTATTCCTATAATTATGAATTATTCTAAGTTCCCAATATACTATACTATTTTCGATACAAAAACATCCTATTGATTCAGCTCTCCTATTTGATTTCTTATATATTCAAAAAACATTTATTTTGCTTTTAAATAATATATTCTCTATAATTTTGAACAAAAATGTTTCTATTTTCCTCATAACCAGTCCAGTCTATAATACCAGTATCATGAAAACACCATGGGCGTTCTTGTTTAACAACCCCCACTTCATAGCCAGCTTTCACAAACTCTAAACTTTGAGAAACATCATAGAAATGCCAACCTTTAAACAAGTCTTCCCTCCACATAAGATCATACTGAGTAACCATGATTACACCATCAATAGCCAGTACTTTCTCATAATCATTTATTACCTTACGGGCCGATCCTAATTCTAGGATACCTTTCCCTTTTGGAGTATGATACATAATTCCATATATATGAGAACTATGTATCATATTTCCATTTGGTAAGTTTTTTGCACCTAACGGCCCAAGCATTCCTAATTTAGGATATTTCTCAAATAACGTAATCACATCAGATATAAAATTCCCATTTAGGATATAAGCATCCTGATGAAGATAAACTTTATATTTCGCATCACTTTTTTTCATTGCTTCATTATATCCAGATGTAAGACTGGTTGCTTTTTCAATAGCTATGGTTTCAATCTCATAACCATGAGGAACCTTCAAAGTATCAATATAATGTAATGCTGTATTGTACTCTTCAAAATTATTGACACAAGATATGAAGCTTACTTTGTTATTATTCATCTAACTTTCTCCTATAATTTCAGAATTAGAATTTTTTCACACTTTTAAGTATCCTTCTTTAAATTATGCGATCAACTTCTTTTGGTTATCAAATTGAAATTTTTTATTTTATACGAATTATATCTATAATATTGGAATTTACACGGATATTTAACTTTAGCAACAAGGTAATGCTAAAGTTCTGTTCCCTTCCCCCGCTTCCACCATGTCATGTACGTTTTTCTACAGATATTCACCCACGTACATAAAGATTAGATTTGCTAGGGATAGATCAATTCCCCATGTGATGTTTCGTTAAATAGCTAAGTCTATCGCGATAATACCTTTCCTTTTACATTGAAAAAACCTATTGTCCTTCGCTCTTAAAACACTTATTAGAAGTTAGCATTATTTTTAGTGCAGCATACTTTGGGAACTAAGCAAATAAGAACATCACAGTCTACTCGTTTCCCTTTCTTTCAAATATTCCCCCAGCCCTTCTTGCCAAGGTTTCATTAAATCGAGTCTATTCAAACGCAGCGCACAAGGATTTAAAACCGAATAAGCAGGACGTGGAGCCCCCGCGCCAAATCCCTTCGTAGAAATGGGTGTTGTATTAACACTTATATTACATAAAGAAAATATCTCCCTAGCAAACTCATACCATGTACAAGCCCCAGCATTGGATGCGTGATACGTTCCATATAGTTCTGTCTCCATCAACTCTTTCACACATTGCACTAAATCTTTTACATGGGTTGGGGATCCTGTTTGGTCATTCACTACTTTAATCCCCAGCTGGTTTTTTGCAAGCTTCAGCATCGTTTCAACAAAGTTATTTCCATACTTTCCGTAAAGCCAAGAAGTACGCACAATAAAATGGCGTGAATGAAAATTCTTAACAAAATTTTCTCCTGCATATTTTGAGGCTCCATACACGTTTATCGGATTAGGAGTATCAAACTCATCATAGCCAGTGTCTTTTTTCCCATCGAATACATAATCGGTGCTAATATAAACAAGTTTAGCTGACATCTTCTCGGCTACAACAGCGACATTTCTTGTTCCAAGAGCATTTACAAGAAATGCTTGATCTCTTTCAGTTTCAGCTAAATCTACCTTTGTGTATGCAGCACAATGAATAATAATGTTAGGATTTATTTTTCTTAAAATGAGATCGACTTTTGAAAAATCCGTTATGTCCATATCTTCTCGGCTTAAAGCACAAACCAGATAACCTAAATCATGTAAATCTTCAGCAAACTGTCTGCCTAATTGCCCCTTCGCTCCAGTAATCGCTATTACTTTCTTCATAACTCTCTCCCTCTACTCAGATGTACCGTATTTTAGAGGCTTCCACCAGGTTTCACTCCGTTTATACCATTGAATAACCTCCTGAAGGCCCGATTCAAATGTATAGACTTGCTTCCATCCAAGCTCTTTTTTAATCTTTTCAGCATTAATAGCATATCGCCAATCATGCCCTAGGCGGTCCTTTACAAATATAATTTGCTCTTTAGAGGCGCCTAACTGTTCAATGATGAGCTCTACAATTTCAATGTTGCGATTCTCATTATTTCCGCCAATATTATATATTTCTCCTTTTTCTCCTTTATGCAGCACTAAATCAATAGCAGTACAATGATCATATACGTGAAGCCAATCTCGAATATTTCTGCCCGTTCCGTATACAGGCAGAGGTTTATTCTCCAAGGCATTTGTAATCATGAGAGGAATCAATTTCTCCGGATATTGATAAGGACCATAATTATTAGAACATCGTGTAATATTTACATGTAAACCGTATGTTTTACAGTAAGCTAATACGATCAAATCAGCACTCGCTTTACTAGAAGAGTAAGGACTGTTAGGATTCAATGACGTATCCTCTGTGAAGACTCCTGTTTCCCCCAATGAACCGTACACTTCATCAGTAGAAATTTGAATGAATTTTTCAATTTGATTTGCAAGAGCAGCTTCTAGTAATGTTGTTGTTCCTAATATATTTGTAGAATAAAAGATTTGTGGATTTTCAATACTGCGGTCAACATGAGATTCTGCGGCAAAGTTAATAATACTGTTAATTTCATATTGATTTATTACGTAATGAAGCAATTCTTTATTTTGAATATCTCCTTTAATAAACCGGTAATTCTTTCTGTCTTTTATCTCTTCTAAGTTCAATAAATTGCCGCAATAAGTCAATGCATCGTAATTAATAATGTTATAGTGCGGGTACTTCTTAACTAAAAATCTTATAAAATTACTACCAATAAAACCTGCTCCACCTGTTACTAAAATATTCATGTGCGTTTCTCCCTAAAATGAAAATTATGATTACCATCTTGTAAAGACGGCAATGACTGGTCCTTGTCGGATAAAATCGGGTCTTTAACCGGCCAATCGATTTGCAATTCTTCATCATTCCAGCGTATCCCGCTATCATATTGGAAATCGTAATGTTCATCAACCTTATACATGACAATTGTGTTAGGGACTAATGTACAAAAGCCATGTGCATATCCTTTTGGCACAAGCAACTGCCGATGATTATAGTCGCTTAATATAAACCCTTGCCATTTCTTATATGTGGGGGATTCTTTTCGCAAGTCTACGATAACATCAAATATGACTCCTTGTATCACTTGTACGAGCTTCGTTTGAGCCTTAGGATTTGTTTGAAAATGCAATCCTCTTATTGTCCCTGCTTCCAGCGATTTTGATATATTGTCCTGAATAAATTGATATGGCACTTGTAATTGATCGAAAATTTTTTCATTATAGCTTTCTTTAAAAAACCCCCTATGATCCTTATATATGTCTGGCTCTACAATGTGTACATTCTCGAATAAAGTTTCAATTACGTTCATTTCCGCCATCACCTCCATTATTCAGTTTTTTCATTAAATTTCTTCTCGGATCGGATGTCTTTTGCAAGTACATTGCTACACCAAAGAGGATTATGAACCTCTCCTCCACTCCATCACCCCCGTTAATATATATAAGTCAATATTCCTCGTTATTTTAATATGTTATTTCTAATTCACCACCAGAAAGTAAATAATTACTTTTTACCTTTGTAATGGGATATAGACGTGATCCTGTACCATCAGTAAGACTAGCCCCTCTCATCTAATCCCTCCTCTTCTTGTAAAATGCAACTTTAATCAGCGGATTACTACCCATGAATAGCAGCATAAACATATCTCTTTATTCATTTTACTTTTTAAACATGATATATATGCCGCTTATAACCATACGGTACTAGCTAAATCTTGTACAATTTATATGATTATAGCGTAGAAAATTAATTTCTTTTGTTCATTTCATTGCTGATTCTAAAACGATATAAAACATCCAATACTAAGTTCTGGCTTAGCTGGCACGCACATAAAAAAGCAGCCAGCTGTTTCTAGGCGATTTCTCGATTTTTAAATATATGGAATTTATTATCCCGAAATAGATATTTTAATTATTATAAAAGGGTGTATTTACTAAGATATTCTTCGCACAAAAATCTATCTATTTGCATATAGTATAAGTGTTATCAAATATCAACTTAATTAATGAAAAGGAAGGAGTATTTGTCTATGGTTCTATCAATATGCAAAAGTAGCATCTGTCGCCAGTTCTCCAACATACCACTTGGAACTATAATAACAGTCGTAGGTAAATCCGGTTTTGTTTATGGAACAGCCAAACTTATAGACTTTAATAACTGGACTGGCATAGTCACATTAGAAGAAGATTTACCATCTCCAAGCGTGACGAATATTATAAAAATTAGTTGTAATAATGTTGAAAGCATCATAACAACAGAAGAATAAAAATAATTGCTACAATTGGTGATATATAATGAAGTTACTGTATATTTCTTCTGGTTATCACGGTATTTACGATTATTTAGATCACAGTATGAAAGCTGGGCTAAACGATAATAGTTATGAATGGATCTCCTTTCACCCATTAGAACCTATAGAAAAGCTGCAATCTATTGTTGCCACGTTTCAACCACAAGTGGTTCTAACTATATTAGGAGACTATCTTTCCGTACAAGCTATTCAATATTTTAAAAAAAATGGTATTAAGCTAGCATGTTGGATGACTGAGGATCCTTATTATTTTGATAAAACTTTTCAAGTCATTGATAGATTTGACTATATCTTTACCATCGATACCGGCTCTTTAAAACACTATCAATTAGCCCACCCGAATGCCTATTATTTTCCGTTAGGTACAAATGATTCCATTTTTAAACCTCGCTTAATAGAACATGCATACAAAAGCGATTTACTCCTTGTAGGATATCCATATCCCACACGGGTAAATCTCATCCATTTTCTCTTGAAAAATACAAACTATTACATCGTCCTAGTTGGGAAGGGATGGCGTAATAGACTACAAAAACACTGGAGAAACAACCCCAGAGTTTTGATTAAAGATACATGGATAAATCCAAAAGTAGTTTCCTATTTTTACAACGGGGCCAGCATTGTATTAAATCCTCATCGAAGCCACAGTTTCTTGTATAATCAAAACACATCTGGAATTATTAGCGAAAGTATTAATAACCGAACGTTTGATATTGCGGCATGTGGGGCTTTTCAACTGATAGAGGAAAAACCTAATCTTCGTTCTTTCTTTACTGAAGAAGAAATGGTATCTTACCGGGATTATGAAGATTGTCTATGTAAAGTGGTTACCTATATGAATAATAAAGAAGAGAGACAGGTTATTGCTCAAAAGGCTCAAAAACAAGTGATAGAACAGCACACATTTAGTCAAAGAATGAAAGAAATGATAAATATTATTCAATCATAAAAATCGTATTCTATCGCAAACATAATTTATCGAAAAAATAAAATCTTAGTACCTATTCATTATGCTCCAAACAATTTATGCTTGAACTCCACCTTATTTGAAGCAAACTTTACTTTTCAAATTTGAACAAGAAAAAACATCGATATGATAAGCGATGTTTTTTCTTGGTATAAAGTATTTCCTCACCCCGTCTTTCCATGAACATATAGATGAAAAATTTTTAAAACGCAAAAAAAGATGTTCCACAACGAAACTCATTCGTAGAAATCGAAAAAAGGTTGAATGTTATGTTGTTTTACTGAAAAATTTCTTTTGCAACTCCATATCTTGTTCGTTTCCACCAAGTCTACCTTTGTATAAAGTGAAACTTTAATCAGTGGGGGGCTTCGTTCCCCACTGATTATTAGCCCTCACCAATCTGGCTTTTACAGACAATTGATCCCCCACCTATCTTCTTTACCTTTGCTAAATTTTAAAAGGTCTTACCATCCGTTACTGCAGAATAAATAACATAATGAATAACAATATTAGAATCCATTTCCTATGGAATAGCTATCACTTCCGCGATAGCTACAATATGCATTCCTTTTTTATATCCAACCTCTTAAAGTGTACTGTCAAATCCATTCCCAAAATATAAATCTTTTGCCAACGTATTTGCCCTATAGAGGGAATCATGAGTTCCAGCGTCAGTCCACCAGCCCTTTAATACATCATAAGTTAAAGTACCTCTTTTAATATATTCATTGTTCAAGTCCGTTATTTCCAATTCTCCGCGGTTAGATGGACTTAACTTTTTGACCATCTTAAATACATCTGCATCATACATATAAATTCCTGTTACTGCATAAGAACTTTTCGGCTTCTTTGGCTTTTCCTCTATATTTACAATATAATCACCCTGTATTTCAGGAACTCCGAATCTTTTTGGATCATCAACTTCCTTCAAAAGAATTTTCGCTCCTTCTTTTTGCTTCTGATACCCTTTTACATAATGAAATAATGTATCAGAAAATATATTATCACCTAGAATGACAAGCATTCTGTCATTACCGATAAATGTCTCACACAACCCTAAAGCTTGCGCAATTCCTCCTGCTTTTTCTTGTACTCTGTAAGTAAATGAAACTCCAAAATCAGTTCCGCTCCCTAAGAAATTAACTACATTGCCCATATGTTCTTTTCCTGTTACGACAATAATGTCTGTAATCCCACATTCTTTCAACTTAAAAACCGAGTGATAAATCATTGGATAACGCCCTACAGGCAGCAAGTGTTTATTAGTCACCCTAGTAATAGGGTATAATCGTGATCCTGTACCTCCAGCTAAAATAATGCCTTTCATATGATTGCTCCTTTCCCTCTATAAAAGTCTAAAACGTACCCTGATGTTTTATTTAAGTAAAAGCAGAGAAATATCCATATTACCAAACCATCTAAAGATACCCTTCTGTATCTATCCTCAAATCCCACAATGTATCAATGAAATTTCTTTGCAGTATTAATACAATTCGTTAGGGTTCATTTTTATTCTTCATCTTTTCATAAATACGTTTCCTGCTATGCTCATGACACCTAATGAATAAAATCTTTTTATTCTTTTCTCGGAAACCTTCAACTACTAAAATGCCTTTGAAGAAAACTCAGTGAAGTAACAATAGTAGATTTTTTCATGACAACGGTTTTAAAACAAAATGCTGTATAGGTTGATTTATTATAAAAAACATACGCTCTATAAACGTTAATTTTTTATTCTATAAAACAATAAAACCCTTGGTAACAAGGGTTTGATCTAGAGTGTTGAAAAACAACTCTGTCAATACAATTCTTAAATAAAATACTTTAAAAACTCCCCCTGTTTTAGAAAAATAGAAAGAAAGGGGGAGTTTTCATGTTTTATAACCAACAAAATCTCGAGATTACACAAAATCGTAAATTTTATGAAGCTATGTATGACCAAGACCATCATTTAGTTCGTATTGAAAAAGAAATGAATTGGAATATTGTCTATAAGTTAGTTAAGCCCTTCTACCAATCTTCTGTGGGGCGCCCTTTTGTAGATCCACTGATTATGGTGAAAATTTTACTGATTCAATATGTAGAAGGGTTTCGTTCCGTTCGTTTCACATGTAAACAAGTTAAACAAAACGCTACATACAGATGGTTTTTAGGAGTTTTTCCACATGCGAAAATCCCATGTCATTCCACAATTTCTAAATTTCTCAATCATCGAATACAGGGTGTTTCCATTTGGGAAGATCTTTTTCATCATATCTTAAATCAAATTCAAAAAGATGGCTTTTTATCCCGAGACACCTGGATTGCGGATGAAACCGAGCTGAAGGCAAATGCAAATAAGCGAAATCGTGAAGTTTGGATACAAGAAGTAGAAGTCAAAGAAGATTCTTATACTTTAGAGAAAGTGAACAAGCGAAGAATAGAAAAAGGGAAGAAACCCTTCCTTCCTCAGCCAGTAAAAATCGAAACAAAACGCATTCTTAAAAGTCCGACCGATCCAGATGCACGTCTCTCTGTAAAACATGATGCCAGGGGACGGTTCGCTTATTTTGAGCACCGAATTGTAGATGTCTTACACAATTTTATCATTGATACGCATATCACACCGGCAAATGTCCCGGGACATCGTATTTTACTGAACCGAATAGAACGTGTAAAAGAACGATTAGGATATTATCCGAAAGAAATTGCGTTAGATGCTGGCTACTATAATGCCCGATTGGCGGAAGGATTGTTTGAAAAAGAATTGTTTTCCTATATTTCTTATCGTCGTTATGCAAATAAAGAACATCCAGAGTGTAAAAAGATACAATTTAAACAAGTAAATCAAGATGTATATGCTTGTCCATGCGGAATTCCATTTCACTATAAAACGACTACAAGAAGTGGGTATCATGAATACAAGCCTGAAAAAGGAAGTTGTACAGGGTGTCCTTTTGCGAAAAAAACAGATCGTGTTTTACGTATCTCTGTCCACGAAGAAATTTATCATAGATTGAGGGTTCAGCGCTTATCATATAGAGGGAAAATTTTACGGTTTGTGAGGCCTTCCACTGTGGAACTTAGTTTTGCACAAAGTAAAGAACTCCACGGTTTACGTTTCGCCCGTTACCGTGGAGTTCAAAAAGTAACTATACAGGCTTTGTTGACAGCCATCATCCAAAACTTGATAAAGTGGACCAAACTACTTTCGCTAAAGGAAGTTGGTCTACATCTAACTTATCAAATTACAGAGGAAATAGAAAGTGAAAATGTCACCTTTTAGGTGACATTTTCACAGAGTGTTGGGAAACCCT
>NZ_NVPR01000036.1 GCF_002551815.1 Bacillus sp. AFS098217
TTCTCAGGTGGTGGTGGGTCCATAAAAGTGATGTTAGTAGGGTTCTCAGGTGGTGGTGGATCCATAAAAGTGATGTTAGTAGGGTTCTCAGGTGGTGGTGGATCCATAAAAGTAATGTTAGTAGGGCTCTCAGGTGGTGGCGGATCCATAAAAGTGATGTTAGTAGGATTCTCAGGTGGTGGTGGATCCATAAAAGTAATGTTAGTAGGGTTCTCAGATGATGGATTAATACTTGTAGCAGCTGAAGCGTTGCTAAAACCGAATGCTGGAAGTGCTAATAAGGCCACCGCAGGTAATACAAATAATTTTTTTTTCATAAAAAAACTCCCCTCAATTTGTATTCTTTTTAATTATCTGAAAATTTGTAATAAAATTCAATGTAATTCAGGTGGTATAACTTGAAAAATAAATAACAGAAAATTCAATAAAATAATGAGGTAAGGAGCCTATTTGTTGAAACTATAACAGATAGACTCCGTATTCTATATGAGCTGTAAAGGGACAGTAGAGTAGATGGTCCAGTTTTTAGAGAGCCGGTACATTTTAATGAATGCAATTACTGTGAAGGGACTAGCAAGCGAATGTGTAGCGTTATATAAGAAAATGGCAGCAGAAGAATGAAACCTTGCGTGTGCAAGGTTTTTTGTGCTTGAAAAAGGGTTAGTTATGACAAAAACAAAACCACTTATGTAGCAATCTATATCTTTTTTTCAAATATATGTAAAAATAAAAGTGTAAAGGGGGTGGGAATCATTGAAAATCCACATTGAATTAGACCCATCACAAGATGAGATAGAGATTATTGTAAAGACAAAAGAAGTAACAGATGAAATTCACCATCTTGTAAAAAGGATAGAAGGGGGGAGTGTGAGACAAATTGTAGGAGTTCTAGAGCAGCAATATTATTTGTTAGAACTAAAAGATATTTATTGGTTTTATGCTGAGGGAAGAAAAGTGATGGCACAGACAACGAAGGGAAGACTTGAAGTAAAGTCGAGGTTGTATGAGCTAGAAACAAGGCTACAAGATGATCGCTTTGCACGATTTTCAAAATCGATATTAGCAAATTTACAGCATGTAACGAGCTTTGAAATGTCGTTTAGCGGAAGTATGTGTGCTCACTTTTCAAATGGAATGAAAGAGTACGTTTCGAGAAAATATGTACCATTTATTAAAGCAGCTTTAAATATAGGAGGAGGTTAGAAATATGGTTACATTATTTGATAGAATTGGCGGCAAGGTGCTTTCTGGAATGGCGATGGCAATGTTTTATAGCCTATTGTTTTTAGGGATTGGTTATGTAAAAGGGATGGAGAATATAGAGGTAAAAACACTACTTGTTTATCTTGTTACAGCAAATATTGTCGGGCTGATTTTTTCATTTGCGTCCTTTGTGTTTGAGAAGGAAGAATGGAGCATCTTAAAACAAACAATGATTCATTTCATTATTTTGTTGGGCACATTTTTACCAATTGCTATTTGGATTGGCTGGGTTCCGAATCATCTCGTTCCGATTCTTATTTGTATAGGTAGCTTTATCGTTGTTTATTCCATTATATGGCTTACGATGACAATCTATTGGAAGAAAAAAATTGAGGACTTGAATAATGGACTGAAATAAGATGTTGTGTTCTGTTGAATACTCGATATACGAAAATAAGCCAATATGGCTTATTTTTTTGGTTTAAACACAACTAAACACGAATCTATTTTCATACAGATATGGGTTAAAAGTGTGTTGTTTTAAAATACACTATTTGAAGGCGGTAACTTTGTATGGCTAGATAATATAAAGAATATAGCCACTTAAAGCGCCAAGAATAACAATGATCCATGGAGGTGCTTTCCAAAATGCTAATAGACAAAATAAGAGAGAAGCGATGACAAAGTCAACCGTACTCATAATGGAACTTGTCCAAATGGGGTTGTAAAAAGCTGATAATAAAATACCAACAACAGCAGCGTTAATGCCGAGGAGTGCACCTTGTACATATGAACAGCGTCTAACTTGATCCCAAAATGGTAATATGCCAATGACGAGTAAGAATGCTGGGAGAAAGATAGCAATTGTCGCAAGGATAGCTCCTAGTGTCCCATCCAGTACAGCTCCTATGTAAGATGCAAATGTAAAAAGAGGGCCTGGTACAGCTTGCGTTAAGCCGTATCCTGCTAGAAATTGCTCTTTTGTCATCATGCCATTTAATACAAATTCATTTTCAAGAAGAGGAAGAACGACATGTCCTCCGCCAAACACGAGTGAGCCAGAGCGATAGAAACTATCAAACATGGCAATCCAGTGCGAAAATGGTCGTAATATTGGTAACAGGAATAATAAACTAAAAAATAGTAAGAGGCATGAGGTGGCAGTTATACGTGAAACAGGAATATGTGTTTTGCTAGCAGGTGGAATTTCATGCTTACAATATAAGAGCCAACCGATAAGACCAGCAAGTAGAATAAGTGCAACTTGCGTCAAAGCACTTGGAAATAACAATGCAATTGTAGCAGTAATAATCGCGATTGTTGTTCGGTTCCGGTCCGGTGTTAATTTCTGTGCCATTCCCCATATCGCATGGGCAACAATCGCTACTGCTACAAGTTTTAACCCATGAATCCAGCCAGCTTCCTCCATATGAAATTGCTGGAGTAGTGAAGCGAAAAAGACAAGAACGAGAACTGATGGGAGTGTAAAGCCAACCCAAGCAACTACAGCTCCAAGGAGTCCTCCGCGGGATAAACCGATGCCGATTCCAACTTGGCTACTTGCAGGACCAGGAAGGAATTGACAGAGTGCCACTAAATCTCCATAGCTTCGCTCATCCATCCATTTTCGTTTTTGTACATATTCGTGATGGAAGTACCCGAGATGAGCCGTAGGTCCACCAAAAGAAGTGAATCCTAGTTTAGTTGATACGAGAAAAATTTCAAATATTGTTTTCAAAGTGAACCTCCCTAGGAAATTTTAAATATACGTGCATTATACAAGAAGTGGTTATGTAGAAGGAATGGTTGTTATGTAAAGCTTTTGTAAATATTTTTGAAGAGAAGTAAAATACTTTCAAGAAAGCGAAGTTGAAAAAGTCATAATTTATTATGTCCTAGTAATAAATTAGTTAAAGGGGTACCTAAAGTAAGGTGAAATTTATATAAGGAGAATGTTGCTCGTATGAAAAAACATTTCTTTGCTCGGCTAAAAGGAGAGATGGAAGTACCTCCTGTAAATACAAAGGCTTATGGTGTAACAGAACTTGTTTTTAATAATGATTTAACAAAAATATATTATAGAATTATATTGAAAAACATTGAGAAAGTTACATCATGTCAGATTCATTTAGGAAAAAAGAATCAGATAGGTCCAGAAGTTTTATTTTTATACGGACCTGTAAGGCACGGGATTAGCGTGAATGAAGGGATAATTACAGGTGTGGTAACGATTGAAGACCTAGAAGGGCCTTTGCAAAGAAAGATATTTGAGAATCTTATTGAAGAGATAGATCATGAAAATGCATATATAAATGTTCATACAAAGAGATTTGAAAAGGGAGAAATACGGGGAAGGGTGGAGGAGGTAAAGAGCTAGGAATATGAAATAAATAAAAACGTCTGTGAAGTTGAAATTTCACAGGCAGTCTTTAATCCCACCATTTTTTGTGGGGGATTTTTTATCACTCTTTAAACACAAAAATGGGAAGAGAAAAAACAAACAGCTCTAGTATATATACTAAAGCTGTTACAATCTTGTGTCCTTCCAAAAGTTCACCTCTAAGTGAGAGGAAGGATTGTAAGCAAGAAGTGTATAACCTTTTGCTTGAAGATAGTCAATTACCTTTGGAAGGATTTTTACAGTGACACTAGAATCATGCATTAAAATGACTTCTACTTGTTCGTTGCTTTGGTTCATAACCCGATCCAGTATAGCAGAAGGATTATCATAGCTTTTCCAGTCATATGTATCGATCGTCCAATCCCACATTTTGTACTGAGCGGAAACAAGTGCATCACGATAATTCTTTTTTAAATACGGCATACTGCCATATGGAACGCGAACAAGATGTGTATCTAAATTTGTTACTTGCTGGACGATTGTTTGAGCTTGCTCCATTTCAGAAATTAAAGCAGATGGATCGCCAGTATATAGACGTTTTACATCATGAGACATACTATGCAGCCCAATATAATGTCCTTCCCCAATTAAGCGTTTCATCGTTTGCGGGTAATGTGATACTTTTCCACCAATAACAAAGAAGGTTGCTTTTCCGTGCTTTTGTTTTAAGATGTTTAAAATTTGTGATGTGTATTTATTTGGTCCATCATCAAATGTTAAGTACGCAATTTTTTGCGGAACAGAAGCAGTCTGAGTAGTAGAACGATGTTCAAGTGGAGAGTTAGTCGCTGCTTCAGTATAAGATGTCGTACATGTAGTCATGACTAAAAATATGATAATACATTGAAATACTTGCTTGATCATAACACTCACCCTCAGTTTAACAATCAAAGATGTAAGAAGGCAGCGAGAGACGTTTCTCATTATCTTCTTTATATGTATAGCTTTCTCCAATAGAAGCACTCTCAAACAAACTATATTATGGAAATGAAAAATAGCATCCTCTCTTAAAAGAAAGGATGCTATTTGAATATTTCATAGTAATAAAGGCTATACTACAATTATTCTTCGCGTTTTTTCACTTTTTTATAGAAGGAAATAATTGGTTTATAACGTTCGTGCACAAGACCGATTATTTCTGCCACGATTTCAGTAAAGAAAATCAAGACAAACAGAAGAATAATGGATAACCATAATGTTGCGCTAGTGAAAATGATTGCATTTACGCTAAAGAAAATACCAAATGCGTAAATGATAAGTACCGTTGCACGGTGAGAGAAGCCCATTGCCAACAGACGGTGATGTAAATGCGACTTATCTGGTGCAGAAATTGGTTTCTTATTCACAATGCGTCTGATAATCGCAAATGTTGTATCAAAGATAGGAACACCTAAAATGATGATGGGAACAAGGAAACTGAATAACGTTACACTTTTGTATAATCCGAGTAACGATAAAACAGATATACAATATCCTAAAAATAGCGCACCTGTATCTCCCATGAAAATTTTTGCTGGATGGAAGTTATAGAATAAAAATCCAAGTGTACTTGCAAGTGCAATAAGTGCTAGTGGCAGAATGATTACAGCACCGGTACCCATAGGGCTTGTAAAGGCCATATATGCTAACGTTGCAAGAACGATGGATGAAATTCCAGCGGATAATCCGTCTAGTCCATCAATTAAGTTAATGGCGTTTGTAATACCGACAATCCAAAATACTGTAATTGGGTATGCAAGGATACCAAGTTCAGTATCTCCTAAGATTGGAATATACAACACCTGTACTAATAATCCACTTTTTACAATGAGTATAGCAACTAATAATTGTCCACCGAATTTTACCTTCGCTGATAATTCATACATATCATCTAAAATACCGATGATGACGATGATAACAGCACCTAAGCTTATTGATAGCATTCTTTGCTCATATAATCCACTAACAATAAATCCTACAGCTACACCGATGAAAATTGCCAGTCCACCTAGACGAGGCATTATTTTTTGGTGTACTTTACGTGCGTTTGGCTTATCTGTTGCTCCGATCTTAAATGCTAATTTGATAACGAAAGGAGTAACGACTAGTACAGTAATGAAAGATGCCAAAACTGCATAAATCACTTGTGAGTCCATTAATACCCCACCTCTTATATTTTAACTTAATTTTTAAAGAAGTTATCTGAAAATTATGATGTTTGTTTGCAGGCTCATAACATATGGTATCACAAAAAGATTAGAATTCAATCTTTTTTTCTATTCACTGTAATTGGAAATGAATAAAATATATGACAAATCTATGATGAATGTGCTCTCAAGAGAGAAGGTTACAAAATCTTTACAATAGTATATGGTATAAACATTTTTCATTTAAATTGCAATCGAATAGAAGGATCCTCCTAGCAGCCTTTTTCCTGTACATTGATAGGGGAGTATTGCCTATAAGTGACTATGAATAGGAATGATCGATACAAAAGTTTATTTACTATAAGTGTTTCACGTTAAAATACGTACGTTTCACGTTAAAATATGGAAATGAATATGTAAAGTGCAAATGTACGCTGGAAATGGCATGAAAAACTGAATCATATTCTTTTACAAAATCTTAAAAAAAGAAAGAAAAACCCCTTTCATATAATAAAGAAGTATCTCATTGTTTTTCATTTAAAGAGATACACGTATGTCTTATTTTGAAGTGAAAAAAAAGTATCCTGTGCAAAAAAACGAATGAAGTAATCATAGGAGCTAGTGCGGTGTTTATTAGAAAGGTATGTAACGCTTATGAGGGAACCTATTTTATTTGATGGGAGAAATTGTTATACTGTTGAGGACGTTGCGAAACATAGATTGGATTACTACTCTGCTTGGAAGAGAGAGCATTTGTAATCGTAATGTTTCTATCGTCTAGTTAGGACACTTTCTTTTGTCCGGCTGTATTCTCATATATAATGACAGTGTAACAATAACAGCATATATTGTAATTAGTGAAAGAAAAGAGGCAGTGAAATGACTGAACGTTTAAAAGTAATGACGATTTTTGGAACACGTCCAGAAGCGATAAAAATGGCACCTCTTGTGTTAGAGTTGCAAAAGCATTCTGAGAAAATTGAGCCAATTGTGACAGTAACAGCGCAGCATCGTCAAATGTTAGATCAAGTGCTGAATATCTTTGGTATTACACCAGACTTTGATTTGAATATTATGAAAGATCGTCAAACTTTAATTGATATTACAACACGTGGTTTAGAAGGTCTAGATAAAGTAATGAAGGAAGCGAAACCTCATATTGTTCTTGTTCATGGTGATACAACAACGACATTTATTGCGAGCCTTGCAGCCTTTTATAATCAAATTCCAGTAGGACATGTTGAAGCAGGACTTCGCACATGGGATAAATATTCTCCATATCCAGAAGAAATGAACCGTCAATTAACAGGTGTAATGGCAGATCTTCATTTCTCTCCTACAACAAAATCAGCAACGAACTTACAAAAAGAGAATAAAGATGAAGCACGTATTTTTGTAACAGGAAATACAGCGATTGATGCACTTAAAACAACTGTAAAAGAAACATACAGTCATCCAGTATTAGAGAAGCTTGGAAATGATCGTCTTATACTTATGACAGCGCATCGCCGTGAAAACTTAGGTGAGCCAATGCGCAACATGTTCCGCGCTATTAAACGTCTTGTTGACAAACACGAAGATGTACAAGTTGTGTACCCGGTTCATATGAATCCTGTTGTTCGTGAAACAGCCAACGAAATTTTAGGAGACCATAATCGTATTCATTTAATTGAGCCGCTAGACGTAATTGATTTCCATAATGTTGCAGCTCGTTCATACTTAATGCTAACAGACTCTGGTGGTGTACAAGAGGAAGCTCCGTCTCTTGGTGTACCAGTTCTTGTTCTTCGTGATACGACAGAACGTCCAGAAGGCATTGAAGCAGGTACATTGAAATTAGCAGGTACAGATGAGGAAACAATCTTTACACTTGCTGATGAATTGTTATCAAATAAAGAAGCGCATGACAAAATGGCACAAGCATCTAACCCTTACGGTGATGGTCGTGCGTCAGAGCGTATCGTAGAAGCGATTTTACAATACTTTAATAAAAAGTAAGTAAAAAGAGCCGATTCCTATAAGAATCGGCTCTTTTTATTTGTTTTTACTGATGATTTCGCATAATCCATTCTGCATGGGCGTTTGTAGATGCAGATGGTATTGTTGGTTTTTTATTTTCAGTAGATTCTTTTTTAGAATTTGTACTAGAGTGTGAATTTGCAGATTCATTTTTACTTGAATCTGTATTTTCATTTGAACTTGTATTTGTGTTTTCGTTTGAATCTGTACTTGTATTTGTATTTGTGTTTGTATTAGTTGTAGAATCTGTTTGCGGATCTCCTTTTCCAATGTTTTTCAGAATGGTATTATGAACTGTCTGAACACTCATCTCATCTGGAAGGAAGTAATAGATACCATCTATTTTTTTATCTTCACCTTCTAACTTAAGTGTTTCGATATTAGCAGGATCAAATCCAGAAAATTTATTGTAAAGGGCGAGTCCGTCAGATATAGGAATATCAGTTTTTACATATTTTCCAATTACTGTTGTTAAATCTTTAATTTTAAATACTGTTGAAGTGGAATTCAACTTGTGTACAACAGCAGCGAGCACTTGACGTTGTCTTGCCGCACGGCCGTAATCTCCATTTGGATCTTGTTTTCGCATGCGAACATAAGCAAGTGCTTCTTCCCCGTTCAAATCTTGTTTGCCTTGCTTAAAGTTAATTTTCTTGTCGTAGTCTATATCAGAGCGTTCCCAGAAATCAAAAGGAACATCTACTGTAACACCGCCAACGGCATCAACAATGCCTTTAAATCCTTGGAAGTCAATTTTAAGATAGTGATCGACAGGAACTTTTAAAAAGTTTTCGACAGTATCTATCGCCATCTTTTCTCCGCCGTAAGCATGCGCCGCATTGATTTTATCTTTTTTATTCTTTCCTGCAATCGTAACCCGAGAGTCACGTGGAATGCTCATGAGGGAAACTTTTTGAGATTTTGGATCCACTGTTGCAATCATAAGAGAATCGGTACGACCATTTTTTCCATCGGTTGCATAATCTTCAATTCCCATAATGAGAATAGTGAAAGGCTCTTTCGTAATTTGAACTTCTTCTGTTCGTAATTTGGACTTATCACGTGTAAAGCCACTATACATCCCCATGAGAGAAGAATAGGAATTAAACATATAAAGTCCTACGCTACCAAGTAAACATGCGAAAATAAGGAATATGAAAAGTTTACGTCTTCGCTTCTTTTTAACTCTTCTTTTCTGGAGATGATAATAACGATCTTCCATATATAATCTCCTTTTAATTTGTAAGGTATTATTTTCAGTTATTCTATCGCAAGATCGGGAGGGAGAATAACTTGATTTGTCATTGATAATAGGAATGTAGGTTTATTGCGGAACATCTTGCTCTAAATACAACATATTGTCCTCTTCAATTGTACATTTCCCATTTGTTAGCTCAATCATCCAATTTGTGAAATTGTGCTTTTGGTCTTCCTCTACGTAAATATCAAATGTCACGTTTTCTAGATAATGTATATCTTTAATCGCGTACTTTGAGTGGCGTAATTCGTTTTCAACTTTGCCAAGTAACGTATAGTCAATCTCTGTCTTCATAACGCGCATTAGTTTGCGTTCTACAACACCTACGTGACGAATTCCTTCACTTGTACATTTTCCATATGCACGAATTAAACCGCCGGCACCAAGTTTAATGCCACCAAAATAACGTGTAACGACAACAACTATATCTTTCAAATCGCGTTTTTTTAGTACTTCTAACATTGGTACGCCAGCTGTACCGCTCGGTTCACCATCATCATTCGCCTTTTGAATTTGATTTTGTTCACCAATTAAATAAGCAGAACAGTTATGTGTCGCATTCCAGTGCTGCTTTTTTATTTTTTGGATAAACTCTTGAGCCTCTTCTTCTGTTGTGGCTCGGCTAATATAGCAAATAAATTTTGATTTTTGAATGACAATTTCGTGCTCACCGTAGCCTTTGATTGTTAAATATTGTAATAGCAATGGTATACGCCCCTATCTTTCAAAATGCTTAGTACTTTACATTGTAAAAGGGGGAGTTTTTAGATTCAAACATTTTTTACAAACATATTATAATTTGTAAGATAAATTCAGTGTCTTTGTTGTAAATTGTCGAGACATTTATTATAATTTTAAGCCAGCATTCTCCTACATTAATGCACCTTTTCTAGTTTTCGTGTAAAATTAGGGAATAAAAACTTTTTTTTATAAGGTAGGTACGAAAATGAGAACAGCTATTGTTACTGATAGTACAGCATATATACCAAGGCATATTCGTGAAGAACTCGATATACATATGATTCCATTAAATGTAGTTTTTGGGACGGAATCTTATCAAGAAGAAACAGAGATTACAGCGGATGATTTTTATGTAAAAGTACGTGAGCAGGAAGAACTTCCTAAGACTTCTCAACCAGCAATTGGAAAATTTGTAGAGCTATTTGAGGAATTAGCGAAAGAATATGACGCTGTTATTAGTATCCATCTTTCAAGTGGGATTAGTGGTACATATCAAACAGCAACAACAGCCGGGCAGATGGTCCAAGGAATTGACGTATATACGTATGATTCTGAAATTAGTTGTGAAGTACAAGGGTTTTATGTTCGTGAAGGTGTAAGAATGGCAAGTGAAGGAAAAACACCTGAAGAAATTTTGGCGCGATTTGATGAAATGAAGCAAACAATAGATGCGTATTTTGTTGTAGATGATTTACATCATTTACAGCGAGGCGGTCGCTTAAATAGTGCGCAGGCTTTTATTGGTAGCTTGCTACAAGTAAAGCCGGTTTTATATTTTAGAGATAAGATTATTATTCCATTTGAAAAAATTCGCACACGCAAAAAAGCATTAAAGCGCATTGTTGAAATTTTTGATGAGCAGGCAAGTAAAGGTGTACCGATGGAAGCTGTTATTATTCATGCGAATCGCGAAGAGGAAGCGAAAGCGTGGCAGCAAGAATTACAAGAAGAATACCCTCATGTTACAATCCGCATTAGTTATTTTGGTGCTGTAATTGGTACACATTTAGGCGAAGGTTCACTTGGTTTAGGTTGGTATACAAAATAATAAAGATGTAAAAGCTCTCTGTTTGAAGAGAGTTTTTTTACGGTGGGTATCTATTTGACAAGTTAATATTTGGAAGTGATAAAATGTACATAATCTTAAATGAGGAAAGTTTTATTGCTTATTTTTTATAAGAAACTATTTTATAATAAAGGTGAGGTGAAACATATGGAGCATAATTCTTGTTTATGTCCAAAGTTTGAATCGGCTTTTACACTGCTTAGTAAGAAGTGGACAGGTTTAATTATTAAATCTTTACTAGAAGAGCCGAAGCGTTTTAGAGAAATCGCTGATATTATTCCAAATATGAGTGATCGTATGTTGTCGGAACGTTTAAAGGAATTAGAGAGCGAAGGTATCGTTGTACGTAACGTTTATCCAGAAGTACCTGTTAGAATCGAATATGGGCTAACAGATAAAGGGAAAGCATTGGAAAGCGTTATGAATGAAGTCCAAAGTTGGGCTGAAAAATGGGTGGATTAAAGTTAAGTTGTGCTTCGTGAGGTTTTCTATATCGAGAAAAAACGCAGGGGAAATTCCTCTGCGTTTTTTTATCCCGCAACAGCCCGAATTGTGAGGACTAATAATCAGTGAGGATGAAGAAATCCCCACTGATTAAAGTTTTATTTTATGTAACAAGCGAATGAGAATTGCATGAAAAAATAGTGTGTTTTTCTTAAGATTCTGCAAATAAATACAGAATTAGAGCGATTTTGTCATAGGATTACAAAGAAAATATTACATTTATTTTACAAAAACGTAACATTGATAAAAAAACTCCCGAATTATGGTATAAATTTTAGTAGATTATATTCGGAAAAAGAAAAAAAGAAAGCGGTGTAAAAACAAAATGAAAAAGCTAAAGATGGCCTCTTGCGTATTAGCTGCAGGAATGATGTTTTCAGTAGTAACACCAAGTGTATTTGCAGAAAATATGAACGATGTAAAAACACAAATTAACGCACAAAATGACACTTTACATAAACAACAACAAGAACGTGATGAACTTCAAAAACAAATGAATGACTTAAATAAAACAATTCAAGGTTTAGATAAGTCTGTTCAAGAAAATGTAGCAAAGCTTGATGAAACAACAAAAAAAGTTGCAGAAACAGAGCAATTAATCGAGAAAAAGAATAAAGATATCGCAGAGTTACAAACAAAAATTGCAAAACGTGAAGATTTATTAAGAAAGCGTTTAGTAGCACTTCAAGAACAACCAAACACGAATGTTGTAACAGAGGTTGTTGTAAACTCTAAAAACCTTGCAGATTTAGTAGATCGCTTAACTTCTGTTTCTAAAATTCTTGCATCTGATGAAGATATCATGAAAACACAACAAGACGATCAAGCAGCTGTGAAAAAAGATGTTGAAACGGTTAAAGTAAAACAAAAAGAATTAAAAGAAGCACAAGCACAAATCGAAACTGCAAAGAAAGAACTTGACGCTGAAAAAGCGAAAAAACAAGAAGCAGTAACTGATTTAAATGGCAAAATGGATACTGTTGTAAACAATATGACAAGCACAGAAGGTCAATTGAAAGAGCTTGAAAAACAAGCATTATACTTACAACAATTAGCTGAAAAAGAAGCGCAAGAAAAAGCGGCACAAGAAACAGCTGCTAAGAAACAAGCAGAGCAAGCTCAGCAGCCGGCACAACCAGCTGCTCCAGCAAATAATGGTGGACAAGCTGCAAAAGAGCAACCTAAGAAAGAACAATCAAAACCTGCTCCAGCACCAAAACCTGCTCCAGCACCAGTATCTGATGATGGTGGCGGTAATCTAGGTGTAATTGGAAAAGCGAAGAAATATTTAGGTGTTCCATATGTATTCGGTGGTGCATCTCCAAGTGGATTTGACTGCAGTGGATTTATCTCTTATGTATATGGAGTAGGACGTCAAGATGTTGCTGGTTACTGGAACTCAGTTTCTAGAGTAAGTAGCCCACAACCAGGAGATTTAGTGTTCTTCCAAAACACATATAAATCAGGTCCATCACATATTGGTATCTACGTTGGTAATGGACAAATGATTCACGCTGGTGATAGTGGTATTGGATACTCTAACTTAAGCAGCAGCTACAATCAAAGCCATTTCCTAGGTTATGGTAGATTCTAGGATTTGAATGATATAAAACATGTGTATAAAGTCGATAGCTTACTATTTTATAAGTAGGTTATCGGCTTTTTTGATTTTTTACGAGATAACGAGAAGGAATTATAGTAGAGCTGGGGGTGCTTGATGATGCTAGCAGGAAGGCAAATGCTACTAGAAGAACTTTCGTTATCGAAGGATGAACTAGAGTTTTTAGAAAGACGAGGAGATATTTCTTTAGCAAAAGGGATAATTAAGAAATCTTCACGCTCTGTATGTCAGCGCTGTGGAAATACAGAGCAGCGGTTATTTGCATCGTTTTTATGTAAAAGGTGCAATCAAATGTGTACGTATTGCCGAAAATGTATCACGATGGGGCGAGTGGGAGAATGTACAATGATTGTTCGAGGCACTCGTGATATAGAAAGAGAGTTCCTGTCACAACCTTTACAGTGGGAGGGAAAGCTATCACCTGGGCAGGAAATAGCAGCAAATGGCGTAACAGAAGCAGTGCGCCAAAAAGAATCTTTTTTTATATGGGCGGTATGTGGTGCTGGTAAGACAGAGATGTTATTTTATGGTATCGAAGAGGCACTTAAAAAGGGAGAGTGCGTTTGTATTGCGACGCCTCGGACTGATGTCGTGCTGGAATTGGCTCCCCGGTTACAAACCGTTTTTCCAAATGTATCAGTTGCGGCACTGTATGGTGGTAGTCTAGATCGTGAAAAGGAAGCGAAACTTATCATATCCACAACGCATCAGTTGCTTCGTTATTATAGGGCATTTGATGTCATGATTGTAGATGAGATTGACGCCTTTCCGTATGCGATGGACAAAATGTTACATCATGCGGTAGAGCAAGCAAGTAAAGAGAGAGCCGCACGTATTTATTTAACTGCGACCCCAGAAGAGAAGTGGAAACGTAATATTCAAAGTGGTAAACAAAAAGGTGTCATTATTCCAGGACGTTATCATCGTCATCCTTTGCCAATTCCTAAGTTTTGGTGGTGCGGTGATTGGAAAAAGTTACTCAGACGTAAAAAAATTCCCCGTGCGTTACTACAATGGTTAAACATATATCTAGATAAACAATATCCTATTTTTTTATTTGTTCCCCACGTGCGCTACGTAGACGAAGTATGTTTATTATTAAGAGAATTAGATGATCGAATTGAAGGTGTTCATGCGGAAGATCCAAAGAGAAAAGAAAAAGTAGCGGCTTTTCGTAAAGGAGATATTCCACTATTAGTAACGACAACCATTTTGGAGCGTGGTGTAACAGTTGCAAATCTACAAGTAGCTGTGTTAGGTGCAGAAGATGTTATTTTTTCAGAAAGTGCACTTGTTCAAATTGCTGGCCGCGTTGGCAGGAGCTCTCGTGAACCGGATGGGGATATTCTCTATTTTCATTATGGAAAAACAGAAGCAATGATTCGTGCAAAAAAGCATATTCAATTTATGAATAAGAAGGCGAAGCAACAAGGGGTGATAGATTGATGCATTGTCTACTTTGTGATGATTACATTTCTGAGGCTGCTAGCTGGTATTCTTTTTTTATTCAGTCACAAAAGCGGTACATATGCGATCAGTGTGAACGAAAGCTTTCCTATATTATAGGAGAAATTTGTGATGATTGCGGTCGGCCGTTTGCTTTTCTTGATCAGGAATATAGAGAAGGAGATATATGCAAAGATTGTGTTAGGTGGAGAGAAGAAGGGAGATTCAGATTGATAAAGAATCGATCTGTATATGTTTATAATGATGGAATGAAGGAAATATTAGCCCAGTTTAAGTTTCGAGGAGATGCGGAGCTTGTACGGATTTTTTATACAAATTTTGCAGCAGCATTTCTAAAGTATTTTTCAAATTATGAGGCCGTCCTTCCAGTTCCGCTTAGTAGGGAACGAGAATATGAACGCGGCTTTAATCAGGCGGAGCTATTAGCATCTTGTTTGCCAATACAAATTTTGCAAACGTCTTTAAGTAGACATGAGACGGAAAAACAGAGCAAAAAAAAGCGTGTAGAAAGACTTTCGGCAGCAAACCCCTTTTACTTTCGAGAAGAGGAAATGTTCGCTGGGAAGCATCTTTTACTCGTTGATGATGTGTATACGACAGGGATTACGGTTAGGCAAGTTGGACAGCTTTTGTATG
Source organism: Bacillus sp. AFS098217 (assembly GCF_002551815.1). Classification (GTDB taxonomy): domain Bacteria; phylum Bacillota; class Bacilli; order Bacillales; family Bacillaceae_G; genus Bacillus_A. The sequence goes on from NZ_NVPR01000036.1 coordinate 15,043, forward strand.
ATGCGGGGGCTCAAAGTGTTTCAAGCTTGACGCTGTGCCGCGGGTAATATGTGTATGTCGAAAGATACAATAAAAAGACGACAAGTCTTCTTTGACTGGATATGTTGTCATTCAGTATAGTCAAATTATAGGGCAAATGTCCTGATTTTTAGAGTGAAGGGAATGGAACGAACATGCAAGGAAGAGTAAAGTGGTTCAATGCAGAAAAGGGATTTGGGTTTATTGAGCGCGAAGATGGTGATGATGTTTTTGTCCATTTTTCTGCAATTCAGCAAGATGGATATAAGTCATTAGAAGAAGGTCAAAATGTAGAATTTGATATTGTAGATGGAGCGCGTGGACCGCAAGCAGCGAATGTTGTGAAATTATAATTTTTGAATGAATCGTTTTGTGAGAAACATAGAGCTGCGTATGTGGTGGCGGTTTATATATATTTAATTTGATCCTCCAACATAAAAATTGCGGCTATAAAGAAAAGAAGGAGACTGCTACTCATTGTCTCCTTCTTTTTTTACATGGCATGGGGATAAAAAGGGCCCTGACCGCTACTATTCATGGGGGGATGTTACTTCCCACTGAAAGCTTAGAATTTATGCCGAAATTCAATTTATAAATTGAATTTTGATTTGCTAGTATGTACATTACGGCTATGAAAAACAAAAGGAGACTTCCGCTCATCATCTCCTTCTGTTTTCGCATGGCATGGGGCTAAAAAAAGTCCTGACCGTTTCTATCCAAGGGTGGATGCTCTCCCCCACCTAAAAGAAATGGTTTTAAGTCGTTTATTACTATTATTGAAAACGTTGTCGAAAAGTTGTTTCTTTTCTGTAACGAATTGTCCACACTTATATTCGTTAATTACAATGTAAATAGGGTAAAATAAAAATAGAAACGATGCATCTTTTCTTTTCAACAAAAAACGATAAAAAAATTGCAATTTCGCTAACTTTTTTTAAAAAGTTAGAAGGAATTTTTAAGCCGTTGTCGAAACAGTATACATAGGCTTGAAAGGAGGAATTCATCTATGAAATTCAACATTCGTGGTGAAAATATTGAAGTAACTCCAGCATTAAAGGATTATGTAGAAAAAAAGCTTGGTAAACTAGAGCGTTATTTTGATACATTCCCAGAGATTAAAGTTAATTTAAAAGTATACTCTGACAAGCAGCGTGTCGAGGTAACAATTCCATTTACAGATTTATTACTTCGTGCAGAAGAAACTCATAGCGATATGTATGCTGCAATTGATTTAGTAGTAGATAAAATTGAGCGACAAATTCGTAAACATAAAACAAAGGTGAATCGTAAATTACGTGAAAAAGGTTCTCCTAAAAATGCATTTATTCTTACAGAGCCGGTGGCGGTTCAAGAAGAAGTGCAAGAGGATGAATTAGAACTTGTACGTACAAAACGATTTGATTTAAAACCAATGGACGTTGAAGAAGCTATTTTACAAATGGATATGTTAGGTCATAACTTCTTCGTCTTCACAAATGCGGATACAAATGAAACTAATGTTGTATATGGCCGCAAAGATGGAAAATATGGATTAATTGAAACAAAATAATAAGTCGAAAGCGTAGCTGTAAAAGGCTACGCTTTTTTATTTTCATGAAAGTGAGTTGTTTTTCCATATAAAGGTTGGGTAAAACTTTGTAATAGGACCCTATTAATCAAAGCTTTCCTTAATTTAGGATTGACATTTGGACGATTGTTGTCATAGTTATAAGACAAGTGTTACAATTATCATTAGGTGTATACATGTTGTTTTTTAATTAGGAGAAAAATTGGCAGAAAATAAATTTGCTTTTTATAACGACTGATTGCTGAATAGAAAGATAGAGCACAATCGGAAGTTTTATTTTAATAAAAAGAGGAGCGTATTTCCTATGATCGGTATTTTAAAAAAGGTATTTGATGTAAACCAACGCCAAATTAAACGTATGCAGAAAATGGTGGACCAAATAGAGGCGTTAGAAGCATCTATACAGCCATTAACTGACGAACAATTAAAAGGGAAAACAGTTGAGTTCAAAGAGCGCCTGACAAAAGGCGAAACAGTAGACGATCTGCTACCAGAAGCTTTTGCGGTTGTTCGTGAAGCGGCAACGCGTGTTCTTGGTATGCGTCCATACCCTGTTCAGCTAATGGGTGGTATTGCCTTGCATGAAGGGAATATCTCTGAGATGAAAACTGGTGAAGGTAAAACATTAACATCTACTTTACCAGTATATTTGAATGCTTTAACAGGTAAAGGTGTTCACGTTGTTACAGTCAACGAATATTTAGCACAGCGTGATGCTAATGAAATGGGACAACTTCATGAATTCCTTGGTTTAACAGTAGGAATTAACTTAAATAGTATGTCACGTGAGGAAAAACAAGTTGCTTATGCTGCTGATATTACGTACAGTACAAATAATGAGCTAGGATTCGATTACTTGCGTGATAACATGGTGCTATATAAAGAGCAGCGCGTTCAGCGTCCACTTCACTTTGCGATTATTGATGAAGTCGATTCCATCTTAGTCGATGAAGCGCGTACGCCGCTTATTATTTCTGGACAAGCACAAAAATCAGCAGAATTATATATGTTTGCAAATGCATTTGTTCGTACGTTAGAAAATGAAAAAGATTATTCATTTGACGTGAAAACGAAAAATGTCATGTTAACAGAAGATGGGATTACTAAGGCAGAAAAAGCCTTCCATATTGAAAACTTATTCGATTTAAAACATGTTGCACTTCTTCATCATATTAATCAGGCGCTTCGTGCACACGTTGTCATGCACCGCGATACAGATTATGTGGTACAAGAAGGGGAAATTGTTATTGTCGACCAATTCACTGGTCGTCTTATGAAAGGCCGCCGCTATAGTGAAGGATTGCACCAAGCAATTGAAGCAAAAGAAGGCGTAGAAATTCAAAATGAAAGCATGACACTTGCGACCATTACATTCCAAAATTACTTCCGTATGTATGAAAAGTTATCGGGTATGACTGGTACGGCGAAAACGGAAGAAGAAGAATTCCGTAACATTTATAATATGCATGTTATTGTGATTCCAACAAACAGACCAATCGTTCGTGATGACCGTGCTGATTTAATTTTCAAAACAATGGAAGGAAAGTTCAATGCGGTTGTGGATGATATTGTAAACCGTCATAAACAAGGACAACCGGTTCTTGTTGGTACGGTTGCGATTGAAACGTCTGAGCTTATTTCAAAAATGTTAACACGTAAAGGTGTACGCCATAACATTTTGAATGCGAAAAACCACGCGCGTGAAGCAGATATTATTGCAGAAGCAGGCTTTAAAGGGTCTGTAACGATTGCAACAAACATGGCTGGTCGTGGTACGGACATTAAGCTAGGTGAAGGTGTAAAAGAAGCTGGTGGCTTAGCAGTTATCGGCACAGAGCGTCATGAAAGCCGTCGTATTGATAATCAGTTACGTGGTCGTTCTGGACGCCAAGGAGACCCTGGTGTAACACAGTTCTACTTATCTATGGAGGATGAACTGATGCGCCGCTTTGGCTCTGATAATATGAAAGCAATGATGGATCGCCTTGGTATGGATGATTCTCAACCAATCGAAAGTAAAATGGTTTCCCGTGCTGTGGAATCTGCACAAAAACGTGTAGAAGGAAACAACTATGATGCACGTAAACAACTTCTGCAATATGATGATGTCCTTCGTCAACAACGTGAAGTGATTTATAAACAACGTCAAGAAGTAATGGAATCTGAAAACTTACGCGGTATTATTGAAGGTATGATGAAATCTACTGTAGACCGTGCTATTGCTCTTCATACGCAAGAGGAAATTGAAGAGGATTGGAACATCAAAGGTCTTATTGACTACTTAAATACAGGCCTTCTTGAGGAAGGCGATGTGAAAGAAGAAGAATTACGTCGCCTTGCGCCAGAAGAAATGAGCGAACCAATCATGGCCAAATTAATAGGGCGCTATGATGCAAAAGAAAAGCTTTTACCGGAAGAACAAATGCGTGAATTCGAAAAAGTTGTTGTATTCCGCGTTGTAGATACGAAGTGGATGGATCATATCGATGCGATGGATCACCTTCGCGAAGGTATTCATTTACGTGCTTACGGTCAAATTGACCCACTGCGTGAATATCAAATGGAAGGATTCGCGATGTTCGAGGCAATGATTGCTTCTATTGAAGAAGAAATTTCTCGTTACATTATGAAAGCAGAAATCGAACAAAACCTAGAGCGACAAGAAGTAGCGCAAGGTGAAGCGGTTCGTCCAACAGATAGTGGTGAAGAAGCAAAAAAGAAACCGGTCGTAAAAGGTGAGCAAGTTGGGCGTAACGATTTATGTACATGCGGCAGTGGTAAAAAATATAAAAACTGCTGTGGTATTGGGAAATAAAGAAAAGCGAGGTCACCGAGTATGCTAGCCGCCAGAGCTAGATAAAAAAGTGAAGCTTACGGTTTTATCCACAACTTTCCAATCTAAAAATGGAAAGTTGCAGGGAATATCCATATAATAAAAAGGACTAGACTCTCTCTGTAACAAGCGGGGAGAGTTTCCCTTGTTCTCATACAAAAGTAACAGCAATTACATAGAGGTGAAGAAAATGGAATTAGTAGAAATTAGACAAGAATTAGAGAAAATGGCTAAGAGATTAGCGGCTTTTAGGGGGTCTCTTTGACCTTCCTGCAAAAGAAAAACGTATTGCAGAATTAGAAGAAACAATGATGGGCGCAGGTTTTTGGGATGACCAACAAGGTGCGCAAACAGTAATTAACGAAGCGAATGCACTAAAGGATATGGTTGGGAAGTTTCGTCAATTAGATGAAACGTTTGAAAATTTAGAAGTGACACATGAACTTTTAAAAGAAGAATATGATGAGGATTTACATGAAGAGTTAGAATCTGAAGTGAAATCTTTAATTCAAGAAATGAATGAGTATGAGCTTCAGTTATTATTAAGCGATCCTTATGATAAAAATAATGCTATTTTAGAACTGCACCCAGGTGCGGGGGGAACAGAGTCACAAGACTGGGGCTCTATGCTATTGCGCATGTACACAAGATGGGGTGAGAAGCGCGGATTTAAAGTGGAGACAGTTGATTATTTACCAGGTGATGAAGCTGGAATCAAGAGCGTTACGCTATTAATTAAAGGACATAATGCTTATGGTTACTTGAAAGCAGAGAAAGGTGTACATCGCCTTGTACGTATTTCACCGTTTGATTCTTCAGGTCGTCGCCATACATCATTCGTATCTTGTGAAGTTGTACCTGAATTCAATGATGATATCGAAATTGAAGTTCGTACGGAAGATTTAAAAATAGATACGTATCGTGCAAGTGGTGCAGGTGGACAGCACGTTAATACGACAGATTCAGCGGTTCGTATCACGCATACACCAACGAATACAGTTGTAACATGCCAATCAGAACGTTCTCAAATTAAAAACCGTGAGCATGCGATGAAAATGCTAAAAGCGAAATTATATCAAAAGAAATTAGAAGAGCAACAAGCGCAGTTAGATGAAATCCGCGGGGAACAAAAAGAAATTGGCTGGGGTAGCCAAATTCGTTCTTATGTATTCCACCCATACTCTCTTGTAAAGGACCATCGTACAAATACAGAGGTTGGTAACGTGCAAGCGGTTATGGACGGCGAAATCGATCCATTTATTGATGCGTATTTACGCTCTCGTATTTCCTAAGAAAAAAGCCAACAGATTGTTGGCATAGATGAGGGAATAGAGGATATAAAGAGGTATACCTTGTCTGTGTATGGATAAGAGAAGGAGGAAGAGAAGTTGGGGTGACAACTTCTCTTTTTGCTAGGATTGGTTTTAGGATACAATGTCGTATATTGTTTTGTAAAAAGCAGAAAATATAAGAACTGAGTTGTAATTGAGAAGAAATTTGTATAGAATTCTTCCTTTCTGTTTTTCAGAAAAAGTTTCTTTGTAAAGATTTAAAGTTGTTCACAGAATTGAAACAATTAGCGAAGGCTTTGCTTCAGTAGGGTTCTTGGTGAATTTGCAAAAAATATCCTATTTATGTTAGTTTTTCTACATTAGGATAATGATTATAATGGTAAGTAAGTACATTATAAAAGTATGGCTATTAATAATAAGAAGAATATCAATAATGGGGAGCGATAGAAGTGAAAAAGAAATTGTTGACTGTTGCATTAGGGACATCATTAATTTTTGCCTTAGGAGCGTGTGGGAAGAAAGAAGAGAGTAAGTCTTCTAGTCAATCTGCAAGCACGGATACTGCAGAAAAAATTTTCCAAAAGAGTTGTGCAGGTTGTCATGCAAGTGATTTATCTGGAGCAACTGGACCGGATTTACGAAAAGTAGGCGGGAAATACGACGCAGCGGATATCGAAAATATTATTAAAAAAGGACGCGGAGCCATGTCACCAGGATTAATTCAAGGTGAGGATGCGAAAAAAGTATCAGAGTGGTTGGCAGAACATAAATAAGAAGAGTAGAAGATTATTCTACATATACATCAATTAAAAAACCGACATAAAATCCCTCTTTTTAGGTGGGAGAGAGCATCCGGCCATGAATAGAAGCGGTCAGGGCCTTTTCCTGCCACATGCGAAGTAAAAACAGAAAGAACAAACGAGTGTAAGTTACTTTTTATTCTGCATAGCAGGGATTTAGATGTTGAAAAATTAAAATGGATTTATATATCTGCGGGAAATAGACAATAAAAAAGCCGAACTGACATTGAGTCTCGTTGCTAAGGTTCTTTCATATAGAAAGCTCTTAAGTATGAGAAGGGAGTCTGCTCGGTTTTTTCGCTTTCATGAATAACAAACACGCAGTTTTCATCTTTTGTACGCTGTAACATAACTGTAACAAAAATGTATCCGAATTGGAAACCGATTGATGTTACAATGTAATTTGTAGAATTTTGATGAAAGATATACATAAAACAGCAGTGGCGATAACGAGAAAGTATGATCACTGTTATTTGACACAATTGGTGATACAACTAGAAGATAAGTGAGAGTGGGAGCTTATGCTTTCATTTTCATATAGACAGACCAAGTATTTCGAAAAAAAATCATTAAGTATTGGGTGATAAATAATGATAAAAATGACGAATGTTTATAAGGAGTATCCAAATGGCATGAAAGCCGTTGCTGGACTCACAGTTAGTATTAAACAGGGTGAATTCGTATACGTAGTTGGACCGAGTGGAGCCGGAAAATCTACATTTATTAAGATGATGTATCGTGAAGAAAAACCAACAACAGGATCTATTAATGTAAATGGCCTTGTCATTGAAACATTGGCAGAGCGAGATGTTCCATATTTTCGTCGCCAGCTAGGGGTAATTTTCCAAGACTTTAAACTGCTACCTAAATTAACGGTATATGAGAATGTTGCGTTTGCATTAGAAGTAATTGAAGAAGAGCCTGATGCAATTCGTGAGCGTGTGACAGAAGTGTTAGGACTTGTAGGTCTTGAAGATCGTGCAGATGCACTTCCAAGTGAACTTTCAGGTGGGGAGCAACAACGTGTGGCGATTGCAAGAGCGATTGTAAATAAGCCAAAGGTTGTAATTGCCGATGAGCCAACGGGTAACTTGGATATTGAAACAGCTCTTGATATTATGAGTATTTTCAAACGTATTAATGAGCGCGGTACAACAATTGTTATGGCAACGCATAACGCAGATATCGTAAATACAATTCGTCATCGTGTAATTGCGATTGAAGGCGGAAAAATTGTTCGAGATGAGATTGAGGGAGGATACGGATATGAAGGCTAAAACCCTTAGTCGACATTTACGAGAAGGTGTAAAAAATCTATCCCGTAATGGATGGATGACGTTTGCTTCTGTAAGTGCAGTAACAGTTACATTATTACTTGTAGGTGTCTTTTTAACAGCGATTATGAATATGAACCATTTTGCGACGAAAGTAGAGCAAGATGTAGAGATTCGTGTACACATTGATCCAGCAGCAAAAGAAGCGGATCAAAAGAAATTAGAACAAGAGATTAATAAGATTTCAAAAGTAGATTCTATTAAATATTCTTCTAAAGAAGATGAATTGAAACGTTTGATTAAAAGTTTAGGTGACAGCGGAAAAACGTTTGAATTATTTGAACAAGATAATCCATTGAAAAACGTATACGTTGTCAAAGCAAAACAACCAACAGATACAGCAGCAATTGCGAAAAAAATTGAAAAAATGCAGTTCGTAAGTAATGTTCAATATGGTAAAGGCCAAGTTGAAAAATTATTTGATACAGTAAAAACAGGTCGTAACATTGGGATTTTGTTAATTGCTGGTCTTTTATTTACAGCGATGTTCTTAATCTCAAATACAATTAAAATTACAATTTATGCACGAAGCACAGAAATTGAAATTATGAAACTTGTAGGTGCAACGAACTGGTTTATTCGTTGGCCGTTCCTGTTAGAAGGTTTATTCTTAGGTATCATGGGTTCAATCATCCCAATTATCGTAATTTTATCTTCTTACAATTCACTGCAAGGTATGTTTAATGAGAAACTTGGCGGAACAATTTTTGAACTGTTACCATATAGCCCATTTGTATTCCAATTAGCTGGTTTATTAATGTTAATTGGTGCATTAATCGGTATGTGGGGAAGTGTAATGTCAATTCGTCGCTTCTTAAAAGTATAAAAAGTTGCAAACATAATTCGTACAAGCTTATCATATAGTAGAAATAGGTAAAGGCATCACACAATGTGTGATGCCTTTTGCTACACCACCTGTGTGTTCTGGAAAGGGGAATTCCGCATTGAAACGTAGAGTTGCGATTATTGGAATGGTTGTTACATTTTTAATTGGTGCTGGCGGGATGTTTGCAGGTATGTATATGTTTGGAATTAATCCAGCGTATGTGACGCAAACAATAACAAAAGATAGTGCTAGCACAGCAAAAGGAAATTTAGCAAAGATTAATGAGGCATATGCACTGATTGATTCGCGTTATGTAGAAGACGTAAAGGACGATAAGCTTGTTGAAGGTGCGATACAAGGGATGTTGTCTACGCTGAAGGACCCTTATTCCACGTATATGGATAAAGAAACAGCGAAGCAGTTTAACCAATCACTTGATCCTGAGCTTGAAGGTATTGGGGCTGAGGTGAACAAAACGGATGGCAAGCTTATTATTGTATCTCCAATTAAAGGTTCACCAGCAGAAAAAGCAGGTGTTAAACCAAATGATCAAATCTTATCGGTAGATGGAAACAGTGTAAAAGATTTATCACGTGAAGAAGCGGTATTAAAGATTCGTGGTAAAAAAGGGACAACTGTTGCGCTTGAAATTAAACGTGAAGGAGTAGCTGACCCGTTAGAGTTTAAAATTAAACGCGAAAAGATTCCAATTTTCACTGTGTTTAGTTCTGTGAAGAAAGAGAATGAGAAAAATATTGGTTATATTCAAATTACATCTTTCTCTGAAAACACAGCGAAAGAATTTAAGGATCAATTAAAAGAACTTGAAAAGAAAGAAATAAAAGGTCTAGTTATTGATGTGCGTGGGAATCCTGGAGGTTATTTAAATAGTGTAGAAGATATACTAGGGTTAATCATGACGGATAAAAAGCCAATGCTGCAAATTGAACAACGAGATGGTGAGAAGAAGAAATTCTCTACTGCGTTAAAAGAAAGAAAGCCATATCCAATTTCAGTATTAGTCGATAATGGAAGTGCTTCTGCTTCTGAAATTTTAGCTGCTGCGCTAAAAGAAGGAGAAGGATATGATTTAGTTGGTGAAAAAACATTTGGTAAAGGTACTGTGCAGCAAGCCGTTCCATTTAAAGATGGCAGTAACATTAAATTAACGATGTTTAAATGGTTAACACCAGATGGCAATTGGATTCATAAAAAAGGCATTGCTCCAACGGTAGAAGTGAAGCAGCCCGATTATTATCATGCAACTCCAATTCAAATTGAGAAGACGCTTTCTTATAATTCAAATGATGTACAAGTAAAAAATGCACAAGAAATGCTGAAAAGTTTAGGATATGTGCCAGGTCGTGAAGATGGATACTTCAGTAAAGAAACAGAATCAGCTCTTAAAGCATTCCAAAATGCAAATGAGATGGAACCAACTGGAGAACTTGATAAAAGGACAGCTGAAGCAATTCAAAATAAAATCATTGAAAAAATTCGTTCTGGCGAAAATGATTTACAATTACAAGCAGCATTAAAATTAATGGCGAAATAAGAAAAAATACAGGCATTTTGTTGCCTGTATTTTTTTATGTGTTAAACAAACGTTTGTTTAGTTGTGATAATATAAAAAGAAAGAATGATATAAATGGTGGTGAATCAGTTCGTGGAGGCGTGGTCTTTTGAGATAATGCGAGCAGTTGGGCGTTTTTTCTTACACCCTGCTGTCTATGTATTTTTGATAAGTAGTATTTTTGTTGGCTACTTACGTATATTACGAGAACGAAAAGATTTTTCTTTTAAAGTATATGATATTTGGTTTGAGCTGCGGACATCCTTATTTTCAGGAGTTGGATATGGTTTGGTTGTGTCCATCATAACAATTGGAGCCGGTCTAGTTGTGTCGCAAGCAAGTATATGGATGATTTTAATTTGGACACTATTATTTGGACTAGCTGCTCAGTATCGATATTTATCGGCAGCGTACACATTTGGTATAGCGATTGTAGCGGTTTTGTTATCTTCTAAGATGCCAATCTCTCTCTTACAGCTTGGAGAAGGAGAAGGGGATACCATTGTATCGCTTGCTATTCTACTTGGCATAATGCTAGTAGTAGAAGGTCTATTAATTTCAAAAAATGCAGTGCGATATTCCACACCAAAAATACGAAAAAGTAAACGTGGTTTAAATATTGGATTACATGAATCAAAACGCTTATGGCTTGTGCCAATTTTTATTCTTGTCCCAGGAGATGCGGTTACGCAGTTCGTTTCATGGTGGCCTGTCGTTTCTGTAGGTTCACAGACGTATTCTTTATTCCTTGTTCCATTTCTAATTGGCTTTATGCGGAACATTAGAAGTTATGAACCGAAGGAAGCATTATTATTTACAGGGAGACGTATATTTGGATTAGCTGCACTCGCTCTCGTTTTAGGTATTGCCAGCTATTGGTGGCATGTGTTAGCGATTGTTGCGATGGGAGCAGCGATGCTTGGTCGCTTTACAATTGCGATGCAGGAGAGAATTGCTGATGAGACGCGTCCAGCATATTTTGCAGTGCGTGATGAGGGATTAATTGTATTAGATACGATTCCGAATACTACTGGTGCTGAAATGAACTTGAAGCCTGGAGAGGTAATTACGAAAGTAAACGGTGTAATTCCGAAAACAACAGAGGAATTTTATGATGCACTACAGTCCAAGACAACGGGGGCATTTTGTAAACTAGAGGTGCTCGATACAAAAGGTGAGCTTCGTCTTGCTCAAACGGCGCTATATGCAGGTGGGCATCATGAATTAGGTATTGTGTTTGTAGAACAGGATCATAAGTGGGATACGGAAGCTGTTTAATGTGATTTTTCATAATTGATTGATAAGGATGGAAGTTTCTCTTTATTTTTTAACTTGATGGCGATGTGCCGTGTCCCTATGACCTTTTGCACGCATCTTGGCGGAGCATATTGAAATGAAAAAGATGGATTATTTGATTAAAGTGTTACTTTAGGTATATATACTATAATATAGACAGAGTAACATGCATGGAAAGGAACGATGAAATATGCCAAAGCAACAAATTGGAGTTGTTGGTGTGGGCGTTATGGGAAAAAGCCTCGCACTTAACTTTGAGAGTAAAGGGTATTCTGTTGCCCTATATGATATTTCAAAGGAAAAAGTAAATGAAATCATTGAGGAAAACCGTGGTAAAAACTTAGTTGGTACTCATATGGTTGAAGAGTTTGTTAACTCACTTGAATCACCTAGAAAGATTTTATTAATGGTTAATGCAGGGGAAATTACAGATAAGGCGATTGATTCTCTGCTTCATCACCTCGATAAAGGTGATATTTTAATTGACGGCGGTAATACATACTTTGTCGATACAATTCGCCGAAACAAACGTCTTGCCGAAGAAGGAATCAATTTCATCGGTGCAGGTGTGTCAGGCGGAGAAGAGGGTGCATTGAAGGGACCGTCTATTATGCCGGGCGGACAGAAGGATGCATACGAAAAAGTGAAGGATATGCTTGAAAATATCTCTGCAAAAGTGAATGACGAGCCTTGCTGTTCTTATATCGGACCTAATGGGGCAGGCCACTATGTAAAGATGGTTCACAACGGTATTGAGTATGGAGATATGCAATTAATTTGTGAAGCATATTTCTTCTTGAAACAAACACTTGATTTGACTGCAGAAGAGTTTCATGAAATATTTGCTGAATGGAATAAGGGCGAACTGAACAGCTATCTAATCGAGATTACAGCAGACATCTTCACGAAGAAAGATGAAGAAACTGGTAAGCCATTAGTGGATGTTATTCTTGATACTGCGGGACAAAAGGGTACAGGGAAATGGACAAGTCAAAGCGCACTTGATTTAGGTATATCTCTCCCTATTATCACGGAATCTGTATTTGCGCGTTGTATTTCTGCTTTAAAAGAAGAGCGTGTGAACGCAAGCAAAGTTTTATCTGGGCCTAAAGATAAAGCAGCACTTGGAATTGAAAAAGCCGAATTAATTGAAGCAGTGCGCCAAGCTTTATATATGAGTAAAATTTGTTCTTATGCACAAGGATTCACGCAATTGAAGGCAGCTTCTGAGGAATATAATTGGAACCTTGATTTTGGCAGCATTTCTATGCTTTGGAGAGGCGGATGTATTATTCGTGCAGCCTTTTTACAGAACATTAAAGAGGCTTATGAGAAAAACACTGACCTACCGAACCTTTTACTTGATCCATACTTTAAAGAAATTGTAGAGTCATATCAAGGCGGATTACGTCAAATTATCTCAGCGGCTGTACAACAGGGCATTCCGGTACCTGCATTTTCAGCAGCAATTTCTTATTATGACAGCTATCGTACTGCAACACTACCTGCAAACTTGTTACAAGCGCAGCGTGATTATTTTGGAGCACATACGTATAAACGAGTGGATAAAGAAGGTACATTCCATACAAAATGGATATAAAATAAAAAAAGGGACCAAGATTAAATTCTTGGTTCCTTTTTTATCCCGCAATTCGCAGGCGGTAAGACGCCCACTGATGGAAGTTTCACTTTATTGGAATAATAACACACGCGCTGGTGATGCATCTGTACCCATTAGTTTTAATGGAGCTGCAACCATAAAGTATGTTCCCGCTTCTACTTCTTTAAATGTTAATCCTTCAATTACAATAATATCGTGTGCAAATAGTGTTTTATGGGTTGGGTGACCTTCTTGGGCACGTTCAACACCTAATGCATCAATGCCCACACCGCGAATACCTTTTTCAGCAAGTAGTTTCGCACCGCTTTCAGCTAAATAAATAAAATCGAAGTTAAATCCTTCATCAAAGGAGTTCTTTGTTTTAAATAAAACAAAATCCCCTTTTTGAATATCGAAATCTTTTAGGTCTTCAGCAGTAATACCACCATCAACATGCGTCAGGTTAAAAACCTTTGCTTCGCCTACTAATTTCTCAATATCAAGTGTTTCAAACGTGTCTCCGTCATTTATCATATGCAAAGGCGCATCAATATGCGTTCCTGTATGAGCATCCATTTTTAATGTGGATTCTGTTACATGACCGTTTGTAACTTTGGAAAGTTGAGGCTGTTTTTCCGGTTTATTTTTATATACAGGCATTCCTTCGTAAATAGGTACTGTAATATCATATACTTTTTTCATAAGAATTCCCCTTTGATTAGATTGAGTAGGCATTATCATCTGAAATAGGCCACCATTGGAAGCTGTTTTCCGCAAGTAAATCATCAGAAGCTTGCGGTCCCATTGATCCTGATTCGTAAGTAAGTAAATCTGTTGATACATCCTGTTGCCATGCTTTAGAAATAACATCAACAAATTTCCATGATAATGCTACTTCATCCCAGTGAGTGAAGTTTGTTGCATCGCCTTGAGTTGCATCATATAGAAGTTTCTCGTAAGCTTCTGGTGTATTTACTCCATCCACGCAGTCATTGCAGTAATCAAGCTTAAATGGTGTTGTTTTTTCAGAAGTACCAATTTTTTTACCGTTTAAAACAAGAGAAATCCCCTCATCCGGCTGAATATGAATAATAAGCAAGTTTGGATGAACGTTGTTTTCTGATTTAGAATATAAGTTCATTGGCAATTCTTTAAACTGAATGATGATTTTTGTTGATTTTTCTTGCATACGCTTACCTGTACGAATGTAGAACGGCACACCTGCCCAGCGGAAATTGTCTATTAATAATTTACCTGCCACAAATGTTTCTGTTCTTGAGTTTGGATCCACTTTACTTTCGCTTCTGTACCCAGGAACTTCTTTTCCATTGATTGTTCCTGGTCCATACTGACTTCGTACAAAATATTGATCAACTTCTTCTACTGTTATTGGTCGAAGTGCGCGCAATACTTTAATTTTTTCGCTTCGGATTTCTTCTGTTGTTAAACGAATTGGCGGTTCCATCGCCAGTAAAGCAACCATTTGTACCATATGATTTTGTACCATATCTCTTAAAGCACCGGAATGGTCATAATAACCTCCGCGGTCCTCTACACCTAAAGATTCACTGGATGTAATTTGAATATTAGAGATGTACTTATTGTTCCATAGTGATTCAAATATTGCATTTGCAAAACGAATGACGCCAATATTTTGAACCATTTCTTTTCCTAGATAATGGTCAATGCGATAAATCTCATCTTCCGCAAATGCTTGACGAAGTTTTTCGTTTAATTTTTGTGCGGATGGCAAGTCATGTCCAAAAGGCTTTTCAATAATCAATCGATTCCAACCGTTTGAGTTTGTCACACCTTCTGATTTCAAGTAAGAAGCGATTGTTCCGAAAAATTCAGGAGCCATTGCCATATAATACATTCTGTTTCCTGGAATATTGAATTGTTCTTCTAGGTTAGTAAGTAACGTATTCAAATCTTGGTACGAAGCGGTATTCGTAACATCAAACGATAAGTATCGGAAATGAGTTAAAAATTCATCTAAATCATTCCCAGGTTTAATTTTTGACTCTTGAATAGAGGAAAATACATTTTCACGAAATACATCATCACTCCATTCACGTCTCGCCACACCAACAACAGCAAAATTTTTAGAGAGCTGTCCTTTTTTATATAGGCTATATATAGAAGGGAATAATTTTCTCTTTGCTAAATCGCCTGTTGCTCCAAATATAACTATAGTGCAATGTGTATTGTCGTTCTTGTTCACTGGGTACCCTCACCTTTATCAATGTATAAATAGTATCTTAGAAGATTTTAACATAATTCGAAAGAAGTCTCCTACTTTTAAGTATGTGTAAGAAAGTAAGAATAAATCTCTTAAATTATTTTAGGGTGAAGATTATAGAAAATCAAAAGAAAAGCATGAGATCATTAATACAATGTAATGTAGTTATTTTGAAGTTGGCGTAATGAGAAAGAAATAAAGTGAAACTTCCGTCAGTGAGAATCTTACTGTCCGTTAATGCGGGATAAAAACCTGCAATTGTAGGAGTTAAGATGGGAAAGTGGGAAAATTAGGAGAGCCGATAGATTTCTGGTACAGCGAAACACATTGTGCTATGATATGGAGAAATATAGAATAAAGCCATGTAACGGAGGGATTTTTTTGCCGCATATTGTATTTCGTGGAATTACTACTGAGCAATTAAAGAGTATAAGTAAACCATTAGTGGAAGAACTTGCAGAGGTTTGTGAGTGTGGTGCGGATAATTTTACGTTGGAACTACCAAGTTCTACATTTGTATACAATGGGGAAGAAATAGAGGCATTCCCTCTTATTGAAGTAAAATGGTTCGAGCGTGGACAAGAAATTCGTAATCGATTTGCCAATGCCATTACTACATATTTAATGGATTTTGGACTTCCTGAAGTAGAGGTTGTGTTTACGGTTTTCACAGAGTCAGCGTATTATATTAACGGAAAGCATTGCGCAAGTTAAGGCTTTTGTAACATTTATAAGCTTAATACATAGGAGGAAATATATTATGATCGTTACAACAACTTCTACTATTCAAGGGAAAGAAATTATCGAGTATATTGACATTGTCAATGGTGAAGCAATTATGGGTGCAAATATTGTACGTGATTTATTCGCTTCTGTTCGTGACGTTGTCGGGGGCCGCGCAGGTGCATATGAAAGTAAACTAAAGGAAGCGCGTGATATTGCGATGGAAGAGATGAAAACTCTTGCGAAGCAAAAAGGTGCAAATGCGATTGTTGGTATTGATGTTGATTATGAAGTAGTTCGTGAAGGAATGCTGATGGTTGCGGTAAGCGGCACAGCTGTCCGTATATAGAATATAAAGAAAGAAGCCGTGCTTAATGCACGGCTTTGTTGTATGTTTACGTATATCGTATATTGTGTAGAAGCACGCTGTTTTTTGTGTAAAATAGATTGTTCTAGACGTTTCTTTCCTTGTACGCATTTATCATATTCGGCTTGTTTTTGTATTCTCTCACGTTCCTTTTGTTCACGATAATTTGAATAGTTTTCCTTTTGTTCATTCTCCAATCTGTACTGCATTTCACTCCCTTCGTATAGATAATGTGAAGGTCAACTCTGTTTTTGGGCAAATAATTGAACATGATCTAAAAAGACTTGAATGGCTTTGGAAGGGATAAAGTATTTACCGCGAACGATGGAGAAAGGACGAATGAGTTTTTCGTTTGGAACTTCGACATGAAAAAGCTCTCTCGCTTGCAGCTCTTTTCTTACGGTCCAGTCAGAAAGTATTGCGATGCCAAGCCCCGCGGCAACGGCTTCTTTTACACTTTGAATACTGCTAAATGTAAAGAAACGCTTCATTTTTAAATGATGCTGATGGATAAAGCGATCGCTATAGGCGCGTGTTCCAGAGCCAGTTTCTCTGAGAATCCATACTTGATCTTGTAAGGATGTTTCGTTGATTGCTTGTGTACGCAGCAGGGGATGATTGGGCGGGACGACAAGTTTCATTTCATCTTCCATAAAGGTTTCTACATTCATATTGGTATATACGACTTGTCCTTCTACTAAGCCAATATCAATTTGATTGGAACGAATGTTTTGAAGGACTTCTTCTGTATTGGAGATGAATGTATGTACTTCTACGCGCGGATTCTCGTTAGCGTAACGTGCTAATATTTTTGGAAGTAAGTATTCACCAATTGTAAAGCTAGCCCCGATACGCAGTGTTCCTGTCACAACATTATGTAATTCGTTAATTTCTTGTTTTGCCTCTTCATAAAGAGATAGCATCTGCTTTGCATGTGTGTATAAAATGTTGCCAGCTTCCGTAACTTGAACATGTTTTGGAGAGCGCTGAATGAGCGTAGTACCAAATTCGTTTTCTAAATTGCGAATATGCATGCTGACGCCTGGTTGTGAAAGGTTTAATAGTTCCGCAGCACGAGAGAAATGTTGTTGCTCGACAACGGTAACAAATATTTTTAAAATATCGACGTTCATTGGCCTTACCCCTTTACTTATAGTGTTATGACTGTGTAGGTGCACTGCTTCTGCTTTTTCTTTCATTTTATCATAAGTTTTTATGATGATTGAGATTGTATATTGATATTAAACTTATTATTGAATCTCTTCTATAATGTAAATATAAAGAACATGCATGTTTCAATACGATTATTGGGGTGGTATAAAGTGGAACAGACACTTGTTATACAAAAGAAGAAGCGTCTCGGTTTTTCGCAAGGAATTGGGATTACGTTATTGATTGCCATTGTCGCGAAATATTTAGCGGAGCTTCCATTTTTAAATATTATGGGACAATTAGTAATTGCTATTCTAATTGGGATGATTTGGAGAGCTACAATTGGTATACCTTATGAAGCAATCGCAGGAACGAGTTTTGCGAGTAAGAAGTTACTTCGCTTCGGAATTATTTTACTTGGTATGAGATTAAATTTAGTTGATATTGCTAAGGCAGGACCAAAGGTGTTGGTTATTGCCGCAATTGTTATTGCCTTTACAATTGTTGTTGTATACACATTAACGCGTGTTTTTAAAGTAGATAAGACGCTTGGAATTTTAACAGCATGCGGGACAGCAATTTGCGGCGCGGCCGCGGTCGTGGCAATTGCACCGCAAGTGAAAGCGAAGGACGATGAAACGGCGGTCGGTGCGGCAATTATTGCAATTCTAGGTACAATTTTTACACTGATTTATACTTTATTGTATCCGGTTCTTGGTCTATCTCCATATGGTTACGGGGTATTCTCTGGAGCGACGCTGCATGAAATTGCACACGTTATCGCCGCGGCGGCGCCAGGCGGAAGCACGTCTGTTGATATCGCGGTTATTGTAAAGTTAACGCGCGTTGCTATGCTTGTACCAGTGGCGATTTTAATTGGAATATGGTTTGGACGCAGCGAAGGTAACAAGCAAAAGGGTTCATGGCGTGACCTTCCAATTCCATGGTTTATCTTTGGTTTTTTAGCAATGAGTGCGGTTCATTCGTTAGGAATTATACCGGAGTTCGTTGCAGGTTATATCGTAGTCCTTGCTTACATGCTCATTGCGATGGCAATGGCGGGGCTTGGTTTAAATGTAGAGTTTAGGACGTTCCGTAAATTAGGAAGTAGAGCATTTGTCGCAGGGTTAATAGGATCTGTTTGTCTTTCTGTTCTCGGGTATATTCTTGTATATGCGTTAGGCTTTATGAAATAGAAAAGGAGNNCTCCTTTTCTATTTCATAAATGCTTCCACATCACAATGTAAAAGGCCAATCATAATGGATAATTCTTTTTCTACTTCAGTAAATTGTTCTTCTTTCACAAGCTGGATAATCTTTTGTGTACGTCTAAAGCGAAATGGGCGTACAACTTGTATGATAAGAGGTAAGGCTTCCTTTTCAAGTGTAGATAATGGTCGCTCTTTCATATAGGCTGATAAAAATTCATAAAACCAGTCGTCTTGTTCATCCCCCATAAGTTCATATGCTAAAAAAATAGCTTCTCCGGCGAGATGGTTAATGAAAACTTCATCACCAGCAATATTGAAATCAATAAGGGATTGAAATGCACTGTTATGATTTAGCAAAATATTGTTTGGAGAGAAGTCACCTTGCACTGCACCTTTCGGAAGAGTATTCCACAACTTTTGCAAGGTCGCTCGTTTTTCATAAAACTGAAGAAAAACTTCTTCTACTAGTGCTTGATTGATTTCTTTTCGCTGTAAACTTTCCTTTAGACTATTTGCCTCTAATTCCACATCATCATAAATGCCAGGTACATCTGAAGTGTTTCCGCCGAACATCCCCCAATAAGTTCCGTATTTAAAATGGATATCATATGTCTCAGAAATTTTATGTGTTTTACCTAGTAGTTTACCCAGTGTATGTAATAATTGCTTATTCACTTCTTGGTCCTCTAACTCTCTTCCTGGCATCCATTCTTCTACTGTAACAGGAAAAGAATTTTTGATTGTATGGGCAGGTAAATAGTATAGTCCATCGTTTGTTTGGAAGCGCCCAGGTACTGGAATTCCGTTTTCAATAAAGGCGCGGCAAAGTAGTCCTTGTGTTTGAAGGCCATCAATTGTAGTGAAAGAGTCTTTGTAAAATCGGATTAGTACTTTTTTTATCGGTGTTGAACATGTGATGAGGGTATCTTTGTCTTTGGAAGCGCGTATGACTTCGTAGTGAAACGGTTCTTGTAGTATATCGAAATTCTGCAAAATAGTTTGAATCATAGATCTTTCGAACATGTTGGTAGCCTCCGATAAGAAATAGTTTCTTTACATATTTCCATATTGCTAAAATATTTCCCTCTATTTTGTAAAGATATCTTTACTTAAAATTGGAAAATATTTATAATAAAAGTAAAGATATCTTTACTTTTAAAGGTGGATCTTATGAGTGTAAAAAACAAAATTAAAGAATTAAGAAAGCAAAATCACATAACGCAAATTGAAATGGCAAAAGCAATGCAAGTGACAAGGCAAACGATTGTAGCAATTGAAAATTACCATTACAATCCGAGCTTGGAATTGTCGCTGAAGATTGCCAAATATTTTGGGATGAAGGTGGAAGAGATATTTACGTTGGATTAAGGGGGAAGAGAGAATGAGAATGCAAGATGAATACGAAAGACATCAATCAGATAAAGCCTTTAAATATTTAGGGGTATTTTATGCCATAAGCTTAGCGATATGGGGTATGTATAATTTGATTGTTTACGGGAGAGCTGGAACGCCATTTATTCTTTTTGTAATAGGACAGTTTATATACTTTTTTGTGAACTATTGGCCGAAATGGCAGTTTAGAAAGGTAGAAGAGAATGAGTAGCGAGGTATGTTATATATATACATCAATTAAAAAAACGATATACCCCCCTTTTTAGGAGGGAGAGAGCATCTGGCCATGTATAGAAGTAAAATGTACCCTATAGAGGAGGCACTAAAAAAAGTCTCTCTATGTAGGGTACATTTTTGTATAATTAAGAAATACAAA
>NZ_NVPR01000037.1 GCF_002551815.1 Bacillus sp. AFS098217
ATCAAACTCCCTCATTAAAGTAAGGTTTTTCTCTTGTTTTCTTGGTTTTTCTCAGTATTTTAAATTTCTTTTTATGAACATCTTGTGAATGAGCAGTATTTCATTTCCGTTTAGGTGGAGGAGGCATACTTAAATAAACCCTTCTTCTCCTTTTTACAGAAAAAGGATTATGATGAATGATATGGTAGCTTATGGATCCCACACTATTCATGGCGGCACACCCTCCCATATCTCACAGCGTCCTATGCGCATACATTCCTTCGTTCTGCCTATCCATGAAGCGGGGTCGGCGATGCTTTTTTGCAGGGTCTTTGCCCAATTGTTTGATCGTTTGCCGACTGCTCCTAGCTTCTGATGTCCAAGTCTTAAAAACAATGACTGATTAAGCCAATTCTACTAAAAATCTACCTAGCTTTACGCGGTTTCTTGTAAGCCGAAATGAGGGATATCTTTTAACATTTTTTCAGGACAAAAGGTGATTTGCTTTTTTCCAATGGTAAACAATATTCGAATCAATTTACAACACAAAGCGATCAGTGATTGTTTCTTTTTCAACGGATTATCATTTCTCGTTATAAAGTATTGATGTAATGTCTTAAACGCAGGGTTTTTAGAAACCAATGGCAGAATCACCTTAAACAATAAAGCGCGTAATTTAGGTCGTCCTCTCTTCGTTATAACGGTTCGACCTTTCCACTTCCCAGATGTCGCCAATTTCAGATTCAGCCCCGCTAATTTAATAATTTGATTCGGATGGTCATAATTTTGTAAGTCACCTATTTCCGCAAAGAATGCGGCAACGGTTTTTTCTCCAATTCCTGATATTTCCGCCATTTCTTTCACTGCAGGAATCTGTCGGAGAATCTCTTTTATTTTCTCCCATACGGTGCTGATTTCATTTTGAATCAAATCATATTGGGTCATGAGCGTATTTAATTTCAATCTGGCCAGATGTCTTCCTTCTTTGAGCCCAATCGAACTCCTGGCAGCGTCTTTAATCTGCCGGACTTTTTTCATTCCAACTCCCCGTTTGACTTCTTCTCGTATTTTGGCAAGAATCTCTTCTTCTGAGCACTTGACGATTTCATCTGGAAATAAACCCATTCGTAATACTTGTAAAGCGGCTTTTCCCTCCCAATCCTTAAAGATTTTTATGTACTCAGGAAAGTACCGGTCAATCCACTGGTGAACGCGTCCCTGAACAGTCTGAAGGTCCTTCATGAGCTGGTCATACAGGTTCATTCCTTCACGAAGATCGGCATATATTCCTTCAGGTAAATAGGGTTCAGAATAACGGCCATCCTCAATGAGCCGTGAAATGACCCTTGCATCTTTTACATCATTTTTGGTAGGGGAGTTGTCGTCAAGCTCCTTTGACTTCTTTACATGGGCTGGGTTCACGACCACAACCTTTATTTCCTGTTCTTTTAACCAATACGCTAATGGAAGCCAGTAGTGGCCTGTAGGTTCCATTCCGATGATGATTTCGTGCTTATGGTGTTGATCCTTCAGGCTGTTCATCCAGGAGGTGAGACTCCTAAAGCCTAAGTAGGAATTTTCAAAGGTAAGTGCTTTTCCAAATTGGATTCCTCTGAAATCTTGAGCTCTTGCCACATGCTTATGTTTAGCTATATCAATTCCCACAATTAAAGTTTCGTCCGTTAGTTGTAAAATCTTTTGGTTTTGTTTATACTTCACTTTGAGTCCTCCTTGGTTTCAATTAAGGGTCCTTATGTTGCGCAACATGGGGCACCTCGTATCATACCAAGGGGACTTTTCTTGTTCAAACCTCATTTTGCCTTAATACAGGC
>NZ_NVPR01000038.1 GCF_002551815.1 Bacillus sp. AFS098217
AGACAATTATACAACAAAATGAAACGTATGTTCTAAAAAATGTAATTTTCTTAAAAAAAGAAAAAACCGATTCATCCCCCACCTTCACTTCGTTTAGAGGAAGGGGGCTTCTCGGTTAAAATGATAAAGCGAAACTCCCATCAGTAGGAGTTTCGCTTTATTTCTAATATTTTTTATAGTTCCCACACAACGAAATTTAAATCATTTCAAGTACGCTGATAAAAAAGTTCCCACAACCAAAAAACCTTACGTATAAAACGTAAGGTTTTTATATAGTCCCACACATGCCGTTATCTCTAGATGTCCATAAACCTGCTCTCACAGGTGGATGTCCTCACAAATGTTTGCAGTTTCCTTCTTAAAAAGACGGCGTGCTGTTTCCATTTAAATATTGAACTTCCGTATTATACTCATTGGTTTAAGACATACATAAGCTACGTACACCGTAGGAATTTTATATAATGTTAGTTAAAATAAGACCCCCGCACGTGCCGTCCCTCGTAAATGTCCAAAAACCCGCTACTCGCAGGTGGATGCCCTCACAGCTACCATATATCTTCCTTCACAAAGAAGGCTTGATGATGGTCGCTAAATGTTGAGCTTCCGTATAACTAACATCGGTTTTAGACATAAATAAGTTACGTACACCGCAGGATGTTTTATTTACTTGTCGTTATCTTATCACATTGTATGCAATGTGTAAAATGTAATATTTTGAAGCAATTTCTTGCTTGTGCCCTTATTTTAATACAAAATATTTTTGCATGCAAGGGGTTACTGTCCTTCTTTTACAATTTGATTTTCTGGATAAGAAATCCAATCACTCCAGCTTCCAGCATATAACTTCACATTACGGAAACCAGCTGTTTGTAGCGCTAATACATTCGGACATGCTGTTACACCAGATCCGCAATAAACGATTGTTTCCTTCTCTTTATTAAGATGATGGAAACGTTCCTCTTGCTCATCTTTATTTTTGAACTGTCCTTCCGCTGTGATTCCATCTTTCCAAAAATAGTTTTCTGCCGTCGGAATGTGACCAGCACTATGATCGACAAGTTCTTCGGCACCAGCATAACGCTTTGGCTCCCTAGAATCAATTAACGTAATATCTGCATTTGCACGAATCTTTTCTTTCACATCTTCCATCGTTACAAGTAAGCTTTCTTGTACGTTTGGC
This sequence comes from Bacillus sp. AFS098217, assembly GCF_002551815.1. Taxonomy (GTDB): domain Bacteria; phylum Bacillota; class Bacilli; order Bacillales; family Bacillaceae_G; genus Bacillus_A. The sequence continues at coordinate 1,181 of NZ_NVPR01000038.1, forward strand.
ATAAAATGTTTTCGTTCAAATGTTGGAACTTCCGCTGTTGTAGATAAATTTTGTTCTTTCCAAGTAGGAAAACCACCATTTAACACATATGTTTTTTGATGTCCTACATATGTTAATAGCCACCATAGACGCGAAGCCATTGCACCAGCTTGACTGTCATATGCAACAACTGTTGTATGTTCATCAATACCAGCTTGAGAAAGCTTTTCGGCAAAATCCTCAAGGTTCGGGAGTGGATGACGGCCACCATGCTCCGTAATAGGACTGGATAAATCAAGATTCAAGTCAAAATATAGTGCATGGGGAATATGTTCTTTTTCATACTGTTCTCGTCCCCAATTTGGATTAGCTAAGTCAAAACGACAATCAACTATGCGAACATGTTCATCCTCTATATGCTCTCGTAACCATTCGACTGTAACAATCATGCTTAACGACCTTCTTTCTCTTGCAGGCGACTTACATACTCCATAACCATATCTTCTGTTACAATTTTACGTTGCGGTGCAACACCTCGTTTAGCAAGGTCATTGATTTGCTTTGTTACCATATTAATTGCATCTACTGAGAAATGTTTTCCATTTGAAGCAAGTGCTACCGCCGCTTCAATTGCCGCTTCACGCTGTGCTTCTAGCTGTAAAAATGTTGTCACAATTTCATTTTGTTTACGAGAATGTGCTGTAATTGCTTTATGTACTTCCATCTTCTCTTCCCCCTAAGTAAAATTTGTACTTTCTTGCCAGTTCTTCATAAGAAAATGACTACGTGAGTTCCATTGTAAGCCGAATCATATCACGACATACAATTCCATTTTCAATAATCTCTTCTTCATAATGCTTTGAAAAGTAATCAAAATCAATAGAAAAAATACGAAAACCACATTTTTGATATAATGCAAGCTGCGAAACACTAGAATTTCCTGTCCCAACTTCAAGTGTATGCATATGATGTTCTTTCGCAGTTATAATCGCATGTTGTAACAATTGTCTCCCAATGCCTTGTCCTTGTAACTCTTCCAAAACAGCAATATTCATAATTTCCATTGCTCGTGGCCTTGTTTGAAGCAATACATATACACCTATTACCTTTTCTTCCTCTTTCATAGCATAGATAAGACCGCGCTGGAGATATGAATTGATTTGACGTTCACTTGGATCGGCAAGCAATAACAGCGACTTCGGTGCAATCTCTTTAGAAATACGCTCTATTACAATTCCCATAAAATTTCTCCTTTCTCTCTTGTTCTAAACCCACCTTGTCTACCATAAGTAATACAAAGGAGGGATTCACCATGGACAACAATGAGAAAAAGTGCAACGTCATCTCAATTGATGGAAAGAAAAAGAAAAATGGAACATATTCCTATCCAAAATTAGTTGTAGAAGGAAAACCATATGAGTTTTCTTCATTCGTCTTATGCGGTGAAACACCAGATGGTAGACGATTAGTTCTTACTCATATGATTTCTACAGATGAATTTGCAGGATTCGTAAAATCACTGGATGCTGTATTACAAAAGAAAATTGAACAAATCTTTTTTTCATAGAAGTTATACAATATGAATTTCTTTTTCGATTGCTGCTAATTGTTTCTGTAATTGTCCCTTACTTTGTTCATATAGCGATACATCAATTGTTTCTGCTAAAGCGAATAATACACTTTCATAATATTGCTTAACATCTTGCTGCATCACTTCTCGGAATAGGTCCCACTTCACTTCCCATTCTTGTTTATAGTGATGAATAAATAATTCTTCTTCATCCGCTACATATTGGGATACGAAAGGCTCGAGTGATTCCTTCGTATCTTCTTGCATGACTGCTTTATCATTTTTCTCAAAAAAGCTTTTCTCGTTTTTAAAATGGGATAATGCCTTTTTAAAATCTTTTATTTCTATAGAAGGAAACGGCTCTTTATGTGTAATAACTTGGTACTCATAATCCGCTGTTCCATTCATAGAGATAGATTTATTTTCCGCCTTACATTTTACTGCAATTTCATCCCCTGCACGCTGCATCGTTTCATCAATCCATCTTTCAAGACGCAGTGAAGTTGCTCGCATCTCTTGCACCAAATCATGCTGAATGAAGGATACAAGCTCCATGAGGCATTCTTGCAACTTAATTTTTACATTTCCATCTGTTCGAAGCGATGCTGGGTTAATAAATTCAGTAAACACATCATTATAACGTAAAAATAAACGTTGCTGTACATAATACAACAGTTCTTTCACTTCATTTTGCATTGCCTGTTCTTCTGCAAGTACACTATACGATGAAATAATATGAAGTAGCTGCTCACGTTCTGCTTCATATTTTTTTATTTGCTTTTCTTTTTCATCATTTCCTTGCTTGGCTCCTTGTATCATGTTTGCAAGAAGTTGATCTGCGCTTTGCAGTGCACTATATAAAGAATGTACAGACACGAGCATTAAATCACGCATCATAAAGGATGTAAATGATTCCTCAAACTTTGTAATTCCCGAATTTTGCAAGATTCCATACTGTTCTTTTGAAATACTCTTTCCTTGTTTCTCTTTCAGTGCACATAAGCTTGAAATTGCAAACAAGCGCGGATTTCGAATACCATATTGCAAGAGCTGATCTGCAATATATCCTTTTACCATTTCAAGTTCATCCTCAGACTGCGCTAAGTCCGCTGCATTAATCAAGAAGAACATTTTATCAAGTGCAAATGTATCTTTCACACGACCAAGCTGAATTAAAAATTCACGATCTGCTCTTGAAAAGACATGATTGTAATACGTTACGAATAAAATTGCATCCGCATTTTTTATGTATTGGAATGCAACATCTGTATGACGGGCATTAATAGAATCTGCTCCCGGCGTATCAACAAGAGCAACCCCTTGTCTCGTTAAAGCACAATCATAGTAGAGTTCCATATATTCCACAAAACATGACTTTTCTTCATTCGCTACATACTCAGCAAATTCTTCTAACGTAACTTGTACTTGTTCCCCTAAGTTGTTAGAAACTGCCTGATAACCTCTTTGTACCGCACGTAAAAAACTAAATGTTGTTTTTTGCTTTCCACTTGGTGACGGATACTGGATGATTGTATCTATTTGTGATAACGCTTCTTCCAATGTTGCTATTTCATAATGAAACAGTTTATAAACTGCTTTCATATCTTCTAACAATGCTTGCTTTGATTTAAATTGAACAACCACCGTACCGTGAGGTTTCTCTTCTGTAATTGGCAAAATTTGATTGATCGTCGCCGTTGTCGGATTTGGTGACACTGGGAGCACATTTTCACCAAGCAAAGCATTTGCAAATGATGATTTCCCTGCACTAAACGCCCCAAATAGCGCTACTGTAAATTGCTTCGTTTCCACACGTTTTCTTTTCCCAACAACTTCTTGATGCAAATGTTTAAGCGTAGGAAGAGTTTCTAATATCGTTTCCGCACCTTTTACTTGTTCTAATATACGATGAATATTTAATGTTGCTGTCGTTTTTACATTTTCTTCATTATAAGAAATACTATCACTTCGCACCTCTTGTTCTTGTAATGTAAACTTCTCATTTACAACCTGCTTCTTACCTTGCAATACTTCTTCTATTTGTAATCCATCTGGCACTGGTACATGATCGCCCCAAATACCTTGTAAGTAATTTTCGTATTTATCATACGCTTTAACATATTGTAATTTTGTTTCTTTTGCCGTCTGCAATACCGCATATTGTTCAATTTCTTCTTCAATGTGAACAATCTCTTCTTTGACCTTTTCCTGTAAAACACTCGTACTCTTCTCGAAAATCTGCTGCGCTTTCATAAAGTATCTTTTCTTTAGCTCATTTGCAACATCTGCTGTATACAGAAGCAAGTAATCTCCTGTAAATCCTGCACCTTGTTTAATTGTTTCTGCTAATAATTCGGGATTAAAAGAACTTTGCATTGCATATATGTCTTTTCCTACTTCTTCTGTAAACAACCCTTCACCTTTTAAGAAAGCTACAATAAACTCTTTTACATGGAAATCAAGCTGCGTTTCAACGGTCTTCTCTAGTGCTGAATAAAATGCATCTAAGCGCCGCTGTTTTTCTTGCTCTGTTTTTCCTTTTGCAAATAATAAACCGACTTTAAATTTTGTTAGTTTCGTTTCTAAATATTGATTCGCTAGCTCTCTCATTTCAAACGGCATTAAGTAAGCGTTATCTAATATTGCTTGCAAACCTTTTATAAACTCATTTTTTACATCGGATTCTTTATTAGCCACACGTCGTTTATTTTCAAGAAGCTCTTCCTTCTTTTCCATTACTTCTGAAAGCGATAACGGTGATGCTAATTCTTTTTCATATGGCATAAGCTGTTTTTCATTTTCTGAAAGAACGAATGAAAAATGCTCTTGTAATAAATATTCTGTTTCTCTTTCCATACCATTGCTCACATATTGTTCACGCTCTTTCATAATAGAAGAAAGCAAATTCTCTAATTTTTGAATTTCATTGTGCGGATGGTTCGTCATTCGTAAAGAAGTATAAAAAATACCATCTACTTCAATATCCCAATTAGAGAATGATTGTTTCACACTTTGCCTATAACTCTCAAATGACAGCTCATTTTCTTTATGCTTATCAATTTGATTGACAACAAGATACACCGTTTTATTACGCTGCTTTAATTCTTTCACAAACTGCAAGTTCACTTCTGATTGAACATGGTTATAGTCCATCATGTAAAAAATAACGTCCGCAAGATGGAGCGTTGATTCTGTTGCTAATTGATGCGCGTCGTCTGTCGAATCAATTCCAGGTGTGTCAACAAGTATGACACCATCAGGAATTGGTGCATCATTTCGGTAAATATGAACGCCAATTATTTCATCACCATTTTTACAAAGCTGCTTCAACTCTTCTGCCGAATACGCACCGTCATATTCATAGTGCTCTCCAGATTTCACTGTAACAACAACACGATCCTGTCCCTTTTCAATTTTAACTACATTTGCACTTGTTGGAATCGGACTTGTCGGCAATAGCTGCGCTTTATATAAGTGATTCATCATCGTCGATTTCCCAGCAGAAAAATGGCCACAAAATGCAATCATAAGCTGTTCTTCTTTATATTTTTGCATTACCTCAAACAACTTCAAGCTATTTTCTGTATCACCATGCTTCTGCCATTCTTCATAAAAACAAACAAGTTTTTTCATACTGTTTGTCTGTACTATGTTTGTCATCCCCTTGATCCCCTTTATTCCAAGATGTATATACCCTATTATCATACTAAATTTTCAGCATATTCACATCAAAAATAAAAAATCCCCTTCATTATTTTGACAAATGAAAGGGATTTTATGTGAGATTATTCATTTTGTTGTTCCAACCTCATTTAACACATACTTTGTAATGACAGCATATACAACAACCGTTCCTGCAATTAATGTATACATCATATTTAACACACCAACCTTTTTCTGATAATGATTATCAATTTTACATTCATTTTATCATTAAAGAGAATCATTATCAATAATTTTTTTCAAAAAGAAAGCCCCTTTGAAAGAAGGGGCTTTTTACTGCCTGTTTTAAAGGAGTGAAAAACTTGTTGTGCACTCTTATTATATCTCATCATACACATCTTAATAGTTTCAAAAATTGGAAATACCCCTATCTCCTTTTGTTTACATTTTGTATAATAAAAGGGATTGACTTAAAGGAGGAAAATAATGACACAAAATATTTCACAAGGCGAGAGGATTCATTCTATCGATATTATTCGGGGAATTGCTATACTTGGTATTTTTCTTGTTAACTGGCCTGTTATTGCTGGTGTTGACACTAGTGAAATCACCGGAAGTTATGAAGGGATAGACAGTTATATCCGCCTATTTTACGACATGTTTATTCAAACAAAGTTTTATACTATTTTTTCATTTTTGTTTGGACTAGGATTTTACATTTTCATGCAACGTGCTGAGACAAAAACAGATCATCCAAAAACATTATTTGTCCGTCGACTTCTCATCTTATTGTTGTTTGGTTTCTTACATTACGTCCTTTTATGGGATGGGGATATTTTACATAGCTATGCAATTGCAGGATTTTTCTTATTTTTCTTTTATAAAAGAAAGCCTCGTACTGTTTTAATATGGGCTTTGGTTTTATTAGGACTTTTCCAATTTTTCATGCTACTAATGAGTTTAATCCTTATGTTTATACCAATAGAAGAATTAAGAACTTCCCTCCCCATTATGCCTTTAGAAAATTGGGGAGTACAAGTGCAAGATCGCTTTACAGACTTTTATTCTGAAGTAATCCAGACAAACCTTTCTATGCTTCCAGAAATAGTTGGATTATTCTTACTCGGTCTATATGCTGGCAAAAAAGACATTTTCCGCCGAACGAAGGAACTAGATCCAAAACTAAAAAAATGGCAAATCATTATGTTCGTTTTAACATTACCTATGTGGTTCTTCATGATTCGCTACTTTGTGGCAAAACAACCATACGAGCCAATCCACATGTACGGTCTTACAATGTTTAGCGGGAAAACATTATTTATCTTTTACATTTTCACACTTATGCGTTTATTACAGCGAGAAAGATGGCAAAAGCTATTACGTCCATTCCAATATGTAGGACGAATGGCATTAACCAATTACATTTCACAGACAATCATCACATTACTTGTGTTTGGTCTAGTTTTCAAAAATTACTTGCCAGTACCATTATGGATCGGCCCAATATTTTGCATCGGTTTTTATACATTACAAATCTTTATTAGTCGCTGGTGGCTCTCTCATTATCAGTACGGTCCACTTGAATATATTTGGCGCCTAGGTACATATGGAAAAATGATGCCTCTAAAAAAGAAAAGCAAGGTCTCTTAATGAGAACCTTGCTTTTTGTTTATGCTTCTGTTACAGCACTTTGCACTGGAATTTGCTCTTCTTTTGTTTTCGCTTTGCGCTGCGGAATCATATTAAACACGATATTTAATAGTACCGCCGACGCACTTCCAAGCACAATTCCGTTATCTGTTAAAATACGAATGCTTTCTGGAAGCTGAGAGAATAACGTTGGAACAACTGTTACACCAAGTCCGATTCCAACAGAACATGCTACAATTAATAAATTTTCTTGCTTAGCAAAGTCTACGCTGCTTAACATTTTAATTCCGTATGCCATAACCATTCCAAACATCGCTAGCATAGCACCACCAAGCACTGGTTTTGGAATAATCGTTGTGATAGCTGCAATTTTAGGAATAAAACCAAGCACGATTAACATCCCACCGCATGTATAAATGATCACGCGATTTCGTACACCTGTTAATTGAACAAGACCGACGTTTTGAGAATAAGTTGTATAAGGAAATGCATTAAAAATACCGCCTAAAATCATCGCCAATCCTTCGGCACGGTAACCCTTCGTTAACTCTTTCTCACCAATCTTTTTGTTACATATATCAGATAAAGCGAAATACACACCAGTTGCTTCTACAATTCCAACACAAGCAACAAGAATCATTGTAATAACCGGTGTTAATTCAAATGTTGGTGTACCAAAGTAAAACGGCTGAATACTGTGAAACCAATCGGCTTCTCCAACTGCTTGCAGGCTCACTTTCCCCATAAATGCTGCTATAATTGTACCAAATAAAAGACCAAGTAAAATAGAAATAGAGCGGATAAACCCATCAAAGAAACGATACATAATTATAATAAATAATAAGACACCGAATGCTAATGCTAAGTTTTCAAGACTCCCAAAATCTTTACTACCTACTCCTCCAGCCATATCATTAATCGCTGCTGGGACTAATGTAACCCCAATCACTGTAACAACCGAACCCGTTACAACAGGCGGGAATAGTTTCACAAGCTTTCCGAATAGCTTTGCAAAAATAACAACGAACAGTCCTGCTGCAATAATTGCTCCATATATAGAAGAAACACCGTACTGCTTACCGATAGCAATCATCGGTCCAACTGCTGTAAACGTACAACCGAGTACAACGGGAAGACCAATTCCGAAAAAACGATTCGATAACGCTTGTAAAATCGTTGCGACACCACACATTAATAAATCGATAGATACTAAGTACGTCAGTTCTCGCTGATTTAAACCAAGTCCTCCGCCAACAATAAGAGGAACAATAATTGCTCCCGCATACATGGCAAGCATATGCTGCACGCCAAGGGATGCGATTTTAAATGGGTGCTGCTTCATGATTATTTCACCTCCGCAGTCTCTTGCAAAGCAAATGTAACAGTACCGTTATCAAGTGATGCAATTTCTGCAAGTGATTCTACACGAACGCCATTCTCACGCAGTTTCTTTCCTCCATCTTGAAATGCTTTTTCAATAACAATTCCAATTCCAGCAATACTTGCTCCAGCTTGCTCTACTAAACTCATTAAGCCTAAAGCAGCTTGACCATTTGCTAAAAAGTCATCAATGATTAAGACACGATCGTTTTCATGGATATGATTTCTAGATAATGAAATTTCATTCGTTTCTTGTTTTGTAAATGAGTATACTTTCGCCACATACATATTATCTTGTAACGTTAACGATTTACGCTTTCTTGCAAAGATTACTTTTACACCAAGCTCTAGAGCTGCCATAACTGCCGGTGCAATTCCTGAAGATTCAATCGTCACGATTTTTGTAATGTTCTCTTCTTTAAAACGCTGTGCAAACTCTTTTCCGATTTCTTGCATAAGCACTGGATCAATTTGATGATTTAAAAATGCATCTACTTTTAATACATCACCAGATAAAACCGTTCCTTCATTTAAAATCTTTTCTTGTAATACTTTCATGTTTGTTCCTCCTCTTATGCAATAAAAAAACTCTAAAAGCCGCCACCACTCGTTACAAGTGAGAGACGCGCTTTTAGAGCTTCGCAAAAAAGAATGCTAAACCAGCAATATATTCGTCCTCACTCATAGTCAAAGTATTTACGGTACTTCGGTAGAAACTTGCAGGCCATATCCCCGCGATTATATGAGTGTAGCTAACCTATTTATTTTATAGAAGGATTATAACGCACTTTTTTGACTTTGAAAAGCATTTATAAGAAAAACACGTACATTTTTTATAAAAATACCATTTTTGTTCGATTTTTGAAAACTCTTACATTTTGTATTTCCCTATTAAAGACGCGTTAAAATAACTGGCCCATCCTTTGTAATTGCTATTGTATGCTCGTACTGCGCTGATAGCTTTCCATCCATTGTCCGTGCAGTCCAGCCGTTTACATCCACTTTTGCATACCGCATACCTACATTTACAATTGGTTCAATCGTTATTACCATCCCTTCTTGTAACACTGGTCCTTGCCCTTGCTTTCCAAAATGAAAAATCGCTGGTTCCTCATGGATTTCTTTACCAATCCCATGCCCTGTGAAATCCCTTGCGACAGAGAATCCTTCAGAAGCTACATAACTTTCAATTGCATAGCCAATATCCCCAACATGATTTCCTGCTATCGCTTGTTCAATCCCTTTATATAGAGCATTTTCTGTTACTAGTAATAATTTTTCTGCCTCATGAGAAATATCTCCTACTTTATAACTCCATGCAGAGTCAGCAAGTGCACCATTTAAATTTATTACCATATCAATTGTAACAATATCTCCTTCATTTAAGGACTTATCAGTTGGGAAGCCATGACACATCTCATCGTTCACAGACGCGCATATTGCATATGGATAATCGTTATATCCTTTTTGTTCAGGCGTTGCACCATACTTTGCTAAATATGTTTCAACAAATGTATCAATTTCCAATGTTGTGATACCTGGTCGCAGCATCTTTGCAATTTCTTGATGACACGAAGCTAGCAATTTCCCAGATTCGCGCATCAAATCTATCTCTCTTCTCGTTTTTATCATATTCATACAATCTCTCCTCGTTCATCCTTCTATCCATAGGCTGTAAACTTCCATTAATAAAAGCTATCCAAATTCCATCATACACACCCTTCTCCATAATTTCAAAAAAGCTCTCATTTCACATTTTTTTCACAAATTCACATTCCAAAACTTGTAAGAATCCGCGATTTTACGAGTTCTTATCATAGACATAGTTTTTATTGTATCAATGAACACTTTTTGAAAGCATATGTGGACACAGTTAAATTATCTAAATTTTTTGTATTATGAAATTATAAGATTTCATTTATCCAAGGAGGGGTATTATGGGCGAACATAAATTGCATCAACAAGAAACGAAAAACAGTCAAAAAAGCTCATTAAAAGGAACATTAATCTCCGTTTTTTTAGTTGGCTTTTTCATTATTTTTACTTGGTTTAGTGTCTATCAAATTTTTGTTAATCGGCTTTAATATATTGTTTTGAAAAGGGAGATGGGGATATGCACTTACATAAATACGAAAAAATCTGGCTCGTTTTCGGCGTCGGTTCACTATTCGTATTTTTGGCCGTTTTAGGAATTAGTGCTTTTTATATGGGAAACAAACCACCAAGTTGCTTAACGACTATTGACCCCGAAAAGGTCCATGCAACAGCACCTTTTGATCATCCTGGTGTCAAGCAAGTTGGGAAAGATCATTATCAAGTTACCATCATTTCACAAGCATTTTCCTTTACGCCAAACACAATTAAAGTACCAAAAGGTGCGAAAGTAGATTTTGTCGTCACAACACAAGATGTTGTACATGGTTTTGAAATTGCAGGAACAAACGTCAACATGATGATTGAACCTGGATATGTAAGTACTGCTTCACAAGTTTTTCAAAAATCTGGGGAGTATTTAATTGTTTGTAATGAGTATTGTGGTACTGGCCATCATATGATGAGCGCAAAAGTGGAGGTGACTGACAAATGATTGCACTGCAAGATAAAATAAGTAGACGAGATGCAAAACTAGCAATAGCTCATATTCATGTTGCTTTTATCGCTCTGTTTTTAGGTGGGCTATGCGGATTATTGCAAGTTCTCGTTCGCTCTGGAAAATTCAATTTACCTGCTGGTATTGGTTACTATCAAATATTAACAACTCATGGTGTTTTGCTTGGACTCGTATTAACAACGTTCTTTATTATCGGCTTCTTATTTGCTTGTATGAGTAAAACAACTGGTATTCTATCGAAAGGAGTTCGTCAAACAGGTTGGATTGGCTTTTGGCTTATGACAATTGGAACAACAATTACTGCCATTTTTATTCTACTTAATAAAGCAACCGTACTCTATACATTTTACGCCCCATTAAAAGCACATCCTGGATTTTATATCGGACTTACCCTTGTTATTGTCGGCAGTTGGTTCAGCGGATTTGCAATGTTTGCTCAGTATCGAACATGGAAAAAGCATAATAAAGGAAAAATAGGTCCTCTTTTAAGCTTTATGGCCGTTGTAACAATGGCGCTATGGCTCGTCGCTACAATCGGCGTTGCTGCTGCAGCACTTATTCAATTCATTCCATGGAGCTTAGGATTTATCGATAAAATCGATGTCCTTGTTAGCCGAACACTATTCTGGTACTTCGGCCATCCGCTCGTTTATTTTTGGCTCCTCCCAGCGTATATGGCTTGGTATGTCATTATACCGAAAATTATTGGTGGGAAAATTTTTAGCGATTCACTAGCTCGTTTATCATTCATCTTATTTTTACTATTTTCTATGCCTGTAGGATTTCACCACCAATTAACAGAACCAGGAATTGACCCTGGGTGGAAATACTTACAAGTTGTCTTAACATTTATGGTTGTCATTCCATCCTTAATGACTGCCTTCTCTTTATTCGCCACCTTCGAACAGTTTGGTCGCTCTAAAGGAGCTACTGGACTATTCGGATGGCTTCGAATGCTTCCATGGGGGGATGCTAGATTTTTCGCTCCATTCGTCGGTATGCTCATGTTTATCCCAGCTGGTGCCGGTGGACTTGTCAACGCAAGTAACCAACTAAACCAAGTCGTTCATAATACTGTATGGGTGACTGGGCATTTCCATTTAACATTAGCAACATCTGTCGTATTAACATTCTTCGGTATTGGTTATTGGCTCATTCCTCATTTAACAGGACGCGTCATGACAAAGGAAATGAATCGCCTTGCTATGATCCAAACTTGCGTATGGGCGATCGGCATGTTCTTCATGTCTGCTGGTATGCACTTTGCCGGACTACTTGGAGCACCTCGCCGCTCTGCTTTTTCTACATATGGAAATTCACCACAAGCACTTGAATGGATTCCGTATCAAATTGCACAAGCAGTCGGGGGAGCAATTTTATTTATAGGAATTGTAATTGCGATCATTATTTACTTAGACCTTGTCTTCTTTGCTCCGAAAGGTCAAACGGAGTTCCCAATCGGTGAAGTAGCCGATGCATCTGAACGTACACCGATGGTTTTTGATAATTGGAAGCTTTGGATTGGTATTACAGCGTTACTTATTTTATTTGCCTACACAATCCCATTTATTGATATGATTCAAAACGCTCCGCCTGGTTCAAAAGGATTTAAATTATGGTAAGTGAAAAGCAGAGGGGAGTCCCCTCTGCTTTTTATTATCTTAAAACCCCTTAGCTCATCATTCACTAAACAAATTTATCCTGCAATATGAACCGAATTAAGAGTCCCATCAATATTTCCATCTACCATAATACAATGTCCCCAAAACATATCCCCATCAGCAAAATATATTGTAAAATCACCGTCTGAATAAACACTTATGCTCTCTAATTCCATAAAACCAATGAACATTTCCTGCGTAATCTCATCGATCTCTGCCTCATCATTATCCTGTAACCATTCATTTGCTAACCCCAATAATTCTGTTGCTGCAAACAGTTTAATTTTTCTGTTCCATTCATTTTTCTCCTCGAAAAGTGCATATGCTGTTTCTAAAGCCGTCGTCATCATACGCTCATCTTTATTCCAATCAAAAGACAAACTGCATTTTTCACCATCCCAAGTAATCTGCTTTTCAAATAACTCCACACTTTTGTCAAGTACAAATTCACCTAATACTTTATCTTGATAATAGACTGGCTCCATTGAATCTTGTAATATCTTTTCTAATTCATTATCTCTATATGTTTCATCCAAAACCTGAACAAGCATCATCGCATTTTCTGCCCTACGTACCAGCAACCTTACAACGGTATTTTTTTGTAAAAATTCTCTTGATCGTCTCAATTCTGCATCGTCAGCTAACCATTCAAGTCTTAGTTTTTCTTCTATAATCAATTCATGATTGCACAAATCTTTCCATGCAATCAAAGGGATTGACGCACTCCACAAAATAGCATCACCTGCTCTTCCCGCACCTACGCCCGATGCTCCTGTAACAGCTGCCACCTCAATAATCTCTTCTGTAAATCTATTTTCAAATCTACTCGTTTCACTTAATTTACTCATTTTCATTTCGCTCTCCTTTATATTATATAAGCACAAATATGATGAAAGAATCTTTTATCCCCCTTTACAAATCATGCTTTTACAGTTAGCCAATGTCATCTAGCTTCTTTCCTTTTACCAAATTTCAGGTTAGGTGTTTTATTGCCTACAAGCATTGTGATAAACCATTTTCAAAAATTCAAAGTGACCCCCATTTGTTTTTTGAATAAAAGTACCTACCGCTTCAAAGCCTATCTTTTTATAAACCTTTATCGCTCTTTCATTGAATGTCACCACCGATAACGTTATATACTTCGGTTGATATTTCTGTTCACAAAAAGCTAGACCTTCTTTTATAAATGCTAATCCTAATCCATTTCCAGTCATATTTGGTTTCATTCCAAAGCCAATATCCACTGTATAAGTATCTATTTTATGAAAACTAAAAAATCCAACAAGCTGATTATTCTCACAAACAGCAAAAATCGTTTCTCCACGTATTATAGGATCTAAAAACTCCATTAAATCTTCTTGATCAGCTTCCATATCATAAAACGAATACTTCCCCTCGTAGTGCCAATTATACGCAACTTCTTCCGCTTGCTCTTGTGTCATCACTTCAAAAGTATAATTCACTTCTATGCCTCCTTAAGCAACGCACATACAGTAAAATTTTAATTCATAAAAAGGAGCCACATATATGTAGCTCCTCTGCCTTCTTATAATGCATAAATCCCTTTGTATTTCGCCTCTAAATAATCGGCTAAATAATTCGCATTTAACCCTTCACCTGTTACATCTTCTAAAATTTCTAGTGGTTTTTTCGTTTTACCATATTGGTGAATATTCTTTGTTAACCATTCACGAATTGGCGTCACGTTTCCTTCCCCTAGCAATGCATCAAAGTTTGGAATTTCTTCTAACATCTTATGTTTAAATTGTGCTGCATACATATAGCCTAGTGCATAAGATGGGAAATATCCAAAAGATCCATCTGCCCAATGTATGTCTTGTAGCACACCCTGTGCATCCGTTTCTGGACGAATTCCTAAATAGCTCTCCATTTTATCATTCCACGCCGCCGGCAAGTCTTTCACTTCTAATGTTCCATCAAACAATTCTTTCTCCAGTTCATAACGAACCATAACATGAAGGGGATATGTCAGTTCATCTGCCTCAATGCGAATAAAGGAAGGTTTTGATTCATTAATTGCATCATAGAACTCATCTACAGATACATTTTCAAATTGTCCATTACTAAATTGTTTTAATAGCTCATAATTTTTCTTCCAGAATGATTTATTACGTCCAATAAAGTTTTCAAAGAATAGCGATTGTGATTCATGAATTCCCATCGATGTACCACTGCAAAGTGGCGTTCCTTCTAATTCTTCTGAGATATTTTGTTCATATACAGCGTGGCCGCATTCATGAATAGTGCCAAACACTGCCATACGAAAGTCATTCTCGTCATAACGGGTCGTAATACGAACATCCCCTCTATTTAATGTAATTTCAAATGGATGTATCGTTTCATCTAGACGGCCAGCCTCAAAATTATAGTTTAATTGTTTTAATAACTCTAAAGTGAAATTCTTTTGTTGGTCTTTTGAAAAATGCTCAAATAAAACATTTGTTTTTAATTCTTTATTAGACCCCGAAATTTCTTTTACAAGCGGAACAATACGCTCACGTAATTGTTCAAATACATGGTCTAATACTTCTACTGTAACACCCGGCTCATACATATCTAAAAGCGTATTATACTTATAAGTTTCATAACCCCAATATGTAATGAATTTCTTCTTATATTCAACAATTTTTTCTAAGTATGGACGGAACATTTCAAAATCAGATTTTTCACGTGCTTCTCCCCAAACACTTTCCGATTTTGCTTGTAATTTGACAAACTCTTCATACTCAGCTTGAGGAATTTTTTTATTTCGATCATATTCTTTGCGGCACTCTTCTACAATTTTCTTCGTTGTTTCAGAAATTTTATTCTCTGCGATTAGCCGTTCTAATTCCTTTAAATATCTTCCCATCTCATCTGAAGTCGATAATGAAAAGACTTCAGATGAAAGCATTCCTATTACTTCAGAGCGCTGATCCACTCCCTTTTTTGGGGCACCTGTACGCAAATCCCAAAATATTAAACTTAATGCTTCGCCATAATTATTTATCTTCTTCACGTATGCTAAAAACTCTTTTTCCACTTCATATATAGCTATTGTCATATGATATACCTCCTTTTTCTACCTCACCTTTATTTCGACATAAATAGATAATCTCCTTTTCTTCCAATAGAAAAAAGCTCGGCATTTGCCAAGCTTTTTCCTATTTGGTGAAGCGTAAAAAAAACTGATAATCGACTTTCACTTTATAGAACCGCACCTTCTACTGGAAGTACTTTCTTTACAGCCTCAATAACCTTTTCGTTTTCATTCTCTGACAAGAATAACGAAATCGCACCCTTATCCTCACTTGTACGAATTAAGCGACCAATTCCTTGACGAAGACGTAAAATCATATATGGTACATCTACATCCCAAAATGGATCATTCACGTGCTTACGTTTCGCTTCAAACACAGGATCGTTTGGAGGGAATGGAAGCGACCAAATAATGACATGAGATAATGATGAACCCGGAATATCTAAACCTTCCCATAAATGAACCGCACAAAGTACAGTCTCTTCTTCATTTTGGAAACGTGAAACAAGTTGACTAATTTCTTGGTCTCCTTCATATAAGAACGGAACAGACATTTGCTCTTTATTCACATATTCTTTGAATGCCGCAAGTTCTTGTGTTGTACGGAATAATACAAGTGTACGTCCATTTGTTTTTTGAATGTTCTCAAGTGTATACTGACATTTTCGTTCCCATTCATTTTCCTTCGTATACGACGGTAAGTACACTTTCATTTGTTCTTCATAATCAAACGGAGAAGCTACTGCGAACGATAAATAATCTTTTACGCCTAAGCTATTTGCTGTAAATGCAAATGAATCATTTTCAGATAATGTAGCAGAAGAGAAAATATACGGGATTTTTTTCGAGAATACTTTCTCCTGCAACACTTCTTCTACGGCACGTGGCATAATAACTAATGTAAAGGCACCATCACCTTCTTCTCCCCATGTAATTACATTTTTCTCATGCATGAAAAGACGAAGTGAATGCTCCAATACATCTAAATGCTCATCAACGATATTTAAATCGTATGTGTTTACTGTGTACATTTCACTTTCAAATACTAATGCATCACCGACTTCCCCGATTTTCGCATAAAGTCGTTTCGCCTCAGCAGTTACCTTTTCTGTCACAGTAAGTTCTAAACGATCCGAACCAGCAATTTCTTTTTTATTCTCTTGTAAAACATCAAAGAATCGCTCTGTTTGCCAAATCGTTTCTTCTACTAAATGAGCAAACTCTTCACGGATATCATTTTGTAATAATCTTGTTAATAATTGTTCCATCATCGTTTGCTTTAATCGGTACGTTAATGCTTTTTGCGCCGCATATTCAACAAGATGGCCTTCGTCAAAGACAACACAGCTACTTTCTGGTAAAAGCGGCATCTGGCCTTCACGCTTACGAGCATCATATGTCCAAATATGATCCATATAGAAATCTTGAGAGCAAATAATTAAATCTGCTGCTTTACGATAATGTTCACGAGAAAGTGTTTGACCACAACGATGACGAGAATCACATGTAAAGCAGTCCTGGAAATAATCCCAAGATACTTTTGACCATTCTTCGTCATTTAATAGTGGAAACTCTTTTCGATCACCATAATGCGTAAAATTTTGCATTGTTCCATGATCAAATACAAATTGAGGTAATTCATAATATAGATCTTCAATTACTTCTGGAGCTCGTCCACTCATCACGTCTTCAAGTTTACGTAAGCATAAATAATTATCCATTGATTTTGCTAGACGTACATCAACTGATAACCCTAATGCTTCTGATAATTTAGCAATGTCCCCTTCTTCTTTCACCAGCTGCTCGATTAACGTTTCGTCTGCACAAGCAATAATAGCTGGTTTCCCCGTATAACGCGCATAACAAATTGCATATAAAAGATACACAATCGTTTTACCCGTTCCTACGCCTGCCTCCGCGAACATAACTTTCTTCTCTTGAAATGCTCGTTCTAATTGGAATGCCATAAAAATTTGTTCATCGCGTTCTTCAAAACCTTTTTCTGGGAGGATATCGTAAAACACATCTCCAATCCACTCATTCAACTTATCATAAAAATTATCTTGTTTCCCTACTTCAAATGGTAATCTCTTTTCAGTAAACATCCTCAGCCTCCAACAAAAAAGTTTTTCTATAAAAAGATATAGCAACTGCTATTTCTAAATAGCAGTTGCTTTCCCCTGTTGTAATACATAGAAATGCGCGAAAAAAGTTTTCCTTTATATAAAGGAAAACTTTTTTACTCTATTAATGACTTTAAGTAGCGCTTATCAATTAATGTTTCATGTGATAATGCAGATAAATATTCTTCCTGTGCTTTTTGTATTTCATCTGCTGCTACACCTTGAAAATTAATTTCTTTTCCAAGCTCATCATACGTACGATGAATGGCCTTTTGAATCATTGACAATTGGAAACCATCCATATTGATTCCTCCTTTTGCACATTACATAATAGCCAGTATATGCGCGCCAAAGAGGTTTTATACTATGAATTGCGTGGTGGGCGTTTCCCAAAGTACTGATAGTAATCTGTACGAATAAAGCCATTAAATAGTTTACGCTTTTTCGATGCTTCTTTTCCATAACATTTTTCAAACGCTTCATAGCTTGTTAATAAATACATAGACCACGTATCTAATGGGCGGAATACTTCTCCCAGTTCCTTATATAATTTTTCAACAAGCGCTTTTTCACTTAAACGTTCCCCATATGGAGGATTCGTTACAACATAGCCATATTCCTCTTTTGTTGTGAAATCTTTTACTTGCATTTGTTTAAAGGAAATTAAGTCACCAAGTCCAACTTCATCCGCATTATCTTGTGCAACTCTGATCATGCGGTGGTCAATATCTGATCCAATAATTTGTAATGGCTGATCATAATTCGCTAAATCTTCTGCTTCTTGACGTGCTTCTTTCCAATTTTGCTTACCAATCCAGCCCCATTCATCAGATGCAAACTCACGGTTAAAACCAGGAGCAATATTTTGGCCAATTAGTGCCGCTTCGATCGGAATTGTCCCAGAACCACAGAATGGATCAACAAATGGTCGGTCTGGCTTCCAATTTGTAAGTTTAATTAAAGATGCAGCTAATGTTTCTTTCAAAGGTGCTTCCCCTTGATCAACACGGTAGCCACGCTTATGAAGACCAACGCCACTTGCATCAATTGTTAATGTTGCAATATCTTTTAACATTGCAATTTCGATACGGAATAAAGGACCATCTTCTTCAAACCATGTTGTACGTCTATAAGTTGTCTTTAATTTCTCAACAACAGCCTTTTTTACAATACGTTGACAATCTGAAACACTAAATAACGTTGATTTCAATGACTTTCCAATAACAGGAAACTCCCCGTTTTCCGGAATATAGTCACCCCAATTTAAAGCTTTCGTCTTTTCAAATAACTCATCAAATGTTGTCGCTTTGAATTCACCAACTTTAATTTTCACACGATCTGCAGTACGTAACCATAAATTTGTACGACAAATTGCTTTTGCATCCGCTTCAAATGTTACTTTTCCATTTTCCACCTGGCATTCATAACCAAGATCGCGAACTTCTCTTGCAACTAAAGCTTCAATTCCCATTGCCGCTGTTGCAATTAAAGTAACTTTTCCCATTTGCATTCACCTCTTATGTATAATCAAACAATAACTAATAGTTTTTTCTTCTATTAATTATTCCATATTACGACGTATTTTCTTATTTATCATTTTGACTCACACGTTATCACTTCATACAAATAAAAAGCCCTCCTCTTACAAAGGAGAGCTGAGTTATTTCATCATTGGTTCATAACGTTCTGTAAGCCATGTTCTGTTCCTTTGTACTGCAAACGGCCCACGCCTCGTACTCCGGTGGCAATCATCTATCTACAGGCTACTCAAACCTGTCCTTTTCCATCGTTCATTTCCTTGGAAAAGATTCCCCTACCATTATTTGGGTTTCTCGCTCGTGGGGTTTACCTCGTTCCACTCCTATCATTTCTTCAAGGACTTCGTCACTGTGGCACTTTAAAGGTAGTCAAACCATATCCAAAAGGACTTAGGTTTTTTCCCTGCCGTTAATCCAGCCTTACAGCCAGAATACCCTAGCTTATGAATTGGCTAGGCACGAACACTACGACCATCTCAGGTCGTGCGAGCATGGACTTTCCTCTACAACGTTGGCGTTGCAGCGATTACCCAAACGTTATGACAAACATTAGTATAGTGGAAACAAAAAGATTTTGCAATGCTTTTTTATATGTAAAATGCTTCAATCTTTTTCCATTCCTATATTACTCGTATAACTTACTTCCAAATACAGCTTTTTCCAGATTAGATAAACGCTTTAAAATATCTGTATTCGTATTGTTGTATACAGGTTGTGCAACTGGTGTTGGAGCCGGTTGCTGCGGAGCTTGTGCTCCAACTAATTTTTGTTCTTCTAATTCACGTTTTAAACGCGCATTCTGTTGCTGCAATTGTTCAAGTTCCTTATGAAATGCTTCATAATCTTTAATAATCATATCAAGGAACTTATCTACTTCTTCTTGTTGATAACCTCTCATGCCTGTTTTAAATTCTTTTTCTAAAATATCTTTCGCTGTTAGTTTAATTTTATCCGAAATCATTCTCTTCACCTCAAATTTTTACCAAAACTTTCATTAACTAAATTTTTTCAGAAACAGTGCCTTTTGTCAATCATCTATACATAAGCTATATTTCACATTACTCTGCATTATTCCACCGTTCCTCTTCTATTATATCTTGTAAATCAGAAAAAAGAATGAAATAACTATGATAATTTTCTATTTCTCCTTTTTTCTTTGCTACTTCTACCATGTATTTAGGACTTCCTGGTTTTTCTTCATCGTATACAGCCAAAAGTGCATCACTTTTTCCAATAAAAAATTGATTTTTCAATCGAAACTGTTCTGGACTTTCATATTTTCTTTTTGTAATACTATCAACATGATCTGCTTGTCCAAGAACAAACTCATAAAGTTCTCGATTTCCTTCCTTCCAACTTTCTTCTTGTTCTAAAAAAGGGGTAAACACAGCAAGTTTTAAATCAGGATACTCTAACTGCATTTCAAAAACAACTTCAGCAGCCCATAACTCTACCCCTAGCTGACCACTTATGATAACCCACTCTAATCCCTCTTCTATAAAGGCGAGTAACTTACGATGTACCGCCTTTTTTATGCACGCAACACCTGGATGATCATTCTTAAATATTCCAAGTTCAAATGGCTTATATCCTGTTACAGCTACAACTTTCATATCAACACTCCATTTAAAAGAAAAGAACTAGCATTTCGCTAGTTCCAACATAACATTTACTTTTTAAACATTCCACCAACGTTTGGTCCGATATTAGGTCCGAACGGTGATACATGATGTGGATGATGGTGATGATGATGGCCACATGCTCCAACTCCGCCGAATCCTCCAACTCCTCCAACTCCTCCAACTCCACCGAATCCTCCAGGTCCACCAAATCCTCCAGGTCCACCAAATCCCCCAGGTCCACCGAACCCTCCAACTCCTCCAACTCCTCCAGGTCCACCGAACCCTCCAGCTCCTCCAACTCCTCCAGGTCCACCGAACCCTCCAACTCCACCGAATCCTGGCTCACCAGGTTCTACAACATTTACATTTGAAGTTGTTTGTGGGAAGAAGTGTGCATTTTGAACTTGTTGATGGTGAACGTGTGTTGTATGAGTTGGGTGAACATGCGGCACCACCGTTGTGGAAAAAGTATGTGTTACGCATTGTTTTGTTGGATGAATGACAGGAGGTGTTGTACAAATAGGTCCTGTAGGCTTATGCCCTCCAAAACAAGGATGACAATGATGCATAGTTTTTCTCTCCTCTCTCATAAAAAAATCTGACTACACTTTACAATATGAGAGAAGAATCAAAGCCGCTTGTTATATACACCTATTTATTTAATGGAAATTTGTCTATATTGTTAGTCATTTCAATCTACTAACTTGGCCACATAGCTATCATTATTTTGCGAAAAATCCTCCAACTTGTTTTACAATCCCTGTAACTTGATTCATCGCATTCATCATTTGTCCTGCTGTATTCATCATTTTATTCACATCATAGTTTCCATCCGCGGTTTTAAATTGAGATACAAAACTAGAAAACTGACTTGGTTGTTGCTTTTGTTTATTCATTGTTGGATATGGTTGAAACGGCTGTTTCGGTGGATAAAACATAGATGGCTGATTCATATACGGTTGTGGTTGCGGCGGTACATAATATTGCTGATTCATATATGGCTGCTGTTGCTGATTCATATATGGCTGCTGTTGCTGGTTCATATACGGCTGCTGTTGCTGGTTCATGAAGGACACTTCAAATGGCTGATAATAATTTTGATTTCCATAATAAGGCGCGAAAGGATACATATTGTAGCGTAAATATGTATCCTCATTATATTGATAAACATTTGGATTTGTATATGAATTCGATTGCTGATATGCATTAGATTGTTGAAACATGCATTCTCTCCCCCTTTACCTAAGTTTCTACCTATAGAATATGTACCTATAAAATAAAATGTGTACCTATATAAATGTCTGTTTTTGTCGGAAGTTTAAATTTTTAAAAAAATAAGAAAGTAAGCCCTTTCATGATATGATAATGAAGAAGAAGATTCTCATAGGGGAGGAATCAACATGGTATTAGGGGATTTAAAACAGGCTTTTTCTCAAAAAAAGGGGTATTGTACAGAAGATATGAATGAGTTACTCGACTTCGCAAGACATTGTTATCTCGAAGGAAAAATATGTATATCAGAATATCGAGTATTGATACGTGAATTAGAAACAAGTGGGGCAACGAAACCCACACATACAATTGCAGAATCATAAAAACAAGAGGGTTTCCCCTCTTGTCACTTACATAACTCCACAACATTTTGCAACGTATATAAAATCGCCTGATGCGTTTCATAAAATCGTTTCCCTTTTCCCTTATTTACAAAACACTGCAAAGCATTATTTTGTAAATTATCATACACTTGATCAATTTGCTGTAAATGTATATATTTAGGCTTTTCTTGTTTTATCCATTGATAGGCTAATTCTTTCCAACCCTCTAACTCTCGATCAACCATATCTACAAAAGGCTTCATATCCATATAAAAATCAAACTCTTTATCTTCTCTTTTTTTTACAATCGTTTCATCATTATAATCCATTAACTTTTTTGAAGATTGCATTAACGCTTGATACTTCACTCTATTCCCACCTTACTATGCACCTACTACGACGTTTTGAAACGTTTGAAGCCAACTTCCTTTTTCTTCATGATGCAATAATTTATCTTCCATATGTTGAATATGCATTTCTGTTATTTCTGCCTTATTACATATATCTTCACGTCTATCCTTTATAGCATGATTAACCCTAAGAGAAACATTCATTTCCAGCAAATCAAGAGCACTTAACATTTGATCCATTTTCTTCATTACATTTTCCTTCTGAACCATCGCCATTTATAAAACGCCTCCTTCTTTGCTTTCCCTTTGTCATGTAATTTCGACAGTTCACTTTTCACTCCTGCATGACTGACAAAACTAGTTGAGATTCGGCAAATAAAGTGAAACTTCCACCAATGATGAGGATTTCACCAACAATTTGTTCCCCTTATTCATCTTCCTTATCTCTACTCAATTTTTATCCCGCTATTTGCGGGCAGTAAGACTCCCACCTCAAAATTCGGTGAAAGCAAAGAAGGTAGGTGGGAGATAAACTGCCCGTAAAACCCCGATTGGTGAGGGCTGATAATCAGTGGGGGATGAAGAACCCCCCCACACTGATTAAAGTTTCACTTTATAGTTAGGGAATTATTTTCCGAAAATAGCGGAAGAAATCGGTTTGTATGTGTTTTATAGAAATGGTAACAATACAAAAGGGAGGTGTTACCATGGCTAAAAATAAAGATGAAAAGAAGAAAAAGCAAAACAAACAACAAAATAAACCTGAGACTGGAAATCCAAAGCTAGATGGGCCAAACTTCCCTGCTACATAAAGGGAGGCTTTCATGCGTTAGAAAAGTTATCCACTTCGGATAACT
This sequence comes from Bacillus sp. AFS098217, assembly GCF_002551815.1. Classification (GTDB taxonomy): domain Bacteria; phylum Bacillota; class Bacilli; order Bacillales; family Bacillaceae_G; genus Bacillus_A. Next base: position 24,820 of record NZ_NVPR01000038.1, read on the forward strand.
TCCTTCTTTTCACATTCCACTGAGATGATACATTTTCATGAAACATGTATAAACGTAACCAATCGAGTAGTCCCGCATCCTTGTAAAAGTGCGGGACTTTTTCTTATTATATCATGAAGTCATCTAACCTTTTAAAAAAGCCATTTAATGTAGAAAAAAGATGCACTTGCTTTTGTTTATCTCTAAACCAAACCGTTATATCAGTTTCTTCCTTTGGCTCCTTATGCAAAAATAAAGTCTCTACATCCATTCCTGAATGGAACCAATCTGTTTCAATCTTTTTTTGATGCGGCACAATTGAAAAGACATCTCTAAGCTGAGGTGTGTCTTGTTCTTTTGAAACTTTAAAATATTGCTCATAATCCATCCTTGAACCTGTGTGAACAGTATGTAAGGCAAAATCATCAAATAACTCTTCATAGTCAGGATGAAACAATAACCATGCTAGGTTCTTTCCAAGCTCGATACGCTTTTGTAACTTTTCAAATTCATAAACTGAGAAGCCATATAAATTCCCTTCCACCGTCGGAAAAATCACCGTATTAAAATGAAACCATTCTTGAAATTTAAAGAGTGCTGTATCAAATACACGTTTTTGAAAATATGAATTCTCAATAACTGGTTTTTGAATTTTATTTTGTTCATTAATAATTAGTGCCGTCATAAGTCGATTCATATCTCTTTCTACCCAAAAGCGTTTCCATTCTTTCTCCATAAAAATAGATATTTCAAAAAACTGTAATAAATGAAAAAGCGTTGCACCGCCCTCTTTACTATGTTCGTACAATAACAATTGCGGATATGCATCTGAAAAAATAAGCCAATTCGCACTTTCATATGTGAGAAATAATTGTTTTCTCCTCTCTTCAGATAAAACGTTCGGATAATACTTCCCTTCTAAATCTGTCATATTCCACCCAGAATTTCTCGAAACCATACTGGCTAAAAAAGACCACCGAATTTCTTTATTTCTCAAGTAATATTCTTGATAGGCATGTGTACGTGAGATATTATCTATATTCGCTAGAGTCATTTGTTCCTTAATATACATGATTAAATGCTTCTCCTCTTTTGTACAAGAAATACCCCTACGTTCGTTTTGTATTTTCTCGTACTCATTCCACACAAACATTAGCAAATCGCCTCATCTCTCCTGAAAAAAGTCACATTTCCTTTGCTTTTTTTGATATAATCACCTTTGTAAGTGATCCTAAGTAAGTTGGAGTGGACAAAATATGACCATTCGTTATCCAAACGGAAAAAGGTATAACCAAGCGTTACAGCCTCAAAAAAGTCAAATGAAAAAACATACTTACAGTAACAGAGGTATGTCTCTTGAAGAGGAATTAAATGAAACAAATCAATATTATTTAAGTCATAATATTGCATGTGTACATAAAAAACCGACCCCTCTTCAAATTGTAAAAGTAGATTACCCCGCTCGAAGCGCTGCAGTTGTAAAAGAAGCTTATTTTAAACAGCCTTCTACGACAGATTACAACGGTGTATATAAGGGGAAATACATTGATTTTGAAGCGAAAGAAACAAAAAATAAAACAAGTTTCCCGCTACAAAATTTCCATCATCATCAAATTGAGCATATGAAACGTGTAATTGCTCATAATGGAATTGCATTTGTTATTATTAAATTTACACTTTATGATGAATTTTATTTACTCGATGCAAAACACGTTATTTCATTTTGGAATCGTCAAGATAATGGTGGACGTAAATCGATTACAAAACAAGAAATCGAAGAGCACGGATCCTTGTTATCATGCGGTTATCACCCTCGAATTGATTACATTCGTGTACTAGACACGGTTTATTTTTCATGATAGAGTCAACAATAAGGCTCTTTTTTCGACTTTTGGGGAGAAAATGAAAGGTAGGAGAAAGTATAATGTCAGAAAAGTATCGTTCTCGTACAGAACGAAAACATGCAAAACATCAAACGAAAGAAACAAATAAAAAGGAGAAGCCCAAGAAAAAAGGTTCCTTTTTTAAAAAATTTTTAATAGGTTGCCTACTTCTTGGCATTGTTGGCCTTGTGGCAGGGGTTTCTGCTTTCTTCGTCATGGTAAAAGATGCTCCAAAGCTAGATAAAGCGAAACTTGTCAATCCGTTATCTACTAAATTTTATGATAAAGATGGCAATTTCTTTTATGAATATGGTGCCGAAAAACGAACGAATATCACTTACGATCAAGTTCCAAAAGTAGTAGAAAATGCATTCCTCGCCACTGAAGACGCTCGCTTTTATGAACATAATGGAATCGACATTAAACGTACAGGAAAAGCGATTATGGAAAACATCACAGGCGGATTTGGATCACAAGGTGGTAGTACAATTACACAGCAGGTAATCAAAAACTATTTTCTAACGATGGAAAAAACATCAAAACGAAAAGTACAAGAATGGTATTTAGCTTATAAATTAGAGCAACAATACTCCAAACATGAAATTTTAGAAATGTACTTAAACAAGATTAACCTAGGTAATCGTTCTTATGGTGTCGCAACTGCAGCGCAAAACTATTATGGAAAAGACTTAAAAGATTTAAAGTTACATGAAGCGGCAATGCTTGCGGGATTACCACAAGGACCAAATATTTATGATCCAACAAAAAAAGAAAATGTAGAACGTGCAACTAAACGTCGTAACGTTGTATTAACATTAATGAATCGTCATAATTTCATTACAAAACAACAAATGGATGAGGCAATGGCTATCCCAGTAACAGAAGGACTTCTTCCATCTAAAGAAGTTACTGAAATGCCTTACCCTGCCTTTTTAGATGCAGTTGTAAAAGAAATCGAAAAAGAAGAGCCTGATGTAAATATTGGATCTGATGGATTACAAATTTACACAACGCTTGATAGGAAAGCACAAGACTACGCTGAAGAGATAATGGATGGGGACATTATTAAATACCCAAATGATCAATTCCAAGGTTCTTTCGTATTTATGGATACAACCTCTGGGGAAGTTCGCGCAGTTGGTGCTGGGCGTAAAGAAAGTAAATCAACATTTAAGGGACATAATATGGCGATTGATTTAGAGCGCCAAGTAGGTTCCACAATGAAACCTATTTTTGACTACGGTCCAGCGATTGAAAATCTACAGTGGTCCACTTATCATCAATTAAACGACTCAGAATATACATACTCAGACGGTACAAAAATTCGAAATGCGACAAGCAGTTACAAAGGGGATGTTTCTATGCGTGAAGCATTGAAAAAATCTTTAAACATTCCTGCTTTAAAAACTGCTCAAACAGTCGGATTAAATAAATCAAAAGAATTTGCCGAAAAACTTGGTATGACATTCAAAGATGGCCCATATGAATCAACGGCAATTGGTAGTAACGAAAGTTCTCCATTACAGGTAGCTGGTGCCTATGCGGCATTTGGGAACGATGGCGTTTACAATAAACCTCATTTCGTAAAAGAAGTTGTCTTCCCTGATGGCAAAAAGAAAAGCTTTAAACCAAAAGAAAAACGAGTAATGCAAGATTACACAGCATACATGATTACAGATGTCCTTCGCGATGTTGTAAAACCAGGATCTGGTGGTACCGGCTCGGCAGCATATGTTCCAGGCGTCGATCTTGCTGGTAAGACCGGAACTCAAAACTATGATAAATCGGTTATCCAAAAATACGGTATTCCAGCAGATGCAAACCGAGATAGTTGGTTTGCAGGATATACACCGCAATATACAATGGCCGTTTGGACAGGTTACGAAAAAGATAGTAAAGAAAATTATATAGGCGATCGCTCAACAAAAATTGCACAGCAAATGTTTAAAGCAATGATGAGTAAATATGCTACAGATAAAACTCGTTTTGAACAACCTTCTTCTGTAGAACGTATAAATGATGAACTTTATGTGAAAGGTGCAAAAAAGGATGCTGTTAAGCAGATCAAAGTAGATCCACCAACTGGTGTAACGCCATCTTATGATGCAGCATCTAATGCGATTACATTAAGCTGGTCTGGTCCTTCAACAGATGTTGATGCTTATTCTGCAAGCTATAAAGCAAACGACGGTTCTAGTGGCAGCCTATCCGTGAGTGGTACAACTGCTACACTTAGCGGTGTAAAACCAGGTGTGACTTACACCTTCTCTGTAGTAGCGAAAAAAGGTACTGGTACAAGTAATGCCGCTGGCGTATCCTTTACTGTTCCTGGCGAAAATGCAGATGCCAAGAAGAAAGCTGAAGACGAGGCTAAGAAAAAAGCTGAAGATGACGCTAATAAACAAAAACCAGATCAACCAACAGGTGGAGACGTTCATCCACCAGAGCCCGTTAATCCAACACCATAATAAAAAAAAGAAGTCACCTTTCTCTAATGAGATAGTGACTTCTTTTTTTGTATTATTTTTTTTACACACAACTTTTCTATTTCTACATACAACTGTGCCAGTTGAATATAGGAATGATAATGATTTGGTTGCTCTATAATAAATGAATAACGTTCCATAAAGTTAATTGGTTTTATCTGTAGCTCTTCAATCTTGCTCTTCATATCTTTCAATCCCGACACTGGTTGTCCATTTAGCCAATATAAAATTGATAATAAATGAGCTGCGAAGTGAATCATCGGCTCCCTTGCTTCTTTTCGTTTTCGATTCCGAAAAGATATAGATATATCCTCTTTTTTTTCTTTCCATATATCTAACACAGCTGGAATACTCATTTCTATCTCATTCCATGGTTTGTACTGTTCTTCTATATCAAATAAGAAATAATGGCTTTCTATCAATTGCACAAAAGATGCATCTGTATGATAGATAATCTTGTCTATATCCCCCTCAAAAAAGGGAATACACCGGAACTCATCCGGTATTTGTACCACTTGTTTCATCTTTTTACTTTCCCTTCATTCGCTTTTTTCCTTCGCGACATACTTCTAGTAACGGGCACTCTTCACATTGCGGGCGCTGCGCCTTACAATGATAACGTCCAAAGAAAATCATACGGTGATGTGTAACTCCCCACTCTTCCATAGGTACTTTCTTCATCAATGTTTTTTCTACTTCCAGAACTGAATCTTTCCACCTACAAATCGCCAAGCGTTTACTTACTCTCTCCACATGTGTATCAACGGCAATAGCAGGAATCCCAAATGCTACTGAAACAACTACATTCGCCGTTTTTCTACCAACTCCTGGTAATTTCGTTAATTCATCACGATCCTCCGGAACCTTACCATTATAATCATTAAGTAGCATCCTGCATAACTTCTGAATATTTTTTGCTTTATTTCTGTACAATCCGATTGAACGAATATCTTGCTGTAATTCTTCTAAAGAAACATTTAAATAATCTTCAGGCGTCTTATATTTTTGAAATAAATTTTTCGTAACTTTATTTACAAGTACATCTGTACATTGTGCAGATAATGCCACCGCAATCACAAGTTCAAATGGATTATCATGATTTAATTCACAATGTGCTTCTGGATACATATCTGCCATTGTATCTAAACAATAACGAATTTGGTTTTTATTTAACATATATTTCCTCCTACATTACTGCTCCAGCCAATTATAAAAAGGTACTTTCCCTGTATATTTGGTCTCTTGTCTCGATATTTGCTGCGTCCGTTGTTGATTTGCTCTAAATTTCCGCCCTTGATCTTGCGCTTGATCAACCGTCCTAATTCCGTTCTTTTTCCATTCAAACAAAATCCGATCAATATATCGAAAATTAAGTTTCCCGCTCATTACTGCTTCTCGAAGAGCTGCTTGAATTAAATTTGGATGATGTTGATCTTGATCCTGCCACATCGCTAATGTTTCGCATTCAAAAGGCGATAATGGTCTCCCAAATTCATGTTCAAAAATTGTATATAAATTTACTTGAAGCTGTTTTTGTTCTTTTTGTTCTTCTTCTATTGTTTCATTCATTAAAAAGTGCAATATTTTTTCCCAAAGCGGTTGCAAAGAATAACTCTCACACATCATCGCTTCGGATCTTTGTCCACCTTCTAATGCTAAAAATCCTTTTTGGATTAATGTTTGGATTACTTCCATACATTTCATTTCTGTAATTGTCATTCGCTCTGCAATCTCTGAAGGAGTTGGAAAAGAATTACCCGATTCTAAAAACGTATGCACATGAAGTACAACCATAAATTCTGTTTCATTTAAACCTAATTTTTTATAGTGCATCATAAGCAATTTAGGAATTGCGATGCTGCCCTGTTCAAACCACTGTAACATCATTTTTTTCTTCATCACCAAACACCTCGCTCTCTAGTATAACACACCTGTTACAATTTCTTTTTGCCACAATTCGTCAAAAAACCTCCCTATATATAGGGAGGTCCTTTTCATTTGTTTAAAGTAACCTATTTGACCTACAAATGCAAGAAATACTTGTTAAGCCTGTACTTTACTTTTCATAAACGTATTCATTCGTTCCAACGCTTTCTCTAATTGTTCAAGAGATGTTGCATATGATAAACGAACATTGTTTGGCGCGCCAAATCCTGTTCCTGGAACAAGAGCTACTTTTTCTTCTTCTAACAAGGCTTTTGCCCATTCATCAACTGTTTCGTATCCAGCTAATGCTACAGCTTCTTTTACATTTGGGAATAAGTAAAATGCGCCTTGCGGTTTGATACAAGTGAAACCAGGAATTTGAATTAATTTATCATAAATAATGTTTAATCGTTCTTCAAATGCTTGACGCATCATTTCTACAGGCTCTTGCGGGCCCGCATATGCAGCAATTGCACCGTATTGAGCAATTGAAGTAGGGTTTGACGTACTATGACTCGCTAAGTTTGTCATCGCTTTAATAAGCTGCTTATTTCCTGCTGCATATCCAATGCGCCACCCTGTCATAGAATGTGATTTCGATACACCATTAATAATAAGAGTTTGTTCTTTTAATGCATTAGAAAGCTGAGCAATTGAAGTATATTCTACTCCACCATAAACTAATTTCTCATAAATTTCATCAGAAACAATTAAAATATCGTGTTCTAAACATACTTCCCCAAGCTGACTTAATTCTTCTTTGCTGTAAATCATTCCTGTTGGATTGCTCGGTGAATTAATAATAACAGCTTTTGTTTTCTCTGTAATTGCCTCACGCAGCTGCTCTGGTGTAATTTTGTACTGATTGTCTTCTAAACCTTCTACATAAACTGGCTTACCACCAGCGAGCTTTACTTGCTCAGGATAACTTACCCAATAAGGAGTTGGGATGATAACTTCATCTCCTTCGTCAAGTAACACTTGGAATAATGTATAAAGCGCATGTTTCGCACCATTACATACAATAATTTCAGTTGGATCATACGCTAATCCTTGATCACGCGTAAATTTCTTCACAATTTCTTGTTTTAACGCATTTAACCCACCAGTTGGTGTGTATTTCGTATGTCCTTCTAACATCGCTTTATGTGCAGCATCCATAATATGCTCCGGCGTATTAAAGTCAGGTTCCCCTGCCCCTAATCCAATTACATCATGGCCTTCAGCTTTTAATGCTTGTGCCTTTGCTGTAATTTCTAAAGTTGAAGACGGTGTTAAAGCAGCTACTCGCTTTGCTAATTTCATTTTTAGTTCCCCCTACATCTATTTTTCAATGCTATATCGTTGTAAAAACTGTCCATCTTTAAATGCAAGATAGTAGTAACTATAACGACCTTCCTGATCAATATATGTAATTTCCCACACTGGATCATCATTTTCGGCACCTAATTTTACTTTTAAGATTTCTTTCGGCGGTTTTGGCTTATGTTCTTTATTTTCTTCTTTCAACTGTTCAGCCATTTTTTGTACAGCTTGCTTCTCAGAAATCCCTTCGCTCTGTTTCTTTACGAGAACATCTCCTTTTTTCTCAGGTACCCAAGCAATGATTTGTTCTCCTTTTTCATCTACACCTTGTACGACTGTATATGAAGATTTCCCGTTATAATAATCAACGGATTTAACCTTTGTAAGCTTTGCTTTTTCTTTTGCAATTTCTACAGCTTTTGATTCTTTCGGAATTTTCTTTTCCATTGTTGCATTATAAACATGCACCCCATATAATCCAATGGCAACAATAACGATAATGATGGCAAAGATCCATTTTTTCATTGTATCACTACGTTCTGTATATCGTAAATACTGCTGTTTCTTTTTCGTTCTCGTCTAGTGCCAGTCCGAACATGAGGTCCTGTTCCTTTAATGTACGATTCAAACTATCAACAATTTTATATAGGTCAGACGAATATTTAATACGCGTCGTTGATAGCACTTCGATTTTCTTCTCCATGAAAACTCCTCCGTTACACAAAATTTCTAATTATAGAAGAACGCAATGCGGTTACAATAAGAGTACATTCTTTACAACCCCTGCTTCATCACCCATCTATTATAGCAGGACATGTACAGCAAAAAAAGGTTTCAAATCGAAAAGCAACGTAATTTGTATACAAGAAGTAAGAAAAAATAAAATTCCTCCTACCCACATTTTACGCCTGAAGCACAATTTACTTCAGGCGTATTTTTCCTGTAATTTGTTATTCCTCTAGTCGCTTCAATAATTGGTCTAGTGTTTCTTCATAAAGCGGGACATTCGGAATGGATTGCAAAAATTTCTTCCCATAAAAAGAAGTTGTTAGTCGACGATCTAATACAAACACCGTTCCTGTATCTGTGGTTGTTCGTATTAATCGACCAAAACCTTGTTTAAAGCGAAGAATAGCTTGCGGAAGCGCTAGTTTTGTAAATACATCTTCCCCTTTATTCCTCATCCATTCACTTTTTGCCTCCATCATTGGTTGATGAGGCGGTGTAAATGGCAAACGAACAATGACAAGGTGGCTTAAGGCATCTCCAGGAATATCAATTCCTTCCCAAAAACTACTTGTTCCTAACAAAATGGCCTTGTCAAACTCTTGAAATTTCCGAACTAAACGACTACGACTTCGATTATTTACACTTTGCGTCAGTATTACGTATTCTTCTAATTCATCTTCATTTTTTAAATTTACATACGTTTCTTTCAACATTTCATAAGAAGTAAATAGTACAAGCATTTTTCCTCTTGTTGCTTTAGCGATTTTCATAATTTGTTTTGATATTTCACTAATATATTCTTCTTCCCGAACTTCCTTAATAAGCGGGACATCCGTTGGAACCATTAACTTTACTTGCTCTTCATAATGAAATGGAGATGAAACCGTTAGTGTATTTGGCGCAAAATCATGTAACCCTAATTCTTCTTTTATATAGTCAAATGTATGATTCACAGTTAACGTTGCTGACGTAAAAATAACGCTTCGCTTTCTTGTTAAAAATTCATCAGCAAATCTTTCTCCTATATGAATAGGTTGTGCATATAATACTGTGGAATGAATGGTACCTTTCGTTTCTGTCTCCATCCATGTCACATATGAGTTTTTTTCTAATATGAGCACCTGTAATGAATGAACCATCTTTCTTAATAACTCTATAAGATGCATAAACTCGCCTGTAATAACATGCATTTCCCATTCTAATGTACTTTGTAATATATCAGCTTGCTTCTCCAGTAAGGCTAGTAATTTTCTTAATTCATATATAAATCGATTTGTTAATTCAGTAATACTATTCCAGAGTTTCCCCTGCTCTTGTTCCGTATTATACCGATAAATAAGAGGCATATTGCTTGACCCTTGTTCTTGCCTTGTTTGTTTAAATATGAAAGCACGTAACATTTGGAATAACTCATCGGCATCAAATTTGATTTCCTTGAGCCTATGACTAATCATACGAAAAGTGGAGCGCGATACTTGCTCTGATTTTTTCATCATTTTATACACCTTTGATAATACATCATCGGTTTCTAGCGTACCAAGGCGCGATAAAATGAACTGAAAATACATACATGAAAACTGTTCTCCAAGCGTTCTACTAGCGACTTCTTCGATATGATGAGCTTCATCAAAAATGATATAGTTACAAGATGAAAAAAGTGGCTCTTCACTAACAAAATCTTGCAGCAGCAATGCATGATTTGTAATTACAATATCTGCAAATAATGCTTTATTTTTTGCACGTTGATAAAAACAACGACTAAACCAGCTGCTTTTTACTCCGCCAGGACTATATATATCACTGCAAACACGATTCCAAAATAGCTTTCCACCCTCTGGAATATTTAGTTCGTCACGATCACCAGTTTCTGTTTGTAATAACCAAACTAAAATTTTCGCTTTTGTAAGTGCAACGTCGTAGTTCTTCTCTTCCTCTTGCAAGGAATACTCAAATTTATGCAAACAAAGATAATGCCTTCTTCCTTTTAAAAGAGCAACCTCAAACGGAAATGGTAAGACGCTTTGCAACAGTGGAATTTCCTTTTCTAATATTTGTTGCTGCAGCTGTACTGTTTGTGTACTTACAATTACAGACTCTTCTTTTTTCTTTGCAAAATAAATACTTGGAAGAAGATATGCTAGCGTCTTCCCTGTACCCGTTCCTGCCTCTATTAGTGAAAAGCGAGAATCTCTTAATGCAGCATATATTTCTTTCATCATTTGCTGTTGGCTTTCTCTTTTTTCAAAGTTAGGCATCTTTAATTCAAGCTGTTCCATTGACTTATGTAAAAAAGAACTGAATTTAGACGAGTTATTTTCACCTAAGTGTAATGAATAGTTCCGTTTTCGAAGTGCAATATTTCGGTAAATTTCATACTCTTTTGTTTCCTCTGTCCCATCCGTCATTTTCTTTAAAATATTTTCCGAAATAATACGAGCAATATCACTTTGAAATACATCACTTAATTCGTATAAAGATTGTAAAGTAACAAGCGGTAATTTTTCAATTTGAGTGAGAAATTGTAAAAATAATTCTGCTGTTACAAGTGCATCACTATCTGCACGATGTGGTTGATTATGCTCAAATTCATGTTTTTTAGCTAAATCTCGCAATTTATAACTATCAGCTGTCGGCAATAAAATCTGCGCCAATTCAACCGTATCAATTTTAGGACAATATATTTCTGTATATCCAGCCTGCTTTAATTCCTCCGTTAAAAAGTTCCAATCAAAGTGAACATTATGTGCTACAAAAGATGCACCTTCTAATAGCTCAACAATCATCGGGGCTACATCACGAAATAGCGGGGCTTGTTTTACGAGATTTTCATCAATCCCTGTTAGTTCTGTAATAAATGGGGGAATCTCTCTCTTCGGGTTAACAAAAGATGAAAAGATCTCTAATATTTCTCCATCTTCCACTACAACGGCTGCAATTTGGGTAATTTTGTCCTTCCCATCTTTCCAGGAGTTCCCTGTCGTCTCTAAATCAACGACGACATAACGCTTGCTCATATGTAACACCTCAATTTCTTACCTTTCAAACAACAAAAATTCATATATTGTTACTATACCACGTTTTATCTCATCTTAATGAACAGATACACAAAATGAACTGATTTTGTTTCATGTATTATATTTTTTCATTCATTTACTTTGGACCACCTCTACAAATAAAAAAGGCTATCCCTTATAGAGATAGCCTTTCTGCTTATAATATTGTTCCTGCTTTTTCAGCGCCTAGCATTTCAATAATTTGATTATGATCGTCTAACACTGCAATTTTTGGTACTTGCTTATTTACCTCTTCTGCTGCAACTAATCCGTAACAAATAATAATAACTTTATCTCCTGGTTGCACAAGCCTTGCAGCAGCCCCATTTAAACAAACAACACCGCTTCCGCGCTCTCCTTTAATCACATACGTCTCTAAGCGGGCTCCATTATTATTATTTACAATTTGTACCTTTTCATTTTCTACAATTTCTACAGCATCCATTAAATCTTCGTCTATAGTAATACTACCTACATAATTTAAATTCGCTTCTGTTACCGTTGCACGATGTAACTTTGCTCTCATCATTGTACGAAACATAGATGTCTCCCCCTCATTTAACCGTTAATGTTATATTGTCAATTAATCGTGCATTTTCAAACTTAACCGCAATTGCAAGAATGATTCGTCCTTCGATCTTGTCTATTTCTGTCAATGTTGGATACGCATATATATCTGCGTAATCAACAATACCTTTTGTATGTTTTTCAATGTATTCTTTCACAAGATTCGTAATAGCTTGTGGATTACGTTCTCCTTCTTCAATCCGTTCTTTCGCTATACATAAACTACGATATAAATGCGGTGCTTCCTCACGTTCTTGTTCTGACAAATATACATTACGGGAACTTCTTGCTAATCCGTCCTCTTCCCTAACGATATCGACAGGTACGATTGTAAGCGGTATATTAAAATCACTTACAAATCCTTGGATAACAGCAACTTGTTGCGCATCTTTCATACCAAAATAGGCACGAGTTGGCATTGTGATATTAAATAGTTTCATCAATACAGTAGCAACACCTGCAAAATGAACTGGTCGTTGTTTCCCACATAACACGTCTGTACGCTTTACCACTTCTACTTTTGTAGTCTGCTGTGCTGGATACATTTCTTCCACACTCGGATAAAATAAATAATCAACACCCGCTTCTTTTGCTACCTTCTCATCCCGCTCAATGTCCCTTGGATAACGATCTAAATCTTCATTCGGTCCAAACTGCAATGGATTTACAAATACACTTAAAATAACAACTTCATTTTCTTTTCTTGCACGGCGTAATAGCGTGGCGTGTCCTTCGTGTAAATATCCCATTGTTGGAACAAAACCAATTTCTTTCCCACTTGCACGAATTTCACTTGCAACCTGTTGCATGTCTTGTACTGTTGTTATAATTTTCATTATTGTTTTCCCCCGTATAATGCTACATACTCTTCCTCTTTCATTGTGAATGAATGTTTTTCTTCAGGAAATTGTCTCGTTTTTACTTCAGCAACATATTGTGAAATCCCACGTACAATTTCTTCTTGAACAGACGTATATTGCTTCACAAATTTCGGAACTCGATTCACTCCATACGAGATCAAATCATGATAAACAAGTACTTGACCATCTACTTTCTTCCCTGCACCAATTCCAATTGTAGGAATTGTTAACTCCTCTGATACAAGCTCTGCTAACTGCATTGGCACACACTCTAACACAATTGCCATCGCGCCAGCTTCCTCGCATTTCTTTGCATCTTCTAATAATTTTTTTGCACTTTCAGCATCTTTTCCTTGCACTTTATAACCACCTAATACTCCAACAGATTGAGGCGTTAAACCAAGATGTGCTACAACAGGAATTCCTGCATTTGTTAAGTACTGAATGATTGATAAGACATCGCCTGCACCTTCCACTTTCACTGCATGCGCTCCGCTCTCTTGTACAATACGACGCGCATTATGCATTGTTTCTTGCAGTGATACATGATAAGACATAAACGGCATATCTGTTACAATAAACGTCTCTTTCGCCCCGCGGCGAACTGCTTTCGTATGATGAATCATATCCTCTACTGTTACTGGAACTGTGGAATCATATCCAAGTACAACCATTCCAAGAGAATCCCCAACTAAAATCATATCGACTTCAGCTTCTTCTGCTAATTTAGCAGATGGATAATCATACGCTGTAAGCATCGTAATCGGCTCACCTTTCTCTTTCATTTTCAAAAAATCTGTTTTCGTTTTCAAAAACTACTCCTCCTTTATTCAGGAGAGAGGAGATGGCCGAAATCATATCAAAAAACCCCTCTGGCCATAAAAGGGCAGAAGGGTTGTGTTAATCGGCAAATTTCATCCCTCTGTCCCAGTCCGGTGTTGGATCAAGGCAGAATCCAAATTATTGTTCTTCATCGCTTGGAATCATGGTGCAGTTCGCTCTGATACTGCCCATATTCGAACTAATTATAGCAAACTAAGAAAGAGAATTGCTACACTTTTTCGAAAAAATAACTTCCTCTCCTATTACGATATGTGAAATTTTCAAAGTGACACTCAGTATAATAGGACTCACAGCATTTCTTCTCATATTAGCGTAAAAAGAAGTTCCTAAACAGGAACTTCTTTTTACTTAATTTCTATATCAGCAGAATGAATATGATGTACATGACCTTGATAATCTTCTACTATCAATACGCCATCCTCTGTAATTCCTTTTGCTACACCAATGATTGTCTGTTTCAACGTTCGGGCTGTAATTTCTTTCCCAATACTTACCGCATAGCTTTCCCATAAGAGCTTAATAACTGAAAATCCGTTTTTTACATACTCTTGATACAACTTTTCCATTTGTAAAAAGATCTGTTGCATAAGCTCTGCGCGAACAATTGGCTCTCCTGATTCAATCGCTAACGACGTAGCAATCTGCTGAATCTCATCAGCAAAATGTTCTTGCCGTTGGTTTACGTTAATTCCTATCCCCATAATAACAGCGTTAATTTTGTCCGGATCAGCTTGCAACTCTGTCAAAATACCAACGGCCTTTTTTCCGTGAATTAAAATATCATTGGGCCATTTAATTCCTACACTCACACCTGTACATTTCTCAATCGCTTGTGCTACACTAACAGCTGCTAGTAATGTAAGCTGAGGAGCATGATGAACAGGAATAGAGGGACGTAAAATAATACTCATCCAAATTCCGGTCCCCTTTGGTGAATACCATTTTCTACTTAAACGACCGCGCCCTGATGTTTGTTCTTCCGCAACAACAATTGTCCCTTCCGCTGCTCCTTCATACGCAAGTCTCGCTGCAATATGCTGCGTAGACTCAACAGACTCCTCAAAATAAACAGTTCTCCCTATAAATTCTGTTTGTAAGCCTAATTGGATTTCATTAGCTGTTACTTTATCTGGCTTACTAGCAATTCGGTATCCTAGGCGGCGCACAGCTTCAAGTTCGTATCCTTCACTTCGAAGGTCCTCCATGTGCTTCCAGACAGCTGTTCTTGAACAGCCGAGCTTGTCACTCATTGTTTGACCAGATACAAATTCGCCATCTGCTTCAGAAAAAACTTGTAATAATTGTTTTCTTATAGTAGATTGCATCCCTGTAGCCACTCCCTTATGTTCTCTTTCTCATTTACTAACTGCCCTTGTAAAATCTCTTCTTCAATCTTTTGCAATACTTCTGCTACCCAAGGGCCTGGCGCTTTGTCTGTCCAATTTAATAAATCATTACCGCTTACATTCATTTCTTGACGATTCTGAATGGATAATGAATCAAACAACGTCTGTACTTGATCTACTGAAGACATATCATAATTTTCTATAATCGTTTGATACACTCTTTCTGCCATTAAAGCAACTTGAATACCTGTTTTGTATAGAAAAACTGCATCCCATGACTTTGATTTTCTAGAACGAATAGCTAGTAAAACAGCGACAATATCTTTTATTTTTTTATTTGAAAATTTCCATTGTCGTAAGAAAACAGATGGATGTTCTTCCCCGATACAATATAGGAAAAATGCCCATGCCTCGATATCAGTTTCAAAAGAATCCCAGTTATATTGAGCCGTCCTCAAAATTTTCTCTTCTGACATTTGTAAATACGGTAAATGAGTAAATAGTTTCGTTTCTACTAACTTTTGAAGCCCCTTTACACAATACGTACCCGTCAATAACTTTTCAAACTCAACTGTAATTCTTTCAATCGCTATATGTTCAAGTAAATGTCCATACATTTCAATGGCACACTTTGTTTTTTCTTCTAAGGAGAACCCTAACGTACTAACAAAACGAATACCACGCATCATACGCAGTGCATCTTCTTGAAAACGGTCCGCGGCATTTCCAACTGTTGCAATTTCTTGCTTATGAATTGCTTCTTGTCCCGCAAATAAGTCAATGATTTTTCCTTCTTCAGTCATCGCAATCGCATTCATAGTAAAATCTCGTCGTTTTAAATCTTCTTCTAATGAACGAACAAACTGAACACTACTTGGTCTGCGAAAATCTTCATAATCACTCTCTGTTCGAAATGTTGTCACTTCATACGGAACACCATCTTGGACAACAATAACAGTACCGTGTTCAAGACCAACAGGGACGTGCCTTGGGAATAAATGCATCACTTCCTCTGGAAGAGCTGATGTTGCAATATCAATATCGCCAATCGGTCTATTAATAATGAAGTCACGCACGCTCCCACCAACAAAATACGCCTCATGCCCATGTTGTTTTAATGTCTCAATAATTGCTCCAGCTTGTTTAAATCGTTTCATTTTTGTCATCCCTTAACATGTCATAATAAATCGCCTCATATTGTGAAACGATTTTTTCCGAACGAAATTGCTCATATACAGCTTCCATTGCTTGCTCTGCCATATTTCGATGGTGATTCTCATTCTTAAGCAGCTGTATCGCTTGTTGTGCTATCCCTAGCGTATCACCGACTTCGCATATATATCCTGTTTCACCATGTTTAATAACCTCTGGAATGCCTCCAACTCGTGTTCCAATACATGGCACACCACACGCCATTGCTTCTAGTAAAACAAGACCAAAGCTTTCTTTTTCTGATAAAAGTAACATTAAATCACTCATTGCAAGAAGCTCTGCAACATTATCCTGTTTTCCTAAAAACAAAACGTGTTCTTCAATATGTAAACTTTTCACCAACTGTAAAATTGTACAGAACTCTGGTCCATCACCAACAAGTAGTAACTTCGCATTGACTTCCTTTACAATTCTAGCGAATGCATGAACGACATCATGTACACGCTTGACCTTTCGAAAATTCGAAATATGAATCAATACTTTTTCATCTTCTCGTATGCCATACTCTTTCTTTAATTGTGACATATCTCTCTTAAAATAAACACGCTCATCAATAAAATTATATACCGCCTGAATCTCTTTATTTGGCTTTACAACCTCATTCGTTTCTTGAATTAACGAGTGAGATACAGCCGTAACAACATCAGATTGTTCAATACCAAATCGTATTAAATTATTTAGAGAAGGATCTGAACCGAGCACAGTAATGTCTGTTCCATGTAACGTTGTAACAATTTTAATATTGTCTCCTATCATTTGTTTAGCTAAATATGCACAAATCGCGTGCGGTATTGCGTAATGCACATGTAAAATATCAAGATTTTCTCTTTGCGCAACTTCTGCCATTTTACTTGCTAATGCTAAATCGTACGGCGGATATTGAAAGACAGAATATTGATTAACCGTTACTTCATGAAAATAAATATTTGGATATACTTTATTTAAGCGAAATGGGACACCTGATGTAATAAAGTGAATTTCATGACCTCGTTCAGCTAATTGTTTTCCGAGTTCCGTTCCAACAACTCCAGAACCACCCACAGAAGGATAACATGTAATACCTATTTTCAATTTCATTTACATCCCCCTATTAAATCAGTATGTAATAAAACTGGCTTCTTACTCATAAATCCCTCGGCATACATAACTCCAACTTCTTTTCCAAACATTTTCTCACGAGCGATCACTGTTTCAACATATCCTTCAGTTAAAGGTGTCTTAACACCATCACTTCCAGTTGTAAACTGACTTTCATATGCTTCTAATGCTGCTACCTTTTCAGAAAGATGGTCACTAATATCAATACAGAAATCCGGTTTATGAAAACCATTAATCATATAATAATAAAAAGATTGCACACGATGTGGCGAAATTTCTGGCATATATTTACGAACACCCGCTGAAAATACAGCTTCTTCCACAAGTTTTGCACAATTCGCATGATCTGGGTGGCGGTCTTCATAGTATGGTGCAAAAATTAGCGTTGGCTTATATGTACGAATAATCTTTACAATTTTACGTATATATTCTTCTTTCATATACAAACCACGGTCCGGCATTGCTAAATTAATCCGCTTTTCAACTCCCATAATACGAGCAGCTTCCTGAGCCTCTTCTTTTCTTAATTCCACCGTTCCGTTTGAAGATAAATCAGCTTCCGTTAAATCACAAATGCCAACTTTATATCCTTGTTTCGTATACTTTGCAATGGTGCCTGCCATGCCGATTTCAACATCATCGGCATGAGCACCAAACGCTAATATATGTAATCCACTCATAATTGTTTCCCTCATTTTCTTAACTTTCGATAGTCTAAATCTCCCCGATCTAATGCATGCATTAACATTTCAGCACTTGCCATGTTCGTCGCAAGCGGGATTGCATACACATCACATAAACGAAGCAATGCATTTACGTCTGGCTCATGTGGCTGTGCTGTTAAAGGATCTCGGAAGAAAATCACCATATCTAAATCATTTTTTGCAATCATTGCACCAATCTCTTGATCACCACCAAGAGGACCAGATTGATATCTTGTAACAGCTAAACCTGTCGCCTCCATAATACGAAGACCTGTCGTTCCCGTTGCAAAAAGTTCATGTTTTTCAAAAATTAATTTATATGCGTATGCGAACGAAACCATATCATCTTTCTTTTTGTCATGTGCAATTAAGGCAATCTTCATCAATTGTCTCTCCCTTTAGTCGATAATATTTTCTAAGCCGTATACAAGATGATCAAGATTCATCACTGTTTCAATCGACAATTTGACCCCTGACATAAATGACGCTCGATTGAATGAGTCATGACGAACTGTTAACATTTGTCCGTCACCGCCAAATAACACTTCTTGATGGGCAATAAGACCTGGTAAACGTACGCTATGAATGTGAATCCCATCTACGTTTGCACCGCGTGCTCCTTTTAATTGCTCCGTTTCATTTGGATGACCTTGTTGTTTTGGTTCACGGTTTTGACGGATTAAGTCTACCGTTTTCACAGCTGTTCCTGAAGGGGCATCCAATTTTTGATCATGATGTAATTCAATTACTTCAACATCTTGGAAATATTTCGCTGCCATTTGAGAAAACTTCATCATAAGTACAGCACCAATCGCAAAGTTTGGAGCAATAATTGTACCTACTTGTTTTTCTTTCGCCGTTTCCGTTAAATGTTGAAGCTCTTCTTCTGTAAATCCAGTCGTACCGATAACAGAACGAAGACCATGTTCAACAGCAAGCGTAACATGCTGCTTCCCTACTTCCGGTGTTGTTAGATCTAATAATACATCCGCTTCTACTTCATTTAAACAAGTCTGTAAATCAGCATAGATTGGCGTATCTAATGCTGGCATTCCAGGTAAATCTGAAATTTTCTCTCCGCCATGCTTATAATCAACTGCTGCTACTAATTGAAAATGCTCTGTTCTCTCCATAAGAAGAACTGCTTCATGTCCCATACGTCCTCTTGGTCCCGCAATAATTACTTTAATATCTTTCATACCTCTTTCTCTCCCTCTTCAATACGTGTCCAACGGTCTTTATCACGTGTATTAAATTTATTCATTACAATGTTATGTGCTGTTTCTAAATCAATATGTAAACTATTTGCCATGCAAATCATAACAAATAATACATCTCCGAGTTCTTCTTCAATTGTTCGCTCTTTTTCAGTCGTTTTCTTCGGTTTTTCACCATAGTAGTGATTCACTTCCCTTGCAAGTTCACCCATTTCTTCTGTTAAACGAGCCATCATTGCAAGTGGACTAAAATAACCTTCTTTAAATTGACTAATATATGCATCTACTTCTTTCTGCATATCTTTCATCGTTTTTTGTTCCATGTTATTCACCTCTAATCCTTCCTCTTTCATGTTAGCCAATTCATCGCGATTTGACAAATATTATTCCACCTTCCTCCCTATTTGCCACGTTTTTTTGGATAGACTATAATAAAGTGAAACTTTCTTTTGCTGTGTTTTACCGTTTTAGCGGAGCAATATAATTATTACATATCAGGGGGACTTCTACATGAAAACAAACTTGAAGATTCAAAACATTATTTTTATTTTAATTGGTTCCGCTATTTTCTCTTTTGGCATCGTAAATATCAATATTGAAAACCACTTAGCAGAAGGCGGATTTACAGGCATTACGTTATTATTATATTTTCTATTTTCACTTGATCCTTCTTATACAAACTTAATCTTAAACATTCCTCTGTTTTTCGTCGGTTGGAAATTACTCGGCCGGACAACTTTCTTATATACATTAATCGGAACATTTAGCGTCTCCTTATTTCTATGGATTTTTCAGCGTTATGAATTATTCAATTTACATTTAAACTTACAAAACGATATGACACTAGCAGCACTGTTCGCCGGGGCATTTATTGGGATTGGTCTTGGAATTATATTCAAATATGGCGGAACAACTGGTGGTGTCGATATCATTGCAAGGCTAGCTCATAAATATATTGGCTGGAGCATGGGAAAAACAATGTTTATGTTTGATGCTGTTGTCATTTTCATCTCCATCCTTACATATTTATCTTATCGCGAAGGCATGTATACATTGGTTGCTGTCTTTATTGGCGCAAAGGTTATTGATTTTATGCAAGAAGGAGCTTATGCAGCAAAAGGGGCAACCATTATCTCAGATAAAAACGACGAAATTGCTGCCAAGATTTTATCCGAAATGGAGCGCGGGGCAACCTTTTTAAAAGCTGTTGGTTCCTATACAAAGATTGAGCGAAACGTACTTTATTGCGTTGTTGCAAAAAACGAAATCGTAAAATTAAAAAATATTATTACTTCTGTAGATCCTCATGCATTTGTTGCAGTAAGTGATGTACATGATGTAGTGGGTGAAGGATTTACACTGGATGAGAATAAAAATCCGTTACATAACTAAACATGCCAACGACAGAAAACTAGAAAAGCGATCGAACCCGATAAGCTTTTCTAGTTTTTTAATACTTCTAGAAAGATATCTACTATATGTACTTCCTCAACTTTTCTAAATCATCATAAATGAATTCCAACAAACTTCTATTATAAAAAATAGAAGCCGGATGAAAAGTCGGAAAAATATTATATACTTTCTCAGTCCATACAAATTCCGTACCTTGATGATTTTTCAACTTTTGTACTGGCTGCTGTAATAATTCTCCGTGAACATCCGTAATCTTTTTATCCCGTCCAACCAAACGCTTTAATGCAATATTCCCAAGCGTTACGATAACCGGTGCCTGAATTTGTTCTAGTTCATAATCTAACAAAGGAGCATGTGCAAGTATCTCTTTTTGAGTTGGTGTTCGGTTATATTTTTTCTGACTAACTTGTCCATTTCGTTCTCTTTTCTCTCTCCAGGTATAGGGACGGCTTCGAACCGCACTCGTAATGTATACTTCTTGCCTTGTAATATCAATGTGCTCTAAAAATGTCATTAGCTGCTTCCCTGCGCTTCCACTAAATGGAATACCATTATGAATTTCCGTTTCTCCAGGTGCTTCCCCAACAAGCATCAATTTGGGATTTTTGGGACCCTGTCCACATAAAAATCCCTCTAGTGCATAGTTAGTACTACGCTCTTTCACATGCTGTACTAATGAATCTGGATATTGCATTTCCATCACCTTCACTTATCATCACTTGATCTATACTTATTATACGCATTAAAATTCATTACACTACTTTTCATTTATCAAGTTAAGGTAATACACGAATAAAGGGATGTTGATCATTTGCTTTAAAAAGAAAATTGCGATATTTACATAATGTAATGTATACTATTTCATGGCTTTAAATACAAGTCTACAAGAAATTCACATTAGAATTTGGTCCAACAGTTAATATGAACTTACAAGATACTACCAAAGGTCAAACGGTTAAATTTGAATTACCAAGATAAAAAAAGACTATCGAAATCGATAGCCTTTAATCATCACTACGCTGCATACCCGTATACACTAGTACTAAACGAAGTAATTCAAATACCGCCACAGCCGCAGCTGCCACATATGTTAACGCCGCTGCATTCAATACTTTACGAGCTTGCCCATATTCATCTGTTGATACAATTCCAAGTGCTTCAATTTGCTGCATCGCACGTTTAGATGCATCAAACTCAACCGGTAATGTAACAAGTTGGAAAATCACACCTGCTGCCATTAAAACAATACCTAATAGCAACAATTTTGTCATCGTCGCAAATATACCAATCATTATAAAGATCCATGACATATTCGATCCAAAGTTCGCAATCGGAACTAGTGAATGGCGAATGCGCATAAAATTATAATCTTTCGCGTCCTGAATCGCATGTCCTACTTCATGAGCCGCTACAGCTGTTCCTGCAACAGAATGGCCATAATAGTTATCTGTAGACAAGCGAACCGTCTTTGCTGTTGGATCATAGTGATCTGATAAATGACCTGGTGTTTCTTCTACAGCAACATTGTACAAACCATTTTCATCTAGAATTTTTCGAGCTACTTCCGCCCCTGTCATACCTGATGTGGAATATACTTGTGAATACTTACTATAAGCACTACGTACTTTAGACTGTGCATACAACGGTATGATCATAATGATCGCGAAGTAAATTAAATAAAACATCATGAACCTCCAGTAAAGTCGTAATTATTAATACTTCCCATTCTATTTTCTTCTTTAAACATTGTCAATAAAGAAACCTTACAATCCTTGCCTTCATTTACAGTGTTATCGATTTTTAGAATGAAGACCACTTTTACGCTTCGCCTTCTCACCTTTGTATTTTCTCCACCCTACATATGTTAATGTGAATAAAATAATCCCTCCTGTAATTGTCATAAACCAAATAAGAGACGAATCTACTTCATCTTTCTTTACCGTTTGAAATATTTTTTGTAAATCTCCTTTAATGATGCCTAATTGCGTTTGCCCACTTTTATTTTTTAACATCATATTACGAAATTCATCCAAATACGATAAGTGTGCATTCACACGCTGCGATTGATTCTCTGGTAGCGCAATCATTAAGCTTGGATAAATAATATCAAATTCATGCAAAAATGTATTTAACGATTGTTGAAAACGCTCATCGTCTTCCTTCTTCATTGCTTTTTCCACTTTAGCGAAAGCGCCCATGACCCGCTCTTCTCGCTCGATCCAAAGAGGTTGAAATTTAGATACCTCTGCATCTACCGCCAATTGCAAGGCTAACACATCGTCTATCTTCATCTGTCTATCTAAACTTTCCTCTCCGAGAGATTGTTGGGCTTTATCATATGCTAAAGAAATGACTCGAAAATGCATCGGTGTTACTTTCTTTTCTTGTACATTCTCCTTTAACACAAATTGCTCTGAAAAATGTTGTAACACTTGTATTGCTTTTTCATCTTCTTTTTGTTTGACAAGCTGCAAAGAATCATCTAATAACCCTGTTAATTCATTCCATTCTTCAGCATATATACGTACTGGAAACAATATAAGCAGAAATGCTATCATTCCAATTAATGCTTTCTTCATTCCGGTCCCCCCTATAACTACTAGTACAAAATATGTTTAGGTGGACAAGAATAGAACGAAGGCGAAAAATATTTCATCCCAATTGGGAAGGAATACAGTTTCACTTTATGAATAAAGTTTTTTCGCGGAAGATTTTCTCTTCTTTACTAAATATCGATACAAGCCATAACAAAAAACACTTCCACATAAAATCAATATTAAAATTACACATGCTGCATGCATAAAAAATTGTTCTGGTAACATTAAAATAATAGGATCTGTTTCACTATCAAATTGCCAGTAATCATTACTAAACAAGAGCTTATGAAATAATACAAAACTCTTTTCGAAATCAATAGCAATTGGTAGGGTAAGCGCTATCGGAAATATAATTGTGAGAATTGCACCATATAATAAAAATCTCACTTTTCGTTTACGTAATAAATACCACCCGCCCAGTAAAACGATCCCGAGCGCCATACACATTGCATATTGAATATTCACTAAAATATTTTTCACATCTACAAAATGGATTCTTCCATTTGTAGACATATCCAGGGTAGGGAACTGTAATGACCCATGATAAAAAGGAGAAAGATATGTAATTAGTACATCATAGTTCTTCTTAATCTCCAGCTCTGTCATATTAGCCAAATCTGGTATATTTAAAAAGTGTATATCTGCATAATATAACCATTT
The DNA here is from genome assembly GCF_002551815.1 of Bacillus sp. AFS098217. Taxonomy (GTDB): domain Bacteria; phylum Bacillota; class Bacilli; order Bacillales; family Bacillaceae_G; genus Bacillus_A. The sequence goes on from NZ_NVPR01000038.1 coordinate 48,698, forward strand.
CCCATACACAACAATTGTAGTTGCAATCGCAAAAATAGAAAATGCTATACAGTATGCAACGATAGAATTTATAAAGCTATCTAGCATTCTTATCCCTATCTTATTTTCATTCATTTACTTTCCCCCAATTCTTCATTTAAATTTATAGCGAAAATTGCTTTCGATTCTTTCTTAAGCAAAAATAATATGTAACCCCTAACACAGCGATACTCAACCAAAACGTAAAATAACCGATTTGCTCTACGAACAAATGCATAATTCCATATCTCGGCATTTGCCAAAATAGATAATCAATCACATCATTATGTAATGTCCATACACCCGCTACAATAAAATGCCACTTTTTTATACGGTAAAATGGGGCATACAGTAAACCTTGTATAGCCATTGCAAGATGAGAAAGAACTAACATATAACTCATAAATCCAAGATGCCCCTTCACCACAAACATAATACCATTGACAACAACAGCCCAAATGCCATATTTCATTAAAGAAATAATCGCTAAAGCTTCTACTAATCCCCAATTTTTATTTTGCAAAAAAGCAAATAAAACAAACACAAAAAAGAGACTTGCTATAGGACTATCGGGAACAAACGGCCAAAATATGAGTGAAGTTTCCTTAAGTTGATTTCCATACCAAATAAATCCATAAATCGTACCTAATATGTTGATAACTAATAAAAATAATAAAACTGAACGTTGCCTTAATATCGCATACAAGTAAGCCAATTTGTATGTACAACACCTTTCAAACAAAGTAATTCCCTATCATAAAATGCAACTTTAATCAGCCCACACGAATCGAGCTGTTACAGGCAGTTTATCTCTCACCTAATTTCTTTTGCTGAACTTTGAGGTGGAAGTATTACTGCTCGCAAATAGCGAGATAAAAAATTCCTACTCTATTATAACAAAATTCCTCTTATAAATAACGAAGTCGACTGCANNTGCAGTCGACTTCGTTATTTTTTATTGTACTTTGTAATGAATTCTGAAACCTTTTTCAGTTCCTCATCTGTGCCTTTAAATACCCCTTTAGGCATGGCACCTTTTCCATCTTTTGCAATCTTTGCAATTTCTTCTGGTTTTAACGTTAAGTTTTGTAGTGCTGGTGCTGCTGCACCACCTTGTAAGTTATCACCATGACATGTCAAACATGTATTTTTTTGCATCAATTTATAACCTTCCTCATTCTTATCAACTGGTGTCGTTTTTACAATTGCCCCCTGTTTTTTCGCCGCCGCCCAATCATGATGTGCTACAGATTCCCAAGTTAAGAAAAAGATAGATGCAATTGCTAAAAGCATAAATCCAGTTGCCACAGGGCGTTTCAGTGGACGCCTTTCTGGTCCACGATCAAGAAACGGCGCCAACATCAATGCTCCAAACGCAATCCCTGGCATGATAAACGCACCGATCACAGTAAATGAACCCGATGCATATGAGTACTTTAAAAGCTGATACAGAAATAAGAAATACCAGTCTGGAAGTGGTATATATCCTGCATCTGTAGGATCCGCCATTCTTTCAAGTGGTGACGGATGTGCCACTGTTAAACATAAATAACCGATTAAAAAAACCGCACCAACCATCCATTCTTTTAACAAGAAGTTTGGCCAGAATGCTTCTGTTTTCCCTGGGTATTCGGAATAATCTTTCGGAATATTTGGTTTCCTAGCTACAGGTACTCGAGAATCTCCTACAAACTTCATCCCTTTGCCACGATGCATAATCTCCCTCCTTTAGTTCTTTTCCCCTTTAATTTAGTAATCTCTTATAGTGGACCTGAAATACCTTGTTTGCGAATCATAATGAAGTGGAAGGCCATTAAGGCTAGAAGTGCTGCTGGTAAGAAGAAGACGTGAATAGCAAAGAAGCGAGTTAGTGTTTGAGCGCCAACAATTTCGGAATGGCCAGCAAGTAGTGTTTTAATATAAGGACCAATAAGCGGTGTTTGCTCCGCGATTTGAATCCCTACTTTTGTTGCAAATAATGCTTTCATATCCCACGGTAATAAATATCCGGTAAAACCAAGACCTAACATAACAAAGAAAATAAGAACGCCAACAATCCAGTTTAATTCACGGGGCTTTTTATAAGCACCTTGGAAGAAAACTCTGAGTGTATGTAAAAACATCATGACAATTACAAGGCTAGCACCCCAATGGTGCATACCGCGAACGATTTGTCCATATGCAACTTCATTTTGTAAATAATAGACCGATTCCCAAGCATTTTTAATATCTGGTACATAATACATAGTCAAAAACATTCCTGATAAAATTTGAATAACAGTAACGAAAAATGTAAGTCCTCCAAAGCAGTAGACGAATGCCGAAAAATGATGCGCTGGATTGACATGTTCGGGCACCTCATGGTCAGCAATATCGCGCCATATTGGTGTAACATCTAACCGTTCATCCACCCAATCATAAATTTTATTTAACATCTATTTCGCACCCCCTCGTGGCTTGGCTTTTCCTAAATAAAGCGTTCCATCTTTCACTTTAGATTCATACACATCCAACGGAGCAAGAGGTGGTGTTCCTTTTATGTTGATACCATCTTTTGTGTAACGTCCCCCATGACATGGGCAATAAAATTGATTAGGATGTGCCTTATCTGAATTCCAGTTAACCGTACATCCTAAATGTTTACAAACTGGAGAAAATGCAACAATGTCTCCGCTTTCATCTTTATGCACCCAAGCAGATTTCGGTTCCTCAGACTTATACCATCCATCAACCTGCTTTACCTTAAAGTCGAAGCGTTTTGGTTCTGTCGTAATCTCTTTTACTTGTGCAACAGCAACCATCTCCCCCACTGCTTCTTTCCTTAATACTGGATCAAGTGCAAAGCGCGTCATCGGCATTAAAATCCCAGCTGCCATAAAGCCTCCTACACCTGTAAGTGTGTAGTTTAAAAATTGTCTTCTTGACACACGGTGTTCTTTCTCGCCCACGAAAATTTCCCCCCTCTATCAGAAATTGTCCCCTCGTGAAAAAGCCATATAAAAAATAAAAACTAGGACACTATCATGATATAATACCCACATGCACAGGTCAATATCATACTACTCATAATAATGAGAACTATCTATTTATTTTATATTTTCCCACTTTTCTGTTAATTTTTCCATTATGTTTTTGACATGTGCATGAATCACCTCTCGTTTCGCTTGATCACTAAATTGTTCTAATGATAAAGCTGGTAACCAAAATAATTGACCTGTCAATGTATCGATTGCTTCTTTCCAGGAAAAATCACTTGTGACGTAAGCGATATGTTTCACCCCTTGCTCTTGTAAATGATTTGTCCATTCTTGCAAACGATCTTTCTCCTCCTGCTGCTTTTCTACTAAATAAGTAAATGCGGGTAATAAAAGCACTCTTCCCTTATATTCCCTTTCTAACTCCATACTCAGCGCCTCAATAAATTCCCCTTGTTCTACAGCCATTTTCATCTCTTTGGCTACTGAAATTGAAAGAAGGGGTATAATACCTGTATCTACATACTCTCTCGCTTGTACAAATTGTTCCGCATCTTTTACAGCCCATTTCAACTTTTCTCCCCCCTTTGCGTAAATACCCAAACAAATGTCAGAACTTTCACTTTATATCTATTAAACCATACTAAAACGAGTAAAAAAAGAAAAACTACCTATATTAGGTAGTTTTTCTTTACACATTCGGAGATTTGTCAAAATTACACAGTACAAATATCTCTTACAAAGTTTTCAATTCTGCTGTTAACTTACAAAAAGCTTCCTTATCCTGATTGTCTAGCGCTTCATCAATTTGTTTTAAAAGACGCTCTCTTCGGAATGAAAATACACTCTCTTCTAAAAAACGCTCTGCAAGTAGACGATCTTTTTCATTCACTTCAATATGCTTTGGCAAGTATGGATTTTCTTCTAACACTGCTACATAATTTGCATTTTGGAACGATGATTTAAAATTAAGTTGAATATAAATATCCTCATCCCGATTTAAACGAATGTCATGAAATGATTTTTCTGCATCTGTCGTCATAACATTTTGTTTAAAAAAGTGAAACGGTGTTTCTTTTACACAATTTGCTGACATAACCAAGCCACGTGGACAATATTTTGCATGTTCTACGAAGTGAACTTTATGCATTAATTGATCGTGACTCATTAAATAATTTAAAATCCATACACATTCACGCTGTTTCAGTTGATAATTATTTAAAAACCATTTCACAAAATCCTTCTTCTCGTTTACAGAAACAGGGGTATTCATAGCGCTTAAGTCCCTCCTCTGTCTTTCTTTTTTCTTATTTAGATTCAAGAAGCAGCATTCAGTTTCCTTCCAAATTATGAAAAATCCTCTAAATTATATAACAATTCTTCAATATGAATTTGTGTCGGATCCAGTTGTATTAAGCGTGTAAATACTTCTTTTGCCTCTTTTCGCAAACCTTCTTCTAACAAGAAGTAACCGTACTCTTCCAAGAAATCCGGATGATTCTTAAAAGAAGTATATGCACTTTCATAGTGTTTTAATGCATCTGAATACATTTCTAATTGTTTTTTCGCAAATGCAAGATCCCAAAGTAACTGTGTATCTTGTTCCCCACTATCAATTGCATTTTCTACAACCACAATTAGCTCTTCATATTTTTCTTGTTCCTTTAAGATATAAGCATATTTTAATATTGCCCCTAAATGTCCTGGATCTAATTGAAGCGCTTTTCGAAGAACTTCTTCTGCCTCCGCCAATTTACCTAGCTTTGCCGCAATATTTGCTAGTTCTACATAAAGTGGTACGGATAGTTCATCTATTTTAATTCCATCATGAAGTGTTTCGTAACTTTCTTGAAGCATTCCTTCTTTTTCATAGCATTTTGCTAAATACATATACAATGTTGCATACTCTGGGTCTAATTCTTTTAGTTCTTGCCAAGCCCTAATTGCTCTTTGATATTCTTCACCTTGATAAAGTGTAAATGCATAACCGAATAAAGAATGAATGTCTTTTTGCTCTTCTAACCCTTCTTCATAATAAGTAATCGCTTCTTCCCAGTTTCCAATCGCACTTAACGTTTCAGCTAGACGAAGAGCAATCACAACTCCTCCCATTACCTTGTGTTCAGAAAGTAATGATTGGTAATAAGCAATCGCCTTTTGTTCTTCACCTTTACTGCTATATAATTCTGCAAGACCAAATGTAATAACAGGCTCTTCTGGCATCATTTCTTTCGCTTTTAATAACTTTTGTTCTGCAACATCATCAAAGCCTTGCATTTGGAACAAGTCCGCAACAAGCAATAAAGATTGAACATAAAGCTCATCATCTTCAGGAATGTCATGAAGTACCTCAATTGCCTCATCTTCTCTATCTAAATCAATATATAATTCTGCTAAAAATATCGTAAATTCACTTTCTTCGGGATATAACAAACGTAAATCTTCTATAATTGCTAACGCTTCATCCATGAATCCTAGCGTATGATAGTAACGAGCAATATCATATTTCTCCTCGTCTGTTCCTTGCTTCACTTGTTCTTTTAATTGCTGTAATCCTTTTTCTACCTCACCATTTTCAATATAAGAAACAGCTTGTTCAAACTTTTGCATAAATATCTCCTTTAATTCTAATAATATTCTCGTCTATTCATTTAATCATAAACAACTGTTGCCTTGTAAGCAACTAAAAGGAAGGAGAAAAGAATCTTCTTCAATAGAAAAAGATTCTTTTTTTCACAGAGATTCCAACTGCTCAAAAAAGTTTGGATAGGATACAGCAACCGCATCACTACCTTTTATTTCTACTTCCCCCTCTACAATACAAGAAGCAACTGCGAGCATCATACCAATACGATGATCCCCATGACTATCAACCATACTTCCTTGTAATTTCTGATTCCCATAGATAATCATACCATCTGATGTAGCTTCAATTTGCACACCTAGTTTCCGAAGCTCTTTAACCACTGTATCGATGCGATTCGTTTCTTTTACTTTTAGTTCCTCGGCATCCTTAATGATTGTTGTTCCTGTTGCCTGTGTTGCTAGTAAAGCAATAATAGGAATCTCATCAATTAATCTTGGAATAAGAGAACCACCGATCTCTATTCCCTTTAACTTAGAAGTTTCAATTGTAAGATCTCCACATGGCTCAAGCTCTTCATTTCGAATATTATGAATAGAAATACTTGCTCCCATTTCTAATAAAACATCTAGAATTCCTGTTCTTGTTGGGTTTAGGCCAACATTTTTTAATACGAGTTTACTATTTGGAACGATTGCACCAGCCACTAAGAAAAAGGCCGCTGAGGAAATATCGCCTGGAACTTCAATTTCCGTTCCGATAAGAGATTGGCCACCTTGCAATGAAACTGTCCGATCATTCACATCTACTTGACATCCAAATGCACGTAGCATTCGCTCCGTATGATCACGTGATTGTAACGGCTCAGTTACCGAAGTTACTCCTTCTCCTTGTAAACCAGCAAGTAAAACGGCTGATTTCACTTGCGCACTTGCTACAGGGGAATAATAGTGTATCCCTTTTACAGCCCCTCCTCGAATAGATAATGGTGTATATTGTCCATCTGCCCTGCCATCAATTTGTGCATTCATTTCGCGAAGAGGGACTGTAACACGTTTCATAGGGCGTTTTCCAACAGATTCATCCCCAATTACAACACAATGAAAAGGAGTATTCGCCAAAATACCGAGCATGAGACGAATGGTAGTCCCTGAGTTCCCCACATCTAGTACCTCTTTCGGTTCCTGTAACCCATCTAATCCTTTACCATATATAGTAACATCGTTTCCACTTTGTTCAATCGTCACACCTAGCTTCCGAAAACACGCAATTGTACTTAAGCAATCTTCTCCTAATAAGAAGTTTGAGATTTTTGTTGTTCCTTCCGCTATTGCCCCAAACATCACAGCACGATGTGAAATAGATTTATCTCCAGGGACAATTATCGTTCCATTCAAGCCCTTTTTCTGCCTTATGAATCCTGTCATTTTTTTATCCTCCTCATATATGAATCATCATACGTACTATTGTTCTCATATACTGTCTCTCTCTATTGTACAGCTTTCCTTCTTTACCGTGCAAACAAACGAAGAAAGCGACTCCTATAATGGGAGCCGCTACCATTTTTAAGAATATGTTTCTTCTTTCTTTACAAGTTCCGTAAGCAATTCAATTATTTCATCATTCTCTTCTTTCAAACCGACCGTAATCCGGATACCATCCGGTAAACCAAATGCTGCACCAGAGCGGACGATATATCCTTTTTCCATCAATCTCTCAAATGCTTCATTACCCGGAATACCAATTTTTAAGAAGATAAAATTCGTTTGGGATGGATAATAGAATACATCGTACTCTTTACAAAATTTATAATATTGATTTAATCCTTCGGCATTCTTTTTTACACATTCTTGTAAAAACTCTTGGTCTTCTATTGCCACTGCCGCTACAGCTTGTGCGACAGTTGACGTATTAAATGGTAATCTCGCTACTTCTAACTTCTCCATTAATTTTGCATTCCCTACAGCATAACCAATTCGGAACGCAGCTAATCCATAAGCTTTAGAAAACGTGCGCAGCACCATAAGGTTTTCATATTTTTTAAGAAGCGGTAATGTTTGTGGATAATCTTCAGCTCCTGCATATTCATAGTATGCTTCGTCCATGATAACAAGCGCAGACTTGGGAACTGCTTCTAAAAATGAAAGTAATTTTTGCTTTTCTACATATGTACCTGTTGGATTATTTGGATTACAAATCCAAACGATTTTCGTTTTTTCATCGACTTGCTCAAGCATTGCATCTAAATCATGAATCCCATCTTTTAATGACACTTCACGAACTTCAGCACCTTCAATTACGGCATGGTGATAATATTGTGAAAATGTCGGATTCGCCATTACAACATTTGTATCTTTATGTAATAAGGCACGACTAATCATTTGAATGACTTCATCTAAACCACTACCAAACAAAAGTTGTTCTGGTTTCACATGAAGATGCGTTGCCACCTTTTCACGAAGCTCAAAAGCTGCGCCATCTGGATATAAAGCATACTGCTTAACTAACGAAGTTAAAGCTTCTGTCACACGACTCGAACAGCCAAACGAGTTCTCATTCGATGCTAGTTTTACAATCTTCGATAATCCATACGCTCTCTTTACTTCTTCAATATTTTTGCCAGGTACATATGCTTTCAAAGTTAACAACTGCTCTTTTACTCTCATTTTTCTTCCCCCAGTCATTTTGTTAAGTTAGGTTGCAATATAAAGAATTTCTATCTCGAAATTCTTTATATTGCAAATTTCTCTCATAACCGTCATCATCACTAGAATATCTTTGCATAATCATCCAGTACTATCTCTTTCACAAAATACATTCGTAGTTGTATACAAGTCGGGAATTACACGCGAATTTAAGCGGATGCCATATCCTTTTGAAATGCTGCTAACGCAACGTGAACGGTCTTATCTGAAATAGATACGACGTTCACTCCCCCATATTCCTGCATAAGTACCATATGAATTGTCCCCGCGCTTGCTTTTTTATCTTGTTTCATTACTTGTACAAGACGGTCTACATTCAAATGACTTGGCATATCGGGATAACCATACTGAGAAAACCAATGTTTTATTTCTTTATAAGCAAGATCAATCTTATAAATTTGCTCACTTAAAAATATGGCAAATAACATACCAATTGCAACCCCATCACCATGTGTGATGTTACCGTACCCCATCTCTTTTTCAAGGGCATGTCCTAATGTATGTCCAAAATTCAAATGAGCACGTACACCTTTTTCAGTTTCATCTTGCGCTACAATATTCGCTTTCACAGGGATCGCTCGTTTTAATATATAGATTAATTTATCATCTCGTACATCTTCTAATGTCTTCACTTCACTCTTTAACCAATGATATAATTCTACATCACCGATCAAAGCATGTTTTATGACTTCAGCAAATCCCGAACGCCACTCTTTTTCCGGTAACGAATTTAAAAAAGGTGTATGATACAGAACCGCTTCTGGCTGATGAAATGCGCCAATCATGTTTTTTCCTAATGGATGATTAATTGCAACTTTTCCACCAACTGCACTGTCATGCGCCAATAACGTTGTCGGGACTTGGATAAAGCGAATACCGCGCATAAATGTCGCTGCAACAAATCCAGCTAAATCACCGATCATTCCGCCGCCCAGTGCAATAACTAAAGAGTTACGATCCATCTTATTTTCAAGTGCAGACGTATGTGCCGCATAAAAGTTCTCGAAAGATTTCTCTTTTTCGCCGTTAGGAACAATAAATGAAAATACTTTTTGTTCTATTTGTAAAGCATCCATAACTGTCTGTAAATGCAAGGAAGCAACAGATTCATCAGAAATTATCATTACATTAGATACAACCGGTTTCATATTTTGAACAAGCATTGTTAAATGTGACAACACATCTTTTCCAACATATACACCATACTCTTTTGATTTCGTTTGAATATGTATGTTCTCCATTAAAATCCCCTCGCATATTCATTATGTTTCTCAATATTTTCACGAATACAATCCATACGATCTACTCCAAACTGCTCAATTAAAGCTGTCGCTAATTCCCACGCAACAGCTGCTTCAGCTACAACGCTAGCCGCTGGTACAGCACAGCTATCTGAGCGCTCAATACTTGCAGTAAAAGGTTCTTTCGTATCGATATCAACACTTTGAAGAGGTTTATATAATGTCGGTATCGGTTTCATGACACCGCGCACAACAACGGGCATTCCTGTTGTCATACCACCCTCTAATCCACCCGCGTGATTCGTTTTTCTTGTATATCCGTTTTCTTTATCCCAAAGAATTTCATCATGAACTTGACTGCCCGGTCTATGCGCAGCTTCAAATCCAATTCCAATTTCTACACCTTTAAAAGCATTAATGCTCATAACTGCCGCTGCTAATTTTGCATCTAATTTTCTATCGTAATGCACATAGCTACCTACCCCAATCGGCATTCCTTCTACAACAACTTCTACAATCCCACCAATAGAATCACCATTTGCCTTCGCATCATCAATAGCTTGCATCATTTTTTTACCTGCTTCTTCATCTAAACAACGCACAGGAGATGCTTCCGTAATGGTTTGTAATTCTTCAATAGAGCTGTATGTAAGTTTTTCTGCTCGTACACCACCAATTTCCACAACATGTCCAGCAACTTGTATGCCTAATTCAGCTAAAATCTTTTTAGCGACAGCACCAGCTGCAACACGAACTGTCGTTTCACGTGCCGAGGATCGTTCAAGTACGTTTCTCATGTCTCGATGGCCGTATTTAATCGCACCATTTAAATCAGCATGTCCAGGTCTAGGCTTTGTAACTTGTCTTTTCATCTCTTTTGCTTCTTGTTCTGTTAGAGGCTCTGCTCCCATAATCTTTGTCCAATGTGTAAAATCACGATTTTCAACAACAAGTGCAATTGGAGATCCAATTGTTTTTCCATGTCTAACACCGCTAACAATTTGCACTTGATCTTTTTCAATTTGCATTCGTCTTCCGCGGCCGTATCCTTTCTGTCTTCGTGCTAATTCTTCGTTTATATCATCCGCCACTAAAGATAGTCCCGCTGGAACCCCTTCTAAAATCGTTGTAAGTTGGGGACCATGAGATTCACCAGCTGTAATATATCGCATCGGTCATTCCTCTTTTCATATATATTTTTCACGCTATGTAAAAAACGATTATCTCTCATAATTCTATAAGAAAATTAAAAATTTATGTAGTAAATAAGCTTCCTGTTTTACCACATTTTTCATTGGCCTATCATATTGATTTGCCATTTACTTTAAGTATCAATATATCACAACCAACCTAGCTTCGTAACCAATTGAAATTTTAAAAAAGTGCAAGAAGAATAATTCTATTCTCCTTGCACTTTTCACTATTATCACAATGATTAAAGCGTTTACAAATTATCTTGAAATAATTAGTAAATCCATTGATTCATTAATTTTGAGTAGTCTACTAATTCTTCTTCTTTGAAGAAGATACCAATCTCACGTTCTGCACTTTCTACAGAATCAGAACCATGAATAATATTTTTCCCAACTGTTAAACCAAAATCGCCACGAATTGTACCTTGTGCTGCTTCACTTGGTTTTGTTTTACCCATCATGTTACGAGCAGTATTTACTACATCCTCACCTTGCCATACCATCGCAAAAACAGGACCAGATGTAATGAAATCTACTAACTCACCAAAGAAAGGTTTTTCTGTGTGCTCAGCGTAATGTTTTCCTGCAATTTCTGGAGTAACTTGCATTAATTTCGCGCCAACTAATTGAAAGCCCTTTTTCTCAAAACGGGCTACAATTTCCCCAATGAAAGCACGTTGTACACCGTCTGGTTTTACCATTAAAAATGTTTTTTCCATAAAAAATCTCTCCACTTCTAAATTATGTATGTAATTGTACATCCCCACACACATATTAACACCCTTATCATAATTGTGCAATATTTTTGAAATAGAGAGATTATTTTATTTTTAAGAACAAACCATTAAAATTTTCTTTTTCCAATATACTTTGCAACATTTTGCAAAGCATATTTTGCCTGCCCGCGCGGTAATGGTTTTATTACTTCTAATGCTTTATGTAAATAACGTTCACTAAATGCGAATGCTTGATCAATTGCTGGACTCATTTTAATCGCATGAATAATTTCTTTCATTTCACTTGCCGTTGTATTTTCATGAACTGATACAATTTTTTCACGAAGCTTTGGATCCTCCATAGCATACAAAGCTGGCAGCGTAACATTCCCCTGCAACAAATCGCCTCCTGCAGGCTTTCCAAGCTTTTCTTCTGTTGAGACAAAATCTAAAATATCATCAATAATCTGATAAGACATACCAACAAAATACCCATACCAAAACAAACGCTGTACAGTATCACGATTCGCACCTGAAGCAATTGCTCCTAACTGACAACTCGCAGCAATCAACAACGCTGTTTTTCTCTTTATTCTTCGCAAATATGTTCTTAAATTTTGATCATAGTTATACTTGTCTTTAATTTGTTCAATTTCACCTTTACACACTTCCAAAATCGTGTAAGATAAAGCTTGATGAGCTGCTGGAACTTCTAAATTCGTAATGCACTCAAGGGACTTCGCAAACAAATAATCCCCTGTATACATTGCGATACGATCTCCCCATTTCGCATTCACCGTCGCACTACTACGTCGCAAAAGTGCTGCGTCAATCACATCATCATGAACAAGGGAAGCCATATGAATGAGTTCTAATGCAACTGCCACATGCTTAATTGCATCTAACTTATAGTCCCCAAACTTCCCTGCAAGCAATACAAAAACAGGGCGAATTCGTTTCCCACCAGCCTCAATGAGCTGTAACGCCGCCTCTTCCACTAACTGCTGCTCTGAGGCAACAACCTTTTTTAATTCTTTTTCTATTACATTAATATCCGATCGTAAAAAAGAGTACATAAGTTGTAACTTCATATTGTTCACCTTAACCTAAAACGTCTTTTTTCTATTTTGATTCGGGTTTAAACCCTAAATGCATAGCTGCTACCCCAAAAGTAAATGGTTTCACTTGCACACGCTCAAGTCCAGCAGCTTCAAACATATTTGCTAATTCTTTCATCCCAGGGAATGTGCTAGCGGATTCCTGAAGCCATGAATATTCCTTATAACTTTTTGCAAACATCTTTCCAAACAACGGCATAATATATTTAAAATACAATATATACATTTGACGGAAACCTATCATCGTTGGTTGTGATGTTTCTAAACAAATCACTTTTCCACCCGGCTTTACCACGCGAGTCATTTCTTTTAATACATGCATATAATCTGGAACGTTACGCAATCCAAAACCAATTGTTATATAGTCAAATGTATCATCTTCAAACGGAAGCTCCATTGCATTCCCATGCATAAGTTCTACATGTTTTAATCCTAAAGCCTTTACTTTTTCCTTACCAACAGATAGCATATTTTCACTAAAATCTAAACCATATACTTTTCCGTTTGGACCAACAGCATTAGCAAGCGCAATTGTCCAATCCGCAGTTCCACAGCACACATCTAATGCCTTACTACCAGGTTTTACATCCATAATTCGCATTGTTTCTTTACGCCATGCTTTATGTCTTTGAAAACTAATAACCGAATTCATTACATCGTATTTATCAGAGATTTTCTCAAATACGTCATGTACTCTTTCTTCTTTTGATTGCTGCATGCTCTTACCCTTCTTCCAATATAAAATTGCTTATGTTCTCAATTTGTCTTTTAAAGTAGAAACTATACCGTCAATTTCTTTATGACTTTGTAGAAATGTATGTTCTTGTTTGTTCATTTCTTCTAACCACTCTTTAAAGACGGTTTCCACGTTTCTGTCATCATCATTTGATAGAGTTGCTTGAACCGCTTGAAAAACAGGTACATTTTGTCTTTCAGCATGCAATTGATACTCTCTTTGAAGACGATTTCTCCCTAATACATACGCCATAAACGGCTTCCAATGCGGTAAATGAAAATGGTCACATGTTTTCTGCAGAAGTGCTGATTCAATCATCATCACACTTTCAATGACTTCATCAACTATTTGATACTCCTTCTGATATAACATAATTTTATGTTCATTAATTTCTTTGATTCCTTCAGCAAGTGCACGAATAAGTACAATATCACAATTCATTGAAAGTAAATAATAATACAAGCCACTATAATAATCACCCGCAAGGACTGTGAGTTGACGACGCTTATGAAATCCACTTGTTTCTTTATCCGCTTTATTTGATACCTTTTCATGTGTATCAAGAGCAATTTGTACAAGCATAATCGTTACCACATAGTGATCAATCTGTTCTTTATGTAAATTTGCACTCTTTAAAGCAGCATATAAAAGTACTACTTTTTCCTCATCAATAACTGGTTCTTCAATATAATTTATAAAATAAGGATGGCGCAGTTTTGCTAGCAACTGCTCCTTTATACCCGCATACCCTCCGTAGATGTCACACACAAAAATCACCCTTGTTTTCTAATTCATAAAACTTATTATAACACATACAGTCTATTTTCTATAACCAAAACTTGGTTGATTCAAACAAACTGCAAGTAAAGCCCTATATACACAATAACGTGAAACTGTAATTAACAAGTTTTTTCTGATCTCCATTACTTGTTATCCACCGCCAATCGGTGCTATTATTGCCAAAAATAGCAAGATAAATAAAAAAGAAAAGCAGTTTCCCGCTTTTCTTTACTTCGTCTTAATAAAAGACAAAATTTCACTACGTGCTGCTGCATCATTTTCTAATACGCCACGCACTGCTGTAGTTACTGTTTTTGCACCAGGTTTTTTCACACCGCGCATTGTCATGCACATATGTTCTGCTTCCACAACTACCATCACGCCATGTGGTTCTAGTACTTCCATAATAGAATTAGCTACTGTTGATGTAATACGTTCTTGAAGTTGTGGACGGCGTGCAATTGTATCTACCGTACGAGCTAACTTACTTAAACCTGTGACTTTTCCACCACGTGGAATATATGCAACATGAGCAACTCCATAAAACGGAACAAGGTGATGCTCACACATCGAATAAAATGGAATATCTTTTACTAATACAAGCTCTTCGTGATCTTCTCCAAATACTTTATGCAGGTGTTCCTTTGGATCTTCATGCATCCCTGAGAATACTTCTGCATACATCTTTGCAACACGTTTTGGTGTATCAAGTACTCCCTCGCGATTTGGATCGTCTCCAATTGCCTCTAAAATAAGGCGCACTGCTTGCTCAATTTGTTCTAAATTAACTTTTGCCATCCGCTAGCCCTCCCGAAAAACCTAAAAGTGATACGAACACATTCTAGCATATTTATGATTTTAAAAGCAAAAAGAAGAGTCTCCAAAAAGGAAACTCTTCTTCCCTGTTAATATGTAAGGATTATTTAACCGCATCTTTTAACGCTTTACCAGGTTTGAATGCAGGTACTTTGCTTGCAGCGATTTCAATTTCCTCACCAGTTTGTGGGTTGCGTCCTTTACGAGCCGCACGCTCACGAACTTCGAAGTTACCGAATCCGATCAATTGTACTTTATCACCTTGTTTTAAAGCTTCTAAGATAGAATCAAAAACAGCGTCAACTGCTTTTGTTGCATCCTTTTTAGAAAGGGAACTTGCTTCTGCAACAGCATTGATTAAATCTGTCTTGTTCATGCCATTCACCTCCTCCCAAAGATAGGACTGTATAATGATCATAAAATGAGTCTTACTTTCATTTGTAGGCAATTTTTACAAATTCTATACTACAAAGATGTAGATAAATCATTATCAACGCCTATATTATACGATTCTCCTGTATAATTCAATATTTTTAAAGAAATTGTTACCTCGAAAATGTGAAAAACTGATGAAACTTGACAATATGCAACAAAGTATTAGATAATTGCTATTTATTTTTCCTATTATTCACTACAAAAATGAAAAATCCCTCTGCATGCAGAGGGATTTTTCCTATAATATAATTGCAATTAATCCACCAGATCCTTCGTTAATAATTCTTTCTAATGTTTCTTTTAATTTATAGCGTGCATTTTCTGGCATTAGAGACAATTTCGCTTGAATTCCTTCTCGGACAATTGAACTAAGCGAACGTCCAAAGATATCAGAATTCCATATTGATAGCGGATCATCTTCAAAATCTTGCATTAAGTAACGAACAAGTTCTTCACTTTGTTTTTCGGTACCTATAATCGGTTCAAATGTGGATTCAACATCTACTTTAATCATATGAATAGATGGCGCAACAGCTTTTAATTTCACACCAAATCGTGACCCGTGGCGAATAATTTCTGGTTCATCTAGACTCATATCAGCTAGAGCTGGGGCAGCTACACCATATCCGGTTTGTTTCACCATTCGTAAAGCATCTGAAACTTGATCATATTCTGTTTTCGCATGAGAGAAATCAAGCATAAGCTTTAACAAATGATCTTTCCCTCTAATTTCTACACCTACAACTTCTTTTAAAATTTGATCGTACAACTCATCCGGCGCATATAAATCAATCTCGGCTACCCCTTGCCCCATATCAATCCCAGCCAAACTTGCCCGATCAATAAACTCATACTGGCTAAATTGCCAAACGACACGATCTACATCACGAAGCCGTTTTATATCTTTAACTGTCTCTTGAACAGCTTCTTGATAACTCTGACGTAACCAATGCCCCTCATTCAACACCATTACCCAGCTCGGAAGATTTACATTCACCTCTAAAACAGGGAATTCAAACAAAGCTTCTCGAAGTACATTGTATACATCTGTTTCTCTTAAACTCTCTACACTCATCGCGATTACCGGGATATCATATTCTTCTGATAAACTTTGACGTAGCTGCTCCGTATCTGGATGGTACGGCTGTACAGTATTAATGATCATGATAAATGGCTTTCCTACTTCTTTTAACTCATTCACTACGCGCTCTTCTGCTTCTATATAATCCCGTCTTGGAATTTCACCAATCGTTCCATCAGTTGTAATGACAACCCCAATAGTAGAATGCTCTTGAATCACTTTACGTGTTCCGATTTCAGCAGCCTCATGGAATGGAATAGGTTCTTCATACCAAGGCGTGTTAATCATGCGCGGACCATTCTCATCCTCATAACCTTTCGCTCCAGGAACTGTATAACCCACACAATCTACTAATCGAATATTTACCTCAAGACCGTCATCAACGTGGATGGAAACCGCTTGGTTTGGAACAAATTTTGGCTCCGTTGTCATAATCGTACGTCCAGCAGCACTTTGGGGTAATTCATCCTGCGCACGCTGCCGATCTGATTCATTTTCAATATTCGGAATAACAACAAGCTCCATAAATTTTTTTATAAACGTTGATTTCCCTGTTCGAACAGCCCCTACAACTCCGAAATAGATATCACCGCCTGTGCGCTCAGCAATGTCTTTAAAAATGTCTACCTTTTCCAAGTGATTCCCTCCCTCAAAATTTTTGGGAATAATTCAAGTTCTATTAACAAATCATACCCTCTCTGATGTTTCCTATAATATCTGATATAACATAAAGATATTCTGGAAGTTCGGACAATATATCATATGATTTTGTCCCAATTTCATATGACTATTTAAAAAGAACTTTTTGTTTGCATCACAAGTTGTATTACATGAAAAAACCTTTCTTCTAGAACTTATTCGCTAGAAGAAAGGTTCATGACTTATCATTTAAAAAAAATTGGCTCCCCGTTTCTTACTGTATAGGGTAAAGAATATGCAGGTACAAATGGTGAGTCCTTTAGAAGCATATTTCGAATATCCTCACCTTCTTTAAGATTCCCTTCATTTTTTTGTAGCATTTCATATAAATCCATTCGATAATCAACAAAAATCTCCCCTTTTTCATTCATTACGAGGGGCAATCCTTTTCCAGAATAAGGGCTAGTTACTTGCGGTACATCTTTATATCCCATCTTTTTAAAATCAAGTTCATACACACCATCCGCAATAACCTTTTTAAAAGGCGGATATTGATGTTCATCCCGATACATTCGCAATTTTAGCGTAACATCTTGAATTTGTTCTGCTATTCTTACATCAATTAACTTTACCGTTGGATTTGTTTCGACATCTACTAATACATATTGGTATACACCACCACTTTCATATGCATTCCCTGGCGCTTCCTGCATATAACGCGGTGCTAATTTTTGAAAATCGATAGGATATTTTTGATAAATTGGTGTACTCATGTCACGTGTCTTTATAGGTAACAAACCATTATTTTGCTCTTTATATGTATGAACAGCATTTTGAACAGCTTGTAACTGATCTTCATAGGGGACAGCATTTTGTTTCATATTTTCTCTTGGATACATACACCCTGCTAAAATGCTTGTACAACAAAATATTAAAATAATATAGACTTTTTTCAACGACAATCCCCCTTTATCATCTTGCTAGTGTATACCTCGTTACCGCTATGAAAGCAATTAGACCACTATGTTTAGTGAAATTTTATAATTTTTTAGCTGTCACGATTCGTCGCAAAATAAAAAACACCTTTCCTTTATTGCTCCACTGGTCCACTAAACACAACAAGGAAAATAACAATCCCAGATATGATCACAAGTGTATACGCAACACCCGCTGTAATCCCTTTCAAAAATTTACTCTTCATTCTATGTCTACTTATCAAAATAAAGATTACCGCCATGAACATAAATCCCATTGCCCCTAAAGAAAACCACATTTTTATAAGCCCCTCCGACATATGCACACCCCTTTATCCTCACTCCGTTTTTATACTATTTTAACAAATTAAAAAATTTAAACAAATAAAATTCATGATTTTATTATGAATTCTTTTCTCACCCAAACTTTTACTACAAATATTTTTCAAATCCATTAATCCATGATGCCACCAAGTGTGAAAACAAAAATAAAACCGAAGCGAATGCTTCGGTTGACCAAATATGCCCAAAAACAGCTCTATTTCCATTTCTTCATAGCTATCATATGCAATCTATAAACTCTGTGTTTCTCATACTTTATTTTTTAAACATCTTACCCAACGAGCTAAAGTCTGTCGGCATATTATTATTAATAATTGCTTTTACAATTTGATCTTCTTGCTCTTTCGGTACCTCTCGCCCTGCCATTATAGCAACTTGATGAATCAATTGACGGAGCACTTTCTCATCACGTAAATTCGCATTTTGTACAGATGATGCTAATTTAAAAATATCATCTTTATTCACTTTCGCTTCTTTCTCAATATTATTGAAAATGTTCTGATCCATTTCCTTCACCCTCTCTTCAAGTTACTTTTTATCGTATGCAAAAAGAAATAAAATGGTGAAAAGACCCAGAAAAACAAAAAAGCCATATAAGTGCGAAAGGCACCTATATAGCTTTTATTTACAATAAATCAGGGATAGCCTCAACTTCATGCTTTCGAACACGCCCCATCAATGAACCTACTGCATCTTTTACATTATTTCCATTGAACAGCACATCGTATAAGACTGATGTAATTGGCATTTCAACTTCCATTTTCTCTGCCAATTCATAAGCTGCCTTCGTTGTTCTTACACCTTCAACGACCATTCCCATACTGTCTAGTACTTCTTCTAAAGAATGTCCTTTTCCAAGCATATTTCCAGCACGCCAATTTCGACTATGAACGCTTGTACAAGTTACAATCAAGTCACCCATTCCTGTTAAACCAGCAAACGTTAGTGGGTTTCCGCCCATCTTTCTTCCTAAACGAGCAATTTCTGTTAAACCACGCGTCATTAGTGCTGCCTTCGCGTTATCTCCTAATCCAAGTCCATCTGTGATTCCAGCGGCTAATGCAATAATATTTTTTAATGCCCCACCAAGCTCTACCCCAATGATATCTGGATTCGTATATACTCGGAAATAACTGTTCATAAACAAATCTTGCACTTCTTCAGCTGCTTCCATACGTTTAGCAGCGGCAGTAACAGTTGTAGCTTGACGAAGCCCTACCTCTTCCGCGTGGCTTGGTCCTGATAGGACAACAACATCTCGAATAAGATGCGCTGGAATTTCTTCTTCAATCACTTCCGAAATACGTTTTGAAGTTCCTGGTTCAATTCCTTTACTCGCATGAATCCAAGTCATTGGTCCTGAAACAATTTCTTTCATATTTTGCAATACTTCCCGGTACGCTTTCGTCGGTACAACTAAAAGTACTGTATCTACATCTACTAATGCTTCTTCTAAAGAAGAGTAGGCTACGATTGTGCTTGGCAATGTAATCCCTGGAAGGTACCGACTGTTCTCATGTTTCATATTCATTTCATCCATGAGTTCAGAACGATTTCCCCAAATACGTACATCATGACCATTGTCAGCTAATACCATCGCTAACGCTGTTCCCCAGCTACCTGCTCCTACTACTGTGATTTTTTTCATAAAATCACATCCTCTCCATTAGTCTCTTGCTCTAGAAATAATTCGAATTGGCGTTCCTACGAAGCCAAACGACTCACGCAAACGATTCTTTAAGAAGCGCTCATATGAAAAGTGCATTAATTCTGGATCATTTACAAATACAACAAATGTCGGTGGTTTCACCGCGACTTGCGTTGCGTAGAAGATTTTCAAACGTTGTCCATTATGTGTTGGTGTTGGATTCATCGCCACCGCATCCATAATTACGTCATTTAATACATTCGTTTGTATGCGAATGCTATGGCTTTCATTCACTTCATTAATAACCGGTAATAATGTCTGTGTACGTTTTTTCGTTTTCGCAGATAAAAATACAATCGGTGCATAATCTAAAAATTGGAAGTGCGCACGAATATTTTCTTCAAATGCCTTCATTGTCTTTTCATCTTTTTTTACTGCATCCCACTTATTCACAACGATAATAACAGCTCGTCCTGAATCATGTGCATAGCCAGCGATTTTTTTATCTTGCTCAATAATTCCTTCTTCACCATCTAAAACAACTAAGACAACGTCAGAGCGTTCAATCGCTCTTAGTGCACGAAGTACACTATACTTTTCGGTACTCTCGTATACTTTCCCTTTTTTACGCATCCCAGCTGTATCAATAATAACGTAATCTTGGCCATCTTTCGTGTATGGTGTATCGACGGCATCACGTGTCGTTCCTGCTACATTACTTACGATTACACGTTCTTGACCAAGCAAAGCATTTACAAGTGATGATTTACCTACGTTCGGACGTCCAATTAATGAAAAGCGGATCGTTTCGTCATCGTATGCCTCTTCTTCAACCTTTGGAAAATGCTGCGCAGCTTCATCTAATAAATCCCCTAATCCCAAGCCATGTGTACCTGAGATTGGAAATGGCTCACCAAATCCTAATGCATAGAAGTCATAAATTTCATTACGCATCTCTGGATTATCTACTTTATTCACTGCAAGTACAACCGGTTTTTTAGAACGGTATAAAATTTTTGCAACTTCTTCGTCTGCTGCAGTTACACCGTCACGGCCGTTTGTCATAAAAATGATAACATCCGCTTCATCAATCGCTACTTCTGCCTGTTGACGAATTTGTGTCAAAAACGGCTCGTCTCCAATATCAATTCCACCTGTATCAATAATGTTAAATTCATGATTTAACCATTCTCCTGCACTATAAATGCGATCTCGCGTTACACCTGGGATATCTTCTACAATGGAAACTCTCTCTCCAACAATTCTATTGAAAATAGTAGATTTCCCTACGTTCGGGCGGCCTACTATTGCCACTACTGGTTTCGGCATATACTTTCATCCTTTCAATCTGCTTCTGTTTATTATGTAAAAAACCCTTCTTTGTGCAAGAAGGGATTTGCATTCCAGAATATTTCTTATCATATCAAAACATCTCATATTATATCACACGTTACTAATGTTTCACAATAATATATACATTCTCTTGCAAACGATGGGCAATGCCATCTAAAATTGCTTCTAAATTATTTGCGACAAACTCCATCTCTTCTTTTGACTCACAAACAAATAGCGGTGCCCCACCAGCAAACTTTTCTGGCATCGTTGTAATAACAGCAAGAATATAACTCTCTAATATCATCTTGTATCGCCCCTTCCTTTCGGAGCTTCTGATGACATGTGAACCGCACTTTCTAATGTTGGTACATTCCCTATTACAGCAATCGCTTTTTCTACATCTCGATCTTGCGGAAGTACAAATACACCTACTCTTCCATCCTCTAAATCACGCTTAGCTAGTGGCGCTAACGCGGGTGTTCCAGAATCTCTAAATATCCCTAATGCTACTGAAACATCATGTAAAATCGCTTGTCGTTGCCCAAGGTTGGCAATCGTTACCATTGCATCTATAGACTTAGGCTTTAAAATAAAGCCCATTCCATACTTCATAATTTCTTCTTGCCGTGCTGGCAATCCAATATTCATAATATAAATGTTATCAATGTAGAGTCCAGCCCCTTCAAAGTGAAGAGGACTATACTCAATATCTACAAGATCACTCAATCTTTTACCAGACATCAATATTTTGGCAATAAAGAGTCCTATTATACCAGCAACTACGCCAGCAATCCATGAATGAAAGCCTATATATGCGAATGTTGTCGCAAATGATGTTAACATCGCTAAATAGTTGCGACTTTCAAACACTATGGCTATTCCTTCAATATATGTGTTTCCACGCGGTACAAGTTCATACCCATCTAATTGTTGCAATGTATTCCTTTCCATATTTCGCACATCACGAAATTGAGTTGCTGCTAACGTCAAGAAAGTAATTGCTGAAAAATCTTTCTTCAAAATCGATGGAATTGCAATCGCCCCTAAAGCTGCTGCGATTAATCCCATAGCAATATGAATAATTTTCCCATGTAAACGTGTAGGATATTGTCTTGTATCTGTACGCAGCATAAAAATTCTTGTTACTGTTCCTGCAATCACGCCACACAAAATGGCTGGTGTATATTCAGTCATGTATTACCCTTGCCTTTCTTTTACATGTTTTTTCCTAAGCTGCCCTGTATAAGCCGATACTTTTGCGATCCAAATCAAAATTGCAACAATCAGCGTAGAAACAGCAACGATATCAAAAAATGCCAAACTACCAAATTCATACGGGAAATGTAGCTTGCGGAAAATAAACGTTACTAATATTTCCCCTTGTAACGCTCCCGCATATAAAGAGCATAGACGCAACAAACGGTCCTCGTGTAACAATATTGATGCATATACAAGAGCGCCACTTAACATAAAGGTTCGATTCATAACAATCCAGATTGGATCATACACTTCTAATAAACGAAAACTTGTATATAACATAGCGATGATAAGTGCTGAAAGTAAGACGTATAATTTTTTCCAAATAGAATATAGCGTAATCCCTAAAAAAGAAATGATGCCAAGTAAAAGAGCATTTACTGATATCGTGAAAGAAGCGATAGATACTGTTATTTGCGAGCAAATAATAAATATTAATATAACGGCACTTACCTTCCAACGAACAGATTCTTTTTTCATAAAAAATGTTGCAACAATCCAGCCCACCCATGCTAAAAAATAAAAATAATTTCCCTCCATATTTTTCCCTCCTATCATTTCCATTATGGGAACTTTTTATAAAAACTAATCCTTTTCTTCTTTCTGTATAGTTTTTCTTATAACAGCAACACTTTGTAATAAGGAGGTGGATACAAAAATGGGAAAAGATCGTCAAGAAAAGAAACTAAAGGAATCGCGCCGCGTTGAGTCTGATCGCAATCAATCACTGCAATACCCTGGTGCAACAGGGCTTGATACACCAGAGCAAGCAAGAAAACAAAATCAACATTAAAAAAGAACTGAAAAAGCAGCTCATATTAGCTGTTTTTTCAGTTCTTCTCCTGTGTTATTAATCCAATCTCTAACGCTTTGTTAACTGCTTCTACACGATTAGAAACTTGAAGCTTCGTATATATATTAATAATATGTGTTTTTACTGTTGAAATAGAAATATAAAGTTTTACACCAATTTCCTTATTCCTCACCCCAGTAGCTAAGACACCTAACACTTCTAATTCTCGCTGACTTAACATTGGGTCTATTTCTTCTTTTTGCTTTTCTCCTAATAATTGAAATAAAAAATCTTGTTCTGCCTTATTTAAATCTTGTAACCTTTCTTTTTTCAAGCATACGAATAATGGTTTCAATTGTTTTTCCATTAATTTATATGGTGACAGGATACTATTTTCATAACTATAATAGATAGCTTCTCTCAATAGATTTAGCTGTTCTCGTTTCCCTTTTTTATTTTTTTCTAATATACAAACCTTCAATAACAATGATTCAATGAGTACAATCCGCATTTTGTTTTTTCTTGTAATTTCTGCAACCTCATCAATTACATGTAGTGACTCCTGTATATTCCCTTTCCAGGATAAAATTTTTGCATATAATAGCTTATCTTCCATTCTCAAACGTTTTTTTATCTTCTTTTGATGGTACATGGAAACAAACAGATTGATTTGCTCTCTATATTCTCCCTCAAGCTCTATTGCATATTTTAATAAAGATGCTAAATATTGTTGATATACAGGAAATGCTTGTAACTGACGAATTATCTCTACTGCACTCGGATAATTCCCTTTCAAAATTTGAAGTTCCATAACATTATATAAATACCCTTTTTCTAAAGCGGACTCTCCTTGCGAAACCTTTTCTAAAGACTGCTCCGCCAAATCTAATTGCAATCGTTTTAAATAAATACCTGTTACTCCAATATAACAGCTTTCTAACATTGTCCTCAAAATTGGATGCTTCTCAATGAACGAAAATATTTCACCATATAACTTTTCACATTCATTTAATTCTCCTAAATCTTCTTTTATTTGACTTAATGAACTTAAAATAACAATCTTTACATATGGATTTTTAATTTTCTGTTCAAGCATTTGAGCCTTGTGGAGCATATATATAGCTTCTTTAACTCGTTCCTGAAACCTTAGAAGAAACGATAATTCCGCATAAATAATTGCTTTCGTCACATCACTCATATTCATCTCATCCATTTCAGTGATAAACGCTACATCTACATATAAATTTTCTTCCACAATTAAGGCTTTACAAAATTCAAATACCCTCCAATATTCTGATTCACTGTTTTGTTCATAAATAACTGTTAATATGTCTACGCAGCGTTCTAATTCCAAATTGCAGTAATAATAAAATATAAGCTGAAAAGCCAATTCCTTACGTCTCACAACAAAGGATAGTGGAATATGGTGTAGATATCCCCAGCCATTTCGATTCTGTCCATATCTTTCAATTTTATCTAAAGCTGCTTCATAATCTTTCGCCTCTAACAATACCTTTACACACTCATCAAAATCTCCTAGCTGTTCATATATATAAGCTGCACGTAAATACAGTTCCTCCTTCTCTTCTTTTTCTAACTTCTCAAAACAATGTTGTAAAAATTGTTGAAAAATGGCGTGGTAACGGTATATTCCTCTCTCTTCATCAATCACTGTCATAAATAAATTCTTTTGAAATAATCGTTTTAATATTTCCTTTTCATTTGGTTTTCCTAAAAATTGATTACAGATTCCTTCCGTAAAATAGCTTAAAATCGAAGTTTTGATTAGAAAATCTTTTTCCTCCTCTTTTAAATCATTTAATATCTCATTTGATAAATATGTGATTACATATTTATTAAGAGCCTTTATATTTTCGATATCATTACGCCGATCTAATTTCGCAAGCGCAAGAAGCTGAAGCCCACCAATCCACCCTTCAGCTAATCCGTTCATTTTTTGAACAAGTTCCCGTTTGATATTTAATCCCAATGTTTCTTGAATAAATTGAACCCCTTCATGAAAGGATAATTTTAAATCTTTGTCACCAATTTCTAAAATCGTTCCTGCCATCAATAATTCTCCGGTATATATATTCGGTTCATCCCTTGTTAATATAATCATTCGAATATTAGGAGAAGAATGTTTTAAAAAATATCTTATAGACTCATTTACCTCACGATCCGCAATATAGTGAAAATCGTCAAAAACAATTGTAATATTTTCTTCTTTACTTAATAGATTAATAAGCTCTATGACAATATACTTCATGTCTTCCTTGTGCATAATTGTTTGGAATAAAGTAAAAATCTCCTCTTCCTCTTTCAAAAAAACGCGTAAACTCTCCAACACATAATACCAAAAAGAAAACAATGTATTATTTTCTTCATCTAATGAAATCCAAGCTACTGGTAACCTTGGATATTCCTTAAAAAACGATGCCAAGACAGTGGTTTTCCCACTGCCAGCTGCACCTTTTATTACAATTAACTTATAATTATCTAAATCTTGTAGCTTCCGAAATATGCTCTCCCTTTTTACGTAATTCTGTCGCGGAACTGGAGGCATAAGTTTAGTCGAAAGAATTTGAAATTCTATATTCATCCTATCACCTTGTCATTCATTCTCAATTCCCAGTTTATCCTAAATTTTACCCGTTTTCACCATTTTATTATGCATCCATACACTCATTGCGAAAAATAGCATCATAATTATTACAACATATATAAAATGACCTATATTATCAATTATACGATGACCATTTTCAATTGATTCAATAAATAGAAGATACTGTTTTTGAGGAAGCATTCTTACAAACCAATCAATTATTGTCCCATTGTCTTTTACAGGAAAAAACAACCCCGACAAAATAGATGTAAGAACAATTATTGAAGAAGATAACATAACGACGTTATCTTCTTTCTTTATTATCGTGCTCATAAATAAAGAAAAAGAAATTCCCAGTAAAACAAGAATTGCTAACATATAACTATATTCTAAATAACTAAATCCTATTTTCACATTAAAAATACTCTTTTCAATCATCAAAATGAGAAATATCGGGATATATAGCATACAGAATACGAACAAAATATGCCCCAATAGATAATTGTTTATCCGTATTTTTGAAGATACAATTCGAATCAATATTTTCTTTTCTCGATCCTCTTTATAAAAGTGCATAAACATAACACTACCTAATAAAACAAACATACAAACATACCCTAATATATTTGTACCAATTTTGCGTGTCTCTTTCGTATGAACAGATTGATTTCTCTTTTTCCCAATAGCATTTTCTATTTCTTCCTTAAACGCTTTCCCTTTTATTGTTTTTATATCCAGCTGACCATTCTCCTTCATAGCAATGGCTGCATCGTATTTTTTCATCACAAACTCTGACATATTGGGTGCTTCCTTCACCTTAGTAACCTGAAACCCTTCTGCTTGAATTTCAACATGCTTCCCATTCGTTACATAGGCAATATTGCCCTTCATCTCAAATTTTGATGTGAAAAAAATTGCAAGAGCGATTGAAACACTCGTCAGCATAATCGTTAAAAATACATAGCTCTTTTTACTTAAAACTCGATTTAAATTATACTTAAAAATAATCCCAATTTCATTCATACATAATCCTCCTCTTTAAAAAAGACGGAACAGAAAAATAGCCCTAAACTAGACAACACAATGAATATACTCCCTGTTACACCAAATAAACTCAAATCGTGATCATACACAATTTTCATCATACATTCTACAACCCACTTCACAGGAGAAATATACGATACAACACGGATCATGTCTCCGTATCCATCAAGCGAAAAGAAAATACCGCCCAAAATTGCAAAAATATTATTTATAATTGTTAATATCGCATTTGTCACTTCTTCACTTTTTAAAATGCAACAACATAGTATTCCTACAACAGAAGAAAGCATATTAAACAATAGCGCTATTATAACTACATAAATAGCATAACGGCCCCCAAACGATACCTTTAGCCATATATGTGTCACCAGCATTACAAATAGTAAGCAAATAGAAGTAAATGTAAATGTCGCTAATACCTTCGTTATATATACATAAGAAGTACGAATCGGACTATACATGACTCTTAAATTACTGCTCTTTAAACTTGATTCCATGAAACTATTTGATGCTGTCATAGAAACATTTAATACACTATAAATTAATATCGTAATCCCATAATAATCATAAGAGGTAATCGCCCCCTCTCCATAGATATCACTACTTAAATAACCAAGAATCACGATAAACAATAAAGGGAAAATTGTATTCGTTAATACAAGAGGGGGATTTGTTATAATGTTCATCATATCTCTTTTATAAAGGGTTAAAAATCCCATATGAACCACCTTCAATCTCTTAATTTTCTCCCCGTAAGTTGTAAAAATACAGTTTCCAAACTAGCTACTTCACTTGTCATATTTTTTATTTTTACACCCTTATTCATAAGAAGAGCAATCACCTTATCTAAATTTTCTACACCCTTTATCACAGTAATTTGCAATAATTCTCCTGTTACTTTTACATCTCTTACTCCTTCTACTATAAATAACTCTTCTCCGATTCCTTTTGTAATCCCATCACATTCAATGGAATAACATATATCATTCATAATATGTTCTTTCAATTCTTCTTTTGACCCTTCCGCAATGACTTCCCCACGATCAATCACGATAATTCTAGTTGAAATTCCCTCTACTTCCTCCATGTAATGTGTCGTATATAAAATCGTAGCCCCCTTCTCTCTTAAATGCTGGATAGATTGCAAAATATGATTACGGGACTGCGGGTCAATCCCTACAGTTGGCTCATCCATAATAATGACTCTTGGCTTATGGGCAATTGCACACGCTATATTCAATCTCCTTTTCATGCCACCAGAAAAAGTTTTTGGTTTTTCCTTT
The DNA here is from genome assembly GCF_002551815.1 of Bacillus sp. AFS098217. GTDB lineage: Bacteria > Bacillota > Bacilli > Bacillales > Bacillaceae_G > Bacillus_A. The sequence goes on from NZ_NVPR01000038.1 coordinate 77,016, forward strand.
CTCTTATCTAAAAGAGAAACAAATTGTAAAGCTTCTGTTACAGATTCTTGCAGTTCATCTCCCTTCAAGCCATAGAGAGAGGCGAAAAATGCAACATTCTTTTCAGCTGATACCTCTTCATATATGGCTAAATCTTGCGGAACAATTCCTAAAAAACTTTTTATATATCGTTCATTTCCTTTATAATTCTTCCCATCAAATAAAATCTCTCCCTTATCTTGTTTCAATATTGTTGATAATAAGTGAATAAGCGTACTTTTCCCGGCCCCATTCGGCCCAAGAAAGCATAAAATTTCACCTTCCCATACAGAAAACGAAATATTAGATAGCGCTGCAAAGTCCCCATAGCACTTCGTTACTTTATCCACTTCAATAATTTTGTTCATACCATCTTCTCCTTTCCTCTTCATTGTACGAAACAGATACATAAAAAAAATCAACCGAACGGTTGATTCTTTCGGTTGATTTTTTATTCTTATCTTATTTTGATTTATGAATAACCTACAAAAAACTTAAAAAGCATTACCTCTTACTATAGTGTGTAGTATCAATCCCACGTTGCGATAACCAATGATACGTATCGCCTTTCACAATGAGTGGCACTTTCTGAAGTTCAGATATTGTGCTAGCTCCAAGAGCCGTCATAATAAACTGTAAATCCATATGTAAAAGTTCTATTTCATCCATTAATTTCTGGGTACCTTCATTCATCAATATACGTAAAAAACATCCGGCAAAAGCAGTCGCCTGTGCCCCTAGCGCAATTGCTTTTGCTACATCAAGCGCAGTTTGTATGCCGCCAGATGCAATGAGAGAGAGGTTATTATTTGTAGAGGATGCTTCTATTATTGAGGGAGCCGTCTGAATACCCCAATCATTAAAATAAGAAAGCATTCGCTTCCTTCTTTCATTTTCCACAGCAGCAAAATTTGTCCCTCCCTGACCACCAATATCTACAGCTGTCACGCCTACATCGGCTAACTGCCGCACTGTTTCTTTACTCATTCCAAAACCTACTTCTTTCACTATAACAGGTACTGTAGAACTGCGAACAATTTTTTCAATCCGTTCTAATACTCCTGTAAAATCTCGATCACCTTCTGGCATCGTTAATTCTTGAATAACATTCAAATGGATTTGCAAAGCATTGGCTTCAATCATGTCAACCGCACGATTTGCTTGCTCAACTGTCGCTTCACTACCTAAGTTTGCAAAAACAAGTCCGTTTGGATTTACTTTTCTAACAATTCGATAAGAGGATGCTTCTCTTTCATCTTTTAACGCTGCCATTTGAGAACCGACAGCCATCGCAAGTTTATGATGTTTCGCTACATACGCTAACTGTTCATTAATATGTAATGTTTGATCTCCACCACCGCCAGTCATCGCATTGATAAAAATCGGCGAACTTAGTGAAAGTTCGCCGATTTTTGTTTCACATGTAATACTTTCATAACTTGAATTTGGCAAGCTTTGATGGACAAATTCAATATCATGAAAGCCGTGTGTACGAGACTGCCCGGTGGAAAGAGCGTATTCAATATGTTCTAATTTACGTTTTGCCCTTGCCACTTGTACCCCTCTTTATTTCTTTAATTTTTTCAATTGTTCACCGATAATATCACTAAATTGGAAAGTTGCAGACTCAGAAGCTGGCTCATATTGGCTATAATCTTCTGTTACATTATTTTCTTCAAGAGCTTCTTTTATGCTTAAAGAAATACGTTTTTCTGCTGCATGTACTTCAAGTACTTTCACTTTCACTTCTTGTCCCATTTCTAATACTTCATTTGGATTTTTCACGTGACGATTTGCGATTTGTGACACATGCACAAGTCCTTCTACACCTGGTAAAATTTCCACGAAAGCACCGAACGTAACAATACGTCTTACTGTTCCCTCTCGAACATCTCCCACTTTTATTTCAGCAGCAACATTTTCCCAAGGACCTGGCTGAGCTGCTTTAATTGATAAAGAAATACGATGTGTATCTGCATCAACGGATAATACTTTTACTTTTACCTTTTGTCCTTGTTCTAATAAGTCAGAAGGCTGTTCAACACGATCATGGGAAATTTGTGAAATATGAACTAAACCATCTACACCGCCAACGTTAACAAAAGCACCAAAGTCCGTTAATCTTTGCACGGTTCCTTCCACAATATCTCCTTCTTTTAAAGAAGAGATAGCCTCTTTTTTCTTAGAATCTAATTCTTGTTCTACTACCGCTTTATGTGAAAGAATAACACGGTTCTTTTCGCGATCTAGTTCAACAATCTTCACCGCTAATGTTTTCCCTTTGTATTCAGTAAAATCTTCTACATAATGTACTTCTACAAGTGAAGCTGGAATAAATCCGCGGACACCAAGATCCACAACTAAACCACCATTCACGATATCTTTTACAGTAACATCAAATACATCACCAGAATTGAATTTCTCTTGTAATTCTGTCCACGCTTTCTCTGCATCAACAGCTCGCTTAGATAAAACAAGATCGTCATCTTCTAATTTAATAACTTTCAACTCAAGAGTTTGGTCTAATTCTACAACATCGCTCGCTTTTTCAATATGAACGTTAGCTAATTCACTAATAGGAATAACGCCATCTGTTTTGTATCCAACATTTACAAGAACTTGTTTTTCTTCAACTTTTGTTACAGAACCCGTAACAACGTCACCCACTTGTAATGCTTTTGAATCCATCACTTCTTCATTCATTTTCTCTACCATTGAAATACCTCCCTACAGAATTGACAAAGCCTTTTTTATGTATATACGAAATGAAAACAAATGCTTTCATTTGCATGTTATAAGAAATGTTCCACACATACCCAATTCCAATACACTTTATAGGAAAATACATAAAACCTATATAATTAGTATACAGCAAATTTGCCTTGAATAAAGTATGTTTTGAAATATAATAGCGAATATATTCTGACAGTTCTATCCCTCTTTAACTAACTTCTTACAAATTGGCTTATTTGTCAAGGGAAGCGTCTTATGATTCACTACTATCTTGATATTTTTAGAAGAAATAAACAAAAAAATAAAGAAAGAGGAATATTCCTCTTTCTTTATTTCGCAAACACTTCAGAAATAATGTTCATGATTTTTTGGACAACCTCTTCAATTGATAAGGAGGTTGTATCTAATTCTAATGCATCATCTGCTTTTTTAAGTGGAGAAACTTCGCGCTCAGAATCCAATTTATCACGCTGGGCAATTTCTTTTTTTAATTGCTCTAAACTGGAGGCGAAACCCTTCTTCATATTTTCTAGATGTCTTCTTTCCGCTCTTTCTTCAACAGAAGCAAGCATAAAAATCTTCACTTCAGCATTAGGTAATACATGTGTACCAATATCACGACCGTCCATTACGACGCCACCCTTTGCAGCTAATTCTTGTTGACGGCGTACCATTTCTTCACGAACAAGACGATGCTTTGCAACAATAGATACACGATTTGTTACGTCTGGTGTACGAATCACTTCAGATACATCTTGTCCATTTAAAAAGACAAGTTGTGTATTTTCTCCTTGTTGAAATTCGATATGTACATTTTTTAAAACATCCATTAATTTTTCTTCATTTTCAATATCCACATTTTGTTCAAGCGCAGCGTATGTAAGAGTACGATACATTGCACCTGTATCAATATAGACATATGAAAGTTCTTTTGCAACAACCTTCGCAACCGTACTTTTCCCAGCTGCCGCTGGACCATCTATCGCAATTGAAATTCGTTTATCCATTGTAACACCTCATTTTTTCACTTATAAAACAAAATGAAAAGCAGGTACATCCCCCTGCTTCTCTCCGTTTGTTTCACGCCATTAAGTCCTCAATTATTGTAGCATAATCCTCCCTAGAAGAAAATGAAAACTACTTATTCACCTGTAAAATATCCGTTGTATCTTTCGTCATAACCCCTTCATAATAAACAATTTTTGACAAATACTTAATCGGAAATTCCTGCATGAAGAGCAATTGAATAACGCAAAGGCAAATAAACTGAATCACTAATATACGAATTAAAACTCTCTCCATCTTTTTCAAAAAAGGCGCCCCCTTTTCATTCTCATCTTCTTATAGTAACTACCCATAAAAAAATGTAAGATCTAACGTTATTGTCATTTTCCATGCAAGCTTTTATACATTTTCATTGTCGAATTTACTAAAAGCATGGTATGTTCTAAATGTATTTTTTAACTGAAAGGGGTACAAACATTGAAAAAAATCCTAGTTTTACACACAGGTGGAACAATTGCAATGGAGGAAGATAAAGAAACTGGGGTTGTACAACCAGGAAAACAAAATCCTCTTTTGAAATTTATTCCTAATTTAGAAGATGATATTGATTTAATTGTTGAGGATGTCTTTCATCTTCCATCTCCTCATATGACTCCGAGTGAGATGTTACAATTACAAGTCATCATTGATGAAAGAGTGAAACATGAAAGCATTCATGGTGTAGTCATTACACATGGTACGGATACATTAGAAGAAACGGCCTATTTTCTTGATTTAACAGTGCAAGCGAATATTCCAATCGTTGTAACAGGCGCGATGCGTTCTAGCAACGAATTAGGTGCTGATGGTCTATATAACTTTTTATCTGCTGTAAAAGTTGCAAGCAGCAATGAAGCGGCTGGAAAAGGTGTTCTAGTCGTATTAAACGATGAAATCCACTGTGCTACAAATGTAACCAAAACACATACAAGTAATGTCGCGACATTCCAAAGTCCTCAGTATGGACCCATCGGTATGGTAACAAAACGCGGCGTAGTCTTCCATCATGCTTTAGTTCATCACGAAACATATGCAATCCGACAAATTTCAAAAAACGTTGTTGTATTAAAAGCATACGCCGGTATGGACGATACATTGTTAGCTGCAATTGAAAGCTTGCCAGTAGATGGAATCGTGATTGAAGCCCTTGGACAAGGTAACTTACCTCCAAGAACGCTTCCGAGCTTACAACGATTAATAAACAAAGGCATTCCAATTATTCTCGTTTCCCGCTGCTTTAACGGAATTGTCCAAGATGTATATTCCTACGAGGGCGGAGGAAAACAATTAAAAGATCTGGGCGTCATTTTCACATACGGATTAAATGCACAAAAAGCTCGTATTAAATTACTAGTCGCTCTAGAAAATGCTCATTCTCAAGAAAAAATCCAAAAAATGTTTATGCACGATTAAGAAATAAGCTGTCGAAATTCGACAGCTTATTCTTGTTCCCTTGATACAATTGTTTGTGTAATTGCTTCACCATGAAATCTTCCATTTTCAATGAATATTTCATTCGCATTATTTCCAGCGGCAATAACACCAGCAATAAAAATGTTCTTAACATTCGTTTCCATCGTTTCTTCTACATAAAGAGGACGTCCTGTTTCTTCGTCAATCTTCACGCCCATTTTCGTTAAGAAACTATGATCCGGATGATATCCTGTCATTGCAAACACAAAATCATTTTGAATCGTAAATGATTTCCCATCAACCGTATACGTAAGTGCATGCTCCGTAAATTCTTTTACATGAGCGTGAAAATGCATTTGAATTGTACCATTACGTACTAGCGCCTCAAATTCAGGTAAAATCCACGGTTTAATGCTCGGTGAATATTCCCCTCCGCGGTACAACACTGTTACACGTGCTCCTGCTTTTACAAGTTCTAATGCAGCGTCCACACTAGAATTTTTCCCACCTATTACAGCTACATCTCGGTCAAAGTAAGGATGTGCCTCTTTAAAATAATGAGATACCTTCTCTAAATCCTCTCCTGGAACATTCATATAATTTGGATTATCATAATATCCCGTTGCCACTACAATATACTTCGCTACATATGTTTCTTTATTTCCATCACGTTTTACGGTATTTATCCTAAAGCAATCCTCATCTTTTTGAACTTGTTCTACACGTTCAAATGCATGTACACGCACACCTTTACGCTTCACTACTTCACGATAATACGCAAGCGCTTGATTACGAACAGGCTTACGATTTTCTGTAATAAAAGCTACATCGCCAATCTCTAATTTTTCACTAGAGGAAAAAAATGTTTGATGAGTTGGATAATGATAAATCGCGTTTACAATATTCCCTTTTTCAATTACTAACGGATTGATTCCTGCTTGTTGTAAAGAAATTGCTGCCGCTAATCCGCATGGGCCTCCCCCGATTATAATAGCTGTTTCTTTTTGCATACTCGGTTCACTCCTAGTCTTCTGCCTCAAACTCTATTTATTATAAAACAAGAAAAAACCTACTTTCAGCAGTAGGCACCTATCCTTATTGTATTCATTTTTCATATATTTGTCATCTAAACGAGACGTACATTCGATAGACATCTGCTAAAAATTGCCTGAATTTAATTCCCTGCTTGCTCAATACATTTTCAGGGTCAATTTTCCGAACAGGATCCAGCTTTTTGTGTGACACAATATCTGTTTTAGGATTCAAACCAAAATTTTGACATAAATAAGCATGGTACCATGTAAACCGTGTATACGCATCCCAAAAATTAACATCTCCATCGTAGCAAAGTTCAACACCAATAGCTGCTCGGTTTGCATCGTAACCATATAAAGCGTTATCTGTCGTTACATTATACCTTACATGGTAGGCTACTTCATTTATTGGAATAATTTCTAATATTGTTTTATCATCTACAAATGTATGCGCTGAAGCTTTTGGCTGTATTTCATCAAAATAATCCCGATTTCCTATCGCATTGCTACCAGGATTCCCTGTGTCATGACTGACAATAAATCTTACCTTTGAAAGGGCGATTCCTGGTCGTGAGTTTCCGTGTCTGATATAGTTGCGTTCTATAGGGAACATAGCCATTGCAATCAACTCCGCTCTAGAAAATTACCTTTCTTCCTTATATATGTATTCAACCTCTATGTCCATATGGCACATTTCTTATGCGAAGAGAAAATCGAAAATACTAGAAGTAAACACCATAAACAACAGGATACCTACAGCCATTCCATAAAAACCGTAAAACCAAACACGATCTTCTTTCGTATCCAAACCAAAAAATTGATTTACTGATTGTAATAATGATGCACGCTTACTATGTTTATTTCGTAAAACTTCCACTCGTTTCATAACATCCGTTGGCATCATAAATCTTTGGTCCGCTGTCATTTTCATCATAAATCTCCCCTTATTTCGTTTCCCTTTTATTTGTCTAAAGAGATTATAGCACAGATGTTCTCGTAGAACAAGCGTTCCTTTTTGTTTTTCTATCCTTACATATTTGTTACTTCTATTTCTATTATGTACTTCAACAAAAAACGTGGTTTCCTCGGAAGGAAACCACGTTCTCTCTAATCTTTTTACTCTATTTTATACCCAACCTCTGAAGCGACTAGCTTCTGCCATTTTACGTACACCAATCATATAAGCTGCTAAACGCATATTCACTTTACGAACTTGTGATGTTTCATAAATAGAATCAAATGATTTTACCATTACTTTTTCTAAACGTTGTTCTACCTCTTCTTCTGTCCAGTAATATCCTTGGTTATTTTGTACCCACTCGAAGTAAGATACTGTAACACCACCAGCACTTGCTAATACATCTGGAACAAGTAGAATGCCACGATCTGTTAAAATTTTTGTTGCTTCTAATGTAGTTGGACCGTTTGCTGCTTCTACTACGATTTTCGCTTTAATATTTGCAGCATTGTCTTCTGTGATTTGATTTTCAATTGCAGCTGGTACTAAAATATCACAATCAAGTTCTAACAATTCTTTGTTTGAAATTGTATTGTTGAATAATTTTGTTACTGTACCAAAGCTATCGCGACGATCAAGTAAGTAGTCAATATCCAATCCATTTGGATCATGCAGTGCACCATAAGCATCTGAAATCGCAATTACTTTTGCACCAGCATCATGCATAAATTTAGCTAAGAAGCTACCAGCATTACCAAATCCTTGGACAACAACACGTGCACCTTTAATATCAATACCGCGTTTTTTCGCAGCTTCGCGAATACAAATTGTTACACCTTTTGCAGTCGCTGTTTCACGTCCATGGGATCCACCTAATACAAGTGGTTTACCTGTAATAAATCCTGGTGAATTGAACTCATCGATACGGCTATATTCATCCATCATCCATGCCATAATTTGTGAGTTTGTAAATACGTCTGGAGCAGGAATATCTTTTGTTGGACCAACAATTTGGCTAATTGCTCGTACATATCCACGGCTTAATCTTTCTAATTCACGGAAAGACATTTCACGTGGATCACAAATGATTCCACCTTTACCTCCACCGTACGGTAAATCAACAATACCACATTTTAAACTCATCCAAATAGAAAGTGCTTTCACTTCATTTTCTGTTACATTTGGATGGAAGCGAATTCCACCTTTCGTTGGACCAACAGCATCATTGTGCTGTGCACGATATCCTGTAAATATTTTAACAGTCCCGTCATCCATACGAACTGGAATTTTCACTGTCATCATACGAATTGGTTCTTTAAGTAATTCATATACTTCGTTTGGATAACCCAATTTTTCTAATGCTTCATTGATAACAATTTGTGTTGAATTCAACAATTCAAAGTGTTGCTCCCTTTGTTGTGTTTGTGTTTGAGCTCCCTTTTCGGCTACCATAGTAAGTAAACCCCCTGTAATTTCACTTGTTTAGTAAACCTTCATTGCCTAGTATACACCGTTAAATTTGGAATGCAATAGAAAACGCTAACAAATGTATACAAACTTTTTAATTTCGCAAGCGTTTTCACTGTTATTATAGTCCTTTTATTACTTTTAGAAAAGTAAAATACTTAAATATTTAAATGCTTTTTAGTTTCCTTTTTATTTTTTTCAAATAAAATGTAATATTAAAAACCTCAAGCTATTTTGTATTAGCTGAGGTTTTGTTTTAAAATAAAATAATGATGTATTTGCTGAATCGCTTGAGAATCCATTAACTCTTTTCCATACTCCATAATACGATAAATCGTCACTGTGGAAGGATTGCCATATTCTGCTAAAATAGCAATAAAATCAGCTTTTAAGAGCTGTGTTTCTTCCTCCATCCAAAGATAAAAACGCCCATCCCATGTGTAGAGCTTCCCGCCAGTTACACCAAGGTTATATAAACGATTCGACAAATTAATTACATCTTCCAATGTAGCAAATTCATATAATATATGTTCACTCTCATCTAGAGTTACTTGCATTTCAATAAACTCATCACGAAACTCATCTTCTGTATCCGCCTCGTGATTTTCTTTTGTTACAATGACAACCATTCCTTGTGCCTGTAAAGAAAATACTTCAACTGCAATTGGACCATCCGCTTCAAATCCAAGTTCTTTATTTGCTTCTTGCATCATATCACGGAATAACTGCTGTACTTTTGGAGCATTCTTCCATAAATCTTCTTTCGTCAATCCTCGCTCAGATAAATCATCAAACGTTAAGAAAATTTTTATTTTATTATAATTTAAACGTTCCAGCCTCATCTTATAACCCCCCTACGTAACCATTGAATATAATTTTTATTATATGAAATAGAAAATAGATGGTTCTTTTCGAACAACTATTCCGACATTTTTAACCATTCATCCCATTCTTCTTTCGTATTACCCATGAGCACATTCTGAAGTTCAGACCGGTCTCCCTCTGAAACAAACTGACTTGCGAACCCTAAAAGACCAACACGAAGCCCTTGGTTCTTACTTTGCAACTTACGAATCCACCTCATTGTACTTTTCAGATTTCGCTCTTGTAAACAAGATATAACTACATATTTAGGTGTCAATTGTGCCATCGTTACATCAATTGCCTCTTCACTTAAGCCTGTCCCAAGATACATAGCTTGATAACCTTTTAGGCGTAAATATGTCGTTAAAACAAAGAGGTGCAATGTACTAGCTTCACCTAGTCCACATAGAGCTAACACTGTTGGCAATGAGGAATGAGTATGTGTATTATGATAAATCATTCCCATGCGTGAGCATAAGAACGAGTCTATATATCGCACTTGTACCATTGTAATCTCATTATTTCTCCTCAAAATCTCTAACTGATTCATAATTTGAAGAAATATATGTGTGATTACTTTTTCTGTTGAATAAATACTAAAAGCCTCGTTTAATAACGCATAGGCTTGCGCTTCATCAAATTTTAACAAAGAGTGCAGGATATCGTCTACTAAAAGGACTTCTTTATTATATGCTGTTTCTATTACATTGTGATTCTGCAACCGATTCCCCTCTAATATTTGCACTGCTTGACCTATCGTAATTCCTTCATTCACTTTGTCCATTAACCATTTTAAGACTCGAATATGCTCTTCTGTATATAAACGGTGTCCCGCATCATTTCGTCTTGGAGCAATAATATGATATCGTCTCTCCCATGCTCGAAGTGTACTAGGCTGAATTCCAAGCATATTTGAAACTGCTTTTATATTATATTCCCCTTTTAAAGTTGGCATCATTTCCCCACCTTTAAATTAAAAATCTTTTATTTCTTCCCCTGCAAAGTAATTAAGTGCGTTTGAGCAGGCGCTCGAAAACGCAGTGGTATAAATGTCGTACCATATCCATTACTCACAAATAAAACCATATTCGAATGCTTATATACGCCACCCTTTAAATACCGTTTAAAAGGAAAGAACCGAATTTGTCCTCCATGTGTATGACCGCTTAATACGAGTGAGATTTGTTCCTGTCCAGACATTTTATTTACAATTTCCGGATTGTGACTAATCAAAATCCGAAATCCTTGTTCTTGACAATCCGCCAACGCCAGATCTAAACGATCTCGCCCTAATCCAACATCATCCACCCCAAGTAAACATATCTTCTCTCCATATTCTGATTCAAATAATACTCTTGTATTATCTAAAACTTTCACACCATGTTCTAGTAATAATGCATCTAATTCGTGATATTCAATTTCGTAATCATTATTTCCCCACACAAAATAAACGGGGCCCAATTCATTTAAAATTTGAATATTATTAGCAATTTGTGATAATGGTACACCTTTTTCAGCTAAGTCACCACCAATAATAACAAGATCAGCTTTCCCTTTTACCCTTTCAATTAATGAACGGGAAACAATTCTCTTATGAATATCGGAAATAAAAAAGATCCTAACCCTTTGAAAACTCGTTGGAAAATTTACAAATGACAAAGTATGTTCCAATAATGTATCACGCATTGCTTCTCTATACATTATAAAAAGACAAATAAAGACGATACATATGAACATACTCCCTAACCCAATCCATAGCATATATTCTTCTCAACTTCTCTCCTAAATAAAATATAGTCCTAGCAAATCATACCTGTCAAAAAACATGTGATACAGACTATCTCATTTTGCGTTATACTAATCATCTTACTCCTTTTATTCCGTCTTCTCTTTAATAGGGATTTTCAATTCCTGTCCTTCTTCTAACTGATCGTCTTGTAAATTGTTATATTTTTTAATAATCATAGCCCCATCTTCACCTGGAAAATATTGATTACCAATACTTTCCAACGTCTCACCTTCTTTGACAATGTGAGTTTCAGTTTTCTCTGTTTTCTCTGTTTTCTCTGCTTTCTTCTGTTCTCCCGATTTATTTGAGTCAAAAAAGATGACTTCAAATGCACTCTTTTCAGATTCACTGCTTCCTTTTGAACTTTGCACTTCAATATACTTATCCGTATACCACAGAATACAAATTGGTAACAAAATAAATAGAAATGTTAAAACTCGAACAAAAAAGTGATTAATCTTAAATTTACTTTTCTTCTCTTTATTTCTATGAACCTCGCTACGCGGCGGTAAACCTTCTTCTACTTGTTCTTCTTCCAACTCTTCTTCAAAATCAGGAATTTGTTTTCTCACGCTGTTCACCACCACCTTCCATTTATTTCCTTAATTGAAGTCCCATTATAAAATCAACAAGAAAGTGTGCAAAGATTGTTATAAACAAATTTCCTGTCCATTGAAACACATATCCAAATACAAAACTTATTATACAAACAAAGCAAAACAAAAAGGGTTTCATTATATATCGGATATGTAAAATAGCAAAAATAAGACTCGCAATTACAAGTCCAAAATATGTTTGTAATACCCCACGAAATAAAAATTCTTCAGCGAAACCAATAACAAAGGTAACGACCAGTAATTGCACGACTGACATTCCTCGAAACATTCGGTCGTTAATACCTCCATCATCAAACCATGATTCCGGTAACACTTTCATTGCGATATAATCTAATAACACAACACCACAAGCTATCCCACTGCCTATTACAAGAATAGAGATTGGCTCCCACTTCCACAGACTATAAAATTCATTCTGATTTGGAAATAATATATAGGCTAGTAAGCAGCCAATACTTATAATTATTAATTGTGTTATATAGAGATTAAGCCGTATCTCTTTCGGACTCATGTCTTCAACGCTACGCCTTTGAATGCTCATCATTCCTCCGTTCTCCCATACCAAAGAGCAATTGTAACTCTGTTTCCCAATTATAGTCGAAAACCGATTGTCTTGCTCGTCTTTTTTTATACTCTTCTTTTGTAATGCCGCAGTAATCACAACAGTTTTTCAGCTCGCCTTCCTTTCTATAGCCAAATTGATGTAATAACTGTTCTCGCTTACACCCTTGACACTGCAGCCACGATTTCATATTTTCTAATTGCCTGTATTTATTGTGAAGACGTCTATCCGCTTCTAATATTAACTTTTGTATACTTTCATCTGACAAGCACTCTAGCATGAACTTTCTCTGTTGTATGATTTTCATCTTTTCTAAATGATAACGTACGAAACGCCAGTGTTGCTCATTAAATCTTGCTGCATTATAACAAATTTCTTCTACATCTTCTATTGGTAATACTTTCGTTTGAAACATTCTTTCTTGTAATAGAGAAAATAAAAATTGAATTTGTTGTTTATTTGGCAATTCATCTTCAATAATAGAGATTGGCAAATCATGATCCAGTGGACTACATAGTAAAATGGCAATACTTGCTTCTCCATCTCTCCCTGCTCTACCGATTTCTTGTAAATAGGAGGCTATATTGGTGGGATAATGGAAATGGATAATATACCTCGTATTTGGCTTATTTACCCCCATTCCAAAAGCACTTGTACATATAACAAGTTGCAACTGATCATTCATAAATTGTTGCTGGATTAACATTCGCTCTTCATGCTCCATTCCACCATGATAAAAAGCGACATCTGTTATACCTTTACTCCGTAGATATTCTGTTAAACGCTCCGTCCAAGCTCTACTAGAGCAATAAATAATTCCTGGCCCTTGTAAGTACGTAACGTGTGAGAGAAGCATTTCTTTTTTTTCTTCTATTGTTTGTACAAATTGTACTTCCATTGCAATATTTGGACGATCAATTGAATATACATGTTCAGCTGCATTGGTAAGCTTTAAACTCTCTACAATATCTTGCAATACTTCCTTTGTTGCTGTAGCTGTTAGTGCCAATACAGGTGGATGACCAATACTTACAATAACTTGATCTAACTTTTTATAGTCCGTCCGAAAATCATATCCCCATTGTGAAATACAATGTGCTTCATCTACAACAAACAAGGAAATATGAATCTTTTTTAATTCCTTTACCAGCAATTCAGATTGCAACATTTCAGGTGAAACAAAGACAAATTTATACGATGCTAAATTTTTAATCGCTTTCCTTTTCTCACTTAATGTCCGAAAACTATTAAACGCAATTACACGATTTTTCGCGACATATTTAAGCTGTGTAACCTGATCTTCCATTAAAGATAATAAAGGGGATACAACCAGCACTGTCCCCTCTTGCATTAGACCTGGAAGTTGATAACACATAGATTTCCCTCTCCCAGTCGGAAGCATTGCTACAACATCTTTCCCCTGTAGCAAATCTGTAATAACACCTTTCTGTCCTTGACGAAATTCAGTATATCCAAACCACTTATTCAAATGCTCTTCAAGTCTCATTTGTACCCTCCATCTGCGCTAACACAAGACGGACCTCAAAATAAGAAATTCCTTCTCCTACCGCTTGCTTTAACACACGTAACTTGCGTGTTTGTAATGTTTCAATAACTTTTTTCACTTGCTCTATCTTATTCTTTTCTACAAACATCTCAATAGAAAAATCTCGTTCTCTTAACGCTATTTCAACAAAATGATCTTCTATCGTTGCGGGCTTTAAATTTCTAATTGTTGCAATTTCTTCTAAAGAACGGCCTTGTTTCCAAAGTTGATACGTCTTCCTCGTTGACAAACTGAATAAATCTGCTCTTTCATTCGGATAGGAAATAATTTTTGTCAATAAAGGAAACTCTTTTTCCTTTTTACGAACGGATTGAATAAAGAAATGAATCGTGCCCCAAAATAATAGATGTACGCGGAACACATCTTGTTTTGTAATTTCTGCAAGTTGTTGCAATGTATATCCAATTCGTTCATACCCAGTTAAGCGATAGGTCAGGATTGTTGCTTCTACTGGATCAACTTCTTTTAATAGTCGATGCATTTCTTCCCACAGTCCTGTTGCAAGTTCACTCCTTACGTATGGTAACCCAATGAGAAATTCCTTAACCCACATCGTTACCTCTGTATCTTGTTGAATCGGAATGAATCTTGTATTTTGCTGTTGTAAGTTCGACACCGTTTGAATGATTAATGAGAGCTTCTTCCAAAAAGCTTCACCAAGAGCACCATAATGTAAACCGTGTAAATGCTGCGGAAAGGACAATGCTTTTTCCCAACCATTTAATTGCTTCTCTCCAGCACTTGTTAATACATATGTATTTTCATGCACAATTTCAATCCATTCTGCATTTAAAATACACGCAATTTCCTGATTATAATCGTACCTTGTTAATGCTTTATATATTCCAAAAAGAAAAGAAATTTGAAACATATTCCCATCTTGTAATGTTTGTGAAGAACGTTTTCCTTTCAATAGATAGTAAATGGAAGAAACGGTTCTTTCACCATTCAATTGTTTTAAACAATATAACAAAGTATATTGTAACTGCATTACCGCTTCCGCCTTTCAATAAGATTTGTCCATTACTTGACTGCAAACACCGAATTGTTGAAAGCTACCCATTACTTAGGATGCTTCACTGATAAAAGTTCCTCTTTATATTTACTATTGTATCAAACTGCTTGGCATTTAGGCATTTCGAAAATCTTGTGAAATAAATTAAAAATAAGTTGACACTCTAATTGATAAGGATTATCATTATAATTTTATGTTGAAAAGTTTAAAAAACCGTTTTACAATAAGGTTATAATTTGTATAGCGAATATTTTCACATACATATGATCAGGAGGGAAAAAAGATGGCAAAATATACAATCGTTGATAAAGATACTTGTATCGCATGCGGAGCTTGCGGAGCTGCTGCACCAGACATTTATGACTATGATGATGAAGGTATTGCATTTGTAACATTAGATGATAACCAAGGTATCGTTGAAATTCCAGACGTATTAATTGATGACATGATGGATGCATTTGAAGGTTGTCCAACTGACTCAATTAAAGTTGCTGACGAATCATTTGACGGTGACGCTTTAAAATTCGAATAGTCTTTTTATTAACTTCAAAAAACCCCCCTCATCTTTATGAGGGGGATTTTTTGTTATTTATCTAGCTTACCATTTAAAAGGCCATCAGCAGTATCTTTACCTCTGATGGCCAAAATTTCTATGCGTTTTTCATTTTTGCAAATACCCATACTTTTAAGCGTGAAAACAGTGCTACAAATACGACCGTTACAACAATTCCTTTAATTAGATTAAATGGCAATATCGCTGTTACAATTGTTTGTCGCATAGCACCGCTAGACATAGCTGGTGAATTTAAAAACCAAGTGTAAGCCGGTAAAATGATGAAGTAATTTAATACACTCATAATGACTGCCATAGTAATTGTCCCTAACATCAACCCTGTTGTTAAACTTTTGACTGTGCGATGCTTCCGAAATAGGAAAGCTGCTGGACCAATAAATAGACACCCTGCAATAAAATTTGCTATTTCTCCAACAGGAACTCCCGTTAAGCTACCTTGAATCCCATAGTGAAGAATATTTTTTATCGCTTCTACAACCACCCCTGCAACCGGGCTAAAAATAATCGCTGCAATTAAAGCTGGTACATCACTAAAGTCAATTTTTAAGAACGGTGGAAGCCCTGGAAATGGGAAATCCAACATCATAAGCAGGTACGCAATACTACTTAGCATCGCTACACTCACCATTTGTACTACACTGTTTTTTTGTTTCATCCTTCTCTCTCCTTTTCCATCGATCATCTCATGGAAAGTGGAAAGGTTCTGCTATGCCTATTTTTTCATATCATGAAAAAACCCTTTGTGTTTTACACAAAGGGAGAATTTTCAGGCACATCAAATAGACGTTCAAACACTTATCTTTTTTGAACGCTTGAACCTCCATCTTCTCCCATCCAGACTATACTGTCGGCTTTGGAATCACACCAAATCCTGCCTTAACGGCTCGCGGGCTTAGAACGAAAAATAATTATTCATCACCGCCGGTCGGGATTTTCACCCTGCCCCGAAGATAGACCGATATTCTATTTTCTCTCCTATTATACACCAATATAATACAGTTGTGAACAAAAAAGATTGTAACTTATTAAAAATAAGTTATTTACTCCCCTTATTCTCAACAAAAAATTTCGTCCAACTATTTTACAATACAACCTATATTTTTTATCATTCGGCTTTTTCCTACTCAATTCCCTAGTCATTCGTACAGAAAAGTGATAAGATGTTGAATTGTTAAGATAAGAGCATTTTCTTAATATGGAGGAAATGTCATGAAGAAAGAGAAAAGACACTCTATTCGAGAAACGATGAAAAAAAACTTACGAAAAGAATACTTTTATTTAAAAAAAGAATTACTTTTCTACTGTCCAATTGATTTAGGCACATTTTCAAGCGAAACATACTATGCTACTTTTGATAAAGAAGGCATAAGCATTTATCAGTATGATAAGCAAACAGAAAGTAAACTGAAGTTATGTGAGCGTCACACATGGAAAAGTTGGGAAAAAGTGAAGGTCGATCACTATTTAACAACTTCACAATTCGTTTTCCAAGGGAAACGCAACTGGATTCTATCTCTTTTTCATAAAGGAAAAGAAGCTCAAAAGATAATAGAGGAACACACATCTCTACAAACTGAGGTTGTTTCCCGGTCCTTTTTTAAAAAGCTTCCAGGTTTTCGTTCTAATACAACATTAAACAAATACATTGGCAGCATTTGTTATACCGCACTTATCGCATTTTTATTAAAATGGTTCCTTCCATTTCAAGTACAAGTTGCCTTGTATTCTTTTTCTATCGGTTGTATGCTCCTTGGCCTATTATGTTTCACGATCGGCTTAATCGAACCAACCATTGTATTATTTCGAACGAAAGAAAAAACGAGAGCAAAAGTCTTTTACTATTATAGCTATTTAGCTATTTCTGGATTTATATGTGTCTTTATTTTTTGGTAAAACAAGAGCTAGTTCGACTAGCTCTTGTTTTAATTAATATACAATTTTTGATTTGGATAAATTTGGTCTTTCCTCAACTCATTTTTTGCTTTTATCGCATCAACTGTCGTCCCAAACTTACGTGCAATCCGAGCCAACGTATCTCCCTTTTGCACGACATATAGTGATGATGAAACTACTTGGTGTTTTTCCTCATTCAAGACAAGCAAAGGATTCATTGCATTTCTTTTCTCAATTGTCCAACGTCCATGATGGACTTCCAAGTGTAGATGCGCCCCTCGTGATTCACCTGTATTTCCTACTTCACCAATCAATTCTCCTCTTGCAATACGAGTCCCTTGAGTTACATATCTCTTATTTAGGTGAGCATAAACAGCTTCATATTCTCCATGCTTAATAAAAACAACATGTCCATAACTATTTGAAAAATAAGATTTCGTTACCACACCACCTTGAATAGCCGCAACTGGTGTTCCAATTGGGGCTGCTATATCAATTCCATAGTGTTTTCCATGCCTTGTTCCAAAATAATCACTAATTCTTCCATCAACAGGCCATGTCCACTGTTTGTCCTCAGCGTAAACATGTAATTGAGATACAAATAACAATCCCAGCATCATTACGCTAACTTTTAAAGCTTTCATATATATCCTCCGTTTTCTAATAACCGTCATACTTTCTCTATTGTGGTATAATACGAAAAAAAGTATACAAAAAAAGAAAGTGGCTCATTCCACTTTCTTCTCTTCTTTATCACGAAACACGATTGCACTTCGATTATATTCAACATCTTTTATTTGTAGACGTGTATTAATCACCCTAGCAATTGCAAATAAATAATCGGATAATCGATTCATATATCGCAAGACCATTTCATTCATTTCTTCTTGTTTCCCTAATGATACAATGTTCCGCTCAGCTCTTCTTGTTACTGTACGAGCAATATGAATCACTGCAGACGCCCCGCTCCCTCCAGGTAAAATAAAACGTTCTAACGGAGGAGCTTCCTCTATGTAATGATCAATTCGTTCTTCTAAATATATAACCATCTCTTCTTTTACTTTATAAGGTATCTTTTTCTCTACAATCGCTAAATCTCCGCCACAATCAAACAATTCATGCTGAATATTTTCAAGTTCACTATAAATGTCTTTAAATTGCCCGTTCTGCAGCATAGTCATCGCATATCCAATATGAGAATTCACCTCATCAATCGTACCGTATGCTTCAACACGAATATGATCCTTATCAACCCGCCTTCCAATTACACTCGTTTGTCCTTTATCTCCGGTTTTTGTATATAATTTCAACTTATTCTCACACCTCTCTTTTTCGTTTCTATCGATTCACTCATTATTACATCTAAATCGCCTAAATTTCACTTGATTCAATCAAAAACAACTCTCCTCAGAACCGGGAGAAAAAACAAAAAGTCCTACTACTCTTTATTCAATTGAGAAACTATTATAACTCAACAAGAATAAAAAACAGTAGAACTTTTGTATCTGTTAATCATGTACAACGATCTATAATTGACATGAAGGTTTAAAGCACTTGATCTGGTAAATATACAGAGAATGTCGTTCCTTTGCCAACAACACTTGATACAGAAATTTTCCCATCATGACCTTGCACAATATTTTTTGCAATTGCAAGGCCTAGACCAGTACCACCTGTTTTCCCGCGTGTTCTTGCTTTATCAGCTTTATAGAAGCGATCAAACAGAAATGGAATATCTTCCTCAGGAATACCGGCCCCTGAATCTTGCACTTCAAATACAAGTCCATTATTTTTCGTATCAATTGCGAGCGTAACACGCCCACCTGCACTTGTATGGCGGATTGCATTATCAATTAAATTTGTCAGTACTTGTTCCATACGATCCGGATCAAACGGATGTTGTTCGATTGGATGGCGAAAATCCACTGTCAACTGCACTTCTTTATCCTTTGCAATCCCTTGGAATTTACGACCAATTTTCTCGACAAATGGATGAATATCCACTTCTGATATATGCAATTCCACATGACCACTTTCCATGCGAGCTAAATCTAACAGTTCATTTACAAGACGTCCTAAACGAACAGACTCGTCATAAATGATTTGTACAAATTCATTTATTTCTTCTTTTGTTTGAACAATGTCATCTAAAATTGCTTCACTATATCCTTGAAGCATAACCATTGGTGTACGCAGTTCATGTGATACATTGGCAATGAAGTCTTTACGCATTTTCTCAAGACGGCGTTCTTCTGTCATATCTCGAAGAACTGCCACAGCACCACGAATTTTTGTTTGATTATAAAGAGGTGTCATCAGCACAACATAGTTACCCTTTTGAAGATTAATCTCAATAACTTGCTGTTGTTCGCTTTCTACTACAAGATGGAATAATTCAACAAGCTCAGGTGGTAAATTCCTTCTTAACTCTAATTCCTTTTCCTCTTGCCAAACTTGTAAAAAGTGTTCTGCTGGTGGATTAATAACAACAACTTCACACTCTTGATTTAAAGTAACAACACCGTCTGCCATACTACTTAAAATACTAGACAACTGTTCTTTTTCTTGTTGCAGTGCGTTCATGTTAAACTTCAATTGTTTTCCCATCTGATTTAACGCCGTTGCTAGCTCCCCAATCTCATCCTGCGAAACCATAGGTGCTTTCGTATCAAATTTTCCGCGGGCTACTTCAAAGGCAACCTCACGCATTTTACGAAGCGGCGCTGTAATGCGCGTCGATAAGAAGAATGCAAAGAACGTTGTTAAAATAATCGCAATTCCTGCTGATAGAAAAATAAAGTCTGTTGCCTTTTCCATACCTTGTATCGGAACTTGTAACGATTCATATACAAACACTGCACTATTATTTGTTGAGTGGAGTGGTTTACCAACAATCATAATATCATTTTCCGAATTTTGTTTCATTTTCCCATCAGAAAATTTTCTAATCTTATTTTTATTTTCTTTTTTATCTGTAAAAACAGCTGCTAATTCTTTATCTTTTTTTAAATCATCTATTGTAAGAGTTACCAATCCTTCTTGTTTCGGAGAAGAAGAAAATTCCTTACCATCTTTCACAATAATAATGCGTGAGAGTGGGTCAGCGAACTTATATGCAATATTCTCAATTGTCTCTACATTCGCTCCCTCTTCAATAAGTTCTGTAACGCTTGTTGCCACTTTCGTGAGCCTTGCTTCACTCATATCTACATAGTACGTTCTAAAAAACTGGGAAAGTAAAATAGCAACAAAGCCAAGAACAAATGAAACAAGAAGTAATATGGTCATCCATAACTTCCCTACTACACTTCTCCAAAGCATCAGTCGTTCACAACCTCAAACTTATAACCTACCCCCCATACAGTAACAATCATCTTCGCTGCATTAGGCGATTTTTTACTTAATTTTTCACGTAAACGCTTTACATGTGTATCTACTGTACGTAAATCTCCAAAGAACTCATATTGCCATACTTCTTTTAATAATTGCTCACGATCAAATACTTTATCTGGAGCCTTCGCTAAAAAGAGTAGCAATTCATATTCTTTCGGTGTTAGGTTTACTTCATTCCCATCCGCTGTAACACGGTGCGCATCGTTATCAATTGTTAGATGCGGGAATACAGTTACATCTTTTGTTGTTGTATCTTGTGTAAAGAATGTTGTTGGGACAGAGCGACGTAATACCGCTTTCACACGAAGAACGACTTCACGCGGGCTAAACGGCTTCACAATGTAGTCATCCGAACCAACTTCAAATCCTTGTACTCTATTTACTTCTTCGCCTTTTGCTGTCAGCATGATAATTGGTGTTGCTTTTTTTTCACGAATTCCCTTACAAACTTCAATCCCGTCTTTTCCAGGCATCATGATATCTAATAAAATTAAATCATAGTCATTTTGCAACGCCTTTTCTAAAGCCGTGTCACCATTGTCAGCTTCATCAATGGTGTATTGCTCTCTTTCTAAATACATTTTTAATAAGCGACGAATACGGTCCTCATCATCTACGATTAAAATTCTTGGTTCATTCTCCATTGCTACCCGCTGCGTATCAAATTACCGCAACGGTTCACACCTACCTTTCTACAATATAATACTGTATTTATCCTTATTTCATAATAGATAGTTCCAAAGTGATAGACCCTCCACCTTAGATATTATGCTTCACAAGAATAATAAAGTCTGTTCATTTTTTTTCCAAAACTATGTATTTTTTTTGAACAGGGCATTTAGTCCTCGACATCATTTTACAAAATCAACATATACTTTGCCATGTTTTTCTCAAAAAAGAAGAAAAGTTAACAAAAATAAAATAGGAAAGTGACATTCACTTCCCTATTTAAAGGAACTCTCTCCTACCTAACTCCTTTTCTTTTACCGGGCTTTGAGGCGCGATAAATATCTTACGCATATGAATGTAAACCAGCAATAACTAAATTTACCGCAATAAAGTTAAACATAATTATCGCAAACCCAATCACTGCAAGCCATGCAGATTTTTCTCCATGCCACCCTTTAGATAAACGTAAATGTAAAACTGCCGCATAAAAGAGCCATGTAATAAGTGCCCAAACTTCTTTTGGATCCCAACCCCAAAATCGTGTCCATGCAACTTGCGCCCAAATCATCGCAAAGATTAATGCACCTAACGTAAAGATGGGGAATCCTATCGCAATCGAACGGTAGCCAATTTCATCAAGCAAATCACTGCTAACGTTTTTGACTATTGGTTGAAGGGCCGCTGATACTCTTTTTCGTAAAATTAACCTTAATACAATATAAAGCCCCGTTCCAATAAGCAGTGACCAAATCACTGTGTTTAATTTCTTTGCATTTATTATAGCGGGCATTTCTGCAATAGGTTCAAACTTACTAGTTGTCATTAACTTCCCTTCATGAGGTCCAACTAGCGCAGGGAGATTATATTTCATCTCGACTTTTTGTTCATTTTTATCCACCCATTGAAATTTCGCTTCATATTTCGTTGCCGAATAAACTGTTGTTACCGCTATAAATCCGATAGCACAAACGAGTGTAAACACGACTGTCTCTAGCCAAAATGTCCGTTTCGTCCTTTTTGACTGATCTACATTTTTAAGCAAGTACATGACACCTGTAATAAAACTAATTGCTAAAATAGCTTGTCCAGCTGCTGCCGTTGTTACATGAATTTGTAGCCAATTACTTTTCAACGATGGAATAAGCGGTGAAATTTCTCTTGGGAACATACTTGCATATGCAATTAATAAAAGAGCTACTGGTAAAGCGAATAATCCCACTATGCTTACACGATACATAAAGTACATAACAATAAAAGCACCAACAAGCATCATGCCAAAGAATGTACCAAACTCAAAGAAATTACTTACTGGTGCATGCCCTGAAGCAATCCACCTTGTTACAAAGTATACAGTTTGAGCGGCAAATCCTAAAATTGTTATGGTTATACCTATACTCGCCCACTTCCGACCCTTTTCTTTAATTGCTCCCCCGAAGAACAGTGTTGCAATTAAATATAAAATGAAAGCGGCAAACAGGAAATTACTGCTTATCTGCACCATATATTCTCCCCACCTTAGCTAATTTTTTTATCATTTACTTTGTCATACGGTTGTGGAATTGATGTTCCTTCTAATACTCTTTCAACATCTTTTCTTAAACCAAACCAGTTTTTATTTGTATGGCCAGCAATCCACCATTTATCTTTGACCTTTTGTATCCAAATACGGCGATGATTCCAATACATCCCTTGAATTACGCCAACCATGAAGATAAACCCTCCGATTCCAAGAATCCATAGCGTCAAATCTTTTCGTACAATGAGCGCCGTTGCATTTTGCATTTCTACTCCTGCAAATGCCATTTTATATTTATTGTTCCCTTCCGCTTCTATATTTTGTCGAATACCAACAAAACTCACTTCCCCTTCCGGTGTTTCGGGTGTAAACATTTTAAAAACAAAGGCTGGATTATTCGGAAGTTTTGTCTTTGTATTTGGCTTACCACTTTCATCAAAATAAAAATCTGGAAAATAGCTTAATAGTGTAAGAGAATATCCGTCTCCTAAATCATATGTTTCCTGTGGATTTGTTAAATCCACCTTAATCGGTCCCCATTTTTGATTACTTTCTTTATTCTGTAAATAAAAGGACATACTCCGAAACTCACTCTCTTTAAACGAATATTGATATAAAGCAAAATCATTAAACTTGAGTGGTTCATTTACACGAATCTTAGCTTCTTTTACCTTTTCTAGTTTCGGTTTTTGCCCTGCTATATTTTCTCCTACCGCTTTATACAAAACAGCATTCGTTTGATAGTTTTTCGCAATCATTTTATCGCCTATACGATTAATTGCAGTATCAAATGCCTTGTCTTCTTTATTTTCTTTATCATAAACTTCTTTTATGAATTTCTCATTTTTTAAATAATATTCCCCGTTAGTTCCTGGAATTTCCTTTGTTTCACCATCTCGTAGCCAAAGTGATTCATCCACATACATACTTGGAAGAAAACGCAGCATTGCTCCGAATAGAAAAATAATAAGACCAATATGGTTTACATATGGCCCCCAACGAGAGAAGCGGCCTTTTTCCGCTAAAATATTTTCACCTTCGACCCTTACATTATAATTCCTCTTCTTTAAATTAGCTTGAATTCGCTCTAGTTCTCCCTCTTTCGGAGAACCTGTCCCATACAATCGTTGTCTCTTTAAAAAACTCGGGTGTCTTTTTACTCCCTGTTTCTTTAAAGCCTTATAAAGCGGAATTACTCGATCCAAACTGCATATCACAAGTGAAATACCAATTGACGCAATCAAAATCATATACCACCATGAACTATACAAGTTATTAAAACCTAATTGATAATATAGTTGCCCCAAAAAGCCATATTCCTTTTCATAATACTCAGCTGGGGTAACACCTGGAGGTATGTACATTTCTTGCGGAAAAATTGTGCCCACCGCCGATGCCACCAAAGTAATAACAATGAGCCATACACCTACTTTGACAGAAGAGAAAAAACTCCAAATTTTATCGACTATCGTTTTTGTATGAGTGAGAGAACGCCGTGCGCTTCCCTCATAGCGCATATCCAATAATTGTGCATCTTCATTGTTTTCAAACGGTTTCCCGCAAGCTTCGCAAAAAATTGTGCCTATTGGATTTACATGGCCACATTCACACTTTATCTGTTCCAACATTCTCACCGCCTCTTATTTCTATATTATTATTGTATCGCCTTAACTCAAGTTAACGCAATACTCAGAATTTTTAAACAGGGGTGCTATGACGACGCAAAGCACCTTCTTCTATCTAAATATTTCTCTTCATTATGTAAAGGCTTTCTTTATTATGGAGTAATTTTCTTTAAATACTCTTCCATTTGTTCCTTCGTTTGTGTACCAGTAATCATTTCGATTACCTTGCCTTCTTTATCAATCAAAAACGTTGTTGGTAGTGGTCCAACACCATATGTACTTATTATTTCTGAACCTTTATCAATCGCAACTGGAAATTTCAATCCATATTGATCCACAAAATTTTTCACCGCAATATTCGTTTCATCTGCATCTAATGCAATGATTTCAACGCCTTTATCTTTATATTTTGGATATAACTCATTCATATACGGCATCTCTTTTTCACACGGCTTGCACCATGTTCCCCAAAAATTTAAAAATACTCCTTTTCCTTTCAAATCTTTGAGTTCAATTTTTTTCCCTTCTAAATCTGTAACAACAAAGTTAGGTGCTGTTTTCCCAATTTGCACCTTTTCTTTATCAGCAAAAAATCCTTGATACAGCGTAAATCCTACGGCGACACTTAAAATAAGCAAGATGAGAACGCGAAATAATAAACGATTCTTCTTCATATTTCCTCTCCTCTCTTTGATGAATATTTATAAACATTTTGCTGCAATCACTGTTTTATCTGTCGCTGTATAATCGCTTACAAAAGCGTTTTATTTACCTTTCACCAGCGGAACACCCCACTGGTGAAAGGTTCATTTTATCCCGCATAAAAGCCCCATTGGTGAAGAATAACCATTCATAGGCATAAAAGCACGAATAACAGTTTCACTTGACCGCTTATCTTGGTTTTGTAGAGGCAAGTGCACGCAATTGCTTCACTTCATGAGGTGACAGCTCTCTCGCATCACCAGGACGTAAGCTACCCGCTTCTAAGAAGGCATAACGTTCACGTTTTAACTTCATTACTTTACAGCCAAGTGCTTCAAACATACGACGAACTTGACGATTGCGTCCTTCATGAATTGTTAATTGTACAATTGCCATCTCTTTACGTTTATCCCAAGAAAGAATTTTCACATGTGCTGGTGCTGTTTTTCCATCTTCTAATACAACACCCTTTTCCAGCATGCGAATCTTCTCACCTGTTAATGGCCCTTTTACTTTCGCAACATATGTTTTCTCAACCTTATACTTCGGATGCATCAATATGTTTGCAAAGTCACCATCGTTTGTCATAAGTAATACACCAGACGTATCATAGTCTAAGCGCCCAATTGGGAATAGACGCTGCTGGATATCAAGGAAAAAGTCTGTAACAACTTTTCTTCCTTTATCATCTGACACACTCGAAATTACGCCTGTTGGTTTATATAGTAAGAAATAAACAGGTTCTTCTTTTTCAAGAGGGATATTATTTACTTCTACTTTATCTTGTGGAGTTACTTTCGTTCCTAACTCAGTCACTATTTGACCGTTAACTTTCACTTTCCCTTGCTGAATTAGTTCTTCAGCCTTCCTTCTTGATGCAATACCTGCTTGTGCAATCACTTTTTGTAGTCGTTCCATTTCCTTTTTTCACCTCAAATTTATCTTACCTTCATTAGAAAGACTTGGCAACCGCCTAAGGTATACGACGATTTGCCTCGCCTATCATAAACAACATAGCTATAGTTACAAACTTATAAAGGACAAACGCTACTTTATCCTTTATTATTGTGTACCTTCTTACCTGCTGTTCACAACAAAAGTTCATTATTTTGTCAAAAATACTCCATAAAAAAACCACTATTAAGTTGCACCTTAATAGTGGTCGTATACGTATTATAAGCGAATTGACACAAAAAATGAATAGGTTTAATGAAACAATAACGAAACAAACACGATAGAACAAATAATACCGATTAGATCAGCAAACAATCCGACCTTTAATGCATCACCCATTTTACGAATTCCAACAGCTCCAAAATACACTGTTAAAATATAAAATGTTGTATCTGTACTCCCTTGCATCGTAGACGCTAACCTTCCAATAAATGAATCTGGCCCATATGTAGCAATTAGATCTGTTGTAATACTTAAACCAGCTGATCCTGAAATTGGACGTATAAGTGCGAGTGGGACAATTTCTGCCGGTACATGAATTATATCTAACATCGGTTTCATTACCGATATCATCGCATCTAGCGCTCCAGATGCTCTAAAAATAGAAATGGATACAAGCATCCCTACCATAAATGGTAAAATAGAGACGGCGATTTGAATCCCTTCTTTTCCACCTTCTACAAATGATTCATATGTCGGAACTTTTTTTATCGTTCCGTACAATAATATAAATCCAATGACACATGGAATTACCCATAATGAAATCGTATTAACAATACTCACTTTTTCCGCCCCTTTCTACTCCTTCTTCGGTAAAAATAGCGGTCAATCCAAATCGCTCCGATCATCGATAGTACTTGCGCGATAAACGTAACGCCAACAATTTCAGTAGGATTCGCTGATTCATATGTCATCCGAATTGAAATTACAGTGGTCGGAATCAATGTAATTGCAGAAGTATTTAAAGCTAAAAATGTCACCATAGAACGGCTTGCAGAATCCTTTCCTCCGTTTAACTCTTTAAGCTGCTCCATAGCCTTAATCCCCAGTGGTGTCGCCGCATTTCCTAGTCCAAAAAAGTTTGCCATCATATTAGATAAAATAAATCCCATTGAAGGGTGATCCTTTGGTATTTCTGGAAATAATCTCTTTACCACCGGCATGAAAAATGAGACTAACTTCTTTAATAAACCTGCCTCCTCGGCAATCTTCATTAAACCTAACCAAAAAACTAAAACACTAATAAGCCCAATACAAATTGTTACTGCATCTTTTGATCCTTCAAAAACCGCTTTGTTTACTTCTTCCATCGTTCCGTTCATCATCGCATATACAATCCCAACAATCGCCATCGCCACCCATACAAGGTTAACCATCTGTTCCAACACCTAACATATAAGAAAAAATTTCTCTCACATTATTCCAATAAGGTCCGGTTGTAGCAATCAATTTTCGCTTACTATAAAATAAATTGCGTTCTCCTACTTTTTCGTTACCGACATAAACTACTGTTTTCCCTACTTTTTCCCCATCTATCAAATTTACGCTTTTATCAAGTTCCACTTTTAACAAAACTTGTTTTCTCTCGTCTCTTGTTAACGGTACAAAGAAATCATTTTTTGTATAAACATGATTTGCATATTTCTTTTCTTTTAGTTCAGAGAGTGCCCCTTGTCCTAAAACCTTCGTCAACTTGTATTGTTTAAATCCCTGATCAAATAAATACATATGGTCGTCCCAATCATTAGACGCATTGAGCGTCACCACAATTAAATCTAGTCCATCTTTCGAAGCTGTTGTAACAAGTGTTCGCCCTGCTTTTTTTGTAAATCCTGTCTTTCCACCTGTTGCAAATTCATAATAAGATGTCACAAGTTTATGTTTATTTTTCCATGGATAGTCCCACGATTTCGATTGGTATGTTTTTGTCCCAGAAATTTTCCGAAACGTTTCATTTCCCATTGCATACCTCGTTAAAAGTGCCATATCATATGCGGACGAATAATGCGTTCCATCACCATCTAAACCATGGGGATTTGAAAAGTGTGTATCTTTCATGCCAATTGCTTTCGCTTTTTCATTCATTAAATACACAAATCCCTCTATACTTCCTCCAACATTTTCAGCAATTGCTTGTGCCGCATCATTACCAGATCGAAGCATCAGACCATAAACTAAATCCTCTAGCTTTACTTTTTGTCCAGGTTTTAAATAAATAGCTGATCCTTCTACACGAACTGCCTCGTTACTAATGGAAACCGTTTCTTTCATTTTGCCAGATTCAGCAGCTAGTAAAGCGGTCATAATTTTCGTAATACTAGCGATTTTTTGTGATTCATGTTCTAGTTTTCCATATAAAACACGTCCAGATTGTTCTTCCATTAATATGGCATTATGGGCGCTCACATCATTCATTTGTGCATATGTAGGAATCGGTATAACACCTGCACACATTATAAGAAGTGCAATCACAATCCAAGTTCGTCTCATATTTCCCCCACGTCCTTTTGGCACTTTTTGTACAAGTGTATGCCTGGCCCCTTAAAATATGAATGAAATATTCTTTTCTATCTCAGCAAAAAAGACGCACAAATATGCGTCTAATACGGGGTCCACTCAACTTGTTTCGCACTCTCAAATCGCTTTTCCACATCCGGCCAATTCACAACATTCCACCAATTTTTAATGTATTCATCTTTTCTATTTTGATACTGTAAGTAATAAGCATGTTCCCACACATCAAGTACAAGTAATGGTATCGTATCCCACTGTGTAAATAGCTGATGCAGTGTACTTTGTAGAATTTCTAATCTTCCTGAACGAGGAACCCATACAAGAATTGCCCAGCCAGATCCCTCTACTTTCGATGCGGCCTCTGTAAAATGCTTTTGAAAACGTAAAAAGCTCCCAAAATCTTTCTCAATTTCTTGCGATAATGCCCCCCTTGGACTCCCGCCCCCATCTTTTTTCATGTTATTCCAAAATATCGTGTGCAAATAATGTCCTGACCCATGAAATGCAGCTTCTCTTTCCCAATGCTTAATTAAATCAAACTGATTTGTTTTTCTTGCTTCTTCCATCATTTTCTCAGCTTTATTCAAACCTTCTACATAGCTACGATGATGTTTATCATGATGTAACATCATAATATCTCGAGAGATGTAAGGTTCCAGCGCATTATATGGATAAGGTAACGGAGGAAGCGTGTGTCCCCCAATTGGAACGGACCTTTCTGTATACGACCTTTCATACAACTCATATTGTTCATCTTCTTGCATAAAAAGTTCTTGCAAATGATGCTGGATATGTTCTACATCATCACTTATTTCATACATAAATGCAGCATCTGTCTCATATTCATTTTCTTTCATACGTTCTAGTAGCATTTGAATCTTATAAGCAAGCATATGAACATCATACACTTCCATTGCACGGCTATCTAATACATGAAGAACACTTTCACACCAACTCTCTACTTCATGAAAGTAATCTGTAAATACACCTTGTTGACTCATGTCACACCTCCTCGATACTATCCACTTTAACTATATTCAAATCAGGAACCTTATATACCGCGCAGAAAAGTAAAAGAAGCTGAGTTTCCCCAGCTTCTTTACGTTATTTCACACCTTTTTGGTATATCTCAAAATCATGTATAACCTTCAGCTTCACATTAATATTTGTGCAGCATCTTTGTTTGATAATCTGTTTCATAATATTCCAATTCCTCACGCATCGTCTGGAATTTACCTTCTAATTCCTTCATTATTTTTTCCATGGAGTAAGGCGGTGTCTGTTGAAAAACAATGGAGTTTTTTCCCGTATATGCAGAACGGCTATTTTCATACCACTGATCACTTTTTGGCGAGAAAAATTCAGCAATCACTTGATGATAAATTTTATATAATGTTTTCTCGGCGGCCGTCTTTCGAAATGGTTGACTATTTAGTAAAACTAGACATGCATCCAGTCCTTCTTCACAGAATACAAGAAGCCTCCTTATTGATGCCAACAATTCCTCATAATAATGTTTATCACCTGCTGGTGTCTCTTCCAGTAACGAAGGTAGTGAATGGTAATTCGCATAATTCGTTATTAAAGTAATCACTTCTTCTAAAAATACTGAAATCTGTTCTGTTTGATTTTCAACCATCGAATTAGACATATCCTTTTCTCCCCTTTGCTATTTTACACAATTTCTACTTGTTTATTTTTATGTAATTCCGTCAGTATCTCTTGTACTTTCATCACTGTTTTATCATCAAAATATTGCTGAAAATCCTCTACCATATTCATGTACACACGCTTCTGTCCGACAAGCTCCTTATTTTTGACCAAACAAGTAAGAGCAACAATATCACGTAAATATATGTCTTGTTCTTCTATTTTAAAAACTGGATTTCCTTCAAAAGGAGTAATTTCTTCTAAAATTTCTTCAAAATAACGGACGTATAATACAGAAAGATTTTTCTTTTGATCATTCACTATATATGTAACTTCAGATCTATTAAAAAAATCTTCAGATGTATTAGG
This sequence comes from Bacillus sp. AFS098217, assembly GCF_002551815.1. Taxonomy (GTDB): domain Bacteria; phylum Bacillota; class Bacilli; order Bacillales; family Bacillaceae_G; genus Bacillus_A. Next base: position 107,956 of record NZ_NVPR01000038.1, read on the forward strand.
TTGTGCTTTTTCTAACTCATATCCCGCATAACCTATTATAATCATCCACTTTCCCTCTCTTCCTTCTTTTGCTTTATTCTAACTCATTTTCTGAATAAATAAAATATTTTCCGATGTCTCCCTTAGTAAAGATCATACAAAATCTCATTTTTATATAAAAAATAGCTTTAGTATACTTTAATTTACCTTTTTATTTTCCTTGAAGTTTGTCATAATAATATTATTGTCTCAGTTTTTTTACACAAGGAGAGTTGTAGTTATGTCGTTTTCATGGAAACGTTTCTTACAAATAGGGAAAATTATTTTTCCATTTGTTGTATTAACCATTGTATTCTTTCAAGCTCGAAAAGAACTATCAGGTATTTCATTTCGTGAAGCGATTGAAACAATTAAAAACATTCCAACTGGAGGAGTTTTTTTAGCGATTACACTTGGTGCATTTGCTGTATCAACAATGTTCTTTTATGACTTTGTCATGCTTCGTTATTTAAAAGCAGATATACCCGTGCAAAAAATCTTCCGTGTTTCATGGACAGCCAACACATTAAATGGATTTCTTGGTTTTGGTGGCCTTGTTGGAGCAGGTATACGAACAATGTTATATCGGCCCTATGTAAAAGAGAGTGGCAAGCTTATTAAAAGCATTGCTTGGATGACAACTGCTTTTATTAATGGATTAGCTATCCTCTCATTTCTCGGCCTTATCGGAATATTAGATACACGTTTTATTCTGCATGAAAAACCTTGGTTATGGCCTGTACTCATCTTTTTTGCTCTTTTTGTACCGATATATATTGGATTTTCCAAAATTAAAAGTCGAAAACAGCAACCTGCCGAAGGACAAGAAGAGGAGAAAAATCCAACCATTCTATATTCAATTGTTTCTTTAGTGGAATGGCTCTCTGCCGGTATTGTCATGTATGTTATTTTAATATTATTTGGAATTGACATCGATTTCCAGAAGTTTTTAGGGGTTTATGTCATTGCAGCATTAGCTGGAGTTGTTAGTCTTGTACCAGGTGGTCTCGGTTCATTTGACCTTGTCTTTTTAACCGGTTTGGGACAATATGGTATCGATACAGGCGTATTATTACCCGCAATGTTATTATACCGCCTCGTGTACTATATTTTACCATTTTGCCTTGGTTTAATTTTTGCTGCTTTTGAAATGACAGGAGCTGCTCTTAAAAAGATTGAGGATAAGCCATTTATTGCACCTGCCTTAGAAACAACAGGTGTCATTTGGACCTTACAACGTGATTTCTTAGGAAAATTAGGCTCATGGGCATCCGCTGCTCTAACCGTCTTTGCTGGCTTAATGGTTATCTTATCAACCATTTTACCAACAAGTGTAAACCGTGCTCATGCATTACATATTTTAGCTCCAAAACATTTGATTCAAATTTCTTTTAGTTTGTCGTTAACATTTGGTATCCTTCTCCTTATTCTATCAAGAGGCATCTACTACGGAACGAAACGTTCCTACTATATGACGATTGTTTCTTTAATTGGAGCTGCCATTTTTAACACACTAAAAGGGATTGACATTGAAGAAACTTTTATATTACTCATTGTACTCGCTGTACTATATATGCTTCGTAAAAGATTTGTACGTGAGAAAATGGAAGTTTCACTTTCTGATGTAGTAAAAGCCATAATATTTTCACTACTAATATTATACTTGTACAAAAACTTAGGTATTTTATTCGCTGGAGCAAAAGAAGCTTTCAAACCAGATTTTGTTGTCCGCAACATTACACAGGTAAAACGAAGTGCACTTTCAGCTGCTTTCTTTGTTCCAACCTTTTTACTCATCGGTTCTCTTATCGCGAATCGCTACCGTAGTGTATTTCCTGGGCAACCAGCAAACGATAAACGTTTGCAAAATTTCTTAGATGAACATGGGGGAAATGTACTAAGTCATTTAGGGTTTTTAGGAGATAAACAATTCTTCTTTAGTAGTGATGGAAAAGCACTTCTTTTATTTTCAACAACTGGAAAACGACTTGTTGTACTTGGTGACCCAATTGGAGATCCTTCTGCTTTCCGTACCGTACTACAAGAATTTTTAGCTGCAGCGGATCGATTTGGGTATATTTGCGTCTTCTATCAAATTGAAAGTAAATGGATGAGCTTATATCATGATTTTGGCTATAACTTCTTTAAACTCGGTGAAGAAGCCGTTGTTGATTTAAATACGTTTACGATATCGGGGAAAAAGCGCGCTGGATTACGAGCTACTTTTAATCGTTTTGAACGTGAAGGCTATACATTTGCTATTCATCAACCACCATTTTCAGACGAGTTATACGAAGAGCTAAAAAAAGTATCAGATGCTTGGCTTGATGGAAAAAAAGAAAAGGGCTTTTCTCTTGGATACTTTGATCGTGAATATATAAGCCGTGCTCCTATCGCTACTTTATCTGATGCTGAAGGTAAAATCATTGCATTTACAACGTTTATGCCAGTTTATCAAAGTGGTATCCTTTCTGTTGATTTAATGCGATACTATCCTGATGCACCTGGTGGAATTATGGATGCAATCTTTATTCATTTATTCCAATGGGCAAAAGAAAACGATTATCACTCCTTTAATATCGGTATGGCCCCGCTCTCTAATGTTGGCTTATCAACACAATCGTTTTGGTCTGAACGAGTTGCTGCAGCGATTTTCAACAATGTCCGTTATACGTATAGTTTCAGTGGATTGCGACATTTTAAAGAAAAATACAAACCTGCATGGAGCGGAAAATATTTAGCCTTTCGGAAAAATCACTCTTTACCGATTACAATGCTTGCCGTAACGAAATTAATAGGAAAACGAAAAAACAGCTAGAATTCTAGCTGTTTTTTCGTTTCTGAACTTGTATGACAAACTCTTTTTCGTACTTTTTACCATTTAAATAAAAAGTACCCCATATTTTATACATTCCTTCTTCCGGAAATGTAATACGATATTGTAATTGTTCGTCTTCATTGGTAGGAACTGCATATAAAAAATGCTCTCTCTTTTCATCAACAATATAAAGAGCCGCATGTTCTCCTGTATCAGAATTAAATTTCACCCTTTCTCCTTTCTTCATCTGAAATTGGAATGTTAATGTAGCAGCTTCATTTGGATGCAGGGCCCCAAATAAAAGAGACATTTGATAGTCACCAATTTTTTTTGTAAGTACAGTGTCTGCAACTAGACTTTTTTGTTTTTTCTTGTCGTCTTCCCCAAAATCTTTCTTAGAAAATGATTGCTCTGTCTTCTCACGATCTTCATATAAGAAAATGGTATAAGCGGTATCTTTCGCTATACCCGGAGACAATTTATATGAGCCATTACCAGTAAATGTAGGTTTTTTTTGCTGCATTCCTTTCAACTGTTCGTCTACAATAATCGCTCGAATCTGATCATTCACTCCACGAACCTCATTGTTATTTTTATTGAACAATTGAAAGCTAATGTCTACTTTTTCATTTCCTTTTCTATTTTTTATATCCCATTTTACCTCTCGAATATCCCCTGTTGTTTCTGTCGTTCCTTTATACTTTTGCATGTAGAATCCACCAGCTACAATAAATAGTAAAGCAATTAGCCCAATGACAAGATTTTTCAAACAATCACCTGCCATACTTTTTATAAATTATGACACAATTATTGCACCTATCTCTGCAAACAGAATATTGTTATACATCCATTCTATTTTTTCGTATAAATATCCTCTGTAAAATAAAGGAAAATGGTCACCAAAAGAAAAATTCACCATAAATAGTGAATTAAATAACAAACTATTGAAAACAGTATACTCTGTATATACTACAAACAAGAAAAAGATTTTAACTAACTTTAGGTAAGAAATCTTCCTCCTCACTTTGCGCAAAAATGATGAAGTGTTCTTTGACAAGTGATTATACAAAGTTGAGTAGATAAATAAAATGCGAAAACTAAGCACCCCCCTTCTGCTCGTAAAATAATCAAGGTATCGAAAGAATCTCATCCCTCTAAGTAGTTCACTTGGTAGGATTCCTAGTGTATAATGCAAATGATGTTAATTTATATCTATACATAACAAGGAGGTTTTTTTATGAGCGTTCATATTGAAGCAAAACAAGGCGAGATTGCTGAATCTATTTTATTACCTGGCGATCCATTACGTGCAAAGTATATTGCAGAAACATTTTTAGAGGATGTAACTTGCTATAACAACGTGCGTGGCATGTTAGGTTTCACTGGAACTTATAAAGGAAAGCGTGTCTCCGTTCAAGGTACAGGCATGGGTGTTCCTTCTATTTCTATTTATGTTAACGAATTAATCCAAAGCTATGGAGTGAAAAACTTAATTCGCGTAGGTACATGTGGCGCAATTCAAAAAGATGTAAAAGTACGCGATGTTATTATCGCAATGACAGCTTGTACAGATTCTAATATGAATCGTTTAATATTCCCAGGGTTTGATTTTGCACCAGCTGCAAACTTCGATCTTTTAAAGAAAGCATATGATGCTGGAACAGAAAAAGGATTACACGTTCGCGTTGGTAATGTCTTAACAGCAGATGTGTTCTACCGCGAGAGTATGGACATGGTTAAAAAGTTAGGTGAGTACGGTGTATTAGCAGTAGAAATGGAAACAACTGCCCTTTATACATTAGCAGCAAAATACGGCGTAAACGCATTATCTGTATTAACTGTAAGTGACCATATCTTCACTGGAGAAGAAACAACATCTGAAGAGCGTCAAACTACATTTAACGAAATGATTGAAATCGCTTTAGATGCTGCAATTCAACAGTAATATGCAAAAGAACTTGTCATACGTCTGGCGAGTTCTTTTTGTCATATATAAAATGAAAATACAATTCAACTTCATTAACAATTTATATGACTTTTTACAAAAAACTACTCCAGAGCGGGACAGATTTTCAATTCCTATTTTCTTTTGACGTTTGTTATAATAAAGAAAATATTTATACAAGTACTCTTTTATGAGGTGAAAAAGTGAAAAAAAGAAGTATCGTCTTTAAACTATTTTTATTAACAGCAGCACTATTTACTATTACTTTTCTCCTTTTTTTCATTGGACAATCGCTATATTTAGAAAAATTTTATATCGATAAAAAAGTAAAAACCGTCCAAACTGCTTTTGAAAAGTTTTTATCAAATTATAAAAAAAGTGATGGTTCATTTGAAGAAACAAGAAAATTGAAACAAGAGTTTCACGAAAAAACCAATGCTGACATCGTTTTTTTAGACCGCAACGGAATTATAAAAGATGAAAATAATTATTATATTGAAATTGTTGATACTACATCTAATAAAACATTTTCGATTCCACTTAACAATATTTTAACGATAGATGAATACAATAAATTCATGAACTTACAGCTAAAAAATAATGTTCTTATTCAAGTAACAGGAATTTTAAAAGACAATATAATTATCCCTGCTCGAATTGGAACCTCCTATAATTCATGGCAAAATGATAATCTTATATCTGACTTTAAACTATTTAATATTGATTTACCAAAATCTCAGAACAACAAGTATTCCAAAACTCCAACACTTCACTTTGATACATTTGAAGGGGTTATTTCTAAAATACACCTTCCTTCAAAAAATGAGATTCGCCTTGCAAATAATTTAGAGATATTACAAGCTGCTCAGCACTTGGGATTATCTATCGTGCTTGGTCAAACGGATCCAAACAAATTAACTACTTATACAATAGGTGGCGAAGATGAAGTTAAAAGTCAAATTTTTGTACAACCTATTATTGAAAACAAAGAAATTAAAGAATTTGCTTTTGCAATGACTTCCTTACAGCCTGTCGATGAAGCAATGCTCGTTTTAAAAGATTATTACGTCTATGCATTAATCATCGTATTTTTTGTTATCATTTTGCTATCCTTTTATTATTCAAAAATCATTGTTAAGCCACTTATAAAAATGAATCGTGTTACAAAAAAAATGGCTAATTTTGATTTTAGTGAAAAATTACCTGTTTCAGCAGATGATGAAATCGGTGGTTTATCTAATAGTATTAATACACTATCTGTAAACTTAAAAGACCGAATTGACCGATTAAATGTCGCAAATGCGAAATTACAACAAGATATCGAACGAGAACGCCAATTAGAAAGAACTCGAAAAGAATTTATTTCTGGTGTATCTCATGAATTAAAAACACCGCTAAGCGTTATTAGAAGTTTTGCAGAAGGCATTAAAGATGGTGTCAGCAAAGATACCACATACTATACAGACGTTATTTTAGAAGAGACAGAAAATATGAATCGACTCATCGTTGAAATGCTGGAACTAGCAAAATTAGAATCTGGCACGTATAAATTAGAAATGACTGCCTTTTCCATTGGTGAACTTGTTCAGCAAGTATATACAAAGCTATTATTTAGTGTGGAGGAAAAACACTTACAAGTAGAGATTGATGCAAATCCTTCTATATATGTCGAAGCAAATCGAAATCGTATTGAACAAGTTGTTGTGAATTTACTCAGCAATGCCATCCGCTATACACCTGATGGTAAAGAAATCAGTATTCGCGTTATAGAGAAAGAAGATAAAGTAAAAGTAGAAATTGAAAACACTGGTAATCCAATTCCAGATGAAAGCTTACAAAAAATATGGGATCGCTTCTATCGTCTAGACGCCTCACGAAGCCGCCATACTGGAGGAACTGGACTTGGTCTATCTATTGTAAAAAACATTTTAGAACTTCACCGTGCCAACTACGGTGTGTATAACACCGATGATAGTGTTGTGTTTTATTTCGATTTACAAAAAGTAAAAGAAGTCAAATAATTTGTCTCAATTTCACTAGGAGTTCACATGGAATTCACACTCTCCCTTTATAGTAGTAACCAAGTTAATCCTTTCCTTTACACATATAAAAGAGGAGAGTGCGTGAAATGAAACAAGCAGGACAACCTATTCAAAACGAAAAACAATTAGAAAAAATCAAAAATATACTTTTACAATCTTCGAAACGTGATGGCTTATTATTCGTATTAGCTGTAAATTCGGGCCTAAAAGTAAGTGAAATCTTACAATTAAAAGTCGGTGATGTGATTGATGAAAACGAAAATGTTCGCCATTCCATTTTATTTTACAATGAAAAAGTAAAGAAACATAAATGGTTTGCTGTAAACGAAGACTTACAGCACGCAATCGAAGATTACATGAAAGAACGTAAAACATGGAAAAGAAATGAACCATTGTTAAAGTCTCAAAAAGGAACAAAATCCATTACAAGACAGCATGCATGGTACATTTTGAACAAAGCTGCAAAAGAAGTTGGTTTAGAAGGGATTAGCTCACATACACTTCGAAAAACTTGGGGATATTGTGCATACAAATCTGGTGTTGATATCGCATTTTTACAACACTTCTTTGATCACAGTACTCCATCCAAAACTTTAAAGTATATCGGTATTGCATAAAAGAATACACATAGTTCTTATACATAAAAAAGGGTACCAACTTTATGACTGGTAGCCTTTTTTATGTTTTATATTCTCTTTTCTTGTTTCTCCTATATTGTAGTGGTACTCTAATAACAAGGGGGAGAAATTATGGACACATTAACAATTGAATTACCAAAAGAAATAGCAGAAAAACTCGGTTTATTAAAACAAGCTTATCAAAAGAAAACAGGTGCTACAATCTCAGAAAGCACACTCGTTCAATCACTTATCTCCAAGGAATTTATTCAAGAAATAACTCCTTTTGATTTACAACAGTATGTCACTGAAAAAGAACAGCGCTAATCGCTGTTCTTTCTTTATTTCCCCTCTTTTTTCTACACTTGAATCTTAACCAGTCTACTTCTGTCCAAACCTGAATACTACTGAATATTTTCCAAAATACATAAAGTTTTTATTTTATTTCTGAAAAACTGTTGACAATGATAATGATAACCATTATCATTCATTATGAAGCCAACAATTGATGAATCAAACAAACGCTCAGTAACACATTGTTACCCCTCTTTTTCATATAGAAAAACACTGTACATTCCCCCTGTTTGTACAGTGTTTTTCTTTTTGTCCCGCTATTCGTGAACAGTAAAAATTTCTCCTCCAACTTTAGCAAGAGCAAAAAAGTTAAGTGTGGAATTCACTTTATATTTATTCAAATAAATTAAGCTGTTCCGGCTTTGGTTCCCCATATGTAATATTCATCATTTCCATAAGTTGTTTTGCATTATCCGCAGCATCTCCGCCTGAATTATTGTTAAATAATACGTATATGTTATTTGTCTTCTTCTGTAATCTCACTAATCGTTCTACCCATTCTTCTAACTCTTTTTTATTGTAGCGATATAAGCAGCGCACTGCTCGCCAATTTTCTCCTTTATCGAGCCATCCATGAACATTACGACCATGAAAACGAATCAGTGCCATTTCAGGATGAGTTGCTTCTAATACAAGTGGAACAGAACCAATTCCAGCTTGCGGCTCATCACAAATCGTGTGAATCCACTTTTCCTGTTCTAAAAATTGCAATGTCTTATCATACATATTGGAATGAAACCATGTTTGATTTCGGAACTCTATGGCACAAGGTAACCCTTCCATTTTTTCTTTTGTATAGCGAAGTAAATCTACATTTTTCTTCTGACAATCAAACCAAGGTGGGTACTGAAATAATATCACCTTTAATTTACTTGTTTCTTGAAGCGGGAGAATCGATTGTTTAAATACTTCAAACATCTCATCAATTGCTGAAAATGGGATTTCGCCCTGCATATGTCCTGTCATTCCTTGGTATGCTTTAACAATAAAGGAAAAATCTTTCGGTGTTTCTCCGGCCCACTTTGTATAATTTCGAGCTGGTTGCATTGCATAAAATGAACTATCAACTTCAACAATGGGAAAATACTCACTATATGTTCGCAATTTATTTCTATTTTCATAGGAATCTGTATATAAAGAATCGTGATCTCCCCATCCTGTTAATCCAATGGAAATCAATCTCATTCCTCCTTTCTCCTATTCACATTCATCTTATCGCATTCCATACTTTATTTCAGAATCTCTTTATAAAAATATGATATACTAGGTGGAAGAATTTTTAAATTGAGGAGTTATTTATTTACGCTTCAAGAGGATACTATTTTATCTCATAAAAATCAAATAAAAGAATTAGAAAATAAGGTTCGTTTTTATGAACAATTAGTGAGTCAATTACCACATCATTTTACATATGAAAATCCCCAACTCTTTTCGAATCTTTCTTTAAAAGTACTTCATTTTGATTATTCAATATCTCTACTCCTGCTGTCAGAGCATGTTTAAACAATACAACCGATTCTCCTTCTTTACGTTTCTTTACCTCAAATTTACCCTAGCTTAACGCTCATTTTGTATGATAAATAATGAAGACAATGATAGGAAAGAGGGATGAAAATGAAAGTTTTATCGTCAATACACTTTTGGATCACCCTTATATTCTGTATCGTTTTATGTTCAGGACTCTTTTTGACTTTAGAATACACCTTAACATCACAAGCAGCAGAAAACCGCAAGATAGCTTCATACGAGCTGTTATATGCAAAACAAAATACAGTACCTCTTTCGTCTTCCACACATAAAGAAAAAAGAGTTATGAAAGGAATGATTATTACAAAAGCTTCCTCTTATCATGATCTAATTCAAATTGCAAAAAAGATTCAAGAGCAATATAACAATCAAGAAATTGATGAGGTTACATTATCCATTCACAATAAAAATACTGGAGAATATGAAGAAGATCTACCTTATGAACCAGTTAGCAAAGGAACCATTTCTATTACTTATAGCTCGCCAGTTCATGCTAATACAAGTGTTCTTCTCAATAAATAATCATTCATCCTCTACGGGATTTTTTCACTTCATGTAAAAAAGAGGCGAATATAATCATTCGCCTCTTTTTCTTCTTAAAAGAATGGAATCCACTCTTTCACTTTATCCAGCCATTCTTTTTGTTGGTCTTTTCTTTGTTTTTCTTCTTCTTTTCGTCTTTTTTCTTCTTCAACCGTCTTTAACTGTTTTGTATACTCTGTTTCTGATATTAACGATAACTGAAATGCTTTTTGAGCAGGATTTTCATCAGCCTTTTTCATAATATCTCGGAACATCGTCGTCGTAATTTGGCTACCACCTGGCACGTAATGTTCGCTATCTGTCTTATCGTATCCTACCCAGATTGCACCAACTAAATCTGGAGTATAACCAACAAACCAAGAATCTTTCGCTCCACTACTTGGACCACCTACAATTTGAGTTGTTCCTGTTTTACCAGCTGTATCAATATTTTTAAGCTTTGCTTTTTCACCCGTCCCCTTTTCAACAACACCTTTTAGTAAGTACGTCATTTTTTGGGCGGTTTTCTCACTCGTTACACGAGTTTCTTTTTTATACCATTTTCCAACCATTTCCCCTTCGGCATTTTGGATTTCCCTAATTGCATGTCCTTCAACTTGTACACCATCATTAGCAAGAGTTGCATAAGCCTGAGCCATTACAAACGGAGAAGTTCCAGTGTGCATTCCGCCTAAAGCAATAGGATAAGTACGGTCTTCCTCTTCTAATGGAATACCAAAACGCTCTAACGACTTCAAACCTTTTTCTAATCCGATTTGTTCTAATAACCAAACCGCTGATACATTATAAGACTTTGCGACCGCTTCATACATTGTAACATCGCCATGAAAAGTATGATCACTGTTTTGGGGCGTATAATCTTTTATAGTAAGCGGTTCATCTTTTAACACATCATACACTTCATACCCTTGCTCTAAAGCTGGCACATATACCGCAAAAGGCTTCAAAGTTGATCCTGGTTGCCTTTTTAATTGCGTTGCATGATTAAATTGTAAAAATTGATATGATCCCCTACCACCAACTAATGCTGGCACACCACCAGTTTTTGGATCCATAAGCACAATCCCCGTTTGCATCATTTGATCTGAACTGCTTCCTTTAAAGTAATTATCATTGTTGACAACATCCTCTACTGCCTGTTGCTTTTTCGGATCAAGCTCAGTATAAATACGATAGCCGCCAGCTAAAATTTCATTTTGCGTTAATTCATATTTCTCCATCGCTTCTCTTACAATATAATCTACATATTGCGAGTATTTTCCTTTGTATTTATCATCAACACCTCGGCGTAAAACAAGACCCATTTCTTTCTCCTTGTTATACTGCTCTTCTGTAATATATCCTTGCTCTTTCATTAATGCTAAAACAACGTTACGTCTTTCAATTGATTTATTAAAATTTTTATACGGCGAATAGGTCGATGGCGCCTTAATTAATCCTGCTATTGTTGCAGCTTCTGCTATTGTTAAATCCTTTACCTCTTTATCGAAGTATGATTTAGCAGCTTTTTTTATACCCCAAGCACCTTCACCAAAGTAAATTTGATTCATATACATTTCAATAATTTCATCTTTTGTATACGTACGCTCTATTTTTTTTGTTAAAAAGTACTCTTTAACTTTCCGTGAAAATGTACGTTCTTGTGTTAAAAATACATTTTTTGCAAGTTGTTGCGTAATTGTACTACCACCAGCAACTACTTCCCCCGCAGTAAGGTTTTTTAATACCGCACTCATAACTCCACTATAAGAAATACCATGATGTCTAAAAAAATTCTTATCTTCCACCGCTACAATTGCTTGAACCATAATATCAGGAATATCTTTTCTTTTAATTCCTTCTGTTTTTGAAGATGATAACTTCGCTGCCACTTCTTTATTTACATCATAAATAAGTGTCGGTTGCGGAACAGCCTGTTTTAATGCAGATATGTCTTGAATGGATATCATTATATTTACAACAACAAATAGAGTAATAAATAAACCGCCAAAAATAAATAATATATTGCGCAGTTTCTTCCTCTTGTTGAACCACTCAAGCATGTTCTTTAAATGAGTGTTGTTCAATTTCATTGATCCACTTCCTTCATTTGTTTGCACTCGTATTAGAAAAAGGAAGAAACTCCCTCCTTTTAAATTCATTATAATATCGTAATACCTCCTTAGGTGTAAAGTATTTCTTTTACATTCATACTTTTTACAAGAAAAGGGCATTCTACAAGTAAGATATTCATTATTGATTATTAATATTATTAATACATCAATGTGAGTTATGTTAAGTTATGTTAAGTTTTTGTAAACTTTTCGATAAAATGTTTTAAAAAACGACAGTTTTTTGTTAGAATTGACTAGCCAATGTATTTTACATATATTACTTTTTGGTGGGGGTAACAATAATGGTTTTTAAATCGAAAAAAGATAAATTTTCTGAAATGTTAATGAGTATTTCGGAAAATTTAAAAGAAGGCGCACAATTCTTTGTGGAGTATAAGATTAAGAATGCTAGTGATCTTAAGGAGTTTTCTATGCGCATGAAAGAATATGAGTCAAAAGGTGACTCATATATTCACGAAATCATCATGGAGTTAAACAAAGCATTTATCACTCCTATTGAACGTGAAGACATCCTGCAACTTGCAATGAGCATGGATGATGTATTAGACGGATTAGACCACAGTGCTGGTTTATTCGAAATGTATTCTATCACTGAAGCAGATGAATACATGATTAAATTTGTTGAAGCAATTAATCAATGTGCGATTGAGATTGCTGCTTCTGTAGAATTAATGTCTAATAAGAAATTGCTTGATATTCGCACAAACGCAATTAAGATCAAAGATTACGAATCGCAATGTGATGATATTCGTCGTCATGCAATTAAGCATTTGTTCTCTCGCGAGAAAGATCCAATTAAAATCATTCAGTACAAAGAGATTTACGAAGAATTAGAAGAAGTAGCTGATAGCTGCCAAAGCGTAGCAAACGTGTTAGAAACAATTATTATGAAGAACGCATAAGGAGTTTGATCATGGATACAGTCTTGATTTTAACTGTTTTAATAGTCATTTGTGCTTTAGCTTTCGACTTTATTAACGGATTCCATGATACAGCGAACGCCATTGCGACAGCTGTTTCTACAAAAGCTTTGAAGCCGCGACATGCCATTATTATGGCTGCTATTATGAACTTTTTAGGTGCAATGACATTTACAGGTGTAGCAAAAACAATTACAAAAGATATTGTTGACCCGTTTGCTTTAGAACACGGTTCATATGTTATTTTAGCTGCTCTGCTTGCTGCAATTGCTTGGAACTTAATCACTTGGTACTATGGAATCCCAAGTAGTTCTTCGCATGCAATTATTGGTGCAATCGCAGGTGCTGCAATTGCTTCTGCTGGTGTAAGTGCTATTAACTTCAAAGGATTTATTAAAATTATTGAAGCTTTAATTATTTCACCGATTATCGCATTTGTTATTGGTTTTATTGTGTATAGTATTTTTAAAGTTGTCTTTAAAAACTTTAACTTAACGAAAACCAATAAAAACTTCCGTCTATTCCAAATCGGAACGGCAGCATTACAAGCTTACACACATGGTACAAATGATGCTCAAAAAGCAATGGGAATTATTACTATGGCATTAATGACAACTGGTCTCCATAATTCTAGTGATATTCCGATATGGGTTCAATTCTCATGTGCAGTTGCAATGGGTCTTGGTACTTCTGTTGGTGGATGGAAAATTATCAAAACTGTCGGTGGACAAATTATGAAAATTCGTCCTGTAAACGGAGTAGCTGCTGATTTATCATCATCTCTTGTAATTTTCGGAGCAACATTTATTCATTTACCAGTTAGTACAACGCACGTTATCTCTTCTTCTATTTTAGGAGTAGGTGCTTCTCATCGTGTAAAAGGTGTAAAATGGGGAACGGCACAACGTATGTTAATCACATGGGTTATTACGCTTCCGATTTCAGCTTCATTAGCTGCTTTATTTTATTACCTATTACATTTCATGTTCTAATCAAAAGTCGTTTTCCTTATTTTTCTAGGAAGGCGACTTTTTTGTGAACAAACCTATTTCTTAAGAAAAGTGTGTATAATGAGTGTTGAATGAGTTATACAGAGGAGTTGTCAATTTTGGAATACATCATGTTACTTTTCATTGGTTTACTCGCAGGAACAATCGGGAGCCTAGTTGGGCTTGGTGGGGGAATTATTATTGTCCCTTTACTAATCGGACTGCATAGTCTATCACCACAGCTCGCAGTTGGAACTTCAATTGTGACGGTCGTTTTCACCGGTTTATCTTCTACTCTTACTTATATGAAGCATAAGCGAGTAGATTATAAAAGTGGACTTATTTTATTTATTGGTAGTGGTCCTGGTGGCATTATTGGATCGTGGGCAAACAGATTTTTAAATCAGGATACTTTCTCCTTATACTTTGGAATCTTCCTTATTTTCATATCGATCCTTCTCATGTTACGCGATAAATTGAAACCTCTTTCCCTATCAAATGCAACTGTTATTAAGCGCTCTTTTACAGATGCTGAGGGTAACACTGTTCATTATCAATTTCCACCGTTTCTTTCTATCATTATCGCATTTGCAGTCGGTTTCATATCTGGATTATTTGGAATTGGCGGAGGTGCACTGCTTGTTCCAGCAATGATGCTTCTCTTTGCTTTCCCAGCACAAATCGCTGTCGCAACTTCAATGTTCATTGTCTTTTTATCTGCGGTTGTAAATTCTTTAACCCACATCTCTTTTGGAAATGTTAGCTGGATTTACGCAGTAATTCTTATTCCTGGCGCTTGGGTTGGAGGAAAAATCGGTGCTTATATTAATACGAAATTAAGCGGTAATGCTATAATTAATTTATTACGTATTACATTGATTATTCTTGGTACTAAATTAATTATTACTTCATTTCTATAACGTGTTCTTTTTAGAATACGTTTTTTTATTATACACACGAATATAAAAATGTCCCTAACAGGACACATAATACTACGCACACGCACAACAACATCAAGTTTGAAATATGTAATTTGTTCAAGTTGATCACTCCTATACTTGTGACTGTTATCCTTATGATAGCGAAAAAACAGGTACCTTGCCGTTACAATGTGCTAACAATGCAAAATCAATTATTACAAATTTCATCTGTTTGTTGCATACAGTTGTATAATCTATCGATTCAATAAAAAAAGATGTCATATTGACATCTTTTTAGTGAAGGAGTGACCACCCCATAAAATCTTCATGTACTTGACGTGCTCGTTTATCATTTCGGTCATACAGTTCAGCATAACTATCTGTCTCTTCATCATAAGCCATTGTATAAATAATTCGGCCATCTATTTCCACTGATAGAACGACTCCACCTTTCATCTCCTCCACATGTATGATGGCATTAGCTGGAATTTTCATATCAGTCATCTTCGCATCTAACAATATACTAAACCCCCTACAGCGTATTCATTGCTAGTACTATTACACACTAAATAGTATACTACTGTAATAGCATACATTTCGTCAATAAAATTGCTGTTTTGTAAGCTTATCTTCTTTTATATTTATATTTTTAATACAGAAACACTATAAAACGGTTAAAATGAACCAGTAGAAATGCTTAAATGAGGTGCTAACATTGATTTTACA
This sequence comes from Bacillus sp. AFS098217, assembly GCF_002551815.1. Classification (GTDB taxonomy): domain Bacteria; phylum Bacillota; class Bacilli; order Bacillales; family Bacillaceae_G; genus Bacillus_A. The sequence goes on from NZ_NVPR01000038.1 coordinate 123,489, forward strand.
TAAAGGAGACATATTATTTCGTCAAGGTGAAGAAGGGCCATTATACTTTATTAAAAGCGGTCTATTGAAAGTTGTTCGATTACAAGAAGATGGAACACCATTTTTATTTAACATCATTGTTCCTGGTGAAACAATCCCTCACCATTCTTTAATTTCACCAAAGGAGTATCATGGTACAACAATTGCTTTAATGAAAACAGAAGTCGAGCCTATTATAAGTAATACATGGTATGAAAAACTACAGGAGAATCCAGAATCATATGCTGATATCGCCATGCAACTACAAACGAAATTACGAATGATGCAAGAGCGAATTGATCAATTAACAACAGTTTCTCCAAAAGAACGACTCCATCGTTTACAAGAATGGTTTGCGTTATATTTAGGAGAAATTCCTATCTATGAAATATTAACACAAACCGAAATTGGTCAGCTCATAGGAGTACGACGCGAAACAGTAAATCGCTTATTACGAGAGCAAACAAAAAACGAGGTGCAATAACACCTCGTTTTTTCTTTATAACCCCATTCTTATATAGCAAGGTGGTAGTTACTATTGTAAGCTTGCTGCCGGTCCAAAAAATTCATAATGAATACGCTCAGATGGAACGCCCCACTCTAGTAATGCTGCATGAATATGTTTCATAAACGGTACTGGACCACAGAAATAAAATTCCGCTTCATTTGTCGGAACGATAGATTGTAACCAAGCTAAATCAACAAATCCTTCCTTATCAAAGTTTTTCACCTGTAAATCTTGTTCTGTTGGTGAAGAGTAGCAAGTATATACTTTTACTTGTTCGTGTGTTTCAGCAATTTTCTGCACATGATCTTTCATTGCATGTACACGGCTGTTTAATGCTGCATGAATAAAGTATATATCACGATTCAACTCTTGTTCAGTTAAAGTATTAAACATACTCATCATCGGCGTAATACCAACACCACCACTTATTAATACAACCGGTAAGTTTGAATCCATATTTAATACAAAATCTCCCGCTGGTGCACTTATTGGTAAAATATCACCTTCTTGCACATGGTCGTGTAAATAATGAGATACCTTTCCATCTGGAGTATCTGCAACCGTTTCACGTTTTACACTAATACGGTAATAGTCTTTTCCAGAAGCATCTGATAGACTATACTGACGATTGTGTGTATATGTTTCGCCTTTTATATTAATTTGAACCGTTACATACTGACCAGGTAAGAATGTTGAAAGTTCTCCACCATCTTCCGGTTTTAAATAAAACGATGTAATTACGTCGCTTTCTTTTTCTTTTTTCACAACGACAAAGTTACGGAAATCTCTCCAGCCGCCTTCTTTCTTCGCTACCTCTTCATACATTCCTGCTTCAACACTAATAAATGCATCAGCAATAACACCATAAGCTTCTCCCCAAGCATTTAATACTTCCTCTGGCGCCCCTGCAACTTCTTTAATTGCTTGTAATAAGCATGTACCTACAATTGGATAATGTTCTGCTTTAACGCCTAAACTTCTATGTTTATGAGCAATTTGTTTTACAACAGGAATGATGACTTCTAAATTATCAATATATGTCGCTGCCGCATACACAGCGTTCGCTAATGCTTGTTGTTGTCTACCTTTTTTCTGATTTGTATGATTAAAAATATTCAATAACTCAGGATGCTCTGAGAATAAAATTTGATAAAATCGTGTTGTAATCTCAACACCTTTTTCTTGTAATAATGGTACTGTTGATTTTACAATTTCAATCGTTTTTGCACTTAACATGGTATCCCACTCCTTTATTTTCTTAACTATTGTTAGTGTAAACAAAATATACAATGAACGTTGTGATTTTAATCACTATAAACACGGTGTTTTTGTGAAAAATATATGAACGGTTCAAATTACTCTCACATTACTGCTATTAAATCACCCTGTCCATACTTTACCTATCGTTCCCACAAAAAAAATAAGCTAACCAAAACAGGCTAGCTTATGACTGCGATTGTAGGACTTGTTCAATGACCTGGACGTCTTTTCCGTCTCCAAACTCTGTGTATCCCCATATATTTGTTTCACCTGTATATTTATTTACAAAAATGTCTAAATCGTGATAAACACGGTGAGCATAAACTACATATTCAATTTTCCTAGTTTCTATGCCCTTTTTCATTATTTCATAACTTCGTCTTACATCTCGCTTCATCTTCTCATTTTTTATTTCTTTATGTATATCCTTTAAAGACGGTTCTTGTTCTTGAAACCACTGCACAAGGTGATTCCAATCCCCTTCCGTATACTTCTCAGCTTTACCATAATTTAAGAAGTTGTTATAATTTTCATGTGTCGTGCGGATGAATTGTAATACATTTTTCTTTTCCTCCACACCCTCCACGTTTGGTATTGCAGATACGCCAGCAGGTTTATTTGCATAGTATAACAATACTTTCATACATCCATAGCTTGCAATTCCCATCACAATTATAGTTCCAAGTATGGCAAATATTTTCTTCATATACCAAACTCCTTTTCCACTATGAACATTACATTTATTTTCACAAATCGTTATATTTGTAACATTCTCTTGTAAAAACGGAATTCCTGTATAAATACTTCTCATCATTTCGACACTGTTTTTCTACACATTTCGCTGCGGCAAGTATTCCTGTAAAATGAAATGCCCTTTGTAAGCAGCATAACCTAATATTGCAAGTAATCCCATATAACAAACAAACACTATCCACCTTGTTTTAGCATCTACTTTATAATAATCTTCTTGTTGTTTCTTTTCTTTTTTCCATTCATTCATTTTTCTTTCTGATACTTCTAATGCTTCTTTTATCCGAAGTAAATGTTCTTCTTTTTCATCTTCATACGGTACATAATCAAACTGCTCAAATTTTGGTAATAAGTACCCCAATACTTCAATCCTTTGACGCTCTCCTGTTTCTAACCGATTCTCTTTTTCTTTTTGCTTTAATAGATTCATTTCATGATGGATCATATAAATTGTTCGATGTACGGCTTCTGTTTCTTGAAATTCCTCTTGAACTTTGGCAATATATGTTTTCATCACATCTACTTTATAGCCTAGTTCTTCTATCGGTTTATTTCGCTTCATTATTCTATACAGTTCCATACAACCTATTATAAAAATAAAACCACCCATAATGCTTTTGAAAAAAATAGAATAACCCAGTAATACAACCAGACCTACGATCCAAATTTTTGTACTTACAACGGAAATAATTCGTCCTCCATCTAACGGAGAAACCGGAATCAAGTTAAAAAAGTTCAACATACTTCCAAGTAAAATAACAAGGGCCCAAAATGGTTCATTTGTTATCATATAGAGCGGAATAGCTGGTAAAAATGATAATAATCCAAAAAGAGGCCCCATGTATGCAAGATATGCTTCATCCTTTGCATTTTTCGGCAACTCTTTCATGCCAATAAGAGCACCCATAAATGGAATGAAAATTGCTGGAGATGTCGGTATACCTTTTCTTCTTGCTGCCCACAAATGTCCCATTTCATGAACAAAAAGCAGATAAATCAGTGCTACACCAAATTTCCAACCATATATAGTTGCATATGCCCCAAGTGAAAGTAACATACTAAACACCGTTGAAAATTTTGCGAATTTTAAAATTGCAAATACCCATTTCAGCTTAGAAAGCAGAAATATTCCTACTGCGGCTAAAATTCCCCATAATCCTTTTGTATTATTCTTTTTCATATTCCTCTCCTTTGCTCTCTCTTTTTTTTCCATTATGCCATATTTTTTTATTTTATTGGAAATCATGTTTATAACATCCAAATTTAGACGAAAATAACATTGAAAGGAGGTTGCACAAAATGACATTACAATCTTTCATAATAGGTACTCTTTCCTTTTTAGCTTCCACACTTATTTTTTATACAGTTAGTTATGTACTACTATTAGATTGGTTACCAAATCACCTATTAATTTCCTTGATTGTTCTTTCTGCTCTTATGATTTCTTATCTTATTACACGAAAATCAATTAATGAGCCTTCTACAAAAACAAAATAATAGAGTGGGCCTTCGGGCTCACTCTATTATCATTTCCTAGGAAAAATTGTATCTATCTTTGTAAATTCATTTTTTCACCATAATCTTTTACAATTTGAATAATATTTTGAAATGTACCGACTTTTGCTTTATTATGATTTAATACTTGTAAATTATAATGATCATAATAAGTTTCTAATGCTTTTAGCTGAGAAGTTGATGCACTCTCTATAGGTACAGTAAGGTGTACTTCATACTTTTTATATCCTTCTCTAACTTTTTCTCCTGCAATAGGCCCACTCATTCCTTTTTCGACTACCTGTTGTACTTTTTCCGGAAAGATCAATTGAAAATAATACTCTCCTTCTATTTCTAACGTTTTATATAAAGAATCCGAGATGGTATAAAATATAGTGTAGTTTATTTTTTTCTCATCCGTTTTAATATGGAAAGCAGTAATTTGCATGTCCTTTTTTGTCACTTCTGTTAAAACGTTACCTTTTGTATCATCATTTTTCTGCTTTTCACCAATTGGAAGTATAGATAAAAGCTTTTCTGTATCAGACTTTGTAAGCATATACGTCCCTTTTTGATTTTGCAGCCAACCCTCGCGTGATTCTCCTCTAAGCCACGCACGATACGTTTCCTTCTTTCCATTCTTCTCAACTTGTATTTCATACTCCGGTTCCCCAAAACTTCCTGTTATCTCTTGTTTCTCAGCTTTATTCATAATATCCACTACAATCTTTGCTTCTTCCTGTTTTAAAATCTTTTCTACCTTCCCTTTTTGTATAATCGTTACTTGTAAGGTTTCCTCCATACGAATCACCGTCTCTTCTACTTGTTTTTTCTCCTTTTTTTGCTCCATTTGACCACATGATGCTAATAACAAGACAAATAAAAGTAGTGAATATTTCTTAATCAACCCTATTCCTCCCTATTTAGCATAAGAAATGCTTATTATTCTTAACAATAAAACAAAAAGGAAGCCTCACATCATTTTGTGAGGCTTCCTCCTTTCATAATCTAATTTTGCAACACTCTTGATAGCCTCCACTTCTGGCCTGTGCACTTCCACACTTCGGACATACTAAATATCTAGATTGATTTGTCAACAAACTACCTTTTTGAAAGAGTAACACTTCTGCTTGTTTAAACGAACGTGAATAATATAACCATATAAAACCACAAATGGCGATAATCCCAAATAACACTCCCATCGCAAGCATTTCAGTCACCTCTTTTTGGTTTGTTTTTTTCCAGCAAGTGGATTGTTGTATTATTCTCTATAAATTTTAAAAATTCCTGCTTTCCTTTTCGATTGTCATATTTCTCAAAAAATTTAACAATCCCCCATACAGTTTTACATACTTTTTACAAAAAACAATTCCTCTCCCTCATACAATAAAGTGAAAGCTTTTGCACATTATATTCACTCAATTTCACACATATAAGCCGCTGCTATACAGAATAAAGTATGACCTGCACTCTCCTTCTCCCTTTGCTTTCACCCTTGCATGTGACAGGAAAAGGACCTTTCCGCTTCTATGCATAGCCAAATGCTCCCGTCCCCCTAAAAAGAAAGGGGTTTTTAGGTCGGTTTTTCAACTTGTATTTATATAGATACATCTCTTTAAAATTTTATTCAAAAAATCTATTGACTTTACTAAAAAAACATGTGAAAATACTGTCAGAATACTTAAACAAAATTCATTGACGAGAACGAGTACGTTATAGGGCTGTTCCCCCAGAGAGTTGGCATTTTGCTGAAAGCCAATGTTCAGTACGTAACCGAAAATCATCTCCGAGAAGTAGAACCGAAGAATGTAGTAAGTTCTTACCGGCTGTCCCCCGTTACAAGGAACACGTATCATGTTGTACGTTGCAAAGCCGTATACATATAGATATTTCTACATGTATAAATTAGGGTGGTATCGCGGGTAAATATAACTCGTCCCTTTATTAAGGGACGAGTTTTTTGTATTCTTACGGATGAATTTTTATAACAGGAGGAACAACAATGAACACCGTATCAAAAAAACATGTATTTTTCACGGGTCTTATGCTATTTTCTTTATTTTTTGGGGCAGGTAATTTAATTTTCCCTCCAATGCTTGGGCAAAATGCTGGTGAACACTTTTGGCCAGCTATGATTGGATTTTTATTAACAGGAGTTGGTTTACCATTATTAACTGTTATTGCAATCTCTCTTTCAGGAAATGGAATGCAGCAACTTGCAAGTCACGTTCACCCAATATTCGGAATTTTCTTTACGGTTGTTGTCTATATTGCGATTGGTCCATCTATGGGAATTCCACGTGTTGCTAACGTCGCTTATGAAATGGGCGTTAGCTCCTTTTTACCAGAAGCAGTTCGTACTAGCGAGTTAACATTATTTGTTTATACCATCATTTTCTTTGCCATTGTATATTGTCTCAGCTTAAATCCTTCTAAACTAGTAGACTGGATTGGGAATGTATTAACACCGATTTTATTATTTTCTATTTTCGTATTATTTGTAAAAAGTGTTTTTACACCACTTGGACACTCAGGTCCAGCAATGCAAGAGTATCAAACTTCTCCTATTTTCAAAGGATTTATGGAAGGCTATTTAACGATGGATACGATCTCAGCGCTTGCATTTGGAATTATTGTCGTGAATGCAATCCGTTCTAAAGGTGTAGAAAATCACAAATCAATTGCTATCGCAACGGCAAAAGCAGGACTGGTTGCAGCTACTGGGCTTGTACTTGTATACGGGGCACTTGGTTGGCTTGGTGCAACTAGCGTTTCTCTTGGATATGCAAAAAATGGTGGTCAATTACTTACGGTTATTGTTCAGCAATTATTTGGTCCTTACGGTCTTGCTTTATTAGCAGTTATCGTTACATTGGCTTGTTTAACAACATGCGTTGGACTTGTATCGGCATGTAGCCAATATTTCTCAACATTATTTACAAAATTTTCATACAAAAGTCTAGCAGGTATCATTTGCGCATTAGGACTTCTAGTAGCAAATCTAGGTTTAACAAAAATCATTGCGATCTCTGTTCCAGTATTACTTGTTGTATATCCAATCGCTATCGTACTCGTACTATTATCACTACTCCATAAATACTTCGGTGGTTACCGCTCCGTTTATATCGGCGCTTTAATCGGAGCTGCAATTGTGAGTGTATTCGATGGATTAAAACAAGGAAATATAACAGTCACATTCCTTACTTCTTACTTTGAATTGATCCCTTTATATTCTGAAGGAATTGGTTGGCTCTTACCAGCACTAACAGGAGCAATGATTGGTCTTATAGTCGCCAAGTTAAAGGGGACAAAGCCAGTACCACTAATGAAAAACTCCTCTGAACTTAAAGCATCTTAATCAAAAACTCCCCTTAAGGGAGTTTTTGATATTTGATAGGAATCATGATTAAAACTACTTACTCTATATGCTTTCGTATAATACTCAAGATTCATATCAACCGTTTCTACTTTTACCACATCATAACAATCTTTTTGTTTTACTAGAAATATATAAATCCATTTTCATTTTTCGACATCTAAATCCCTGCTATGCGGAATAAAAAGTAATCTACACTCATTTTCTCTTTCTGTTTTTACTTCGCATGTGGCAAAAAAAGGCCCTGACCGCTTCTATGCATGAATAGATGATCTCTCCCACCTAAAAAGATGGGTTTTATGTCGGTTTTTTAATTGATATATATAGATAATATTCTTTTGTAGCTTCAATTATCGCAATACAATCTGTTTCAATATCATATTGCGTATGAAGTGCCTATAATGCATTCACGTAATTCCCTAACTTTTCGTTCTTGCTCATTTCAAATATTGTTTGAACTAACATACACACACTCCCCCTTTGTATGTATTATTCCCGCTTGAATGATAGCGTTTTCAATAAATTGCATCAATAAAGAAAACTTCCACCACTCCAATAGCTCCTATATGTGTATAGTGGAAGTTCCATCTTATTTTGTTAATTGATGTCTAAACGCATAAATAACCGCCTGTGTACGATCACTTACATTTAATTTATTTAAAATATTACTCACATGCGTTTTTACTGTTTTGAGTGCAATAAATAGCTCATCTGCAATTTCTTGATTACTCTTACCCTCCGCAATTAATAATAAGATTTCAAACTCTCTTTCTGTTAAATCTTCATGCAAAGGTTGTTCTTTTTTTTGACGCATTCGGGACATCATCTTCCCAGTAACTTTTGGTTCTAACACTGTTTCTCCATCATAAGTCGCTCGCACTGCATCTGCAATATCACTTGCTCTTGACGTTTTTAGCAAATAACTTGTCGCCCCTGCCTCAATAACAGGATATAACTTTTCATCATCTAGAAAGCTTGTTACGACTACAATTTTAGCCTCAGGCCATTCTTGAATAATCGCACGCGTTGCCTCAACGCCATCCATTTCATCCATAACAAGATCCATTAAAATAATATCCGGCCTTAATTCTAGCGCTAATTCTGAACCTTTTCTTCCATTTTCAGCTTCCCCAACTACTTCGATATCTGGTTGAGTCGATAAATATGCAGATACACCCATTCGAACCATTTCATGATCATCAACAAGCAATACTTTAATCATGCTGCTCCCCCTCTCTCTCTATCATAATTGGTACTTTTACTTCAATTTGTGTACCTTTATTCGGAAAACTAAGCACTTTTAATGTTCCACCAATTTCATGGACACGCTCTTGAATAGACCTTAAGCCATATGATCCAGCCTTATTAACACCTACTTCAAACCCAACACCATCATCAATTATTTTTAAAATAGCATATTGATCAATTTGACGAAGACGTACTTCTGTTTTCTTTGCTTTCGCATGTCGTAACGTGTTAGACAACGCTTCTTGTACAATACGGAACAAATGATCTTCCACACCCTTTTTTAATTGGATGGGCTCAATCAACCATTCAATTTTCATATGTTGTTTTCTAGAAAGTTCTGTTAACAGTTCTTCTATACCTTCTGTTAATTTTTTTCCTTCTAATTGTACAGGACGTAAATGAAGAAGCAACGCTCTCATTTCCGATTGCGCATTTACCACCATATTTTCAACAAGTTGCAATTGCTTTCTTGTTGTTTCTGGAATTTGAGTTACCTGTTCATTAATTGCTGACATCATCATAGACATTGCAAAAAGCTGCTGACTCACTGAATCATGCAGTTCTCTTGCTAATCGATGCCTTTCTTGAGAAATAGCTTCCTGTCTCATCTCTTCATTCCAATGAGCTCGTTCATTCGTTACCTTTTGAAATAAACCGGCCTGTTCCTCTAATCTTCGAGCCAGCGCAATAACTTTTCGCTCTACTTCACGGAATTCATCTTCCGCAGTAAACGAAACGTCCTTTGGAAAATTCCCACGTTCTACTTCAAACAAAAAAGTATTTAAGCCTTGAATGCGCTGCTGCATATAGTAACCAATGGCATATCCTACAATTCCTCCAATAAGAAGACTTGTACCCATGATTAACAAGCCAATTGGAACAGAAGCAATGGATTCTTTCCATAACAAATCATATACATCTTGTTTACTTTTCCATACATATACAACCGTACAAATAAGTGCAATACTTACAGAAGATAACATAGAATAACGAATGTACATCCATGAAATATTTCTTTGCTTTTTCATTATACTTTCCTCACTTCCGTATCGCCTACGACAAGCGAAGAAATAATTTTAATGCGCCGAGGAGCTTCTCTATACTGTTCTGTTTTAAATGTAACATTTCGATTAAATCCTGTTTCTTCATGTCCTGGCAGTAGTACTCTACCAACAATAACAGAGTGATTTAAAGATAATTCAATATCGTACGGAACATACAACCGAATATTTCCAATAACACCACGAATAACAATGACTGTTTCTCCTTCGGGAATCATTGCTGTCGTCAAATCAATTTCAATGTCACAAACCCCATACTGAACATTAATATCCTCTAACTCATAAATATGATCCATCATTCGTACGTTACCTACCATCATATTTTTCAGGTATGGTTCTGTGCGATAAATTTGTTTTTCTTCATCTATATATCCTTTTTCCTTAATTTCCACTTGGATAACTTTTTGCTTCTGCTGTCCTTGAATAAGTTGATAACCGATAAAAGCTAAGCAAGCAAATACAACGAGCACAAAAGCCGCTGATGAAAATAGGAAGAATAAAAAAATGAGACCTCCGATAAATAAAAACACGTTCCCTCTCACATAACGATTCTTTTTTCGATAATGCCTTCCGAATACAATCATAATAACTGCAAAAATAAGGCCCCCAGGTTCAAAACGCCCCAAAATCATGTCAAGAAAAAGACCGAATCCAAATATGATGAGGAGCATCCCCACGAATTGTGTTTTTGAAAATTGTTGCTTCATTTCAGCTCCCCCCTTCTTATTACATATAAATAGAAGAAAAAGGCATTGCTTTCCAACCCCTTTTCTTCTATCACTATATCATAAGCTCGTTTTATAATATACTACAATTATTTTATTACTTCTTTGTTTAAAGATACTTCATTTTTTTCTTTCATTTCACGCTCAAGCTTTGCAATTTTCATATCAAATGTATCGCGTTCATGATCTTCATTCACGCGAAGCTCTAAATCACGAATATGATCTTCAATTTCTTCAAATCGTAAGAATGGATTATTCTCATCCATTTTATGAAGAGCCGTATTCATACGACGATTGGCATGTGCCATATTTTCGCGTGCCATTAATTCCATACGTTTTGCATTCATTTCTTTTAGCTTGTTTTTCATTTCAGAAAGACGACGTTCTAACTCATCAATTTGTTCCACTACACCTGCATACATTTCTTCTAAGCGAGCTACTTGCCCTTCATAGTATGCTACTTCTTCTAATGCACGTTCATGCAACTGCATTTCCCCTGCTTCTTTTGCAATTATTGCCTGCTTTGATCTCTTATTTACAAAATAACGAGCCTGCTCAAGTTCACGAGCAAAGTTAGCTTTTAATGTTTTATGTCGCTGAATTAGCTTTTCAATTTTTGTTACTTCACGCTCGCTATCACGTAAATATTGATTTAACATAGCGATTGGATGTTTTCTTTCTTTCTCATCTAAAACATTATGAAAATCTGCTAAAATTGCATCGCGTACACGTCCAAATAAAGATTGTTTCATTATAATCTTCCTCTCTTCTACTTTATGGTTTAATTTGTTTTATATTAGTTTTTCATTAACTTGTTCCACTCATCTTCAAAGTTGCTATATGGTTTAGAACCTTCTGAAGCAGAATTTACTACTACATCTTTTTCCTTTTTCCACTCACGGTATCCGTAGTATAGAACTACTAGTGCTGCGATACCAATTAATGCTGGGGAATTAGAAAGGGCGATTGACAAGCCGATTAAACCGACAATACCCCAAGCTAACTTTCCAAAAAATGATTGTGCTCGCACAAATGATTTATAGCTCCAGTACACAATCCCTGCTCCAATTGCGAATCCTACAATGCCAGCAAGACTACCAAGAGCAATTAAGGCCAAAATACCAGCCGCGATAAACGCTAGAAATTGTTTCATCTTGTGCTTGCCTCCCTTCGATTTGATACTCTTATCTTAACTATTTTTTCTTTTTTCCATAACGAGCTTAAGAACCGTTTTCATCTCAGACTTAAGACTGAGTTGCCTTCAGCCTTTTGAAGATTTAGTATAACTGTGCAATACTATTAAAAAAATAAACATATGAATATTAAGAATTTTGCGTTAAAATAAACATATATACATTTATTAAAAAATCGACATAAAACCCCTCTTTTTAGACGGGAGAGAGCATCTATTCATGCATAGAAGCGGTCAGGGCCTTTTTCTGCCACATGCGAAGTAAAGACAGCAAGAGCAAACGAGTGTAGGTTATCTGCATAGAAAGGATTTAGATGTCGAAAAATGAAAATGGATTTATATAGAGACTATACAGAGACAAGGAGAGACATGCATAATGGCTTTACATATTATTAAAGAAGTAAATACAAATGATAAAAACCATATAAACAATGCACTTTACGAATATAATTTAAAGCATTTCCCACCAGATTTAAGAGGAAGATACTCAGAAATTCATTTATTTCTTAAAGATGAAAATGACAAAGTTCATGGGGGACTATTAGGTGAGGTTTGCTGGAATTGGTTAGAGATTCATACTCTTATGATTGATGAAGACATCCGTAAATTAGGATACGGATCTAAATTATTGTTAGAAGTAGAAAAAATCGCTTTAGAGAAAAAATGTGACTTCATAAAAGTAGATACTTTAAGCTTCCAAGCATTAGACTTCTATAAAAAGCATGGTTATAAAGAGTTTGGTGTCCTTGATAATGTAGGAAGAGATTATAAACATTACTATTTAAAAAAAGATTTATAAGTAACAAAAAAACGCCCAGTATTTATTGTCTGAGCGTTTTTTATTCTACATTATTTACATTAAAGTTATGCTGTTTTATGATATTGCTTTTTTTCCGCTACCTTTGAAAATCGAGGAAAACCAATTAAAATAGAAACTATACCACATACTCCAACTAAAATTGGATAAAATGCGTATGGTAGCAATTCAATTGGAGATACTGCAGCAAACCCTGCTGCCGTCAACATTTGTGCTCCATATGGAATTAATCCTTGTACACAACATGAGAAAAGATCCAATACACTTGCTGATTTTCGTGGATCAATCTCATATTGATCTGCAATATTTTTCGCAAGTGGTCCAGTGAAAATAATAGAGATTGTATTATTTGCTGTGCACATATTCGTCATACTAACTAAGCCAGCAATCCCAAACTCTGCACCCTTTTTCGAGCGAATATTACGTGTTAATATATTCATTAGATATTGAATACCACCATTATATTGAATGATTTCAACCATCCCGCCAATTAAAATTGCTAATAGTACTAACTCCATCATGCCACTGATTCCCGTTGTTACACTTTTAAAGAAACTTGCCAATGTATAACTTCCATCTATCAAACCTATCATTCCTGATAAAACCGTTCCACCTGCTAATACAACAAGAACATTACACCCAAGTAACGCTGTAACAAGCACACCTGCATATGGCAAGATTTTCACCCAATCAAACGTATGAGTTTTCATTTCCGTATGGTTTCCTAATGTAAGGAAAACTAATAATATAATCGTAATAACTGCTGCTGGTAACACAATTAAAAAGTTTGTTTTAAACTTATCTTTCATTTCAGTTCCTTGCGAACGAACCGCTGCAATTGTCGTATCAGAAATAAATGATAGATTATCGCCAAACATCGCACCGCCAACAACTGTTCCCATTGTTAATGCAATAGAAATATCTGTTTGCTGACTAATCCCTACTGCAATTGGTGCTAACGCGGCAATCGTTCCCATCGAAGTTCCCATTGCTAATGAAATAAATGCCCCTATAACAAAAATCCCTGCAACGATAAATCCTTGCGGCAAAATAGACAGTGCTAAATTTACTGTAGAGTCAACTCCACCCATTCCTTTTGCAGTTTCAGAAAATGCACCTGCAAGTACAAAAATTAACACCATAATCATAATATCTGGATTACCAGCGCCCTTGGCAAACCGTTCAACTTTTGCTGTAAAGCTTTCTTTACGATTCATTGCCAAAGCAACCCCTACAGCAATTAAAATCGCTACGAGTATCGGTAATTTATAGAAATCACCTGTAATAATTCCAGAACCAATAAATAGTGCCAAAAATATTCCAAGCGGCAATAAAGCTAAACCATTTCCTCTCGTTTCTTTCAAAGTATCATCTCTCCCTAGTTTTAAACCTTTTCTAATCAATAACAAAAGACCTCTTCCGAAAAGAAGAGGTCTTATACATCTATAAGAAACACTCTTCTCATCTTTCAAGCACATGCTTGCTGGATTTGGCACAGCACTCCATCTTGAGTCCGCTGCCGAGGCATCGTAGGGCCAGTCCCTCCGCCTCTCTTTATAAGAAGGTTTCATATTTTATTTTTGATAATAATTTCTTCCCTAACTTTACTCGCTTACAAATCAAAAGTCAATTATTATTTGTATAAAAACAGTTGGTATTTTTTGATATTTACAAAAACACGAATAAATGAGCATCTCGAAAAGAAAATGGTCACTTTAATTTCTGAATTTCTTTTTCTAAAATTGCAATCCAGGGAAAATTTTCTTTTTCAATTACTTCGAGAAGCCATCTTACCGTTTCCCACGCTACGTTATATTCCTCTTTAGAAATATCTCCATCTATGTAGGCCTCTTCTAATTCATCTTCATCCAGCAAATATACATCGCCATTAGGTAATAGCACTACGTCCAAATATAAATCATCGAAATATGGCATACCTCTCTCATCTATTTTAAACTCTTTTGCTACATCAATATAATATTGTACTAATTTCCGTTTTTCATTTAGCATAGCTGTAATCGCAAAATTTTTACCGTTGATGAAGTACTGCACCCATGTGTGTCCATCATTGACAATGCAAAGTTTTTGATTATTATATTGCTTGTAACTAGGCTCTTTCACTTTTTGCATATGCAGTATCCCTAACATGCCTTGCTCTATTGTTTTCACTTCATAACTTTTCTCTATTAACCGTTTCCATGAAAAACCATCTCCATATTTCCGTTTCATTATTCTCCCCTCTTTTCTATACAGAAAAGCCCCCACATTTTATGCGAGGGCTTTTACAACAATTATTATGCTACTTGTTTTTCTGAAATCTCTTTTAAATAGGCTTGTCCTTTTTCTTCATCATATTGACCTTCCCACTTAGACATAACAACAGCTGCTAAAGAGTTACCTACTACGTTAACTGCTGTACGTGCCATATCTAAAATACGGTCAATACCTGCGATAAATGCCAAACCTTCTGCTGGAATTCCTACCGTACCAAGTGTTGCTAATAATACAACGAATGATACACCAGGTACACCTGCAATCCCTTTAGATGTAACCATTAATACAAGCATTAATGTAATTTGCTCTGTGATTGATAAATGAATACCATACATTTGTGCTAAGAAAATTGCCGCGATTGCTTGATATAATGTAGATCCATCTAAGTTAAATGAGTAACCAGTCGGAATAACGAAAGATGAAATTGCTTTCGGACAACCGAACTTCTCCATCTTCTCCATGATTTTTGGTAAAACCGTCTCCGAACTTGCTGTAGAGTAAGCTAAAATAAGCTCCTCTTTTAAAATCTTAAAGAACTGGAATATGTTAATTCCAAATAATTTTGCCGTAAGCCCTAATACAACTACAACGAAGAATATCATGGATCCATAAACGACAATAACTAATTTTCCTAATGGAATTAATGACGAAAGACCAAATTTAGAAACCGTTACACCAATTAATGCGAATACCCCAAACGGTGCGAATTTCATTACCTGGTTTGTCACGTAAAACATTGCATCTGCTACACCTTGGAAAAATTGAAGAACGGGTCTTCCTCTTTCCCCAATTGCTGCAATCCCTAAACCAAATAATACAGAGAAGAAAATAATGGCAAGCATATCACCATCAGCTAACGACTTCATAATATTTGTCGGAACAATATTTACAAATGTATCCGCAAACGAATGGCTCTGTACTTGCTCTGTTGTAGATGTATATTTTGAAATATCCGTCTTTGTTAACTGATCCATATTCACGCCTTTTCCTGGTTGGAAAATATTCGCCACCAGTAGGCCAAGAACAATTGCAATTGTTGTAATTATTTCAAAATAAAGAATTGTCTTTCCGCCTAATCGCCCTAGCTTCTTCACATCACCAACACCAGCAACCCCAACAACAATGCTCGCTACGACAATCGGCACAACAATCATTTTAATTAATCGAATGAAAATATCTCCAATTGGCTGTAAAAACTTTGCTACTTCTGCATTGCCATAAAAAATTGCCCCAACTGCAATACCAAGCGCAAGCCCTATTAAAATTTGCCATGCAAGTCCAATTCTTTTCATACTTGCTGTAACCCCCTTCTAAAGATGCTATAACTCTACCTTTCTCTATTTCTATAAAGCCAAGAAATTAAGAGTATTACATATTATTCGACAATTCACTACATTTGCCCCTGTTAAAAATGATAAAGCAAAAAATGAAATCTGACAACAAAATAAGTTTGCGTGAATATAAATAATTTTCTTGACAAAAAACGACCCAATGTAAGAAAACCTAACATGAGAACGATTCCTTATAAGGTATATCAACATTTCTTCTATTTATTTTCACAACAGAACATACCAATATAGGCAAAAAATTCCCTTAATTCCGACAAAAATCAGCAATTTTATAAAATTTTCTTTACATTATGATTACAATAATAGACAGCATTCTTCTTATTATGATATATACAATCATAGGGAAAGGAGCTAGACACCAATGAATAAGAAATTTGCAGCTTTTAGCGTTTTAGCAGCAGGAACTCTTTTTGTTTCTCCGTTGCTTTCACCAGTACACGCAGAAACAAGTCAAGATAAATTATCTACAATACAATCAGAATTAGAAGGAAAACAACAAGAATTACATAATAAATCGGCAGAAAAAGAACAGATGGAGAAAGAAATACAAGAGTTACAGAAGAAAATCGATGAATTAACAACTTCCATTAATAAAAATGAAGCGGATTTAAACGATACAAAAAAAGAAATTAGCAAAACACAGCAAATCATTGCTGAGAAAAAGAAACACATTGAACAATTACAAAAGAATATTGACACACGTCAAGAAGTTATAAAAAAACGATTACAATCTATGCAAGAAAAACCGCGAACAAATATCATAACTGAAGTATTAACGAATTCAAACAACCTCGTAGACCTTGTTGATAATATGTATTCCGTTAGTTTGATTTTAAATAACGATACAGACATCGTAAAAAAACAGACACAAGATCAAGAAACTGTAAAATCCGAGAAAGAAGCTGTTGAAAAAAAAGAACAACAATTGAAAGAATCTGGGCAAAAGCTAGAACAAAAACAACAAGAATTGCAAGCAAATCAGCAGCAGCAACAAGCTCTCATTAACGATTTACACGTTAAAGTATCAAAAGTAGATTCAGAGATTGAAAGCTTAGAAGAATCAAAAAGCATTTTAGAGAATCAGCGACAAGCAGTTCAAAAAGCAATTGAAGAGGAAAAACGTGTGGAAGAAGCACGTAAAGCAGAAGAAGCCAAAAAGCAAGCTACCGCTTCCGCTAAAGAAAGCGGACAAGGCGCTCCAACACCGCAAGATACAAATAAAAGCGGATTCATTAAACCAGCTGCTGGCTCAAAAACTTCTGGATTTGGTGCTCGCTCTATAGATAATCATAAAGGCATTGATATTGCCGCTTCTGGAACAGTTCCGATTATAGCTGCTGCCGACGGTGTTGTCATTCGATCTGAGTTATCCTCTAGTTACGGAAATGTTGTATACTTATCACATCGTATAAATGGTAAAACTTACACAACTGTATACGCTCATATGAGCAGCCGCTCTGTATCTAATGGACAAACGGTGAAACAAGGTCAACAATTAGGATTCATGGGGAATACAGGTCAATCTTACGGACAGCATTTACATTTCGAACTTCATATTGGAGAATGGAATGTAGGTAAAACAAACGCAGTTGATCCTTCTCCTTATATCGGATTATAAATAAAAAGGCAGGGGTTTATCCCCTGCCTTTTTACTTTGTGAAAATCTTAAATATACCAATTGCATTTAAAAATACAACCACAACCGTGATTGGAATAATATAACGCAGTAAGAAAAACCAAACGTTAAATAATGTTTTTCCTTTTGTTTCTGTAACTTCTAATTCTTTCATTAATAAATCCTTACTCATTTTATTCGGTACGAACAATGAAATTGCTAGTACTCCTAACGGAAGCAAGACATTACTTACCACAAAATCCACTAAATCAAAACATGTTTTTCCAAATATCTTTACATCACTCATAATTCCAAATGACAATGCCGCTGGAATTCCAAATACGAAAATGAGTAATCCAATGATCAATGATGCAGAAGGACGTTTTTTTGCATTATCTTTCGCTACGGAAGCAACAACAATTTCGAGCATTGAAATGGCAGAAGTTAATGTTGCAAAGAAGAATAAAATCAAAAACATAATAAAGAAAAATTGTCCAAATGGTATTTTAGCAAATACAGCCGGAAGGATGATGAATAATAAACCTGGCCCTTCCGTCGGCTTAACCCCTAACGCAAAGATTGCTGGAAATATCGCAAGCCCCGCAAGGATTGTAATAAATACCGTTAAACTCACAATCGATGTCGCTGATTTTGCTAAATGCTCTTCCTTCTTTAAATATGAGCTATATGTTACCATTACCGAAGCCCCTACTGTTAATGAAAAGAAGGATTGTCCCATCGCATACAAAACAGTATCTGCTGTTAACTTTGAAAAATCTGGTTTCAAGAAGAACTCAACACCAGCCCATGCACCATCAAGTGTAAGGGCACGAATAATAATGGCAATAAATAAAATAAATAATAGCGGCATCATATACTTACTTGCCTTTTCTATCCCTTTCTCTACACCTTTACTTACAACAAAAATTGTGCAAAGCATAAAAATCAACTGAGCTCCAACTGCACTAGCTGGATTGGAAATTGTCTGTTCAAACAATTTTCCATATTCCACTGATCCACTCCAAAAGTGACCTGTCACACTATAATATAAATATAATAAAATCCAGCCACCTACTACACTATAAAAAGATAATACGCTAAAACAAGTGACAACTCCCATGCGACCAATCCATGGATATAGTTTACTATTCGGCACGAGTACTTTGTATGCAGTAACCGCTTCTTTTTGTGTACTACGCCCAATAACAAATTCAGCCAAAAGAAGAGGCATACCAATAAATATAGTTAATAATAAAAAGACTAGAAAAAATGCTCCGCCTCCGCCATTACCTGCAACATACGGAAACTTCCATATCGCCCCGAGTCCTACTGCAGCTCCGGCTGCTGCGAGTACAAAACCAATTTTCGATGTCCATTGCTGTGTTTCTTTCATAAATAATTTCTCCTTTTTGAATATTTGAACTTTTCTTAATTATACACTTTCACTTCATACTCGCACACCTCCTTTAGAAAATAAAAAAGTCCTCTACATGCTACGCTGCATGTAGAGGACGATATATGTAATAGAATACCGTGGTACCACCTCAATTGGATCAAAAATCCCACTTGTTCAGGTACAGGAAAACTCCGATACCCTATCCTTTTAACGGCAGAACCCGGGTTGCCTACTAAAATGTTCAGCATACCTCTCGCAAGCCCATTCTGTATATTTTATCGTACCGGGCTCACACCTTATCCCAGCTCTCTGAACGCATCAAATATACATACTCTTCTTGCTCATCGATTTCATATATTGAAGTTACTTGTGATTATAGAATATATTACTATACTTGTAAAGGAGAATTTATTTTACATTTTCATACTTATGAAATCTATATATACATCAATTAAAAAACCGACATAAACCCAATCTTTTTAGATGGAAGAGAGCATCTGACCATGCATAGAAGCGGTCAGNNACAGAAAGAGCAAACGAGTGTAAGTTCCGTTTTATTCTGCATAGCAGGGAATTTAGATGCCGAAAAATTAAAATGGATTTATATATCCCACATGCACCTTTCTATCTTGCTCTTTTAAAAATGGATGCCATTTTGCTGGACTTAGCACCTTGCTACTATAAGCAGGTTGCTAAGCTTCGTAGGACCAATTCCCTCTGCTTCTCTTGATAAGCTTTGTATTTTATCACAACTCTGATTTTCTCATTCCTAGTTTTCCAATATATATTTTAAAAGAAGTTGCTCCATTCGAACAACTCCTTTTATCATTTAAACAAGCTCTTTAATACGTATGCGATCGTTTCCAATTATATTTTCATATGTTTCACGTTCCACAACAATTTGTGATGTTCCACCTTTTGCAAATACTACAGCTGGTCTGCGAATACGATTATAATTATTCGCCATAGAATAACCATATGCTCCAGTACAAGAGATTGCCAATAAATCAGAGGATGCAACTTGCGGAAGATTTATGTCCCAAATAAGCATATCTCCGCTCTCACAACATTTTCCTGCAATCGAAACAACTTCTTCATTTTCTTCATTTCCCCGATTTGCTAGCATCGCCTCATAACGTGCTCCGTATAATGCCGGTCTTAAATTATCTGTCATTCCACCATCAACTGAAACATATTTACGAATACCTGGGATATTTTTTACCGCTCCTACTGTATACAGCGTTGTTCCTGCATCGCCAACAATACTTCGCCCAGGCTCAACCCATATTTCAGGAAGGGGATACTCACATGTTGTAAATTGTTCCCTCACCGCATTCGTTACCGCAAGCACATACGCTTCAAGTGTAAGGGGTGTATCAGATTCCGTATAGCGAATTCCAAACCCTCCGCCAACATTTAACACTGTTACTATATACCCTGTTTGTTCTCTTATTTCTTCTAAAAAGTTACGTAATACTTCAATTGCTCGAACGAACCCTGCTGTCTCGAAAATTTGTGAGCCAATGTGCGAGTGGATACCTAACACGTTATAATTTGACTTCTCTAATGCCATTTGAATCGCCTGTATCGCCTGACCAGTAGAAACCCCAAAGCCAAATTTCGAATCATCTTGCCCTGTCGTTATATACTCATGTGTATGCGCCTCTACCCCAGGTGTCACACGAATTAATATGCTGACAATTTTTCCATACTGCACTGCTAAATCGTGCAATACTTCTAGCTCAAAGAAATTATCCACTACAAAACAACCAATGTCTGCTTGCAGGGCCATTATCATCTCTTCTTCCGTTTTATTATTTCCGTGAAAATGAATACGAGATGCTGGAAAACCCGCTTGCAAAGCTGTATATAGCTCTCCTCCAGAAACAACATCTAAAGACATATTTTCTTCACGAGCTACTCGGCACATCTCCATGCACAAGAACGCCTTACTTGCATATGCTACTTGGTAAGAAAATCCACTTTCCTGGAACGCACGATGGAATGCGCGACATTTTTCCCGAATAGCAACCTCATCGTACACATAAAGTGGCGTTCCATATGCTTTTGCTAATTGCGTTGTATCGCACCCTCCAATTTCTAAGTGTCCTTGCTCATTGATCCGACTTGTGCCGTGTAAATACATTTCAATTCCTCCCTTATTTCCTCTAAAACTCATAACCCCAATCTTCTATTCATTGCAGCACGCTTTTAGATAAACAAAAAACGCGCGGAACAATGTTCACACGCGTTTCTTATTAGGAATAATGTATATTGAAAAAATAAACTAGTTGTTATCTTCTCAAATAAGAAACCGCATCAACATCTCCAAATAGCTCTCCATAAAAATAAATCTTATGACAGTACTACATTTATTCAATGCAGTCCCAATATATGAATAATGTGGTCATTCTTATATTTCGGCAATAGTCCCTTTCAATCTATGATCACAGATTCCACTAAATCTCCCATAGCTTACTCTTTCCTATTGCG
The DNA here is from genome assembly GCF_002551815.1 of Bacillus sp. AFS098217. Lineage (GTDB taxonomy): Bacteria > Bacillota > Bacilli > Bacillales > Bacillaceae_G > Bacillus_A. The sequence goes on from NZ_NVPR01000038.1 coordinate 145,065, forward strand.
GCCTCTACCTTTGAGAGTAGATGAGGTAAATCTATTCAATTTTCAAACATCTTATATTGCTATTAACAATACCAAAGGAATAAATTATTTGTCAAACAATTTTTTATATTGTTTTTTTGCAATTTAGCTTTGTATCATTTGGTAAACGCTTTATAGCCACCTTCGTTACAATCCATTCTCCCTCTTCATTATTAAACGTAATACTTATTTTTTCAAATGGCGGAAGCACTTTCCCTCCTATCCCTGATTCATACTTCGTCACTTCAATTACTGCTTGAAATAAATATGTACCACTATAAAGTTTTTTTATGCTAACTATTTTCGGACAATCATATGGCTTTAGTTTTCCATAATGTTTTTCAATCGCTGCATTTATTTGTGGAAATAATACAGAATAGAGAGCATCCTCCATTAACGGTAAATCGTATTGTGCCGTAATCACCACTGGAGAAGAAAACATTATAAGACCACTACATAGTACGAAACACAGTAACTTTTTCATCATGACCTCCGTATCCTTATGCGATGTTTTTCTCACTATTTGCGGACAGCAGCACTTCACCTCAAAATTCAACGAAGGCAAAGAAGTTATATAAATCCATTTTAANNGCATGAATAGATGCTCTCTCCCACCTAAAAAGAGGGGTTTGATGTCGGTTTTTTAATTGATGTATATATAGATAAAAAATAAACTTTCCGCAAAAGCTCGACTAGTGAAGACTAATAATGAGTGGATGATGCCCCCGCTCATTCAAGTTTCACTTTATTGTCTCCTACTTCTCTTTTTCTACTCGATTATTACAAAAAGCGTCCACAATTCTGTTTTGTTCTCGTATAATAGTACACATAGTATAATAATCACATAAGGCTGTTCGTATATATAAAGTGAAACCTCTATTCATAAAAGTGCAATCACTAGAACTGTCATAATAGTAGGAAAGGAGTATATTATGCTACAACATTTATTTCCAAAATTACGATTTGCACTTATTGCAGTCGTTTTATTATGGATCAAAACATATATTGTATACAAGCTAGCTTTCGATATTAAAATTGATAACTTTTTCGAAGAAATTATGTTGCTATTTAATCCGCTAGCTTCCTTGCTTTTATTTTTTGGTCTAGCATTATTAGCATCAAAATATCGAAATCGAATTATTATTGGAATCAGCTTTATACTGTCATTTATTTTATTTGGGAACGCAATGTTTTACGGGTTTTATAATGACTTTGTCACATTTCCTGTTTTATTCCAAACAAATAACATGGCTGATTTAGGAACAAGTATTAAAGAACTATTTACGTATAAAACATTGCTTCTATTTGCAGACGCCATTATCTTAATATTCATTTCACGTAAGTTTCCAAACTTTTGTGATACAACACCATTATCTAAATCTGAAAAAAGAAGTTTTTTTAGTGGTGTCACCGCTCTATTAGCACTACAAATTATTGTTTCTGTGGTTTATAAACCACAGCTGTTTTCACGTTCTTTTGATCGTCAAACGGTAGTGAAAAATCTCGGTTTATACACATATCATCTATTTGATATCGCACTTCAGTCTAAATCTTCTACAGAGCGTGTATTCGCAAGTGGAGATGAGTTTTCGGAAATTAAAAACTACGTGAATTCAAAAGATAAACAAGTTGACAAAAACTTATTTGGAGCTGCAAAAGGAAAAAATGTAATTTTAATTTCAATGGAATCTACACAAAGTTTTGTCATTAACAAAACAATAAATGGAAAAGAAATTACTCCATTTTTAAACCAATTTATCAAAGATAGTTACTACTTTGATAACTTTTATCATCAAACTGGACAAGGTAAAACATCCGATGCTGAATTTATCGTTGAAAACTCACTCTATCCATTAGATCGTGGTTCTGTGTTCTTTACTCATGCAAAGAATGAGTACACTGCAACACCTGAGCAATTAAAAAAATATGGATATTATTCTGCTGTCTTCCATTCAAATGATAAGAAATTTTGGAATCGCGATGTAATGTATCCAGCACTTGGATATGATCGTTACTTTAATTTAAATGATTATGTAGGTACTGAACAAATGTCTGTTGGTTGGGGATTAAAAGACAAAGAATTCTTTGAACAATCTATTTCAAAATTAAAATCTTTACCACAACCGTTTTATACAAAATTCATTACATTAACAAATCATTTCCCATTTCTTCTAAACCCAGAGGACCGATATATTGACGAGTTTAATTCTGAAAGCGGCGTTTTAAATCGCTATTTCCCGACAGTCCGCTACACAGATGAAGCTCTTAAATTGTTTATTAATCGATTAAAAGAAGAAGGGTTATACGATAATTCAGTTATCGTCATTTATGGAGATCATTACGGAATTTCTGAAAACCATAATGCAGCTATGGCTCAATTCCTTGGGAAAGAATCTATTACACCGTTTGATTCTATGCAACTGCAACGCGTCCCTCTTATTATTCATGTGCCTGGTCAAGAAGGAAAAGTCATTTCTAAAGTATCTGGACAAATTGATCTTAAACCGACATTGCTTCATTTACTTGGTATTAAAACGAATCAATCAATCGAGTTTGGGACTGACTTATTTATAAAAGAAAAAGATCCACTTATCGTTATGCGTGACGGTAGCTTCGTAACAAATGAGTATATTTATACAAAAAATATGTGTTACCAAAAAAATACAGGTGAACCGATTGATTCCGCGATATGTCAGCCATATATTGAAAAAGCAAAGACCGAATTGAACTACTCCGATAAGCTTATCTATGGAGATTTATTACGATTCGATCCTAACAATCAATACAAAACCGGAACAATGATGACCAAATTTGAATAATATAAGGAGCAACTTCACATGATAACAACTTGGAGTTGCTCCTTTTTTATTATTTTAGCCAGTGATTTCATTCTCAATGGTGCCTTCCATGAAATCTTTCATAAATTGGGAACTTTTTTCGTACGAGAAAGAAATTTATGGTATGATAAAATAAGTAAACTTTCATAAACTAATTAAGAATTTATTACAGAAAGCAAGGGATCAGAATTTGTATAGGGCAGCAATTCCAAACTTATTTACGCTCGGAAATTTATATAGCGGATTTTTGTCAATCGGCTATGCATCTTTAGGATATTATAAATCAGCTGCTATTTTAGTACTAATCGGGATGATGTTAGATAGTCTTGATGGTCGAGTTGCTCGTTTACTACGTGTTGATTCCCAAATGGGGAAAGAGCTTGATTCACTAGCAGATGTTGTAACATTTGGAGCTGCACCGGCTGTTTTAATGTACTACACATCTTTTTCAAATTATGGGATTATCGGACTATACATAGCAGGGCTATTCCCTCTTTTTGGAGCATATCGCTTAGCACGATTTAATGTTACACCTTCGTCTACTTCTATGAAGTATTTCACTGGTGTCCCTATTACTGCAGCGGGAGGACTTGTTGCTTTCTTAACATTGTTCTCACATACCATCCCAAAAATTGTTCTCATTACAGTATTTGTAACGTTTGCATTTTTAATGGTAAGTCGCATTCGCATTCCAAGTTTAAAAGATGTGCCAATTCCACGATATAGTATCATTATTACATTATTTTTAATTGGCATTATTTATACAATGTATAAAACAAGTTTTGGTAACATGTCTGTATTTCTATTCATTGCCATTCCTCTTTATATTTTGTATATGCTATCTCAATTCCTTAGACAAAGACCGGCTCATAAAAACCGAGCAAATAAAGAAAAATAAGAAGAAGCCTTCCAAGCAGGGAAGGCTTCTTCTTATTTTGTTACCAATACTTTTGGATTTACAGGTGTTAACGGTTCTTCTCCTTCTAGTACCGCTAAAATGTTTCGCACTGCCATTTCAGCCATCGCATCCCGTGTTTCAAACGTCGCATTACCAACATGAGGAGTAAGAACAACGTTTTTCAATCCTTTTAATTGCTCTGTAATTTTCGGCTCAAATTCAAATACATCAAGGGCTGCACCTTCAATTTCATTGGTTTCTAGCGCATGAGCAAGCGCTAACTCATTCATAATTGGACCGCGTGCTGCATTTACAATATAAGCTGTTTTCTTCATCATTTTAAATTGTTCTTCATCAATCATATGATGTAAGCTTGGGCTATATGCACAGTTAATTGTAATAAAGTCCGCTGTTTGCAATAGTTCTTCTAACGTTACATACGTTGCTCCTAACTCCTGCTCTGCTTCTTGTTTGCGATTTGGCCCTGTATAAATAATATTCATGCCAAATACCTTTGCACGTTTTGCAACTGCTTTTCCAATTTCTCCAAGGCCAATTACTCCGATTGTTTTCCCATATACTTCTCGTCCAAGGAAAAATAACGGTGCCCACCCATTAAATCCGGTCGTCCGACATACAGTATCCCCTTCTGGAATTCTTCTTGCCGCTGCTAAAAGAAGAGCAAATGTTAATTCTGCTGTTGCTTCTGTAGACACTTTTGGTGTATTTGTAACAGCAATTCCCTTCTCTGTTGCATATGTGTAATCAATGTTATCGTAGCCTGCACCATAGTTAGCAACGATTTTTAAATCTGGTGCTGCATCAATGACCTCTTTTGTTACCTTAGTAGAAAGTAAACTTAGCAGTGCATCTTTTCCCTTTACACGTTCTATCAATTCTTCTACACAAATTAATTCTTCTTTATCATACATTTCTACATCATGATTTTGTAATAACCGTAATCCGATTTCTGGAATTTTTCCTGCTACTAATATTTTCGCCACTATAAGCACCTCTTCTATTTAAAAATGAGAATTCCCTTATATTTTATTGTAAAAAATCTATATCAAAAAAGCCAAGTAATTTGATTAGAGTTTTGAAAATCGACACTTCTTCCCATAAATAAAGAGGAGATAAATCTCTCTCCTCTTTATTTATTGCGCTTCATTCGATTGTTTCTCAAGTTTTGCATCAATCGTACCTTCTACTACTGTATCACTTATTTGCTCTTGTACAATAGAGTCGACTTCCTCGTTCATTTGAGAAGCATAACTTTGAGTTGTCACTTTCGCTTTCTGCTTATTTTGTTGTTTTTCCATTTAAAACCCTCCTTTATCATTCTTTCTTATTCTGAGCAAAAAGAAAGGTTTTCATCACAAAATCATCTTTTACTTTGAAATAGTTGCCGATTCCTCTTCAAGCACCTGCATTTGTCTTACCCGTTTCGTAAATGTAGCAACATGAGAAATACCATGATTACGTAATACTTTCACATTTTCCGCAATATATCTTCCTAAGTCATTTGGATAATGAGCATCTGACGAGAGAGTAATCGGCACTTGATGCTGCGCTAGAACTTGTAAATAAAGAGGACTTGGACACATCTCACGCACAGGGTAACGATAATATAATCCTGCATTCACTTCCGTAGCTGTATCTGTTTCAAGTAACGCTCTTGCAATTTTTTTATAATATGGAAGCTGCTCATTTTCATCTAATCGATAATTAAATACTTTTATATTATCGAGATGTGCTACAATATCAAACAAGCTAGAACGAACAGCTTTTTCGACGGTTGCAAAAAACGTATCATACAATGTATGCAGGCTGTGATTCTCAAAATATTCTTTCGTATCTGGATTGTCAAATCCCCAGCCATCTATAAAGTGAACAGATCCAATGACATAATCCCAATCCCCTAATGCTAATAATTCTTCTAATTCTCGTTCCCCACCAATAAAGTAATCTGCTTCGATTCCGAGCCGCAGCGCTACACCACGCTTTTTCCAACGTGCCTTCGCTTCTTGAATTACCTTTGTAAATTCATAAATCGATGCAACTCGCACTTGATCTAACCATTCTTTTTGCAAACGACCTAGCTTTGACTCACTAATGTCTACGTATTTTTCGTAATACTTCTTTGCTTCATAGAAGCGATAGAGATGATCAACAATCCCAACTTCTTTTATTCCTTTTCGCAATGCTTCTTCTAAATATAAATCAAGCCATTCCACTGTAAACGGCCCTTCCTGCACTCGCTTTTGCAAACGCTCTTGTGTTTTCATAAGCCATTTAATCGAATGTTTTTCTTCTTTAAGCGGTTGATAATATTCTAACGCTTCATTTATTCTCGCCAACCAACCTATTGAATATGGACCTTCTTCCAAATGAAGGTGATAATCCACTTTCATCATCTCTCCCCCTTATAATGTATCAATTTCCTTACGCTCCCCTGTTCTCGATAGCTTCCCTTCTCTTTCTTTCACTTCTTTTAACACATCTTCTAACGAAATATTTTTTGCGGCTAGTAAAACAAAGCAGTGATAGAAGACATCGACCATTTCTTTTACAAGTTCTTCTTTATTATCATTTTTTGCAGCGATTACAACCTCTGTACATTCCTCTCCTATTTTCTTCAAAATTTTATCCTCGCCTTTTGTAAATAAATAATTTGTATATGATTCAGGCACTGGACTTACTTTCCGCTCACCGATTGTTTCAAACAAAGATTTTAATACATCTTCCATCATCTAATCCCCCTATATAATTTTGTGATGAAAACACGTTTTCTCACCTGTATGACACGCTGGCCCTATTTGCTTTACAACAATTACAATTGCATCTTGATCACAATCTAAATAAAGAGATTGAACGTATTGAACATGACCAGATGTTTCCCCTTTATTCCATAACGATTGCCTTGAGCGGGAATAAAACCATGTCTTCTTTGTTTCTAACGTCTTTTCATATGCTTCCTCATCCATATAAGCTAACATTAAAATTACTTTAGTATCTTCTTCTACCACAACAGCTGGTAACAATCCTTTGGAAAAATCAGGTCTCATAATCTCACCTCAATGTTTGCCTTTCGTAATTGTTGCTTCACTTCCTGTACAGTAGATTCACCGTAATGAAAAATTGATGCTGCCAAGGCCGCATTTGCAGATGTTTTTTGAAACACTTCTACAATATGCTCAGCATTTCCACATCCTCCCGAAGCAATGATTGGTACAGAGACATTTTGGGAAATTACTTCTGTCAAACGAAGATCATAACCATCCTTCGTTCCATCTGCATCCATGCTTGTCAGCAAAATTTCACCTGCGCCTAACTGAACAACTCGCCTTGCCCACTCTATCACATCGATTCCTGTATCAACCCTACCTCCATTTACATATACATTCCACTTGTTTTCTTTCACTCGCCTTGCATCAATTGCTACCACAATACATTGTGAGCCAAAATGTTCAGCACCTTCCCCGATTAACCTTGGATTTCGCACCGCAGCTGAGTTAAGCGAAACTTTATCGGCACCTGCTCTTAACAATTTATACATATCTTGAACAGTCGAAATACCGCCCCCAACTGTAAGCGGAATAAATACTTTTGATGCCGTCTCCTCTACAACGTTCACAATCGTTTTTCTACCTTCATGCGTCGCTGTAATATCTAAAAAAACAATTTCATCTGCCCCCGCTTGATTATACAAAGCAGCTATTTCAACAGGGTCCCCCACATCTTGTAACCCCACAAAATTCACACCTTTTACAACCCGGCCAGCCTTTACATCTAAACAAGGAATAATTCGCTTTGCTAACATAACCTTGTTACCTGCAACGCTTCTTCTAAATCAATTGCTTTTTCATACAGCGCCTTTCCAATGATTACACCATATACATTCATATCATTCAGCTTTTTCACATCTTGCAGTGAAGACACCCCGCCTGAAGCAACAATACGAAGTGACACTGCTTCTTGTAGTAACTGTAATTGTTCAAAATTCGGTCCTAGAAGTGTCCCATCTTTCGAAATATCTGTAAAGATAATCGTTTGTACACCTACACTCTCCATTTGTTTCGCAAGTTCAATGTAAGAAATTTCAGACACATCAAGCCAGCCTCTCGTTGCAACATAGCCATTTTTTGCATCAATACCAACAATAATATTCTCTCTATATAAATGAACTGCTTCTTCTAAAAATGAACGGTCATACAAAGCCGCTGTTCCTAAAATAACTTTTTCTACTCCTACTGACAACAACATTTCAACTGCCAAAAGAGATCTTACTCCCCCTCCAACTTGCACTGGAATACGAACGGTCTTACATATATCTGCAATGACAGACAAATTTACCGACTGCCCAGCGATCGCCCCATCTAAATCGACAATGTGTAACATTCTTGCTCCTAGTTTTTCAAATCGTGCTGCCTGGTCAACTGGATTTTCATTCATCACTGTTTCTTTGTTAAACTCTCCTTGATAAAGTCGAACACATCGCCCTTCTTTTAAATCGATTGCTGGGAAGATTTCCATAACTCTACCACTCCTTTAAAATTTCTTAGCATCTGTATTCCAATTTCACCACTTTTTTCAGGATGAAACTGCGCTCCGAATATATTCCCTTTTGCAACAAACCCTGGAATTTCAATTCCATATTTACTACTCCCGCAGACAAGATCTCTTGGACAATCTGCATAATAAGAGTGAACATAATATACAAATGAATTGTCTGCCACTTCATTCCACAACGGGATTTCCCGTTTTTTCTTTAATTGATTCCAGCCCATATGCGGTATTTTATAAGGAACTTTTAATTTTCGAATACTACCTGGCAACAAACCAAGTCCTATCGAATTCTTGATTTCCTCGCTTTCCTCAAATAAAAGTTGCATTCCTAAACATATACCAAGCAACGGCTTTCCCGATTTTCCAAACTCTTGCAGTACGAAAACGAGATTTTTTTCCTCTAAAACTTCCATCGCTTTTGGGAAAGCACCTACTCCTGGTAGAATCACACCGTCACTTTCCAATATTTTCTTTTCATTATCCGTCACAGTATATTCTGCTCCGATACATGTTAATGCTTGTTCCACGCTGCGAATATTCCCCATCCCATAATCTATAATTGCAATCAATTACAACATTCCTTTCGTGGAGTTTACCCCAACAATATTTTCATTTTTATCTACAGCTTCTCGAAGCGCACGCCCAAACGCTTTAAACAACGCTTCAATTTTGTGATGTGTATTACTACCATATAAGATACGTGCATGCAATGTAATATTTGCAGCATGAGCAACCGCCCTAAAAAACTCTTCTGTTAACTCCGTATCAAAATCTCCTAATTTCGGATTTGTCAGCTCACCTTGAAATACAAGATAAGACCTCCCACTTATATCAATTGCCACAAAACCTAATGACTCATCCATTGGTACATATGCTGCACCGTAGCGGTTAATCCCCTCTTTATTTTGCAATGCTTCTTTTAAGCAATTTCCAAGCACAATTCCAACATCTTCAACAGTATGATGAGCATCAACAAATACATCTCCCTCAGCTACAATTTGCAATCCAAATCGACCATGTCTTGCAAATAAAGTTAGCATATGATCAAAAAATCCGACGCCCGTTTGAATAGAGACATTTGTACTTTCGTCTAGTTGTAAACTCAGTTTAATTTTTGTTTCTGTCGTTCCCCGCTCTTGACTTGCCTGACGCATTATTTTTCCTCCTCAAATCGAATTTGAATGGCTCTAGCATGCGCATGTAATCCTTCTTTATCTGCAAGATTTATAATATGATGCTTTACACTTTTTAAAGCTTCTTTCGTATAGGAGACAAAACTTGATTTTTTCACAAAATCATCCACTGATAACGGTGAAAAGAAACGTGCTGTTCCACTCGTCGGCAATACATGATTCGGCCCTGCAAAATAATCTCCAAGTGGCTCTGGTGCATATGGACCAATGAAGATAGAACCTGCATGTTGCACATAAGCTAAGGCATTTATCGGATCATTTATATGTAATTCTAAATGCTCCGGCGCTATTTCATTCGATAATTGAAATGCATCTTCTAACGAAGGTACAACAAAGATTGCTCCATTTCGTTTAATGGATTCACGAGCAATTTCACTCCTTGGCAATGTAGCAAGCTGTACTTCTATTTCTCTTTCTATTTCTTTTGCCAGCACTGCATTTGTTGTAATACAAATCGCAGTTGCTCTTATATCATGTTCCGCTTGTGATAATAAATCAGCTGCAATAAATGAGGCGTTCCCTGTTTCATCTGCGATTACCACAATTTCTGATGGACCAGCAATCATGTCAATATTCACTATCCCGTATACTTCTCGCTTTGCAAGAGCAACATATACATTTCCTGGCCCAACAATCTTATCCACTTTAGGAATCGATTCTGTTCCATATGCTAAAGCTGCAATTGCTTGTGCGCCACCTACTGTATAAATTTCATCGACACCAGCAAGTTGTGCAGCTACTAAAATATGAGGATCTATCCCGCTCCTTCCTGGTGGTGTTACCATTACCACTTTCTGAACACCTGCAATTTTAGCTGGCAATACATTCATGAGTACCGATGAGGGATACGATGCTGTTCCTCCTGGTACATATACACCAACTGTTTCTAGCGGCCGAATGAGCTGCCCGCGAATGATTCCTTCTTTTTCACAATCAAAAATAGACTGCCTTGTTTGTTTTTCATGGTATGATATGATATTTTTTTTTGCTTCTTGTAACGCCTCTAGAAATACAGCCGATACATCTTTACTTGCATTTTCTATTTCTTCGTTTGTCACACGAAACTCTTCTATCTCAATACCATCGAATGATTTTGTATAAGAAAATAGTGCTTCATCTCTTCTTTCTCTCACTTTTTGAACAATTTCTCTTACACGTAATTGAACAGTTTCTTCTATTATATTAGCGTGCTCTCTTAGCAACTTGATTCTAGATAATGCTTCTGTAAAATCTTCATACATAATCTCCATTATGCTCCTCCTTTATTTTCCTTCAGCAATGATACACTCCATTCTATTTATAATACTGAATATTTCGTCTTTTTTAGTTTTTAAAGCAGCTTTATTTACAATCATCCGAGCAGATATCGAGCACATTTCTTCAAATACAATTAAGCCATTTTCTTGCAATGTTTTTCCAGTTTCCACAATATCAACTATTGCATCTGCTAGCCCAAGGAGCGGGGCAATTTCTACAGAACCTTCTATTTTTATAATTTCTACATCTTCACCCCTATCACGAAAATACTTAGAAGTAATATGCGGATACTTTGTAGCAATTCTCTTTTTTCGATAACCTTCCCGATTATATGTCGGAATTGATGCAATACAAAACTTACAACATCCTACCTTCAAATCTACCATTTCATATATATCTTTCTCATATTCCATTAAAATATCTTTTCCAACAACACCTATATCTGCAACACCGTGTTCTACGTAAGTTGCAACATCAACCGCTTTAACTAGAATAAATGAAATATTGGTATTCGCACTTTGGAACACAAGTTTTCTTCCTTTATCCATAATTTCCGAACAATCAATCCCGATTTTCTCGAAAAGCGGAATGACATGCTTCTCCAATCGTCCCTTTGTTAACGCAATTTGAATGTTACGCATGAAGTTTCCCCTTCTTTCTGCATCATCCATTTTTCTTTCCAAACATATTCCACTAATGATTCTCCTGCCACTTCAATCACGGTTGTAATTCCATTCTTTCTTGCAAATTGAAAGGTGTCTTGCAAACTATCAAATAAAGATAATTCCACTTTCCACCCGTCTTTTTGAAGTAAATTACATAGTCTTTCCGCTTCTGCTAATCGTTCCAATGTATAATGGATCATCACGTCTAGATGCTTTCGCTTGAATGATTCTTGTTGTTCTTGCAGTGCCCTAACAATTTGATTTACTTGTATAGCTAATCCAACAGCTGGCCTAGACTCGCCAAAATTCCCAATTAATTCATCATATCTTCCCCCACTAACAATTTCTTCTCCAACCTCATATATATACCCCTTAAAAATAACCCCTGTATAATAATGCAAATGTTGAATCATCCCTAAATCAATTGATATATATGATCCATAGCCTAACTTCTCGATCGTTTGATAAATTTCTTTTACCCGTGCAATTGCTTGCCTCATTTCATCATTAGAAGCAAGTTTTTCTGCCTCCTCAATTACCTCCAGCTTTCCAAATAATCTTGGTAACCTCTCAAGTAACCGTACTGTTTCGTCACTTCTATCTAAATTTTTATCTTGTAAAAAACTTGATAACGCTGCATAGTTTTTACTTTCGATATACGTGCGTAATAACATTTCTTCTTCTTCCTTAAGCGAAAGTTTTTTGACAATGCACTTATATAACTGAACTTGACCTAATTCAATTGTAAAAGAATGTACACCTACCCCTTGAAGTGCTTGAATCACACTTACAACACATTCTATTTCAGCCCGTATATTATCAATTCCAATAATTTCAATCCCCGTTTGAATGATCTCATTATATTTTCCAGAAAGTGATTCATTTGCTCGAAACACATTCCCGCTATATGTTACTTTCACAGGAGAATCTCCACCATGCATTCCCATTACCCTCGCTAAAGGAATCGTCATATCCGGACGCAAAACGATAATACGTCCTTGCTGATCAAAAAATTTATACATTTTCTCCTCATCTATCGGACGGTTTTGAAATGAAAACACATCATAAAATTCAATTGTAGGCGTTCTAATCTCCTCATATCCTCTTTCTAAAAAAGTACGTCTTAACTTTTGTTCAGCTTCTTCAATCAATGTACATTCTTCAAATACATAATCCCTTGTTCCATTTGGATTTGCTCGTTTCCATTTCGTCATACAACTCCACACTCCCTTTCCTTTCTAATGTATGCCCACCATAACAATCAGGAACAACATAAAAAGAGCCTTGTAGAAAAAATACCTACAAGGCTCTTTTATAGAGTGTAGGTACAACGGGAATAACCCTTGTGCCTACACGTTGTTCACGCTAGGTTCAAGGGTTTTATGTATGATGATGTAGTTGTGTAAGCATAGATTGTACTGTAATCATTATCCTTACTCCCTTTCTCCTCTTGTTTTCACATAGTATATAACAATAAATTCAGAAAGTAAATACAATTCTAACTTTATATTCATTTTTTAATTATAGCTCACTAAAAAATATAGTGAGCTATTTTTTGTTCGTATTCTTGAATTTGTTGTTCATATTGCATCGTAATTCCAATCTCATCTAAACCTTTTAATAATTTTTCTTTCCACATATTCTCAATTGTAAAATAAAAACGATTCTCTGGTGTTATAATGATCTCGTTCTCGAGATCAACTTCTATTACAGCTCTCGGATCAATGGATGCAAGCTCTTCACGCATTTCTTTTCCCATAACAATTGGGAGCATACCATTCTTCATACAATTCATATAAAAAATATCCGCAAACCCTCCTGCAATAATGACCCGGAAACCATAATCAGCAAGTGCCCATGGCGCATGTTCTCTTGAAGAGCCACAACCAAAATTATCCCCCGTAACCAGTATGCTAGCTCCTTTTCGCTCTGGTGCATTTAGTGGAAAATCGAGATTTTCTTGACGCTCATTGTTATAGCGCCATTCATCAAATAAAAACTGTCCAAATCCTGTTCTTTCTATCCTCTTTAAATATTGTTTTGGAATGATTTGATCTGTGTCAATGTTATCATTCATTAATACAGCAACAGTACCTTTATGAATACGAAATGACTCCATCATAACTCTCCTTTCTTACATCAACGAAATGACCATATAATGCGGATGCAGCTGCCATCGCTGGACTTACAAGATGTGTTCTGGCCCCTTTTCCTTGTCTTCCTTCAAAGTTACGATTAGAAGTGGATGCACAATGTTCTCCTTCAGGCACTTGGTCTGGATTCATTCCAAGACACATAGAACATCCAGGTTCTCTCCATTCAAATCCAGCTTCTTCAAATATACGATGCAGACCTTTTTTCATCGCTGCTTCCCTCACTTGCCTTGATCCTGGCACAACAAGCGCTCGCACCCCTTCTTTTACTTTTTTTCCTTTTACAACAGCTGCAGCAATTTCTAAGTCTGATAAACGAGAATTGGTACAAGAACCAATAAAAACGTGCCTAATTGGAATTTCAAATGCACTTTGTCCTGGTTTAAGCCCCATATATGCAAACGCTCTTTCATCATTTTTATCATTTTGTTCTGGTAACTGTTCATCAATACGAATCCCCATACTCGGATTCGTTCCCCACGTTACATAAGGTGCTAGTTTTGTAACATCTATCGAAAAACACATATCATAAATTGCATCTGAATCTGTATAAAGTTCACTCCACTTTGCTACTGCAAATTCAAACTCTTTCGGCGCATGCACGCGTCCTTTTACATAAGCAAATGTTTTTTTATCTGGTGCAATAATCCCTGCCTTTGCTCCACCTTCAATTGCCATATTACAAAGTGTCATCCGTTCTTCCATTTCCATATCTGCAATTGCTTCTCCGTAAAACTCCATGACATATCCGGTTCCAACCGCTACCCCATATGTAGCAAGAAGGTGCAAAATAATGTCTTTTGCATATACTCCTTTTGGCAATTCTCCTTTTAATTCAATTCCCATTGCTTTTGGTTTTCGTTGCCACAATGTTTGAGTAGCTAGTACATGTTCCACCTCACTTGTACCTATTCCAAACGCTAACGCTCCAAACGCTCCGTGAGTTGCCGTATGACTATCACCACATACAATTGTCTTTCCTGGCTGCGTCAGTCCGAGCTCTGGACCAATAACATGAACAATACCTTGCGCTTCATCACCAATATCCGCTAATGGAACATTAAATTGTTTACAATTATTACGAAGTGTATCTAATTGTTGCTTCGCAATGCGATCTGTAATGTTCCAAACATCCTTTGTTGGAATATTATGATCCATTGTTGCAAATGTTAAATCCGCCCTTCTAACAGTTCGATTGGCAAGCCGTAATCCTTCAAAAGCTTGCGGTGATGTTACTTCATGTACGAGATGGAGATCAATATATAATAAATCTAATCCATTTTCATTTGTCGCAACAACGTGTCTTTCCCACAACTTATCTAGTAATCTTTTCCCCATTATCTCCCTCTCCCAACTAGCGCTTGTTCTTCCATTTCTTGAAGTACAGCCTTTGTAAACGAAGTTGTTGTTTCATTTCCACCTATATCCGCTGTATATTTCCCTGATTGAAGAACTGCAGTAATCGCATATTCAATCGCCTCTCCTTCTCTTGTTAATTCAAATGACTGTCCAAGCATCATCGCGACCGAACGCATCATTGCGATTGGATTTACTTTATTTTTCCCTGCAATATCTGGTGCTGATCCGTGAATTGGTTCATACAATGACGGACCATTCTCCGCATGACTTGCCGATGGAAGCATTCCTAATGATCCTGCTAATACAGAAGCTTCATCACTCAAAATATCACCAAATAAATTTTCGGTTACAATGACATCAAACCGGCCTGGATTACGAATCAACTCCATCGCCGCTGCATCTACTAAAACATGCTCGAGCTCCACCTCTGGATAACGAAGGGCTACTTCTTCTGTAACAGATCTCCATAGTTTACTTGACTCTAAAACATTTGCTTTATCGATCGAAGTAACTTTTTTACGCCGTTTACTTGCAAGTTGAAAAGCATAAGAAACAATACGTTCAATTTCATGACGATGATAAGTTAGTGTATCTGTTGCTGCTTCTTCTGATCTTTCTTTTGGGAAAGAAAAATAAATCCCACCTGTTAGTTCACGAACGACAACAAAATCAACTTCATCTGCCGCCTTTAATGGAGATAAGTGCGAAGTTGCCTCATCTACAGCAACAGGACGAACATTTGCAAATACCCCAAGTCCTTTTCGAAGAGCAAGTAATCCTTTTTCTGGTCGTTCTTTCGCTTCATCCCACCTAGGTCCACCAACTGAGCCGAGTAACACTGCATCACTTGCTAAACATGCTGCAAGTGTTCTCGGTGGTAACGGTTGCCCAAACGAATCAATGGCCGCCCCGCCAAACTGTTCATCCTGTAAATAAAAGCGATGGCCATATAACCTTTCGATCATGTGTAATACTTCTTTAGCACTCTCCATAATTTCCGGTCCAACACCGTCACCTGCTAAACAAACGATACGTTTTTCCATGTTATAAACACCCCTTTTTATTTATTTTAATTTTCAGAATATAAATTTGATAAGTAAGGGAATTCCTCCCTCACTTATCAAATCGTTACTTTACAAGCATTAACAATGCCTTTAATTTTCCAGCAGCATGTACATAAGCTCTAGCTGATGCTTCTAATACATCTTGCGCAACACCAAATCCCGAAACTTGATGAGATCCTTCTTTTAGTTCCACATGAACATGAGCAAGTGCATCTTGACCTTGCGTAATAGATTGGATGCGATAATCAGCTAACTCACACTCAATTCCTATGATTCTTTGAATTGCATTATAAATCGCTTCAATACTACCTGCACCAGTTGCTGCATCCTCATACACGTTATCTTTCTCATCTTTTAGTACAACTGTTGCACATTGTGTACTGTTTGATACAAAATGTACCTGCAATTGTTTAATCGTATACTGCTGTGTTGAGAATGCCGCTTCTCCAAGCATAAGTGCACGTAAATCTTCTTCTGTAATCTCTTTTTTACGATCTGCCAGCCTTTTAAATGCCCTAAATGCTATATCCCGCTCTTCTTCAGTAAATTCATAACCTAGTTCTTTCATTTTTTCAGTAAATGCATGACGACCAGAATGTTTTCCAAGAACAAATAGATTTTGTGATTCTCCGATAAGTTCTGGTTCAATAATTTCATATGTTGTTACTTCTTTTAAAACACCATCTTGATGAATTCCCGATTCATGAGCAAATGCATTCGCTCCAACAATCGCTTTATTTTTCGGTACAACCATTCCAGTTAAACGACTAACTAATGTACTTGTTGCTTTAATCTCTTTCAATGTCATAGAAGACTGCGCTTCATAATAATCTCTTCGAATATGCAAAGCTACTGCTACTTCTTCTAGAGCGGCATTCCCTGCACGCTCTCCAATCCCATTAATCGTCCCCTCTACTTGCAGTGCTCCTCCTTCAATAGCGGCTAATGAATTTGCCACTGCCATGCCAAGATCATCGTGACAATGACAAGAGAAAATTGCTTTTTCGTAAGAAGGAACAGACTCTTGTAGATATTTAAAAAGAGAATAATATTCTTCTGGATTTGTATAACCCACTGTATCAGGAATATTAATGACATCTGCTCCTGCACGAATAGCAACTTCTACAGCTTCAGCTAAAAAAGGCTTTACTGTTCTCGTTGCATCTTCTGCAGAAAACTGCACTGTAGGAAACAACGATTTTCCTAACATAACAGAACGACGAATATTATCTAATACATCTTCTTTTGACATACAAAGCTTATATTTCATATGAATATCACTCGTTGCCAAGAAGACATGTAGACGTGGGGACACCGCACCTTTTACCGCTTCATATGCCTTACGAATATCACTTTCTTTTGCCCTGGCTAGACTCATAATAGAAGCATTTCGAATGGTTGCAGCGATGCGTTTTACAGAGCGAAAATCTCCTTCAGAAGCTGCTGCAAACCCCGCTTCCATTACATTTATTCCTAGTTTTTCTAACTGCCTAGCAATCTGTAACTTTTCTTGTTCATTTAAATTGACTCCGGGTGATTGTTCGCCGTCACGAAGCGTCGTATCCATGAACAAAATCTGCTTCATATTATTTAACCCCCGTTTTTACTTTCGGTTGTACAAACGGCATCATCTCACGTAATTTACGTCCAACAACTTCAATTTGGTGTTCATTTTCCTGTGCATTTGTCGCATGGAAATGCGGTCTTCCTGCTTTATGCTCCGCAATCCATCCTCTTGCAAATGTACCATCTTGGATTTCCTTTAATACTTCCTCCATTGCTTTCTTCGTATGCTCTGTTACAACACGCGGTCCTGATACAAAATCTCCCCACTGCGCTGTATCAGAAACAGAATATCTCATATTTTCAAGTCCACCTTCATACATAAGATCAACAATAAGCTTTAGTTCATGTAAACATTCAAAATAGGCAAGTTCCGGCTGATAACCAGCATCGACTAATGTTTCAAATCCTGCTTTTACAAGTGCCGTAACTCCTCCGCAAAGAACAGCTTGCTCTCCAAATAAATCCGTTTCCGTTTCTTCTTTAAACGTTGTTTCTAAAACTCCCGCTCTCGTTGCTCCAATCCCATCGGCATAAGATAGCGCTTTTTCAGTTGCTGTTCCAGTTGCGTCTTGATATACAGCAAATAACGCTGGAACTGCTCCGCCCTCAGCAAAAGTACGACGTACTAAATGCCCTGGTCCTTTCGGCGCTACTAGAAATACATCTACATCTTCTGGTGGTGTAATTTGATTAAAATGAACATTAAATCCATGTGCAAACACCAGTGAATTTCCAGCTTGTAAATTCGGTTCAATTTCCGCTTCATATACTTCCGGTTGTAGTTCATCAGGTAGAAGAATCATGACTACATCAGCAAACTTTGTCGCCTCTGCCACTGAATATACGGAAAAACCATCTTCTTTTGCTTTTTCCCATGACTTTCCTCTCCTTAGTCCAACTACCACATCAAAACCGTTATCACGTAAGTTTTGTGCATGAGCATGCCCCTGTGATCCATATCCAACAATTGCTACTTTCTTTCCCTTTAATACATTTACCGCTACATCTTTTTCATAATAAACTTTTGCCATTTTCTTTTCCCCCTATATTTAAATGATTAATGAATTAACATAATTTGTTTATCTTGTTTTTTCATACTACGCGTAAAAGCAGTAACACCTGTTCTTGCAATTTCTTTTAAACCATATGGTCGCAGTAGTTCAATTAAAGCCTCTACTTTTTCTTGCGTACCTGTTACTTGTACAACTATGGAATCCTTACCAACATCTATTACAGTGGCTCGGAATGGTTCAATTAAACTGTATAATTCTGCTCTTGATACACTTGATGTTGCTACTTTAATAAGAGCGAGTTCTCTTGCAATCATAGCTTCTTCTGTAATATCAGACACTTTGAGTACATCAATTTGTTTATGAAGCTGTTTAATTAACTGTTCAACTTGTTGTTCATTCTCAACATGTACGACAAATGTCATCCTTGAAATATCAGATGATTCTGTATGGCCGACTGAGATACTTTCAATATTAAAATGTCTTCGCGTCATGACGCCTGTAATTCGGTTCAATACGCCACTCTGGTTTCGAACGGTTGCTGTAACAATCCTTTTCATCTCTTTTCCACCCCCTCCATTTGATGAACACCTTTTCCAGGAGCAACCATCGGCATAACTTTTTCAGACTGAAGTACCCGGCAATCAATTACTACAGGTTCTTGCGATTCAATTGCTGCTTGTAACTCCTTCTTTGCAAGTAATGGGTTTTCAATTCTTACCCCTTTTATGCCATATGCATGAGCAAGTGCTACGAAGTCTGGCTGACAAGAAAGTAATGAGTGAGAATATCTTTGATTATAAAACTCATCTTGCCACTGTCTTACCATTCCTAAAGCTTCATTATTTAAAATCAAAACTTTAACTGGTAAAGAGTGTTCCTTCAATACACTCAGTTCTTGTAATGTCATTTGAAAACCAGCATCCCCAACAATTGCTACTACCAATTCTTCTGGCTTAGCAATTTGCGCACCGATTGCTGCTGGAAACCCAAATCCCATCGTACCAAGTCCTCCTGATGTCACCCACTTATCTGGAGATTTCAGCGGATAGTATTGCGCAGCCCACATTTGATGCTGACCAACATCAGTTGTAATAATTGCTTTCCCTTTTGTAATTTCATATAACATATCAATTGCTGCTTGCGGTTTAATTTTTTCTGAATCTTGTTTATAAAAAAACGGATATTGTTCTTTTCTACTTTTTAAAAGTGAAAGCCATTCTTGATGATTTTCTTTTCTCTCTTTAGAATCTAACAACGCTTCTAGTGCCTGCTTTGCACTCGCCACAATTGGAATTGCTGTCGGAACATTTTTCCCAATTTCTGCTGGATCAATATCAATATGTGCAACAACAGCTTCTTTCGCAAAATATGCTAAATTCCCTGTAAGACGGTCATCAAATCTTGCACCAATATTGATAAGTAAATCACACTCATATAAAGCCATGTTTGCTGTATATGAACCATGCATTCCTCCCATTCCTAGAAATAATTCATCATCTGGTGGAAACCCTCCTAATCCAAGGAGTGTATGAACAACAGGTATACTGTGCATTCGCGCAAAATCAGTTAATTCTTGTGTAGCTTTCGCATGTAATACACCAGCGCCAGCTAAAATGAGCGGTTTGTTTGCATTTGCAATTGCTTGTAATAATTTGCTAACTTGTAATGGATTCGGTTCATAATTTGGCTGATACCCCGGTAAATCCATTTGCGGGTCGCTACATCGCTCTCCTTGTTCTACTACCATATTTTTTGGAAGATCAATAACGACTGGGCCCGGCCGCCCTGTTTTTGCAATATGAAATGCTTCTTTAATAATCCGTGGTAAATCAGATGCCCTTCGCACCTGATAATTATGTTTTGTCACCGGCATAGTAAGCCCCATAATATCCGCTTCTTGAAAAGCATCACTTCCGATTAAAGTCGTAGCGACTTGCCCTGTGAAAACAACAAGCGGTAATGAATCAATCATCGCATCCGCAAGACCAGTGATAACATTTGTCGCACCTGGACCACTTGTTGCAATGACAACACCCGGTTTCCCTGTAATTCGTGCATATCCTTCAGCTGCGTGAATTGCACCTTGTTCGTGCCTTGTTAAAATATGCGGAATCTCACAATCATAAATTGCATCATAAAGCGGCAGAACTGCACCACCTGGATAACCAAAAATAACTTCAACCTCTTCCCTTCCTAGCGCTTCTAACAACAGCTGTGCACCAGTTGCCATTTTCTCCTCCGTTTTTAAAGACATTTCTCTTACGAACCTCCTTTAAAATTTTTTTTTACAATAAAAAAATCCTACGTCCACACTCCAGCTATGTGCTGAAGGGACGAAAGATTTCGTGGTACCACCCTTCTTCGCAAGAATACATCTTGCCTCAGTGACTCAGGGATGAGTCTAGCTAATAACGGAGCTACCGTCTAAGCCTAGACAAACGCTTCAGCTTAGCACTCAAGGGCGATGTTCGTTGACGTGAACCATCGGTTTCCAGCAACCACCGACTCTCTGTGAGGCTTCACAATCAACTACTCCTCCCTATCAATGCTTTATCATTTCATAACAACGAACGATTCTTTATGGTTCGTTATACTTTTATTATCCAACTTTATTTTCTTCATAAATTTTCTCGCCATCTTCTACAACTAACTTACGAAACTCTTCCAATAAGCGATTTGTATGCAGGCCCGTTTTTCCTGAACCAATTGTTCTTCCATCAACTGTTGTTACTGCAATTACTTCAGCCGCAGTTCCTGTTAAAAACACCTCATCAGCTACATATACATCGTGTCTTGTAAATAATTCTTCTCTTACGTCATACCCAAGTTTTTCGCCAATTTCTAAAATAGCATTTCTTGTAATACCTTCTAATGCCCCAGCAGAGCTTGGCGGTGTTATTAATTTATTTCCTTTTATAATAAACACATTATCGCCAGACCCTTCAGCCACATAGCCTTGTTCATTTAACATAAGCGCTTCTTGTACACCAGCAAGTTTCGCTTCAATTCGAACTAAAATATTATTTAAATAATTTAAGGACTTCACTTGCGGAGTTAATACATCTGGTCGATTACGACGTGTCGCAACTGTTACAACCGGGATTCCTTTTTCATAATATTCTGGCGGGAATAGAGATAACTGCTCTGCGATTACAACTACATTCGGTTTCGAACAAGAGTCAGGATCTAACCCAAGGTTTCCTACACCTCTTGATACGACTAAACGGATATATCCGTAAGATAGCTTATTTTGACGAATGGTTTCAACAACAATACTAGTTACTTCTTCTAACGTATATGGAATTTCTAACATAATGGATTTTGCTGATTCATATAAACGGACAAGATGTTCTTTAAGACGGAAAACATTTCCGCTATAAACACGAATTCCTTCAAACACCCCATCTCCATATAAGTAACCATGATCATATACCGAAACTTTAGCTTCATCTTTTGGCACAAATGCTCCATTTAAGAAAATCCATTGCTCGTTCACTTAAAGCGCCTCCTATGTTCTATGAATTTTTTATTGTTTCCTAGTTTACTCTCCTTTTCAAATAAATCAAGATAATTTTTAGAAAATTTATAATTTTTAATCATACGTACATCTTTCATTGTATTGATTTATCAACATTGTTAACGTTTACAAAATGTCAAAAAATTTTTTTCGTCATTTTTCGTTCTAAAAAATATTTGTTTAAAAGAAGGAGTTCTGTCAAATATTGCGAATCTATTGTATTCAATAAACGAACGTCCCATTTCATATATTCGGGAATATACAACGACTTTTGATGAAAAAGGGGGAAAATAAGTAAAACAATATTGTCTAAAAATAACAATCATATTTTTTACGTAGTTGTCATAATCCTATTTTAAAAAAACAATTTGTCAAATGAGGGAGGAAAATAATATGGCGTGTGTACAAATTAAAGGAACGAGACAAGAAGTAGTGGAGATGCTGCAACTATTTGACTTAATGGATACAAAGGGATTCTGTAAATTCAATAATTATGTAGAGGTAGAACCCAATGAAAAACAGCATAATAACTTTATCGCCTCAATTGATGTTCAATCCAGTAATTACTCTACTCAAGATCAATTGAATGATCAATTTGTAAGTCAAATGCTCACTGGTGTGTATAACGACTAATACAACAGCAATCCTGCCTTGAATTTATATCTTCCTATCATCTTTTTCTCAAATATATAAATATCTGCTAAAAATTTGAGCATATTACTAGAGATGGTAGGAGGTGAAATTTATGGCGAAAATTGGTGTGGAAGATTCTTTAACAGATGTTCAACAAGCTTTAGAACAAAAAGGATATGAAGTAATTACACTACGCTCCGAAAATGACGTACAAGGATGCGACTGTTGCGTCGTAACCGGGCAGGATTCTAATGTAATGGGAATCAGCGATGTATCTATAAAAGGTTCTGTGATTAAGGCGAGTGGCTTAACAACAGATGAAATTTGTCAGAAAGTTGAAAGCAGACTGTAAAAAATAACGAGTCTATTATGTTTGCCTTATCTAAAAAGAGAAGCCTCCTTATGAAAAGGAGGCTTCTCTTTTTTTATATTCACTTAACGGGAAAGTAACATATACTGGATGAAAGCCCTACCTCTCTCTCATCAATACGGTTCCTCTGACCGCTCCTTAATCCACTAGTATGTGTATAAGCTTATAAATACAATTTTTAGGGTCTGTTCACAAAAGTTGTTGATAAAATTACCCGATCTTCCGCAAACTTTTCATGTCGTATTTATAAGTAATATCCAATATATACTAGCTGTAACCGAGACACGAAATCAAATTTTAACATGTAATAACAAATACGTCAATATTTATTTTGACAAAACAAAAACAGACGTTATGACCTGTCTGTTTTTAAAATGGCGCTTTTTCTTTTACTACATAAACAACAAATCCGCTTACTAACATACATAAGCCGACAGCCAAATTCTTGATGTTAATCATAACTTCCTCTCCCTTATTTCATAAATCATATATATTTACATTTCAATTATATTTATCGTTCCTAAGCACACTTTTTCTAATATATCATAATTCCTAAAAAATGCAAGTTGGTTCTTTAATAACCATTTACAAACTTACCGACAGTATTTGGTACCATATTCAAAGCTTTTTCAATCAAATGTGTACCACTATGTAAATGCAGCACTTGTACACCACCAGATCCCACTACTAAAAAAGCTACTGGGTTAATTGAAACTCCCGCACCACTTCCGCCTCCGAACGGATGCTCTTGTTTCACTTCTTTTTGCTGGCCTTGTCCTGTATGTTTTTTTCCGTTAGACATTTCTCCTATAAAATCACTTCCCCCTGCTCCAAAACCAAAAGCTACTTTTGAAACAGTTAAAACAACATTTCCATCCGCTGTCGAAACCGGACTTCCAACAATTGTGTTTACATCTACCATCTCTTTTAAATTTGTCATTGCCGTTTTCATTAAATTTTCAATTGGATGTTCCATCATTTCAACCACCCTTTCCTTATCATTCTTTTTTATACTTTCCAAAATAGAGGAACTCATACCAAGTTTTACAATCCAAGAAAAAAATACTTTTATATCCCACCTTCCCCTCTTAGGCATTAAGGAGAATTTCCCTTCATTCTTCTTTTGCAAACAGTTTCTCTATAAACTCTTTACTTCAGCTCACTTTTTTATGGATATTGCTACCTATGAATGGCGGAATAAAAAAGAAAAAGATATACATACTACTTAATGAACCTTGTTATGAAAGGAGCTATTACCTTGACTGATAAATTTGATGACAACCATAAAGTCGAAGGCGATTATAAAGAAGAGTACGCAGCAGAAGTTGCACCTCAGCGAGTCAACTATGATGATAAGGACGATGTGAAATCAAAAACAGCAGGATCCACAGCAGGATTTATCGCTCTTGCACTTGCTATATTATCACTCTTTACATTTCCAACACTCTTCGGCATTGTTTCTGTTTTACTCGGTATTTATGCTTATAATCGTGGCGCTACTGTAACTGGCAGCATCGCTGCTATTGTAGGCGGCATTGCTGCAGTTGTTGCTATTATATTCCGCGCTGCGATCATCGGTTTATTTTTCTCGCTTTTTTAAAGAAAAAAGGTATCTCGCTTTTTGCGAGATACCTTATCCTGTGAAAACATCTTCTGATGGATATCGAATTTTTTGTTTTGCTGGTCGCGCTAAAGAAAACACCAATGTTAACGGGCCGATTAGTCCACAAAACATAACAAACATAATGATACATTTTCCAATTGCTGATAACTTAGCCGTAATTCCCATCGTCAATCCAACCGTACCGAATGCTGAAATTGTTTCAAATAATAGCTGAATAAAACTAAAGTTTTCTGTAAGCATTAATAAAAATACTGCTGTAAAAATAAGAATTTGGCTAGCTACCACAATCGCTAATGCTCTTGTTACCGTTGACATTTTGATTGTACGATGAAATAAAACAAAGTCTTCCTTTTTTCTAAAAAAGGAAAGAACTGATGTAATTAAAATAACAAATGTTGTTAACTTAATTCCCCCACCTGTCGAAACACTTCCTGCACCGATAAACATTAAAATCATCGTAAACAATATGGTTGGCTCTCCCATTCCTCCATAATCAATCGTATTAAATCCTGCTGTACGGGGGGTAATTCCTTGGAAAAACGAAGCCCATAACTTGTCACCTAAAGACAATGGTCCTAATGTTTTTACATTATTATACTCCAATATAAAAATCACAATCATTGCAATAACATTAAGTGTGATTGTTCCAAGAATCATAATTTTTGAATGAAGGGATAGTTTCTTAAAACTACGGCTATACCATATATCAATTAACACCGTAAAACCTAAACCACCTATAGCAATTAAAGAACAAATCCCAATATTAATAATAGGATCTCCTACATATCTTGTTAAATTATCTGGCCATAGTGCAAATCCTGCATTATTATAAGAGGCAATAACATGAAAAATACTATAATATAGACCTTTACCAAAACCAAATTCCGGGATAAATCGAATGGATAAAAAAACGATTCCTACTAATTCAATACAAATAGAAAAAATAAAAACTCGTTTCACTAATTTTACAAGACCGCCAATATTCGTTTGGTTAAATGCTTCTCCAATTAGCAATCGATGACGCAAACCAATTTTTTTCCCTAGTACCCATACAATTAAAATTGCAATTGTCATTAACCCAAGACCACCTGTTTGAATTAAAAACAGAATAACAATTTGACCAAACATTGTAAAAGTGCTTGAAGTATCTACAACACCTAAACCAGTCACTGTCGCTGCTGATGTTGCCGTAAAAAAGGCATCTACCCAACTAATCGATTCTTTTGTTGCGAACGGTAGTTTTAATAACATTCCTCCGACAACAATTAAACAAAAAAAGCCCATTGCTAAAATTTGCGGTGGACTTAATCGTATAAAACGATTGTAAAATCCTTGTTTTTTTGTTTCTTGCATATCACTAACTCCCTTAATAAAGTGCTTCTATCCCTCATTATGTAAGATAAAATCTAGTAAAACACATAAATCTTTATAATCTCATAATATAGTCGAGCATAATCCTTTTTTTTATAGATTTCAACTTTTATTTTCACGAGTAGTAAAACGAGTATCCCTTCATTTTACATACTATTTTATCTATAATATCTTCTTACAAGAAAAGCTTTACAATTATTCTTTCTCTGTCATTTTATGCCCCTGAATATTCTCATAATAACTGTTTTTCTATTCTCTATCTACCACTCTCTTGAAATTTAACATCATTTTTAAAATCCCCTTCCCTTTCACTTCAAATTCACATTGAAGTCACATCTATCTTTT
>NZ_NVPR01000039.1 GCF_002551815.1 Bacillus sp. AFS098217
GGGGTACAGCCGAGATACGTGTAAAAATAGGTCATAGTCTTACTTTTATTTCCAAATGAAATTTATTGAGCTTATAAATATTGTTTCTGTTGCTTCGTCTATTTTTATTAAGTAAATTGTCTATTATGGGTTAACCCTAACTATCCATTAGTTAGCTACTGAAAACACTTCGTTTCAATTTTATAATTAGGGTGTATGATAATTGGTTCAAAAATCATAGAGAATTCTAGACAATTGTATCACAAAATGATATATTATTTTTGGATATATCATTTTGTGATACATATTAAAGAGATATAGAAGGTGATGGGTTGAAAAAAACTGAGCAATTAACGGATTCAGTGTTTTATATTATGGCTGCTTTAACGAAACCAAGGCATGGTTACTCAATTATGAGCTTAATTGAAGAAACAACAAAAGGGGCAATTACTATAGGTCCTGCTTCCATGTACACGATTATAAAAAAGTTATTAAAACAAGAATGGATTTATTTGAATGATGGTTCGGATTCAAGGCGTAAAACATATCTGCTTACTGACAAGGGCAGAGAAGTATTAGAAGAAGATGTGAAGGTAAGAAAACTGATGATTCAATTAGCAGAAACGGGATTGAAGGAGGTTAAAGAATGAGAAAAACAAAGTATATTACGTCAGGTGGGTTAGCTTTTTCTGAGGAAAAGGACATGGAAAAATTACACCGATTTTCTTTAAAGGGTTGGCATGTTAGTGATTTTAAGTTTATGGGGTATACGCTTGAAAAAGGAGAATGCTCAGATTATATCTACAGTGTAGATTATCGTTCATTAAAAGAGGGTGAAGCAGAGGAATACTTGGACTTTTTTTCATTCTCTGGATGGTCGCATATTGCCTCACAAGGAAACATTCATTTATTTCGAGCACAACCTAATACAAAACCAATTTATAGTGACCGTGACACATCCGTAGAAAAGTATGGGAATTTAGCCCGTTCTATGAATTATTTTGCCATTCCGTTCGTTTTAATAACAGTACTCGTATGGTTTGGAGCAATGATAAGCTCTGGTACATTACAATCCATACTGTTGACAATAGCAGTTATTTCCACTGCCACTGCACTTCCAATAGTTTGGACTGTAATCACAACATATAGTAACAAATGGAAGGTACAAGAAAAAAAAGGCTTAGCTAATCTTTTGAAAACTATACGAGCCCTTCTCTTCTTAATAGCTATTCTTATATTGTTATACGCCTCTGGCAGTACAGTTAACATGTTAGCGTCTATGATTATTGGAGCAATCGCACTTCCAACTGCTATTTGGCTTATCATGTCTCTTTGTCATAAAATGAGGGGGAAGAAAGCTTAGTATAGGATTCGAATAATAAAGTTTTAGACATTGTTATCCAATTTCGCATACAACACTAATTTAAATTAGTGCTAAAACGACTTAAAAATTCTTAGCGTGGTTTATTTCCGTTTCGCTGGCGGTACCCTTATATCACTAGACATATAAAACGATTCGGTGATTATGTAATTGACTTACAAAAGATTCCTCATCCAATAGAAGAAGCGATACCTCTATAAATAAAATAGGTCATAGATGGAAATAAAAGTAAGTCTATGACCTATTTTTACACGTATCTCGGCTGTATCCCATTTAGAGATTATTTGCAATTTCCCTGAAGCTTTTGCACCAGAACC
>NZ_NVPR01000029.1 GCF_002551815.1 Bacillus sp. AFS098217
TTAATACAGGAATGCTTTTTTATAAAACGGAATGTTCATTCAAGAAGAAAAGAAGCCATTTTGATTGTTCTTTTTTCAAAATGGCTTCTTTTTATTTATTGTAAAATATGGGTTTGCGCGATACTTTTAATCAAATTTTATTTCAATGCAACACCATCAATTCGTGTGCCTGAAAAAAGTAGCTTCACTAAGGAGAAAGAATCATTTGTTTTTAACAAAACCCATAATATATATTCAGTTACTAAAAAAGAATTAATGGAGAAATAGTTACTCAACATTAATTTAATAAGGGTATTACAGGAAACTTGTAAATAAACGTATTTAAAGAGATGAGGACTTTAGTTGAAAAAACCATAAAAAATGATCAAACTTTATTATAAAAATTTAATAGATAACCATAAAGAAGACACCATTTTGATCAATCTTTTTTCAAAATGACGTTTTTTTATTTGCTGATAAATGAGAATTTGATAATCTTGGAGTAAAAGGAGCATCTATTAACAACAGTATATTAATTTATATTAATATACTGTTACAAATGTTTTGTTATTCTGTGAAATCTCCTAATATTATGGAAGAATTTGATATAATAGAAGTCAAAAAAACGCAATGGAGGCTATTATGAAAAAAATAATTGGCGCAGCAACAGTTCTTGGATTGGGAGCTTTTACAACATCTGTTACCGCGGAAACTATCGTAACAGCGGATGTACTCAACGTACGTGAAAAGCCAACAACGGAATCAAAAGTTGTAGATAAAGTAAAAGATGGACAAAAGTTAAATGTCATACATACTGAAGAAAGCTGGTCCAAAATTGAGTTAAATGGCAAAGAAGTATTTGTAAGTTCGGAGTTTACAAAAGATCTTTATCATGTAACAGCAAACTTGTTAAATGTACGTTCTGAAGCAAATACAGAATCAGAAGTTCTTGGCAGACTAAAAAAGGACGATGTAATTGAATCAACGCATCAAGTGAAAGATGGATGGCTACAATTTGAGTATAAAGGAAAAACAGCTTATGTAAATGTTTCTTTCTTATCAAGTACAGCACCAATTGAAAAGAAAGTTGAATCGAAAACGCAAGAAGTAGCAAAAACGAAAAAAGCAATGCAAGTGAAGGAAACAGCAAAAGTACAGGAAGCAGCAAAAGCGAAAGAGGAAGCAAAAGCACAGGAAGCAGCAAAAGTGAAAGAGGAAGCAAAAGTACAGGAAGCAGCAAAAGCGAAAGAGGAAGCGAAAGCACAAGAAACAGCAAAAGTGCAGGAAGCAGCGAAAGCACAAGAAACAGCAAAAGTGCAGGAAGCAGCAAAAGCGAAAGAGGAAGCAAAAGCACAGGAAGCAGCAAAAGCGAAAGAGGAAGCGAAAGCACAAGAAACAGCAAAAGTGCAGGAAGCAGTGAAAGCACAAGAAGCAGTAAAAGCGCAGGAAGCAACGAAAGCACAAGAAGCAGCAAAAGCGAAAGCGAAAGCACAAGAAGCATCTAAAAATAACACACAGTCGGGTAAACGTGAATTAACGGTTGTAGCGACAGCGTATACTGCTGATCCAAGTGAAAATGGTACATATGGTGGACGCGTATTAAGTGCGATGGGGCATGATTTAACGAAAAATCCGAATATGAGAATGATCGCAGTTGATCCGAAAGTAATTCCATTAGGATCAAAAGTATGGGTAGAAAATTATGGTGAAGCAATCGCTGGTGATACCGGTAGTGCAATAAAAGGTAATCGTATTGATGTTTTAGTAGGTTCAAAAAGTAAGGCTATGAATTGGGGAAGACAAACTGTTAAAGTAAAAGTTCTATGATAATCGTGGTTACCCAAATAGAAGTCAGATCTCTTTATTGAGACTGACTTCTATTTTTGAGTTAGTGCAACTCATTAAAAAAACTTGTTAATATGACTTAGGTATTTCAAGGGAAGTATTGCTAAACCAACACCAGAATTTTATAGAAAGTACACCGAATCAAGAAGGGATTGGACCTGAAACACATTGGGATACGCGTGTCCTTCAATACTTTTTAGAGGAGCGTTACCATGTTTCTATGTCTAGAGGTGGAATTTGCGACATGCTACACCGTTGGGGCTTTACTTACACAAGACCCATTTATCGTTTGAAAAAAGCAGATCCTCTGAAACAACAAAAGTTCTTACGAGAACTGAACTGGATAAAAAAAACTTATCGGAAGATATGATACTGTTCTATGAAGATGAAACACATATACGTGACTATCAAGCCCTACATACTTCCTGGTTTCTTCGTGGTGAATAAAAATAAATTCCTACATATGGACGCCATGCAAGTGTTACGTTATTTGGTGCAGTAAATATGTCAAATGGTTATTTACATTCAAATATTTCAAAACCTTCACACCAGAGCCATATTCAAAGATATAACTCACGATTCTTCTCAATCTCCAATTTTATTAACTATAAGTGCCTGAAGAAAAATACATTTATTTGAAAAAACGTATTTCCCTGTCGTTTTTTGTCATTTTATAATATATACTATATAACGTTATATCTAAATTTACAAAGGAGTGTGACTTAATTTTGTTATTAAAAAATAAAAAAATTGGAACAAAGTTGAACATCTTAATGATCATAGCTAGTATTGCATGTATTCTCTTATCAATTATAGGGGGTATCAGCTTAAAGAAGACAGGCGAAGCTTCTACAAGTATGTATGAAGAAAGATTGCTGCCAATTTACTGGATAGAGACTGTAGAATCTAATTTTCATTATGGTGCTAAAAATCTTATGGAACTTATGCTTACAACTGATGATAAAAGAAACAAAGAATTAGTAAGTAGAATGGATCAATTAAAGAATGAGAATCAGCAACTATTAAAAAAATATGAGTCTAAGATTACTTCACAAGAAGAAAAACAATTATATGCAGATTTTCAGAAAAATTATCAAGAGTTCAGAACGACAATAAATGAAGCACAAAATTTAGCGATGCAAAATAAAAACGAAGATGCTTATGCTTATTATTTAAAAGAAGTTGAGCCCGCTATACAAAAGTCAAGTGATAGTATTCAAGCACTCATTAATTATAATGTTAACCATGCAGAACAATTACAAAAAGATAATGTTAGCAACATGAAGAATATGGTACTAATCTTTATTATTATTTCAGTTATAGTGACTGCGGTTATTATGTTTATTGGATATATCATTAAAACATCTATTCACCGTCCAATTACGTTATTACAGCATGATATGAAAGAAGTAGCAGATGGGAATTTAGTAATACGTACTTCTTATGAAGCAAATGATGAATTAGGAAATATTGTTACTTCTTTTAATCATATGTTAGACAATTTGCAACAACTAATTGAGAAAATAAAGGTAACAACACATGAGGTTACTTCCTCGACTGATTGTATGTTGCAAAATACAAAACAGGCATCTCAAATCTCTAACGAAGCTGTTCAAACGATTCATGAAGTGAACAAACAAATAGTAGGGCAAGTTACGAGTATTCAAGAAAGCTCAACAGCAATGAATGACGTAGCAAATGGAGTTCAAACAGTGGCTGAATCTGCATCAACTGTTGCTGAAGTGTCTGTTATTACAACTGATCGTGTGGATAGTGGAAGTGAAGTAATCAAGCAATCCATTACTCAAATGAATAATGTACATAAAGCTGTGGAAGAAACATCTACAATGATAGAACGTCTTGTGATGCGTACGCAAGATATAGATAAAGCTTTAAACGCTATTACGAATATTGCGGAACAAACAAACTTGCTTGCTTTAAATGCTGCAATTGAAGCAGCACGTGCAGGGGAAAATGGAAAAGGTTTTGCAGTTGTTGCAGCTGAAGTGCGAGATTTAGCTGAACAATCCAAGCAATCCGCACATGAAATTAATGATTTAATTAAATCAATTCAACAAGATACAAAAGATACTGTTCAAATTATGAGAAAAGGTCAAGAAGAAGCGGAACAAGGAAGAAATGCTGCTAATGAAGCAGACGAAGCCTTTTCAACAATCATGAAAGATATTCATAAGATAACAAGACAAATCCAAGAAGTATCAGCTACGACAGAAGAAATGTCTGCTGGAACGGAAGAAATTAACGCTTCATTATCAGTAGTATCAGAAACGTCTACAAGGGTAGCAAAAGATACGGATCAAACCGTACAAGCAATTCAAACACAAGCATCATCCATTACAGAAATAACGAATCAATCCATGCAAATAAGGAACAAAATTGAAGAATTAGAAGGATTGATTTCACAATTTAAAATTGATGAATCAAAACAATAGTAAAAAGAATTTACAAATGTTGGTTTGGAATGAAGTTGTCCTGGTTATAAGAAAGTCGTACCGTTTATAAAAAAGATGTACTGTTTGTAAAAAAGTACGATCAAAAAAACTGCTTGAAATGCAGGTTTTTTCTTGTTCAACAATCGGGCCATTTAATTGAATAAGACTACACAAAAAGTCGCTTTCCCTTACGTAAGGAAAGCGACTTTTTAGATTGATTTTTCCCTTGTTATCAAGCTTTTTACTTTAAGTTCCTTTGACTAACTTTGAAAATGTTGTTGACTATTCAGTTGAACTACATAGTCGAACTGAATAGAGGGTGAGGATATGAAACATAAATTATTACCGTTGTCTGAAACCATGCATTATATTTTATTAGCTATGCGTGAGCCACTCCATGGCTATGCCGTAATGCAGAAGATAGAAAAGATAAGTAACGGTACTGTTATTTTAGCAGCTGGTACATTATACGGTGCGATTGAAAACTTGAATAAGCATGGTTGGATCGAAGCTGTTGGAGAGTCAGGTCGGAGAAAAGTTTATATGATAACTGCAGAAGGAAGCGCCATTTTGAAAATGGAACA
Source organism: Bacillus sp. AFS098217 (assembly GCF_002551815.1). Lineage (GTDB taxonomy): Bacteria > Bacillota > Bacilli > Bacillales > Bacillaceae_G > Bacillus_A. The sequence continues at coordinate 4,862 of NZ_NVPR01000029.1, forward strand.
AAACAGGTTATTGCATATTTTATCCCTGTACGAAGGAAGTGAATCGAATGAAGAAATTTAAGATGTTTTTTGATATTGAAAAAGAGGAGCAATGGCTGAACGAGCAATTACAAAAAGGATATCGTTGTACAAATATTAGTGGATTAGGAATATACACTTTCGAAAAAACCGACAAGAGATATGTGATGCGACTGGATTATCAAGATTATTTATCAAAGAAAAAGTTCGAAGATTACAAAGGGATATATGAAGACCTCGGTTGGATTTATATAAATGGCTCCTGGCTTGGTGGGGTTTATTGGCAAAAAGAAGATGATAAGCAAAATGAAATCTTCTCGGACCGCCAATCAAAGGGTAATTATTATAAAAGATTAATGGGTTATTCATTTATGTTGGGTATGCTGTGTTTGGCTTCATCTTATATGCCTTACAAGGATTCGGGATTATATCATGAAGGTCTTTGGAGTATGAAAGGTTCATTATTTTGGAAAGCATTTTTATTTGAAACTCCATTTGTCCTTTTGAAGTTGTTTCCCGCACTTCTGGTTGTTTTTTTGGGTAGCAGTTTCTATAAAGCTTATCGAAAGTATTCAATGTTAAAAGAAAAATAATGCGAGGAGTATTTTAATCTTTATTATCAAGAAAGTCTACAAATAAACAAAGACGCTTTTTTAAGGGTTATGAATGAAAATTCTTCATTTAAAATACCTAAAACATTCAGGAAATACCCACACAATATATTAGTTACTGTTGGTGAAAAAGAGAAAAAAATAATGAAGGATTCAATGAAGGAGATTATGGCTAACAATCCCAATTGTCAAGGAGTTATCATTCCTAAGATTGGTCATGGGATACCTTTAGCAGATCCAAAGCTCTTTAATAAGATGTTAGAAGAATGGTTAGATAGTAATTTAATTATAGGTGAAGTGAAATTGGTATCTAATAATTGAAAATTTAGGTCTTTAATGTGCATTCACCATTTTATGATTTTGATTTACTTATATCCGTTGTAGAGTTTCCTACTTATTAACTAACTGGGGCGTTCGCTCGGTAAGAATTAAACAACTTTATTATCTTTTTTATGAATGAAATTGTATAGAACAATCTGGTATTAAACAACTTTAAAAAGCCTTATTACATTTTATTTAGCAAGGCTCTTATTTTTTTATAGCAAAATTAAGCAAATTTGTTATCGATTTACAATAAGAATATCTTTGCTTTTGTTGAAGTTTAATAGTATCATTCGTGAATAGCGAGATAGCGAAGTAAAACCAGAGGTACATATTCCTCTGGTTGATTTAAAATAAAGTCTGATAAAATTATAATATCAAGATCTAAATCATAAAAAATAAAGGGGAATACATATTAGTATAGATAATATGTATTCCCCTTTTACTTCTTATTCACCAAACAAACCCGATTGTTGGGTAACATCTTACATGTATCTACATTAAAATACAGGTGGGGTAACAGAAAATAAGACGACTGCATTTTGATCAAAATTATTTTCCCATTTATGTTTCAAATATGCTGGTATTTTCACACTATCACCAGCTTCTAATACATATTCTTCTTCATCCAAATACACCTTAATCTTTCCTTCTAAAATAAATGCTACTTCTTCTCCTTTATGTTCTAGAGGATTTTCTGACGAAGAAGTATTCGGAGGCAGATTCATAATCGCTGTTGCCAAATTCCCTGTAAAATCAGGTGACAATAACTCATAAGACAAATTATCAATAATCATTTTTTTTCGTTTACTAGATCTGACTATCAAATCATCCGTTTTTGTTTCTTCAAGTAAAAAACTAAAAGTTGGAACATCCAGAGCTTTAGCTAAGACCTTCAGTGTTTGAATAGAAGGATTAGCTGACCCTCTCTCAATTTGACTTAACATTGAAGGAGTAATTTCAGCTAATTTTGCTAACTCTCTACTATTTAATCCCTTAATTTTTTTATATTTTTCAATCTTCTTTCCGATGTCTATATTTTCCATAACTCATACTCCTTAATAAAAAATATTTAATTTGATTTAAATAAATTAAATTAAAATTAACATAAAGATAATTGTGTGTTAAACTGTATTAAAATTTATTTAATTATAATTTATTATGAAACTTGCTACAAGAAAATGAGGAGGATTGGACCAATGAAGGGGATTGAAAATGAAAATATACAAACATGGAAAGATAAATACCCGTTATTAAATAATCTTATTTCGATGGAAGAAGTATTTTGGATTAATCCTAATATCGAAAAATTTGAAACAGGAATGAAAAGTTCTCCCCTTACTCAAGAGGATGTAAAGGATGCCGAGGAGAGATTGAAACGTTTTGCGCCATATATCGCTAAGGTTTTCCCTGAAACAAAAGGAACAAATGGTATTATAGAATCTCCTTTAGTGAGAGTGCCTTCTATGAAACGTTCTTTAGAACAGAATTATGAGCAACCTATATTAGGAGAATTATTATTAAAATGTGATAGCCACCTTCCAATATCGGGATCGATTAAAGCAAGAGGAGGAATTTATGAAGTTCTGAAACATGCGGAAAAATTAGCTATTCAGCATCAAATGTTAACGGTGCAAGATGATTATTCAATTTTAGATAGTGATCGTTTTCGAAGCTTTTTCGCAGAGTATTCCATTGCGGTAGGATCAACTGGAAATTTAGGACTTAGTATAGGCATCATGAGTGCAAAGTTAGGCTTTAATGTGACTGTTCATATGTCAGCTGATGCGAAACAATGGAAAAAGGATTTGCTAAGAAGTAAAAATGTAACCGTGATTGAATATGAAGCGGATTATAGTAAAGCGGTAGAAGAAGGGCGTTTGCAAGCAAATGCAGATCCTAGCTGCTATTTTGTCGATGATGAAAATTCTCATGATTTGTTTTTAGGATACTCTGTGGCAGCATCTCGTTTACAAAAACAACTAGAAGAGTTAGAGATCACAGTAGATGAAGATCATCCTTTATTCGTTTACCTTCCATGCGGGGTAGGTGGTGGGCCTGGAGGAGTAGCATTTGGTTTAAAGCTATTATATAAAGACAATGTCCATTGCTTCTTTGCAGAGCCTACTCATTCTCCATGTATGTTACTTGGCCTAATGACTGGGCTTCATGATAAAATTGCTGTCCAAGATATTGGTATTGATAATGTGACAGACGCGGATGGACTTGCTGTAGGGAGACCGTCTGGATTTGTAGGGAAAACGATGGAACCTTTTTTAAGTGGGAATTACACAGTTAGCGACGAGCAGTTGTATAAGCTGTTAAAGGAACTTGCTGATGCAGAGAAGATTTATTTAGAACCTTCTGCACTAGCAGGTATGATCGGACCAATGAAATTATGTAAAGAGGGAAAAGAATATTTACAGAAGTATAATGTAACGGAAAAAATGAATAAAGGTACACACATCGTTTGGGGAACTGGTGGTAGCATGGTTCCTAAAGAAGTGATGATGCAATATTATCAAAAGGGATTAAATTTAGCGCTAGAAGAAGAGAAGTAATGTAAGATGAGGCATGAAGCCTCATCTTTTTAATTTAAACACGATTACTAACCTTTGAGAAGGAGTAGATGGAAATCGGTATATATACATCAATTAAAAACCAACATATTTTAGGTGGGAGAGAGCATCTGGCCATGCATAGAAGCGGTTAGGGCCTTTTTCTGCCANNACAGAAAGAGCAAACGAGTGTAGGCTATATTTTATTATGCATAGCAGGGATTTAGATATCGAAAAATTAAAAAGGATTTATATAACTTGCTACATATTCACTTATTCGTTCTAGCGAATACTAAAATTCTTTGTTATTTTTAACGAGGTTCTTTATAGTATAGATATAAGCTTTTTCAAGATATACAAGGTTACTAATATGAATTAAATACAATTAAGAAGCTTCATTTTACATAACAAGAGGGTGTGTATACAATGTCATTACAGTCAAAATATTTAGCGGGTATTTCACTTGGGGTTATGGGGGTAGGTTTTGCAGCAACAATCCCTTTTCAAGGAGCGGTAGCAGGGGAGATTATACAAGGTGGATTTGAGGCTGGATTAGTTGGTGGACTTGCCGATTGGTTTGCGGTTACAGCTTTATTTCGTCATCCGATGGGTATTCCCATTCCGCATACAGCTTTATTACCTAAAAACCGGAAACGGGTTACAAAAGGACTCATTTCTACATTAGAGAATGAGTGGTTGACGAAGGAAAGTATCACAAATAAAGTGAAAGAAATGCAGTTAGCACAAATGGTATTACAGGTTGCTGAGAGAGAGTTGCAATCCGATAGCGTGAAGAAAGGGATTGTTACAATTGCTGAAAAGGCGATTCTTCAAATTGATACCGAAAAGCTAGCTACTGTAATTGAAAAAGAATTAAAAACATATTTGCATACGATTAATACAGGAAACATATTGGAAATCCTTATTAATCAATTAGTTGTACAAGAATATGATGAAAAAACGCTTGATTACATGTTGGTAAAAGCGAAAGAATGGACAGCTCAAGATGAAGCTCGTTATCAGCTTGGAAGTTTAGGTATGAAAGCAATGGAAAATATAAAAGTGGATGGATTTTTGCAGTTTACTCTTAAATCTTTCATGAATATTGTAGATGAAGAGAAAATCGGAAACATTTTGCAGAAGTTTGTGATTAGTAATATTAGTAGTTTGCAAAATCCAGATAATAGTACAAGACAACTTATATTAATGAAAATTCGCCAAGAACTTATTAATGTGAAGGGGAATGAATCGGTATTACAGGAATTGGAGAATTGGAAAGAAAGCTGGATTACAAATTGGAATGCTGCTGACAAAATAAAAGAATTGCTAGGACAAGCACAGGAAAGAGCAGTGGCTTTTATTAAAAAAGAAGAGTTTGCAGATCAATATCTTCATCCATTTTTAACAAAGCAAATGAACAAAGTGAAAGAAGACCCAGTAACAGTTCAAAAAATAGAAGATTGGTTGCAAAAGCAAATTGTAAACCTTGTTGAAAATAATCATTCTAAAATCGGAAAGCTTGTACAAGAAAATCTTGATAAGCTAGACGATCAAACATTGATCGAAATGATTGAAAATAACCTCGGTAAAGATTTGCAATGGATCCGTGTGAATGGTGCTGTTTGTGGCTTTATAATTGGATTGGTTTTAGAAGGAATTAAAGCACTTATATAGGAAAGAACCTTCCATATGATATGAAATCCATGTGGAAGGTTTTTTAGTATCCGAAGAAATTTCTACTTCAATTATATAGACGTAAGACATGATTAGTGACCCTACATATATGTAAAAAACATAATAATATATTTTAAGAGAGGAAACTACTTCAAAAACGTGTAAAAAAATAGTTTCGGGAAGTATATAATGAGCAATAGGGAGATGTTACATGGAGAAAGGATGTGAATGTTAGTAGGGGAATTTCCGTACTAACAAGCATGAAAATAAAAATATTAATAGCTGATGATAACTCTTTTATTAGAGAAGGCATGAAGATTATTTTAAGTACATACGAAGAATTTGAAGTGTTAGAAACAGTAAATGATGGGAAAGAGGCTCTAGATTATTGCAAAAAACATGATGTAGATATTGCGCTTTTAGATGTCCGTATGCCAAATATGAATGGCGTAGAGGCGACAAAGTTAATTTGTGAGGAGACAAAAGCGAAGCCGCTTATTTTAACGACATTTGATGATGATGAGTATATTTTGGAGGCAGTAAAGAAAGGAGCGAAAGGTTATTTACTGAAAAATAACGACCCGGAGCGCATTCGTGATGCGATAAAAGGAGTATATAACGGGCAAACTGTTATGCAAGACGTAGTGCTTGATAAAATTAAGTGTAACTTGCTGGAAAATAAAGAAGAGGAGTCAAAAATAGATAAGACTCTTTTCACAGAGAGGGAACTTAGTATTATAGCATTAATTGCAAAAGGTTTCTCTAATAAAGAAATTTCAAAGCAGCTCTTCATATCAGAAGGAACAATTGCAAATTATATTACGTCTATTCTAGGGAAAACGGGTCTTGAGCATCGTACGCAAATCGCGATTTACTATTTAACAGGGAAAGTAGATTAATGATATGGAATTTTGGTTAACTTTAAGTAAATTTATTGTTTTTTTATATATTGTGTTCAGCTATATTCATTTAAATGTTACGAACTTACCGTGGATTATACTTACTTTGCTTATATATCTTTCTATAAATGTGATGATTTCTATATTAAAAAAAGATACGTACAATAAGGTTTTAATCTGCGTGTCAGTTGGCGTAATCATACTGTTTACGTGGAAGATTCATCCGTTTTTTATTTTGTTTTTACCTTTGAACTTATATGAAATTGCAAATTATTATATAGAAAAGAAATGGTTAATCTTTTTCATTATGATCCTTCCTATTATTTTTATAGGTGAAGGTATTCAAATGACGTATGGACTTATTAGTACATTTTGTTTTTTTTCCTTAACGATGGCCCACCGCTATATAGCACGATTATTAAAACTCGAAATGCAAAATGATAAAATGAGAAAAGACATACAAAGACTTACGAAAAATTTAAATGAAAATAAAGATTACATAAGGCAATCAGAATACACATTTAAGTTAGAGGAGAGAAATCGATTATCTCAAGAAATTCATGATAAAATTGGTCACTCGATGACGGGTGCACTTATTCAAATGGAAGCAGCGAAGAGATTAATGGAAATAGATAAAGTGAAATCTGCTGAGTTATTACAAAATGCAATTCATATTTCGAAAGACGGCATTGAAAGCATTCGGATTACATTAAAAAATATGAAGCCACCAACAGAGCAAATTGGCATTCATCGTATGAAATTATTCATAGAGGAATTTTCCAGTAAGCATGATGTAAACATTCCTTTCGTATATAAAGGGAATTTAGATATGATTTCTCCAATCCAGTGGAAAATTATCGGTGAAAATGTTACGGAGGCGTTAACAAATGCGATGAAATACGCTGATGCGACAGCCATCTCAATAGATATTCATGTACTTAATAAAATGGTGAAAGTACAAGTGAAGGATAATGGAAAAGGTGAAACTCTCGTTAAAAAAGGTCTCGGTATTATGGGGATGGAGGAGAGAACAGCGTCTGTAAACGGTAAAATTATTGTAGATGGGACAAGTGGTTTTTCAATAACAATGTTGTTGCCGATATAAGGGAATGGGACGGGGATGAATCATCTCATATGAAAAAAGTGAATAATCTCATGTGAAAAGAATGAACTTCTGCACTGAGCAGGTTCATTCTTTTTGTTTATAATAACAGCAGAGAAACCGAAATAGGGGTGAAATAATGAATACATTGGAAATTAAAAATTTAACGAAAAAATTTGGTGATTTCATCGCGGTAGATAATATGTCTTTATCTATTAAAGAAGGAGAAATATTTGGATTTTTAGGATCGAATGGTGCTGGTAAGAGTACAACGATAAATATGATTGCTGGGCTGTTAAGAAGTAATGAAGGTGAAATCAGCATACTAGGAAAAAATATAAAGAAAAATAATCGATTTGCGAAAATGAACATCGGTATTGTTCCACAAGATATAGCAATATATGAAGAGCTAACCGCCTATGAAAATGTGAAATTCTTTGCTGGATTGTACGGACTAAGAGGAGCTGAACTAAAAGCGAGAGTAGAGGAAGCACTTCAATTTGTGGGGCTTAGTGATAAACATAAAAGCTACCCGAAAAACTTTTCTGGCGGGATGAAAAGAAGGCTGAATATCGCTTGTGCAATCGCTCATAGACCGAAGTTAATTATTATGGATGAACCGACAGTTGGAATTGATCCGCAGTCAAGAAATTATATCCTTCAGTCTGTCCGGAAATTAAATGAAATGGGAAGCACCATTATTTATACGAGTCACTACATGGAAGAAGTAGAAGAGATTTGTACGAAAATAGCAATTGTAGATCACGGTAAAGTAATTGCAGAAGGAACGAAAGAACAGTTAAAAGCGATTATTACAGATACGAAAGACATTTGGATTGAAGTGAAGTCAGTAGAAAATCTAGACGTTGAAAAATTAAAAGAGATAAACGGTGTGAAAGCTGTTCAAATTGAAGAGAACGTAATTAAAGTAAATTCTGATGCAGGATAAAATAATTTAAATAAAATTATTCAACACTTTATTAATCATGACATTGAAATTCGCTCGTTAGAGGAGCAGGCTCCGAATTTAGAAACGGTATTCCTTACATTGACCGGAAGAAACTTACGAGATAAATAAAGTGATTTTAAGAATAGAAAAGGGAGGTTCATCGATTGAACATCTTCAATATTGCAGTTATGCACATTAAAAGAGATTTCAGGGACGTAAGAACTTTAGTTTTTATGTTAGCATTTCCGATTGTGCTTATGCTTGTATTAGGAACAGCGTTAAGTAACGCATTTAATAGCGATAGTCATTCGATTAAAGATATACAAGTGCTTTATAAAGATGAAGCGAGTAGCATGTTTTCTCAATCATTTGAAGAATTTACTAAAGAGGTCGATAAATCGGGAATCCATTTTAAAAAAGCTTCCGAAGGTATAGATGAGAAAGAAGAAGTGAAGCAAAATAAATATGCTGCATATGTAGAATTGAATAAAGATGGTGCGAAATTTTATGGAAGCGACAGAAGTAGTATTGAAGGAAGTATTGTTGAAGGAATGCTTACGACATTTGTTGATAAGTACAATGTAGCAGTTGAAGTTGCAAAAATAGATCCAAGTAAGGTTAGCTTAGTTATTTCAAACGGAAATCATAATGATTATATTAAAGAAACATCTTTACAAGCTGCTAAAAAACCAGGTTCTATGGATTACTTTGCGGTTGTAATGACGACAATGATTGCACTGTATGCTGCAATGGGGGCGAGTTTTTTAATTCGAGGAGAACGAATACGTAAAACAGGGGATCGTTTAATTGCAGCACCTATAAGTAAGGCTGAAATTTTCATTGGGAAAGTGCTGGGTAGTCTTGTAGCAAATGCACTTTGTCTATTACTCATCGTTTTATTTAGTAAATTTGTTTTTCAAGCGAATTGGGGCGACCATCTTGGAATCATATTTATTATTTTACTAACAGAAGTATTTCTAGCAATTAGCTTCGGTTTAGGAATCGGATATATTACAAAAACAGGTGAGGCATCTAGAGCGATTATTATGGTTGTTGTGCAATTAGCTTCTATTTTTGGCGGTGCTTATTTCGTAGTGGAAGAAAATGTTGTTACGAATTTATCGCCATTAACGTGGGCCAACACAGCCATTATGAAAATTATTTATGCAAATGACATAGGGGCGGCGCTACCGGTAATATCTTTAAACCTCGGAATTTCAGCACTCTTTTTATTAATTGCGATTATTGCATTACGTAGACGGGAGGGGCTATAGTATGAAAGATATTTTATGGCTCATACAAAAAACGTTATCTGTACTTCTGAAAAATAAAAAAGGGTTACTAATCATTATTAGCTTGCCGATAATAGGAACGCTCATCTCCTTTTCGATATATGGAAATGTAGGGCAAGGAACGTTAAATATCGGGGTTATAAATAAAGAAAATCAGCCTATAGCAAATGATACAGTGAAATTTTTAGAAGGATTAAATCATGTAAATGTAAGTAAAGTTAAGGAGTCTGAAGTAGAAGATAAACTCACTTCAAAAAAACTTGATGGTGTTATTACATTAGAGTCCGGTTTTTCGGAAAGTGTTCTAGAAGGGAAACCGAGCCATATTGAGATTTCATCGATTAAAGGCGATCAAGTAACGGGGTTTATAAAATCATATTTATATAACTATGTTGATAACATCGCTGCGATTAGTAAAGTGGCAGGTGCGGATCAAAGTACGTTTAATAATATGTATGCAGGGTATCAAAAAAGTTCATTTAAAGTAAAGTCTGAGACACTTGAAGATACTTCGAAAAATAAGGATATGACAAATCAAACGATTGGTTATCTTATCATGTTTATGCTATTTTCAGCGGCGAACTTATCAGGATTTATTTTAAAAGAAAAAGAGAACAGAACGTATTTTAGATTATTATCGACACCAATAGATGGAAAGAAATTTATATTATCTAATGTCGCGGTGAATATGATTATATTAACAGTGCAAATTGTAATTGCAGTATTATTTATGACGAATGTTTTTCATACGAATATAAATATGCCTTTCACAGTGATGATTGGTGTACTCATGATATTTGCTTTAATCGCAATTGGTTTGTCTTTAGTAATTGTATCTTTTGCGAAAAATTCAACTGCTTCAAATGCGATGCAAAATGTCGTTATTGTACCGACATGTTTATTAGCGGGATGTTATTTTCCATATGATATCATGCCGAAAACAGTACAAAAAATAGCTGATTTTTTACCGCAACGCTGGCTAATGGACACGATTTCGAAATTGCAGCAAGGAATTCCGTTTTCAGAGTTGTATTTAAATATTTTAATCTTATTCGCCTTTGCAATAGCATTCTTCTTAATTGCGATTTATAAGTTTGGGCGGAATAATGATGCGAGGAATTTTATTTAATAGAAAGGATGCGGTATGATGCCGCATCCTTTTTTATGTGTTAGTAAATTAAAGTATCCTTTGTAATATGGATTGCTTTTATATAAAACTTCATTATGAGAGCCATGCACTATATATTTCTCACCATCTAAAAGGAAAACGCTATTCGTAATGGTATTTCCATCACCTAATTTTGTAAGAATATCTCCTACAACTTTACCATCTGCCCATATTATTTTGGAATGTGAGGGGATCACTTGTAAATATTGAATCGTTTCTTTCGTATCCCATATTTTCTAACATCATGATGAAAGGCCCATATACAAATGTAGCTAATCCGAAGCTCCAATTACCTGTACCCGGAATAATAACATTGCTCATAGAACTAAAAAGTCCCGGAACAAAGACGATGGGTCGTTTTCTTTTATTGGTTTTCATAGTCTCCACCTCTTTATATGGATATTTTTCTCATAACAATGGCTGAACATAAAGCTGTATGTAAGGAAAGTGAATGAAATAAGCATTAAAATCAGATTTTGTTGAAGACTACATAAAATAGATGACTTTGAGTGGAAGGAAACTGAGATGGTGAAAAAAATACTACGTGTTACTGCTATTATCATTAGCATAGTGATTCTCCTTGTGATTTGGATGCATATTGACGTAACACTGGGAAGAAAAATAGAAGCTGAGAAAAATCGCTTGAAGGAATATGCTCCTCATTATAGTGATTTTCAATTATATGTAGAGGGGGAATCACTATATCGTCAGCTCTTTTCTGATATAAAAGGAGCGAAAAATTCTATATTCACTTATTTCTATATTATTTCGGATGATAAAAGCAGCCATACGTTTTTAAATTTATTAAAGGAAAAGGCGAAAGAAGGGGTAGAAGTATATTTATCAATTGATTGGATTAACGATCTATCTTTTGAAAGAAAGTTAAAAGATGAATTGCAGGCAAGTGGCGTTCATTTTACGTATAGTAGAAAACCGGAATTTCCATTCTTTTTTTATTCGCTTCATCACCGGAATCATCGCCGCATTACAACAATAGATGGAAAAGTGGGTTATACTGGAGGTTTCAACATAGGTGATGAGTACTTAGGAAAAGACAAGCGTTTCGGATACTGGAGAGATTATCATGTACGAGTACAGGGAGAGGGAGTAACGGATTTAGAAGAGCAATTTGCATTAGATTGGAAACGGGACACTTCAGAAGAAATGAAGCAGACAGTTCAGCGAGCAGTTAAAGGAAACACGTTACATACTATGTTTAGTTATAATGGTCATGGGGTTATTGCGAAATATATTTCTCTCATAAATCAGGCCAAACATTCTATTGTGATTGCTACACCGTATTTTATACCGCGAGATCAAAAACTCATGGATGCATTAATTCAGGCTCGAAAGCGTGGTGTATCTGTAAAAATACTTTGGTCTTATAAACCAGATGTACCTCTTATTAAAGAAGCGGCGTATCCGTATATTCGTCAATCTGTCGAGAATGGGATTACAGTATATGGTTATAAAAAGGGGATGTTCCATGGGAAGTTAATACTTATTGATAATGAAACAACCATTATTGGTACAACAAACTTTACTTCGCGAAGCTTTCATATAAATGATGAAATGGATTTGTATATACATGGTGGTTCCATTATTAAAGAAGTGAATGACGCATTAGTACAAGATTTTCATGATTCAAAAGAAATGACAACAGCCTTTTTTGAATCATTATCTTTTTTTGAGCGTTGTAAGGAGAAAGTAGTAAGGTTGTTTAGTTTTTACTTATAAGAAGTGGGTGGCGATAGGAAAGGGATACGGTAGGATGTCGTATCCTTTTTTTATGAATGTGAAAAGGAGATGATAGTATTTTGTATTTTTAGGTTTACTTGCCTTTTTCTTCTTGATATTGTTTTGGTATGAAACACAATATTTTAATATGGAGAGGTGCCTGTGAAATGTGGTGTGGTGTTTAATGATGAGGAATATATTTAAATTCATTACGGTCTTTATATATATGGTATTGTACAGTATGCATTTAATACGTTAGTAGAGCAGGGAGTACTAGTTAAAAACTATGTGTAGTTGTTAATTATAGCACCTATTCTGTTCATTGGAGTATTTAGTATTTTGTATATTTTTGAGCAGGGTGCTAAGGATAAGAAGTAGAACGTGATATGCATATTGAAACGATATGGGAGAAAAGGGATGTAATGCACACCCCTTTTATTAATAAGAAATATTTAATTTTCATGTACAAGCTTAGTAACATCATCATTTATTAATGTTCCAACATTTTCACCTAAACATATTTTCTTCATAACTCCCGGTTCATCAAAATTAAAGACATGTACTGGTAATTGATAGTCGCGAGCAAGTAATAAGGCAGATTGGTCCATTACTTGTATATTGTGCTGAACGACATCATTATAATTGAGTTTTCGATACATTTTTGCAGATTTATTTCGTTTTGGATCACTTGTGAAGACGCCGTCTACTCCTTGTTTTGCGACTAAAATGGCATCGCTATTCATTTCGATTGCTCGTTGTACACTTGGATAATCCGTTGTAACGAAAGGTTGCCCATTTCCACCGCCAAAAATGACGATATATCCTTTTTCTAAATGATGTACAGCTCGTAAGCGAATATAAGGCTCTGCGACTGCTGTAAAGGGGATAGATGTCATAACGCGTACTTCTGTATCTGTTTTACTTGTTAGTACACCCCGAAGCATGAGACTATTAATAATTGTGCCTAAAGTCCCGATATTGTCTGCTTCAACACGGTCAATCCCCCATTCTTCGGCTAAGTTTCCTCTGAAAATGTTCCCTCCGCCAATGACAATTGAGACTTCGATACCTAAATCAACAATGGATAAAATTTCAGTCGCGATATGCTCTAAACGTTTGGAGTCAAAGCTATTTCCGTCTTGATCAGCAAGCGCGCCTCCGCTTAATTTAATTAAAATACGTTTGTATGGTTTCATGAAAATCCCCCTATATAGATGGCAATAAAAAAGGAACAAAGGCGGGTGCCCTTGTTCCTTACTAAAAAAAGAAATAGAAAAGAAATAGATATAATGAACTCCTTCACGTAATTTTTCATAACATCCACTCCTTTTCATTTTAATTCATTTCAAATAAATATATCTTTTAGATTATACAAAATAATCCGACGTTTCATCAAGGTTATTTTATTTCTTTTTTATGAAATAGTGTCAATGAATATTTCAAGAAAAAAATTAGGATTTTTTGTGACAAACTTGTAGGTTTTTGTCTGATTTTGTAGGTTTCCCTATATTATGTGTGAGTAAGCTCTTATAAATACAAATTGAAAGCGTTCGCATGAAGGGGATGAAAGTACATGAAAAAATTCGGATTGGCAACACAAATATTTGTCGCACTTGTTTTAGGGATTGTAGTAGGGGCAATCTTCTATGGCAATAAAACGGCAATTTCTTATATCACACCAATTGGGGATATATTTATTCATTTAATTAAAATGATTGTAGTACCGATTGTTATTTCAGCGCTGATTGTTGCAGTAGCTGGCGTAGGTGATATGAAGAAGCTAGGGAAATTAGGCGGTAAGACAATTCTTTACTTTGAAATTATCACAACGATTGCGATTTTGATGGGATTACTTGCAGCTAACGTGTTCCAGCCAGGTACAGGCGTGGATATGAATAACTTGCAGCAAAGTGATATTTCAGCATATAAGCAAACGGCTGATGCAACACAGAAAAAAGGTTTTGCAGAAACAATTGTTCACATTGTACCAAAGAACGTATTTGAATCAATTGCACAAGGCGATCTATTACCAATTATTTTCTTCTCAGTTTTATTTGGTTTAGGAGTTGCGGCGATTGGTGAAAAAGGAAAGCCTGTGTTTAACTTTTTTGAAGGTGTACTTGAGGCAATGTTTTGGGTCACAAACCAAGTTATGAAATTTGCTCCATTCGGTGTATTTGCATTAATTGCTGTTACAGTTGCAAAGTTTGGCGTAGGAACACTTCTTCCTTTAGGAAAATTAGTGCTAGCTGTGTATGTAACTGTTATACTATTCGTTATTGTTGTATTAGGTATTAATGCGCGAATGGTAGGAGTAAACATTTTTACATTAATGAAAATTTTAAAAGAAGAGCTTATTCTTTCATTTACAACAGCAAGTTCAGAAGCTGTTTTACCTAATATTATGAGGAAAATGGAAGAGTTCGGTTGTCCGAAGGCTGTTGCCTCTTTTGTTATTCCGACAGGTTATACATTTAATTTAACTGGTTCAGCGATTTACCAAGCGTTAGCAGCATTATTCGTTGCACAAATGTATGGTGTACACATGTCATTGACGGAGCAGATTACGCTATTATTCGTTCTCATGCTGACATCAAAAGGTATGGCAGGAGTTCCTGGTGCATCATTTGTTGTTGTACTTGCAACATTAGGCTCAATGGGATTACCGCTCGAAGGAATCGCGTTAATTGCTGGTATTGACCGTATTTTGGATATGATTCGCTCAGCTGTCAATGTATTAGGAAATGCATTAGCAGCCATTGTTATGTCGAAGTGGGAAGGCGAATTCGATCATGAGAAAGCAAAACAATATGTAGAAACAGTCAAACAAACAGAAGCAGCATAAGAAATAGATGAGGAGTGAGTATTGATGGCAACATTAACTGAAACTACAAAAAATATGCGAATTGAAAAAGACTTTTTAGGTGAAAAAGAAGTACCGATGCATGCTTATTATGGAGTTCAAACAATGCGTGCTGTAGAGAACTTTCCGATTACAGGATATAAAATCCATGAAGGTTTAATTAAGGCACTTGCGATTGTTAAAAAAGCGGCTGCACTTGCGAACACGGATGTAGGACGATTGGAATTGAAAAAGGGCGGTGCTATTGCAGAAGCGGCGCAAGAAATTCTTGAAGGAAAATGGCATGATCATTTTATTGTTGACCCAATTCAGGGCGGTGCAGGAACTTCTATGAACATGAATGCAAATGAAGTCATTGCCAATCGTGCTCTTGAATTATTAGAGATGGAAAAGGGAGACTATCATTATATTAGTCCAAATAGCCATGTGAATATGGCGCAGTCAACAAATGATGCATTCCCAACAGCAATCCATATTGCAACATTAAATGCGTTGGAAGAATTATTACAAACGATGGGATATATGCATGACGTATTTGAATTAAAAGCAGGACAATTTGATCATGTTATTAAAATGGGACGTACACATTTACAAGACGCTGTGCCAATTCGTCTTGGACAAGAATTTAAAGCCTATGCTCGCGTTATTGAACGTGATATAAAACGAATTCAGCAATCTCGTCAACATTTATATGAAGTAAATATGGGAGCAACAGCAGTTGGTACAGGATTAAATGCAGATCCAGAGTACATTGAAGCAGTAGTGAAACATTTAGCTGCGATTAGTGAGTTACCTCTTGTTGGGGCGGAAGATTTAGTAGATGCAACGCAAAATACAGATGCATATACGGAAGTATCAGCTGCGCTGAAAGTATGTATGATGAATATGTCTAAAATTGCAAATGATCTTCGTTTAATGGCATCAGGCCCACGTGTTGGACTTGCAGAAATTATGCTACCAGCGCGTCAACCAGGATCATCTATTATGCCAGGAAAAGTAAACCCTGTTATGCCGGAAGTAATTAACCAAATCGCATTCCAAGTAATCGGTAACGACCATACGATTTGTCTTGCTTCAGAAGCTGGTCAATTAGAACTAAACGTTATGGAACCAGTACTTGTCTTTAACTTACTTCAATCAATTAGCATTATGAATAACGGTTTCCGTGCCTTTACAGATAATTGTCTAAAAGGAATTGAAGCAAATGAAGGACGTTTGAAAGAATATGTTGAGAAAAGCGTAGGGATTATTACAGCTGTGAACCCTCATATTGGTTATGAAGCAGCGGCTCGCGTTGCAAAAGAAGCAATCGCAACTGGGCAGTCTGTAAGGGAGCTTTGCGTGAAAAATGGCGTTTTATCACAAGAAGAATTAGATTTAATTTTAGATCCATATGAAATGACACATCCAGGAATTGCGGGAGCAGCTCTTCTAAAGAAAAATTAAAAAAAAGGGGGGACATTCCCCTCTTTTTTGTTTACAATATAGAAATGTTATATATAAATAAGGGTAGGGATGTTATGAGTAAATTTACGGTTTCCTCTAATGGAACATTAGAAACAACATTAAGAGGAGGAGAAGTATTAGCAACACCGCTTTTAAATAAAGGTGTCGCTTTCACGAAAGAAGAAAGAGAAGAACTAGGATTAAAAGGGTTATTACCGCCAGCGGTATTAACATTAGATGAACAAGCACGCCGTGCATATGAACAATTTTGTTCGCAGCCGGATGATTTATTAAAAAACGTATATTTAACAGCGTTACATGATCGAAATGAAGTGTTGTTTTATCGCTTATTAACAGATCATTTACGAGAGATGCTTCCAATTGTGTATACGCCAACTGTTGGTGTGGCAATTCAAAGATATAGTCATGAATATCGTAAGCCGCGCGGAGTTTATTTATCAATTAATGATCCTTCTGGTATTGAAGAAGCATTTTCTAATATTGGTGCAACAGCTGAAAATATTGATTTAGTCGTTGTAACAGATGGAGAAGGAATACTAGGAATTGGTGACTGGGGTGTTGGTGGTATTAATATCGCTATCGGAAAGTTAGCTGTTTATACGGCAGCAGTTGGAATCGATCCTAGTCGTGTATTACCTGTTATTTTAGATGTAGGAACGAACCGAGAGGATTTATTAAATAATCCGTTTTATATTGGAAACCGTCATCCGCGTGTAACTGGTGAAGCTTACGATGAATTTATTGATACATTTGTACAAGCGGTAGGCAATAAGTTCCCGAAAGCACTTTTACATTGGGAAGACTTTAGTTCACGCAATGCACGCAAAATTTTAGATAAATACCGTCATGACATATGTACGTTTAATGATGATATTCAAGGTACAGGTGCAGTTTCACTTGCTGCAGTATTATCAGCCGTGGAAGCTTCAGGTGTCCCGCTTTGTGAACACCGTGTTGTTATCTTTGGTTCTGGTACGGCTGGAATCGGAATTACCGATCAAGTGCGAGATGCGATGATTCGCGCAGGATTATCGGAGAAAGAAGCAAACGAGCGTTTTTGGTGTATTGATCGTAACGGTTTACTTACAGATAATATGGAAGATCTTCTTGATTTCCAACGTCCATATGCACGTAAGGAATCTGAAGTGAATCAATGGAAACAAGGCGAAGTGATTGGACTTGCAGAAGTTGTGAAACATGTAAGGCCAACAATTTTAATTGGTACATCAACAGTAGCAGGTGCATTTACAGAGGAGATTGTAAAGGAAATGGCTTCTCATGTAGATAGACCTATTATTTTACCAATGTCTAACCCAACACCGCTTGCAGAAGCAAAACCAGTAGATTTAATCCATTGGACAGAAGGACGAGCGCTAGTGGCAACAGGAAGTCCATTTGAACCAGTTACATATAATGGTGTAACATATGTAATCGGGCAATCAAATAATGCGCTTATCTTCCCAGGCCTTGGTCTTGGAACAATTGTTGTTCGTGCGAGCGTAATGACAGATGGTATGTTTGCAGCAGCGGCAGAGGCAGTCGCAAGCAAGGTAGATACAAGCAAGCCAGGAGCACCAATTCTTCCAGAAGTCGAAGAATTGCGTAACATTTCTGAGGCAGTTGCAATTGAAGTAGCGAAAGTTGCAGTTGCTGAAGGTGTAGCTCGTGAGAAACTTGATGATAACGATATCAAGGAAGCTGTGAAAAAAGCAATGTGGCAGCCTGTGTATCGTCAAATTAGAGCAGTCGAAAAGGTAAGAATATAGAAAGAAAGCCCGTTTATATGATAAGCGGGCTTTCCTTGTTCAATTTTTGAACAAACATATTTCATAAATAGGAAGTGGCATCTTTGAGTTGGAATCAATTATGGAAGAAAGATATGTCCCTTTTAATTATTTTGATGGTGGTTGTTCCGATTGCTGGAGAGCTAAATTTTCATCCGTTTAATGATACATTCCGTGTTAGTTTTGGGACGCCAATTTTTTTCTTTTTGCTATTGTTTTTACGGAAAATACCAGCTGCAGTAGCCGGTATACTTGTTGGGTTATCTGTAGTAGGGTTTCGAGTTTGTCTTGATTGGATGTTACAAGGGTCTTTTCATGTAACGGAGTCTTTTTATTTGCGTTATCCAGTTTTCTTCTATTATTTTGTTTATGGAAGTTTGTTTTCATTATGTAGAGTAAATAAATTTCATCAGAAACCATTTATAATCGGGTGTCTTGGGATTACAATTGAGATGATAGCAAGCATGTCAGAACTTGCTTTTTATCATGTTTTAGTACTCGGTACGACAATAACTTTTTCTGAGGTAAATAAGCTCATCATTATCGCTATTTTTCGAAGCTTTTTTGCTCTTGGATTTTTGAATATGATGAACTTGTATGAAACGAAATTAAAAGAATTACAAATTCGGAAAGAAAATGAAAAAATGTTGATGCATCTTTCTAATTTATATGTAGAATCGGTTCATTTAAAAAAGACACTTCAAAATGCAGAGTTAATTACACAAGAAGCGTATCAATTATACCGAAATTTACAAGCGAGTGATGATGCAAGTAGCATAGAAATGCATAGTAAAAAAGCGCTAAAAATTGCTGGGGAAGTACACGAAATAAAAAAAGATAATCAAAGAATTTTTGCGGGATTATCAAAACTTTTATTAGATAAAAATCTTTCTGAGTATATAGAAGGTCATGAGTTGACAGAAATGATTGTTAGGATAAACGAGAAGTACGCACAGCTATTAGGAAAAAAGATAACATTTTCTAAAAGTATAGAAGGTGAGCATGCCGAATATCATGTTTATACTGTATTGTCGCTTTTAAACAATTTAGTTGCAAATGCTGTTGAAGCAATCGAGAGTACCGGTACAATTATAATAAAGGCATATAAAAGGGACACAAATGTGATATTTGAAGTAATCGATGATGGACCTGGTATTTTACCAAAATATAAAGAGTTAGTATTTAAACCGGGATTTACGTCGAAATATGATCAAACAGGGGCAGCATCGACAGGCATTGGACTTTCCTATATAAAAGAGATGGCTACAGAACTTGGAGGAGAAGTGAAGCTCCAAGGTAGTGAAAACAGCGGAGGATGTAAGTTTATTGTCTGTTTACCAGAGTCAAGTTTAGTACGGGAGGGGGAATAAGGTGTTTTATTATATCGTAGATGATGATGAAGTATTCCGCTCTATGCTTTCACAAATCATTGAAGATGGTGATCTTGGAGAAGTAGTGGGAGAAGCGGAAGATGGCGCTTTCATCGAAGCGGATCAGCTAAATTATAAAAAGATAGATATTTTATTTATTGATTTATTAATGCCGATTCGAGATGGGATTGAAACGGTTCGTCATATCCTGCCAGCGTTTACAGGAAAAATAATTATGATTTCTCAAGTAGAATCGAAACAGCTAATTGGAGAAGCGTATTCGCTTGGGGTAGAATACTATATTACAAAACCATTAAACAAAATTGAAGTTGTATCAGTTGTAAGAAAAGTGATGGAACGCATCCGATTGGAACGCTCCATACAAGATATTCAAAAATCATTGAATAACGTCTTTCAATGGGAACAACCGCAAGTTCGAAATGAACCAGTGCAAGAAGAGAAAAAAATAACGGATTCAGGGCGTTATTTATTATCAGAACTTGGCATTGCTGGAGAGAATGGAAGTAAAGATTTCCTTAGTATGCTGGAATATTTATTTGGGCAAGAAAAAGAAAAAACATTTGAATACGGATTTCCAGCATTGAAAGATATTTTT
Organism: Bacillus sp. AFS098217; assembly: GCF_002551815.1. Taxonomy (GTDB): domain Bacteria; phylum Bacillota; class Bacilli; order Bacillales; family Bacillaceae_G; genus Bacillus_A. The sequence goes on from NZ_NVPR01000029.1 coordinate 25,291, forward strand.
CACTATATTACAGTCAAAAAATTAGGAGAAGCGGCCTCAGAAGTGGAAATTGATAAAGAAAGAAAAGCCTCAGAACAAAGGGTACGCAGAGCGATTTATCAATCTTTAAATCATCTAGCTTCCCTTGGCTTAACAGACTTTTCGAATCCCAAGTTTGAAAGCTATGCTCCGAAGTTTTTTGATTTTACTGTTGTTCGGAAACGTATGACAGAAATGACGAAGGAAGAACTAGCAACTTCTGGGCATACGAGAATTAATACGAAGAAGTTTATACAAGTATTATATTTTGAGGCGAAGAGGTTAATGGAAATAGAATCAATATAAAAAAGGTTTTCTTATTTTGTAAATGAAGAGGAATTTCAGAGTGAGAATTTCTTTAAAACAATAATTTATCCCGCATTAACGGGCAGTAATACTCCCACCTCAAAATTGGGAGAAAGCATTGTCCAGCTCTAGCGGCTAGAATCTCCGGTCGTTTCGCCCCCTCGGACGAGGCAAAAAGCGCCTCTCTGTCGGAGGCTCCAACGTCCTGCGATTCTGAGCGAGCCGCTTCCGCTTTTCTAAAGAAGTAAGGTGGGAGATAAACTGCCCGTAAAGCCCGATTGGTGAGGGCTAATAATCAGTAGGGGATGAAGAAAACCCCACTGATTAAAGTTTCACTTTATATGTAAAGCTATATACGTCCTGTTTATAAGTACATTACTCTCAAATGAGTAGTGTATTTTTTATGTTATTTTATATTTAGGCGTATAACATGTAAAATGTTGTATAAGAGAAAGTTTTTAATCACTTTAGGAATGTGAATCTTTAGTTTTAGGGAAGGGTCAAAATAATGAGTTTTACATTAAATAAAACAATAATTAAACAGTTATGCGGAGAAACCTCTTACAAAAAGGGCAAGGCTTATTATAGGACAAACAAAGTTAATATTACGAATTATGACATTGAGAGAAATATTTGCGAGGCAACAGTGGAAGGGAACGAAGATTTTCACGTCATAATAGAAAACGCTGATAATGGTGATATTGTTGGCAAATGTAGTTGCCCTTCACTGGCTTCTTTTCATTCATACTGCCAACATATTGCCGCTGTATTATTATATGTCAATAATTTTCAGCAAACTGGACGCTCACTAGATTCTAGCGATTCCACAAATAGTATGTCTAGAAATGTTCAATTCGCGAACGGGATGTTGGATTTATTTGGTGAAAAGCCACTGCGTCCGAAAAGTAAGCAACATCGGTTTGATACACGTAAGATGCTTGATGTCGAATTTATTTGTATGCCAGTTGTTTCAAGAAATGGGGGAGCTTTATTTGGAATTCAGGTAAAACTAGAGAAGTTATACCCTATATATAAGATTAGAGAGTTTCTTAATAAAGTGGAACAAAGAGAGTCTTTCATATGTTCAAATGATTTTACTTATATGCCAGAGGCCCACAGTTTTCAACAAGAAACAGATACGGTCATTCAACAATTGATTCAAATTTATCGTAACGAAAAAATGTATGTAGAATCGTTGCAAATAAGTTCTGAGCAAGATGAAAGTATGATTTTAATTCCACCTGCTTCATGGGACTACATGCTTTCATTGCTTTCTGCTACTCGATTTGTAACGTTTGCGTATGATGGGAAGTCATTTCATGGCATACAAGTTTCAAAAAAGTTATTACCGATAGAGTTTGAGTTCAGTAAAGGTGCAAATGGAGGATATATCCTTCAGATCAGCGGTTTATATCAAGTTTACGTAATGGATACATATGCGTATGCTCTTTCTGGAGGGCGCTTATATCGCTTGAATGAGGATGATTGTAATCGACTTGTTGAATTAAAAAGAATGATGCGTAATGCACAAAGTAATCAATTTCATATTTCAAATGAGAAAATGAAGCACTTTGTAGAAAAGGTAGTACCAGGTTTAATGAAACTTGGAAATGTTCGAATGGATGAAGTCATATCAGAGCGAATTGAAAAAACACCTCTGAAAGCGAAATTATTTTTAGATCGAGTTAAGAATCGTTTATTGGCAGGTCTAGAATTTCAATATGGAAATGTTGTCATTAATCCGTTAGAAGAGGATGGGCAACCTTCTGTCCTTCATCGGGATGAGAAAAAAGAACAAGAAATATTACAAATTATGAATGAAAGTGCCTTTGCTAAAACAGAAGGCGGATATTTTATGCATAATGAGGAAGCAGAATATAACTTTTTATATCATGTAGTTCCAATGTTAAAAGGTTTACTTGATATTTATGCGACAACGGCGATCAAATTACGAATACATAAAGGAAATACGACTCCTCTTATAAGGGTTAGAAGAAAAGAGAGAATTGATTGGTTATCATTCCGTTTTGATATAAAAGGTATTCCAGAAGCAGAAATTAAAAGTGTGTTAGTTGCTCTTGAGGAGAAACGGAAATATTATCGTTTAGCAAGTGGTGCTCTATTATCACTGGAGAGTAAAGAGTTTAATGAAATTAATCAATTTGTAAAAGAATCAGGTATTCGAAAAGAATTTTTAAAAGGGGAAGAAGTAAATGTTCCACTTATTCGTAGTGTGAAATGGATGAATTCACTACAAGAAGGCAATGTTTTAAGTTTAGATGAGTCTGTTCAAGAGTTAGTAGAAAATATTCAAAACCCGAAAAAATTAAAGTTTGCTGTGCCAAATACTTTAAATGCAGAAATGAGAGAGTATCAAACATACGGATTCCAGTGGATGAAAACACTTGCTTATTATCGTTTTGGGGGCATTTTAGCAGATGATATGGGACTCGGAAAAACGTTGCAAAGCATTGCTTTTATAGATTCTGTTTTACCTGAAATTCGAGAGAAGAAACTACCTATATTAGTTGTCTCTCCGTCTTCGCTCGTTTATAACTGGCTAATTGAGTTAAAAAAATTCGCGCCACATATTAGAGCTGTTATTGCAGATGGGAACCAAACGGAGCGCCGTAAGCTTTTAAAAGATATTACAAAATTTGATGTCGTGATTACGTCATATCCTTTATTACGAAGAGATATAAGACTATATGCACAGCCATTTCATACGTTATTTCTTGATGAAGCACAAGCGTTTAAAAACCATACGACGCAAACTGCAAGAGCAGTGAAAACCATTCAGGCCGAGTACCGTTTCGGGTTAACAGGAACACCTGTAGAAAATTCATTAGAAGAACTATGGTCTATTTTTTACGTCGTCTTCCCGGAATTACTACCGGGAAGAAAGGAGTTCGGTGATTTAAGGCGTGAAGACATAGCAAAGCGCGTAAAACCTTTCGTATTAAGAAGATTAAAAGAAGATGTATTAAATGAGTTACCAGAGAAAATAGAGCACTTACAATCATCGGAGCTATTGCCGGATCAGAAGAAGCTTTATGCAGCTTATTTAGCAAAGTTAAGAGAAGAAACTTTAAAACATTTGGATAAAGATACGTTGCGTAAAAATAAAATTAGGATTTTATCTGGTTTAACGAGACTACGACAAATTTGTTGTCATCCAGGTTTGTTTGTTGATGATTATAAGGGAAGTTCAGCTAAATTTGAACAGCTACTAGAAATTGTAGAGGAATGTAGAAGTACAGGGAAGAGGATTCTTATATTTTCACAATTCACAAAGATGCTTTCCATTATTGGACGTGAATTGAACCGACAAGCTGTATCTTTTTTCTATTTAGATGGGAACACTCCAGCGCTTAAACGTGTAGAGTTATGCAATCGGTTTAACGAAGGGGAAGGCGATTTATTCCTTATTTCTTTAAAGGCTGGAGGTACTGGACTTAATTTAACGGGAGCGGATACTGTTATATTGTACGATTTATGGTGGAACCCTGCGGCCGAACAGCAGGCAGCAGACCGGGCGTATCGGATGGGGCAAAAGAATACTGTACAAGTCATTAAGTTAGTAGCACAGGGTACAATCGAAGAAAAAATGCATGAACTGCAAGAGAGCAAGAAAAATTTAATTGCAGAGGTTATCGAATCTGGACAAGAAAAATTATCATCAATTACCGAGGAAGAAATCCGGGATATTCTTATGATTTAATATCATGAACATAAAAAGCTATGCTCTCATAAATGTGAAAGCATAGCTTTTTTGTAATAATTATATTCTTTTTCGTGTAAAGTAAATAAATCACATGTGTTCCTTAATTATTTTTTTGTGCCTTTACTTTTATATGGTTTCGCGTTTTGCTTTTTCTTAGCACTAGATTGCCAGCGGTTCCAGCCTTTACTTCCTGTACCTTGGCCTACACCCTTCTTAGGTTTTGCTTTCGTTTTACTCATATGATCACTCCGTTATTATAGAAAATCTACTTTGATAGTAGTCAATGCCTTTGAAATATAATCTCGATTTATGACTATGTTTGTTCCTAACAGTTACTGATAAGAACAAACAACTGAATGGTATAGTATATCATAAAATCGGCAATAATTTGATGCATTATGAGATCATTATCGAAATTTGTATAGATTCATTCGAATTGTAGAACGTTATTACATATGAAAAGAATCGCAAAGGAAATGAGAATGATGAGAAATACAATGGATTCGGTTTTTCGGACAATTACACTACTTGTCATATACATGATGGTTACAGTGAGTAAATCATTTTTAAAATTAAAACAACAAAAGAGGCGGTAGATTTGATAAGGGTTTTTCATTAATACAAACAATCAATAAAGCTGTAAAATAAAGAATTGAAAAATAATTTTAAACTTTTTGTTGACTTTCTCGTTTTTTTGTATAGAATAATCATTAATAAAATGTTTCAGAGATGTGACAACAAAACGACTATGAAAGGACGAGTAGTAGTAGGAAGTAGTCAAAGCGAGTCAGGGGTGGTGTGAGCCTGATACGAAGCCTGTTATGAAGAACCTCCTGGAGTCGCTAACCGAAATCCTTTAGGGAAAGTAGACTTAGCCGGGAACTTCGCCGTTACAAGAAGAACAGTATCGAGATTTCTCTAATCTCCGTACTGAATAAGTGAGCAACCTCTGTTGCTAATTTGGGTGGTACCGCGGAACCAAAGCCTTTCGTCCCAGTTTTTTTGGGAAAGAAGGGCTTTTTTTGTTGGCTTCTTTCCACTACATCCAAACATTTTAGGAGGAAATCAACATGTATCAATCATTAATGACAGTAAGAGAGACACAAATCGCAATTAAGGAAGTTAAAACATTTTTTGAGGATCAATTAGCAAAACGTTTTGGATTATTCCGCGTATCTGCACCATTATTCGTAACAAAAAAATCAGGTTTAAACGATCATTTAAATGGTGTAGAACGTCCAATTGAATTTGATATGCTTCATTCAGGAGAAGAATTAGAAATTGTTCATTCACTAGCGAAATGGAAACGATTCGCACTCCATGAATATGGTTACGAAGCTGGTGAAGGTTTATATACAAACATGAACGCGATTCGCCGCGATGAGGAACTTGATGCAACACATTCAATTTATGTTGACCAATGGGATTGGGAAAAAATTATTCAAAAAGAATGGCGTACAGTAGATTACTTACAAGAAACAGTACGAACAATTTATGGAATATTCAAAGATTTGGAAGATTATTTGTTTGAAAAATATCCGTTCCTTGGTAAGTATTTACCAGAAAATATCGCATTTATCACATCTCAAGAGTTAGAAGATAAATACCCAGAGTTAACGCCGAAAGACCGTGAGCATGCGATTGCGAAAGAGCATGGTGCAGTCTTTATTATCGGAATTGGTGATGCACTTCGCTCTGGTGAAAAACATGATGGACGCGCAGCTGACTACGATGATTGGAAATTAAACGGAGACATCTTATTCTGGCATCCAGTACTGCAATCTTCATTTGAATTATCATCAATGGGAATTCGTGTTGATAGCAAATCACTTGATGAGCAATTAACAAAGACGGGTGAAGATTTCAAACGTGATTACGATTTCCATAAGGGAATTTTAGAAGAAGTACTTCCATTAACACTTGGTGGTGGTATTGGGCAATCAAGAATGTGCATGTACTTCTTACGTAAAGCGCATATCGGTGAAGTTCAATCGTCCGTATGGCCTGATGACATGCGTGAAGCTTGTAAGAAGGAAAACATTCACTTATTTTAATGAGGAATGAATGGAACTACTTTTTGAACGGGGATTGACGATTTATAAGTCTACCAAAACAATGATTTAAATTATATATACATCGATTAAAAACCGACATAAAACCCATCTTTTTAGGTGGGAGAGAGCATCCGGCCATGCATAGAAGCGGTCAGAGCCTTTTTCTGCCACATGCGAAGTAACAACAGAACGAGTAAACGAGTGTAGGTTACTTTTTCTTCTGCTTAGCAGGGATTTAGATGTCGAAAAATTAAAATGGATTTATATAGCTTTACCTTTTCACTAATTTTGAAGTGTGAAGCTCTTCAAAAAACATCCGAAATATCAAGAGATATCATCTTTTTCTGTTGAAGGCAGAGGGAAAAGAGGTACATGATATTTTCGGATGTTTTTTATTTAGAGGATAGAAGATGGGGCTAGCAAAATTCGATTGCGTTGCCTCTTTTCAGAAAAGATTCCGAAACGGATTTACATATAATCTGTTTCGGAATCTTTTTTTATGAGCATGTATAAATTGAGCTTTAGAGATTATGTTTACTAGTTTTATATTTTAAACTAATTTTCTCTAGATTTTACTTAGATTTTACTTTCGCCACCTACAATGAAAATAAGAAAACGTAAGTGTTAAAAAATGACACTTGTTTCATAAGGTGAGGAGGTAACGTGATGGAATTAATAATTGACCATGTCACAAAAAAATACGGAGAGAAAGTAGCGTTAAATGATTGTAGTTTACATTTAAAACCAGGAGTATTAGGACTCTTAGGCCCGAATGGTGCGGGGAAGTCTACACTTATGAGAATTTTAGCAACAATTGAACAACCGACGAATGGTAGTGTGATATGGGATGGGGAAAATATTCAAAAGAAACCGAAGCTGTTACGTTCACAACTCGGGTATTTACCGCAAGACTTTGGTGTATATCCAAATATGAACGCAGTCGAGTTTTTAGAGTATATAGCAGCGATGAAAGGTTTATCAATGAGCTCTTCAAAAAAGCGTATCAATGAATTGCTTGAAGCGCTGAACTTAATGAATGACCGGAAACGACTATTAGGCGGCTATTCAGGTGGAATGCGGCAAAGAGTTGGAATTGCACAGGCGCTATTAAATGATCCGAAATTATTGATTGTAGATGAGCCGACAGTAGGATTGGACCCTGAAGAACGAATTCGGTTTAGAAATTTATTATCTAGTCTTTCTTCTAATAGAATCGTTATTTTATCGACACATATTGTAACGGATATTGAATCGATTGCGAGTGATATAGCTTTATTATCAAAAGGGAATGTATTAGCCCATATGCGTCCTGAACAACTATTAAAGTATGTGGAGGGGAAAGTATGGGAATGGGTTATACCAGCTTCTGAGTTACATAATGTTCAAAAGAAATACATAGTAAGCAGCGCGATTCACCGGAGTGATGGAATTCATGCACGCATCGTTTCCAGCAATGCTCCTAGTGCTAAAGCGCATATGATCGCAGCCTCTCTTGAAGATGCGTATCTTTATTATGTTTCTTCGAAAGGAGCGCATAAAATTGAACAATGTATATAATCTATTTTATTTCATTAAAAACAATTTAATTAGGCAAGTGAGAAGTTATCCATTTTTAATTGTAATTGGATTAACGATTTTTTTTGGGTATGCTTGTGTGCCAGCAGCTTCAGCAGGGTATGAAATAATTTATCTTGGTGGAGTTAGAGGAATATATAATTCAAATTGGCTTGGTGGTATGGGAGCAATGACTTCTACTTTATTTATTTGGTTGCTTGGTTTTTATATGCTAAGAAGTCAAATTTCAGACGATCAACAGTTAGGAGTCGGGCAATTGATTGCAGCTTCACCTATAAGTAAATTTCAATATATTTTTAGTAAAACAATTTCTAATTTTATCGTTTTAGTGGCCATTGAGATGGTATTTATTATTGCTTTTATGGTGATGCAATTTATACGTGGGGAAGACCTTTCGTTTCAATTAGGTGGTTATTTATATCCACTCTTTTATATTGTATTTCCTTCGTTATTGCTTCTAGCGGCATTCACAACTTTTTTTGATGTGTTTCCTGGTTTAAAAGGTGTAGTAGGTAATATTGTGTTCTTTTTCTTGTGGGTGTTATTAGCGATTATGTCGTTTGAAATGCCAAATCGTTATTTAGATGTATTTGGTTTAGGAATCATTCGTTCTGATATGATACATGATGCAATGAGAGAATATGAATTTTTAAGAGGAACAAATGGTGGAGGATTCGGGTATAACCCGGTAGAGGGAAAGATTAAAACATTTCATTGGGATGGATTGACCTGGAATGCCGAAATACTTGTAACAAGTTTGGTTTGGATTGGAATGGCGCTGTTACTACTTTGGCTAACGTCCCTTGTGTTTAATAGATTTCGCACATTTACTAAAGTAAAGGAAAAGGTAAGAGGGTTTGAGGAGAATAAGAAAATGATCGCTGTGAATGAACAAAATCATAACTCTTTTACATTCACTTCTATAACGAAAACAAAGAGCATTAGTATGTTTCGTTTAATTAAAGCGGAGCTATCGATTATGTTAAAAGGGTTTACGATTTGGTGGTATGTAATTGCGATTGGGCTTATAGCATTTGGATTGATATGTCCGGTAGATATATCAAAAGGATGGCTACCTATTATTATAATTTGGCCAATTGCAATTTGGTCACAAATGGCAACTAGAGAACGGTTTTATAGGACAAATCAAATTATTTATTCAAGTTGTTCTCCTTTGTATAAATTTTTTGCGACGTGGATTTCAGGGATTATAGTAGGGGGTATCATCTCCAGTGGTCTTATCATTCAATTTATATTAATTGAAGATATTTCATTTTTGCTTTCTTGGCTTAGTGGCATAGTATTCATCTCAACACTCGCATTGGCACTTGGTGTATGGAGTAGGACACGTAAGTTATTTGAAGTACTGTATATACTCTTATGGTATTTAGGTCCAGTAAATCATCTTCCATATTTAGATTTCTTAGGGATATCAACATCACACGCAAGTTTGTATAGTATGTTATCTGTTTTACTACTATGTATCGCATTAATCGGACAAGCGCAACAAACAGGGAGAGTATGGTTAATATTCAAGTGAGTGGCCAAGAGGAGTGATGGAATGAAGAATATAAAAGAGAAAATGTATTTGTTTTCATTTATAAGTGTCATGACTTTGAATTTAGTAGCTTGTGATGCAAACAAAAATGAAGCAACAGTCTCCAAAAAGTTTGCTGCTAAAAATATAAATGAAATTCATGTGAAAACAATAGGACAAGATATTAAATTACATTCGACATCTGAAAAGAGTATTATAGTTGATACAGGAGAGGTAAAAGATGCCAAAATAAAAGAAGATGGAGAGAAGTTAGAAATTATAACAGAGAATTCTTCGTCTATTGTGAATTTAAAAACAGCTACTGTACATATATATCTTCCTGAAAAAACATATAAAAAAATAGATGTCAAAACAGAATCAGGAGAGGTAGTAGGAGAAAATATAGCATCAAAACAATTGGATTTTTATAGTGATTCAAGTGATATAACAATAAAGGACTATAAAGGAGAAAAAATAAAAGGTGTTTCTAAGTCAGGGGGAATTACGTTACGGGGAGTAGAAGGGAACTTTGATATTCAAAATAATACGGGTGAGGTGAATGTATCGACTGTTTCAGAATTGAAAAATGAAAATAAAATAAAAACTGAATCCTCTAATATAAATATACACTTTCAGAAAGACCCAAAAAGCCTAGAAGTTGATTTATCAACACGTGCAGGTCAAATAAAAACTGAATTTTCACTTTCATCCGAAAAAGGAAACGACCATAAAGTAAAGGGACATATAGGAAATGGAAAAGAGGATGACACGAAATTAACAGTACAGTCCATGACAGGAAGTATTATATTAAAGCCTGGTGGATAAAGGTTCTTTACCATAATTGTAGTTTATAAGATTTGATTATAAGTACCTCACAAGCACGACCAAGAAAAAATTAGTAACAAAACACATTCCAAATAGATCTGTTTGGAGTGTGTTTTGTTGTGTAAATAGTTTTTGATTTGTATATTTTAAATTGGTTTGGATTAGAGAATTTTCTGATCTTCCTGGTGGGAGGATAGGAGCATGGTTTGTAGTGCTTTTCCATATAAATCAAGGGGTATGTGATTTTGACTAATGTGATAAAATATGGACATGCCATTTTCTAACGACAGCATGGTCCACGCTATTTCTTCGGTAGATAAAGTAGATTTGTAATTCTCCTTCAATAGTAAACTCTCAATTGATTTAGAAATTTGTTTTACCGCTTCAGTTACCATGTTAGACCATTTATGGCGTACGGATTCTTCACGCATTGCATATAGAAGAAATTCCATGCTAAGCATACTCCATGTGTGAGTTTGCTGTCTAACTGAATCAAAATACTCATCCATCGTTTCAATAAAATGTGATAATGACTGCTGCTGTCCTATTACTTGACGGATGTTCCGCACATATAAATTCATTTGTTGTTCTACTATGGCTAAGAAGAGATCTTCTTTCGTATGAAAATGAGCATAAACAGCTCCTTTACTAAATCCAGCATGTTCTGCAATCTTATCAACAGAAGCTCCATGAAATCCTAATTTGGCAAAAGTTTCAAAAGCTGATTCCAAGAGTAATTGTCGTGTTTCTTTCTTCCTCTCCTCTTGGGTTAATCTTCGTCGGTTCATCGTACTCCTCCTTTTCTTGACAAGTTATATAGTATTAATATACCGTATAGTATGTAAATTCTTATTGGTATATAAATTATAGACGATATCTCGTCAGAAAGTGACCATTATATAAATCTATTTTAATTTTTCGACATCTAAACCTCTGCTATGCAGAATAAAAAGTAACCTACACTCGTTTGCTCTTTCTGTTGTTACTTCGCATGTGGCAGAAAAAGGTCCTGACCGCTTCTATGTATGGCAGATGCTCTCTCCCACCTAAAAGAGGGGGGGTATGTCGTTTTTTTAATTGATGTATATATAGTAATGAAATTTTTGATTGTAGTAAGATATAGTAAGAGAGTCTAGTAAAAGGGAGAAGGGGTATCATGCAAAGGAAAGAAGAGTTAGTAACTTCGAAACAGAAAGTATCAAACATTTTGGCGCAAACTGTTAAGAGCGGGATTATCAAGTCGAACCTAATTCCAATGTTTGCAGGATTGACATTGGCTTTATATAAATACCAAATTAGCCCGCTTGAGAAGATTCCGGAAATTATATTTGCTTTTATTGGTTCGATTTTAGTAATAGGTGCGGCAGGGGCGTTTAATAACTTATATGATCGTGATATTGATTCGATTATGGAGAGAACAAAAAATAGACCAACTGTGACTGGGGAAATAAGTCCTAAGGTTGTATTATACCTTGGAATCTTAATGACTATCTTTGGGTTAATAGCGCTATCATTAACTACGTATTTAGCAGCATTGTTAGGATTTTTAGGCTTATTTTTGTATATTGTACCGTATACAATGTGGAGCAAAAGAAGAACAATTTACAATACAGAAATAGGAAGTATTTCAGGGGCAATGCCACCACTCATCGGCTGGGCTGCTATTTACCCAGATATAACGCATCCGGCTATTATTGGTCTTTTTATCATAATGGTTATTTGGCAAATGCCTCATTTCTATGCCATAGCTATTCGCAAACATAATGAGTATAAAGCTGCGAAGGTTCCGATGCTTCCAGTAGTCAAAGGTGTGAAAAGAACATATATACAAACGAATATTTATTTAATCATTTTAATTGGAATCAGTGTTCTTTTAGGCTCTTTAAGTGTTGGACTTATGTTGGTAGCGCTTCTTTTAAGTATTTTATGGCTTATTTTAAGTATTTTTGGTTATAAAAAAATGGATTCAGAGAAATGGGCAAAAGCATTGTTTATTTTTTCTCTTTTCCATATGACGATTTTATTTTCAACAATTATTATCTATTCCCTTATCGGTGTTTTTTTCGGAAGCTGAATATATGTAACGAATTAAGATTTTCAGAATGGTTTGATTTGTAAAAAACAAGAAAAAACCAATTTCTCGCGTATAAAAAAGAGAGATTGGTTTTTTCGCGTAGGAATAAATTTTGTTTATGTTTGTGCTGTTAAATAGAACAATAGTAATCGTTACTTGAATCAAACTGTATTTTTGTCGGCAATAAGTACTATAGAGTTGGAAGTGTAATATGGATCGTTGTCCCTTTCTCTACTTCACTGTCTACATGAATTGTTCCGCCATGCGCTGTTATAATTTTATGAGCGATTGCCATTCCTAGGCCGGTGCCTTCGCTTGAAACATTTGTAGTTGTCCCTCGGTAGTACTGTTTAAATAAATTTTGAACCGTCATTTCATCCATACCGGTGCCAGTATCTTCTATTATAATATGTATATCGTTCTCTAATGAGATAGTGGTATGAATTTTTGTTCCTTCATGGTTATGTAAAACAGCGTTTATAAATAAGTTTTGTAAAGAACGGTGGAGTAATTTTGTATCAATAGGAATCATTATTTTTGTTTCGTCTGACTGAAAGCTAAAATGATAATGTTCAGACCGTGGATCGTTTGTTATATCAGCTATTATTCTTCTTGTAAATTCAACAATGTTTATTTCTTCTGTTCTTAATGGGATCTGTGAATCTTGAAGACGAAAGGAGAGATTTAAGTCTTCAATTAATTCTTTCATATGGTCCCCTTTTTGCTGAATCTCTTGCAAGAACTTCTCTTTTTCTTCCTGACTCCACTTATGATCGGGTGATAACATAAGTGCACTGTATCCTGTAATATAAGTGAGCGGTGTTTTTAAATCGTGAGAGATTCCTGCCATCCATTCTCGTTTCATTTTTTCTAATTGCTCTCGTTCATTCTCTATTTCTCGTAATCTGTTTGTTAAATGTTCTATATTTAGGAAGACGTCTTTATATAAGTGATAAGGACCTTTTAATTTTCCAGTTTTTTTATTGTACATTTGTTTCGTACTTTCTGGCGCCGCATAAGAACCTTCTGCTAGATGGTTAATCCATGAAATCATTCGAAATAAAGGTTTCCCTATATGCCATCCATATATAATAGCACCTAAAATAAGAGTGCATATAAACAGACTGAAAACGATAAGAGCTTCTGTGTCCTTGTTGTCTGTATTTATTCCAATAAGGGGCAATATAATTTCTATTAAGACTGCCATTACAATCCCCATAAAAAAAGTGCCGATAACTAAACTAAGAATGAAATGAAAGCCTAGTCGGAAACCGATTTTCATTTGGACAGCTCCTTAGTATGCGGGATAAATTTGTAGCCGATTCCTCTTAAATTAATGATATATTGAGGGGACCGTGGATCGACTTCTATTTTCTTGCGTAATTTAGAAATGTGCATAACTACTGTTTTATCATCACCCATAGAAGAGAGTCCCCATACTTGCTCATATAGCTGCTCAGCTGTAAAAATTCGATTTGGATGTGTACATAAGAAAGTAAGTAATTCTAGTTCTTTTGCTGTACAATGAACAGGTTTTTCGTGTACAGTCATACGTCCTTCGCTTGGATAGAGAGAAAAGGACTGGAAATGTAGATTTGAATTTTCTACTTGTTGGTTATCTAGCAGCATACGTTGTCTACGTAATTGTACGTTAATTCGAGCAGCTACTTCTAAAGGGTTAAAAGGCTTTGTTATGTAATCATCCCCGCCAATTCCGAGGCCTGTTAATTTATCTAAATCACTGGATCGTGCTGTTACAAATAAAATAGGAGTATTTGTATAGTTTCGAATTTGTCTACATAGTTCGAAACCATCTATGTCTGGTAGCATAACATCAAGTAAAATGATATCGAATGAATGATTTTTAATTAAGTTTAACGTCTCTGTACCGTTTATAGCGGTTGTTATATGAATGAAGTTTTCTTTCTTTAAGGTAAGTACCAACATATCTAATATGCCTTGTTCATCATCTATTAAAAGGATCTTTTCTGTTCTCATTATGTATCCGCCTTTACATGTTTTTCGTATCGTTTAGAAGTGATTTGGAAAATATTTCACATGTAATAGTGTAACATAATTGTATTTTGCTGGAGAAAAAATAAGAGCAAAGAAGATGTTCTTTGCTCTTATTTTTGTAATGAAATTAATTCATTTGTACCATAGGTTCAATTTTAGCCATAAATGATTGGTGAAGTGCTTCTACACCATCTACTAAGTGTAAGCGGTCGATTACAACAGATACTTTAATTTCAGATGTACTTACCATTTTAATATGAATATTTCCTTCTTTTAATGTAGAGAACATATTAGCAGCGACACCTGGATTAGATACCATGCCAGACCCTACGATAGATACTTTTGCTAGATGATTTTCGTATTCTACAGATTCATAGTGAAGTGCTTCTTGATTTTGTTCTAATACTTCTAATGTTTCTCTTAAATCATTGGAGTGAATAGAGAAGGATAGATGTACAGTTCCTTCATTTGTAATACTTTGAATAATAATGTCAACATTAATATGAGCAGTAGCTAATGTAGAGAAAACAGTTGAGAGCGATCCTTGTTCGAGTCCTTTAATTGTGACGCGTGTAATATTATCTTCAAATGCAATACCTTTTACCACCGATTGTTGTTCCATGTTACATTCTCCCCTTACAATTGTCCCATTTTCTTGTTTCATACTTGAGCGAACTTCTAACAATACGTTATGATTTTTTGCAAATTCAACAGCACGTGGGTGTAAGACACCAGCACCTAAATTTGCGAGTTCTAACATTTCATCATAAGAAATTTCATCTAATTTATAAGCGTCATTTACAACGCGTGGATCAGTTGTATAAACGCCTGTTACATCTGTGTAAATATCACATTTTTTTGCTTTCAGCGCAGCTGCTAATGCAACAGCAGTAGTATCAGAACCACCGCGACCTAGGGTTGTAATTTCTTTTTCTTCACTTAAGCCTTGGAAACCAGCCACAATGACAATTGTTCCTTCTTGTAAATGGGATTGGATACGTTCTGTGTTAATATCAGTAATCCGTGCACTACTATGTACAGATTCTGTTGTAATACCAGCTTGCCAACCAGTTAGTGAAATAGCGTTGTACCCTTTTGTTTGCAGCGCAATTGTTAAGAGGGAAATCGTTACTTGTTCGCCAGTTGTTAAAAGCATATCCATTTCACGTCTACTTGGATTGTCAGTAATAGCGCTAGCGAGTGCAACGAGTTCATCTGTATTTTTGCCCATTGCAGAAACGACAGAAACAACGCTATGACCTCGCTCATATTCCTTTATAATTAAATCTGCTACATGTTGAATGCGCTGTATACTTCCGACAGAAGTACCACCAAATTTTTGAACAATCGTTTCCATTACAAATTCCTTCTTTCATCCATTTTTGTTAATAAATCAGGAAAGGTGTAAACATATATAGGAGAGTAATGTATAAATCCCCCAATATCCCTGTAGTTACCGGAAAGAAAAATAAAAAAACACCATCTCAAATAGATGAGGATGGTGCTGTTACAGGAAAAGGGAAACAGAAAAAGGAGCTAATAAAAAAAACGCCAAAAAAGGAATATCATAATAAGCATGATATCTCTTTTTTGTAGATAGCTCTTCATACATACACGTCTGTACATATGACAGTTCTGTTTCTATTCGAAAACAGCCGAAATTGATAAATACAGAGAAATTTATCAATTTCGGCAACACTTCCTTTTTTCTAAACTCATCGACATCTCTGTGTCTCCTTTAGAATACTTATAAGTGCTGCAACCTCTATCTCACGTTTTAGGCGAGAGTGTTTGATTTATGAAGTTGTTAGTAATATTTATTTCATAATAATTCAAATTTTTCAGGAATCAAGTACTTTATTAAAATTTCGAAAATTAAAGTCTGTTTATTTCTCTTTTACTTCTCTAGCTGCAGCTTGAACAATACTTTCTGGAAATTCTACCTTTCCGCCAGGGGCTAAATATCCTGGAAATCCTAAATGATCAGGACGCTTTATTAACAAGACTTTGTCATCATTTTGAATCATGCACATAGTGTACATTCGATGTTCTATTTTTTTCCGTTTTGTCGACATAATGATTAATCCCCCTTTGTTCTTTTGTAAAATAATATAATAAACTGTATTTTTCAAGGAGAAATTTGTGTGAATTTTCTAGAAATAAGGTTATGCTCAAGAAAGATTTTATACTAAAAAATACAAAATTAATACAAAAAAATCCATATTTTAATTGACTGTAAAAAATTTCGAAATTATACTTATTTTATTAAAAATATTATCCTTGAGAGGGGAACATATTCTATGAAATATAGAATCATCGCAGCAGGTATTCTAGCAGCTAGTTTATTATCTTACTCATCTAGTAGTTTTGCTCAAACAAAAACATTCCCAGACGTAGAAAACCATTGGTCTAAAGAGTCTGTGAACTACTTAGTAGGAAAAGGTGCTATCGCAGGTAACCCTGACGGTACATTCACTCCTGACAGAGAAGTAACTCGTGGGGAAGCAGCTACAATGATGGCAAAAATCTTAAACTTAAAGATTGAAGATGGGGCGAAACCAACTTATAAAGATGCTCAAAATCATTGGGCTACAAAATATATTGCAGCTGTAGAAAAAGCGGGTGTAATCAAAGGTAAAGGAGACGGTACCTTTGACCCGGATGGTAAAATTGATCGTGCTTCAATCGCATCTATGCTTGTAGGAGCATACCAATTTGATACAAAAGTAAGTGGAACAGTAGAAACAAAATTCGCAGACTTAAACGATCACTGGGGGAAAGAGAAAGCTAATATTCTAGTTGCTCTAGGAATCTCTAAAGGTACTACAAGTACGACTTGGGAACCAACAAAAACTGTAACGAGAGCAGAAGCAGCGCAATTTATTGCAAAAGCTGATTCATTTCAGGTTCAAGATCCTTTAGAAGGAAAAGTAATTATTATTGATCCTGGTCATGGTGGCAAAGATCCGGGGAAAGATACTCAAGGGCTATCTGAGAGTAATATTGTGTTAGATACGTCTAAACGATTACAACAATTATTAGAGAAAAATACGCCATTCAATGCTTTATTAACACGTGATACAGATATCCGACTAGGGGATGACCAAAAAAGCGATCTTGAAAATCGTGTGAAATTTGCAAAAGAACACGACGGAGATATTTTTGTTAGTATTCATGCGAATGCTTCTCAGGAACACAATGGATATGGAACAGAAACATTTTATTATAAAGAATCAAAAACAGGTGAATTAACTGAGCGTGAAAAAGAAAGTCGTATGTTAGCAGAAAAAATACAAAAGCGTTTAGTTGAAGCACTTCATACAAGGGATCGCAAGGTGCAAGAAAAAGATCTTTATGTAACTAGAGAAAATGAAATGCCAGCAGTGTTAACTGAACTTGCCTTTTTAGATAATAGCGCAGATTATGAAAAGCTAGCTACTGAATCCGGAAGACAAATTGCAGCGGAAGCAATTTATGCAGGGATTTTAGATTATTATGAATGGAAAAATTATGACGTATCTAAATACCGACTAGCAAAATAATTGTTTTATATTTGAGCACATCAGCTTTTAATAGGATGTGCTTTTCGTTTGAGAGTTATATAGTTTTTAATCAAAATAGAAAAATATATCGTTTTATATTGATTTTAAATAAATCTAGGACTAGATTAGTTTATTTTTATAACGTATACTTTTATCGTTGACTAATTTATCTCGTTATTTGTAGATTGTAATCATTTCTCTTAATAAGAAATCACCAGTTTATTAGAGGGAATGAAAGTTTTACTTCATTTGAGAGTGTGTTAGTTTAATAGGTGAAATGTTAAAATTTTATAAAAAAAAGGAGGCAAGTTAACACGGGACGAGCAAGTACATAACGTGTTAAAAATACGATGAAAAAAGTAATTTCTAATGTTTTAGCAATGACAATTGCATTGCAAGTTGTAATGGTTCCATCCACTTCGTTTGCGGCTGAAAATGAATTTCCAGATGTGCCCAAAGGCCATTGGGCATATGAAGCAATCACTGATTTAACAAATAAAAAGGTTATTGCAGGATATGACAACGGTAAATTTGGGCTAGGGGATAAGGTAACACGTGAACAAGTAGCTGCACTTGTTTATCGAGCACTTAAGATAGAAGCTAAAGAAGGATATAAAAACCCATATCATGATGTTAGTGCGAGTACAACGATGTTTCCAAATGAGATTCTAGCTTTAACAGAGATGGGAATCTTTACAGGGGATGAAAAGGGAAACTTTAGACCGAAGGATTCGTTAACTCGTGCTGAAATGGCAGTAATTTTACAGAAAGCTTATCATTTAAAAGTAAAGGCTAACCATACATTTAATGACGTAGATCCAAAAGCATGGTCATGGGCACAAGATGCGATTAGTGCTCTCCAGTCTAATGGTATGGCAGATGGAAATGGGACAGGTACATTTAACCCGTCTGGAATTGTAACACGTGAAGAATATGCACAATTTTTATTTAATGCTCAACAATCTTATTTAAATTTAGATTTAACATTGGTTTCTAATGTTACAGCGCAAGAGATTGATAATTTTATTAAGAAATCTCGTTCTGATAGCCCGCTAATTGGTCATGGACAAGACTTCATTGCAGCTCAAAATGAACATGGTGTAAATGCTCTTTACTTGGCAGCACATGCAATTTTAGAGTCTGGATATGGAAGATCAGAAATCTCGTATCGTAAACATAATTTATTTGGATTACGAGCATATGATCGAGATCCGTTCTATCATGCGAAATATTTGCCAACATATCGTGATAGTATCTCATATAATGCCAACTATGTAAGAGAACGCTATTTAGAGAAAGATGGAATGTATTTTAATGGACCAACATTAGTTGGGATGAATGTGAAGTACGCATCTGATCCAGAATGGGCTGGAAAAATTGCTGGTCTTATGGAGCGAATTAAACCGTTTAACAGAAATGATTATCGAAATGCAAATAGATTACCAAAAAACCCTAATACATTAGATGTTGAAGCGTTAGGAAATGAAATTCCATATAACGATCTAGGGAATAAAGAAGTAACTGTTCAATCGGCAGGAAAGTATTATCAGGTACCATATCCGTACGACTTGCAAATTAAGAGTGTACCGAACGTTACACAAAACGAAGTTGGACAATTAGAGAGTGGATCAACAGTAACTGTTTATCGTGAAGATCCAAATGGATGGGTAGAGTTCTCTGTGAAAGACAATCCAGAAAAATATTGGACATTAAAGAGCAATTTAAACATGTAATGTTATAAAACGAAGAAAAGGTGTTTTCCGTGTGGGAAAACACCTTTTCTACATTTCATGGAATACAAATGTTTGCTTCATTTTTTTTCCTTCATTCTCTGGATGCCCGTTATAACTAAATTCTTTCTCTTCCCAAGTAATGACGACTTCAAATGTATTGGCATTAGCGTATAGAGGGAAAATCATGTGTTCAAAACTTGTATGGCTTTTTGAAATATTCATATCTGAGTTACTGGAAGGTTTAAATGTCGCTTGCGATGCTGGATTATTATGAAGTACCTCAACGGACACGTTCGATACATCTTTACCAATATTTTTTACAAACAAACTGTATGTATCAAAGACGCCTTGTTTCGGTTGTAAAGCATTTGGATTTGTGCTGTGAGATTTATCGATTTCGATATACCACTGTTTAGACTTTGAAGCAATGGGAAGCTCTTGGAATGTATAGGCACTAGCTTGTAGAGGGAGTGCTAAACAGATAAGAGTGAATAAGAAAATTATTTTTTGTTTCATATATATCTCCCATTCGTTGGAAATTTGTTGTTAGTATGTGCCATTTTTAGGGGAATATGCATTGGTTATTTGTGAAAAAGATTTTGATAACTATATGTTGAATAACTGGGATGAGTATTTTGCAGTAGAAAAAACGACAATAGTTCTTTTAGTATCGGCCTGATTTTTAAATGTAGTGTAGTATTTTCAAAATAAACTATAATTATTAAAATACCAAAAATCCNNGGATTTTTGGTATTTTAATAGACTTAATGAAATGAATTAACTATTGTTGCTTATTCAAGAAAAGCACCCGTTAATTTAATAAGTAAATACGGATTAACGAATACTAGCTTTGCGGAAGCCATCAAATATACCGATTGCTGCAGATAAAATAAAGATGAAAATTCCACCGCCAACTATCCATCTTTCAAATTGATTAGCTGTTATGGTAAATAAATCAGCCATATACGTAATAAAATCTTGGGTCATCACATTTGGATTTATTACTATAACAATGAATACAATGGTTGTGATAAGCAGGAGTGCAGTATTACAAATTGCTATTCCTATTGTCCATTGTCCCTTTATTAATTTATAAAGGGCTAATGCTATTTCGCAACCAATTACAACAAGAACGATTGGCCAATATCCAAGTAAAACTTCCTGATTAAAAGTTGAGGTCACGAATTTAAGTCCGTCTCTGCCGTGTTCATATACACCTACAAGATGATTCGCATAAAAATAAAGGGTTGACCAAATTGCAGTCCACATTAAACTTCCAAATACTTCGCCTTTTAAAATCGCTTTTTTCTTAGGGACATGAGGGGTATTTTTCAAATCATCAGGAGTCCATTTTTTAAAGCTTGCTGTTAATGGCTGCTCATCTCTTTCTTTATCTGTTCTTTCTAAAATAGCAAACACAAGTGTTAGCCAAAAGAATACGTGGATCCCTACTTCAATGATGCTCCCTATTCCTTTACCTATAAGATTCAAAACAATATTTATAACCGCTTGTTCTCCACTATATCCAATAAAATATACGGCAATCACCGAGATTAATGAAATGACAGCGGCAATCGGTAAAATCATTTTTAGTAGCGTCACATATACATCAAAATAGCGTGGACCAATTAAGTGCATTGGCCGATCTCGATAACCACTAGCCAATATGACTGGACTCCCTAATTTTTCAAGAACCGCCTTTACATCTTCTTCACTGTAATCATCAGGCAGCATATCCTCTATGGTTGACCGTAACTCAAGTGTAATATCTTCACGATTTTTTTCAGGCAGCCTCCGAGTAACTTCCTGAATATAAATCTCAATTAGATTCATCATCTTCCTCCCCCTTCAATAAGTTATAAAGCTCTTTCGAATTATTTATCCATTCCTTTTTTAACTGCAAAAATATCTCTAACCCATATTCACTTAAAACATAGTACTTACGGGGTCTACTCTCAGATGTATCCCAATTACTTGACACCAACTCCTGTTTCTCTAATCGGCGAAGCAATGGATATAAGGTACTTTGATCTATGGCAATACCTGATCCCTCCAATAACTGAACAAGTGAATATCCATACTGGGGGGTTCGTAATTGACTTAAAACCGCTAATGTCAACGTTCCTCTCCTAAGCTCTGTCGTTAATGAATTCAATAAATTACTCATTCACCCACCTCATTTTTATTACTATATGTCATACAGTATTTGTTTTATACTATGCATCGTACACTGTTGTTGTGACAAAAATAATCGGAAACAAAAAATTAGTAAGTAAGATATATAAAAAGTTGAAATAAAAAGAAGCCACAAATTGGTGCTATTTCAATAAGGAATGTGCTTATTTCTTACTACTGGTAATGGAATTTATGTAAATTACCAAAGAAATATTTTTATTTAATGGGAATGCGTAGCTAATCCATTTGTAATATTATCGCAACAATTGTAACGATAATTCTGAAAAAATGAAATCAAATTCTAATTCTGAGGGTATTTCCAATTGTTTGGTTGGATTTTGAGAAAGAGTAAGGTAAATACTTTTAAAGCAATATAAAAGGAAAAATAGGTACCTTTATGCATGTTGAACTAGCATAAATAGGCATACTAGATAATTTTGAATTATTTAAATTTAAAGCATTTTTAACTCTGATGAGACACGAATCATTCTAATTATTAGTACAATTAGAATGTAAGATTTAATTGGAAAGAAGGGGTTATTGTGAAAGAAACAATTAGTAGTTATGAAGATTTAATGAATATGCTAGACTCATTATTGCGTGAACCAACTCAATTTTGGGATGATTTTTATTTTAATCGTGAAAAAGGAATTCCCTTTTTTACCAATAAACCAGATGAGAACTTAGTTAATTATTTCGAGAAAAAGCTACTTAATTCAGGAAAAGTTCTTGAACTTGGATGTGGTCCGGGAAGGAATGCGATTTACTTTGCTGAAAAAGGATGCTTAGTTGATGCAGTAGATTTATCACAGGAATCAATTCAATGGGCAACAGAACGAGCAAAAGAAAAAAATGTAAATATAAATTTTATTTGTAGTAATATCTTTGATTTGCAAATTGAAGAGGGTACATACGATATTGTGTATGATTCAGGATGCTTTCATCATATTGCTCCACACAGAAGAATGAGTTATATAAATTTGGTGAAAAAGGCTTTAAAACCAGGCGGTTATTTTGCAATCACTTGTTTTGTTCAAGGCGGAGAATTAGGTGGGGCAGACATAACGGATTGGGAAGTATACAAACTACAAAGTCTTAAAGGTGGATTAGGTTTTACAGATGAAAAACTTAGAGTCATCTTTAGAGATTTTTCTGAAGTAGAAATACGTAGAATGAAAGAGATAAAACAATCGAATAAAGTATTTGGTGTCTCTGGACTGTGGACAGCCTTATTTATGAAAAAGTTTACTGAGTAGGAAAAAGAATTATATTTATTTATGTTAACAAAGACTATGTGAACGAAGAAACCCTTCAAAAAATCTGAAGGGTTTCTTCTATATGAGAGAACGCTTTTTTATGTTTCAAGTAAGATTACTACTAGAATAACAAATGTTTATTAATTATTTCAAAATTCCAATTGAAATTATAGTCACCATGTTGACAAAAATACCGGAGATTGTTAATGTAATCATAGTCAACATGGTGACAAAATAAGGAGAGGATATATTTATGGAATATTCTAAAGTGCTTAGAGAGTTATATTTAATGCAGCAGACTTACGCTACTTTTTTTTCCGTTACTAATAAGCTGCAAATACAAGGTGATAACTACTTTGAGAAATTAACATCACGACAGTACATGATTATGCTTGCAATAGCCCACTTGCCAGAGGATGAAACAACACTCATTAATATTGCAAGAAAGATAGAGACCAGCAAACAAAGTGCAAAAAAACTGATAGTCAATTTGGAGAATAAAGGATATCTTGTTACGATGCCAAGCAAACGAGATAAACGTGCTATTAACGTTACAATCACAGAATCAGGAAAAAAGGTGATGCTAGAATGTGGTGAGAAAGCAGTATGCTTGATGGCGGATATTTTCAATGATTTCACAACGGAAGAATTAGAAACATTATGGAGTTTATTAAAAAGAATATATGGTAATAGCGACGAAGAAGAACAGGTTGGTTTTGAGGAAGATGTAAATTATAAATTTGAAGATCTAGAAGGGTTCCAAGAGGCACAAACTCGAGCTCTGGATCGTTTTGTTTTACGAAGAAAGCATTTTTAAATGGTCGAGATTAAAATATATAACATTATTGCTACTCAAAATTTTTATACTATTATGGAGGTCTTGTGATATGAAATTACAGATAAAACCAAAAGTTGCGCTTATTGATGAAAGGATTAATATTTCTGTTACAGAGTTGACGCCAGGAGAAAAGCTAAAAGTAACTGCATCCATGCATTTTCCGTGGGCAATAGGTGAAAAGTATGAATCATTCGCTTGGTTTACTGCAGATTCAAACGGTAATGTTGATTTATCAAAACATAAACCTGATTCTGGAACTTATGACTATATAGATAGTATGGGGCTTATTGCATCTTTACAAAAGATTAGTAGTGAGGGAGGGAATATGGCTCTTAATATATCAATAGAAAATAGTATATTTATTGATATAGTATGTGAATCCGGACAAGACCGAGAATGTGTAAGACTAGAGCGTATGTTCAAGTTACCTGAAGTGAAAAGACAACAGATTACTGATGAATTTATGGGAGAGTTGTTTTACTCTGACAACTCAAATAATAAAACGATTATAGTATTGGGTGGATCTGATGGTGAACGAAGTGGTCTTGCTCTTCTGTCAGGACCATTGGCATCTAGAGGTTTTAATGTTTTAACCGTTGGATACTTTAATGAAGAGGGATTACCTAAAAAGCTTGAAGAAATTCCTCTTGAATATTTTGAAAAGGTGCTTTTTTGGCTTAAAAAAAATCCATTAACACATGCTAGTGAAATATATGTACATGGTACATCTAAAGGCGGAGAGTTGGCGTTACTTCTTGCTTCAAGATACAACGTCATTTCTAAAGTAGCAGTTTCTGCACCTCATGCGTATTGTTTCCAAGCGTTAGATGGCCTTATGAGTGGAAAAAACGTTTCATCATGGTCATATGAAGGAAAATCATTGCCATTTATACCAGTTGATAATGACATTTTTTATGAGCATCAGCGTAGTTGCTTAGAAAAGAATACACCTTTTGGATTTACTACTACATATAAAAAGAGTGTAGAAATAGCAAAAAATAAAGAAGATGCACGAATAAAAATAGAGAATGCACATGCAGACTTACTATTAATTGCAGGCCAGGAAGATAACGTGTGGAATACTTATGATGCATGTGTTGAAGTGATGGATACTTTGGTAAAACACAATTATAAATATGACTACAATCTTTTAGAGTATAAAGATTTAGGTCACTCATTACCAATACCGTATGTTGTACCTTTAAGTGAAACATTGAACGTAAAGATGGGTTTAGGAGTTTTTACTTGTGGTGGTACATTACAAGGGAATTCTTATGGCCAATCAGATTCTTGGCAGAAAACAATAGAATTTTTTATGAATTAATTTAACATTATAAAGGAAAATTATATGCAATTTTACATATTTGTTGATATTTAAGTTTAATATCTGTATATTATAATTAAGAGTGTTATTTGTATTTGTATTTGTATTTGTGTTTTTATTTGTTACTTGTGTGCTCCAGTTCTGGAGCCTTTTTTTATGCGAAAATGCTTCAAGATTGAGACAGGGGCAGAAATATATAAGTTATAAAGCTAATCTTTCTTGTTTTGTAGGAGGATTAGCTTTTTTTATAAATGCGTGTGCTATTTGTTGGTTACATTTTACAAATAAGTAAATAAGTTATATAATCAATAATCATANNTATGATTATTGATTATATAAATCGTGTGAGGTGTTTATATTGAAAGGAAGAGATGTTGTTTTAGGGTTACTAATGGAAAAAGAGTTGTCTGGTTATGATATAAAAATTGTCTTTGAAGATGTATTTACTTATTTTTTTGATGGGAGTTTTGGGATGATCTATCCAACGTTAAGACAATTAGAGAAAGAAGGAAAAATAAAAAAAAAGGTTGTAATGCAAGAAGGAAAGCCAAATAAAAAAATGTACTTCATAACGGACGAAGGAAGAGAAGAGTTTTATCAATATATGAAGACTGATGTAGAGAAGGATGTTCTACGCTCTGACTTTCTAATGCGCATGTATTTTGGGGACTATAGCGATACAAATACGATGAAAAAGTGGATTGAAGAAGAAATTGAAAGAAAAGAAACGTATATCGCCGATCTTCGCTTGAAATATGAGAAGTGGAAAGCGGGTATAACATTTGCAGAAGAGATTTCGTTAGATGTGGGGATCGCATCCTATACCGCACAAGTAGAAACATTAAAGGAGAAATTAGCTCAGCTTACACATAAAGAAGAGACTGATGCAGAGTAAAAAGAAACGTTCAAGGTAAATAAAAGGGGGAGATTGATATGGAGCAATCAAAGGGTATCAGGATAGTATTTTTAATGTGTTTAGGTATCTTTCTTTGTATGATTGATACGACCATTATGAACATTGCTTTACCGGCCATACAAGCTAGTATAAATACATCATTAGAAAAAATGTCATGGATATTAAATGTGTATACAATGACGATTGCGGTACTTGCGATTCCATTAGGACGTATTGCAGATATTTTTGGTAAGGCGAAAATGTATATCATTGGTTTAATCGTTTTTGGAGGCGGCTCAGTACTTTGTACATTTGCGAATACAGGAGATTTTTTAATATTTTCTCGATTTATACAAAGTATAGGTGCTGCGATTTTATTTCCGACGAGTATGGTAATTGGAGTATCAGCAGTTCCATTAGCTAAGAGACATATTGCACTTAGCATTTTAGGGATAACACAAGGCCTATCAGCTGCGATTGGCCCTGTAATAGGGGGGCTTATTACACAAAATTTAGGATGGAGATGGGTATTCTTCGTCAATATTCCGATTTGTGTCGTTGGGATTGTTTTATGCTTTATTATGCTACAAATAAAAAATGAAGAACGTGTTGTATCCAAAATTGATTGGATAGGGTTAGTGCTAAGTAGTTCAGCGATTTTCTTTTTCACCCTCGTATTAGTAAAGGGGAATACATGGGGATGGCTAAGCGGTTTAGCATGGGTTTGCTATATGACCAGTATTATTTCCTTCCTATTATTTATTTTAGTAGAAAGAAAAGTTGCAGCGCCGATGGTGAATTTACAACTCTTTAAAGATCGGACCTTTGTTGGAGCTTCTATTGTTGTTATATTAAGTAATCTGTTCTTAATTGGAGTAACTGTATTACTTCCAACTTTTCTTACAAAAATGCAGCATCGAACAGAAATTGAAGCCGCTTTTTTAGTTACACCTATTTCAGCGATGATATTTGTTGTTTCTCCGTTATCTGGAATGCTGATTAAGAAGTTTGGGAAAACCTTTATTATTTTATCGGGCTTTATCGTGATGAGTGTAGCGTATTATTGGTTACAACTGATAGGGATAGATTCGGCGAGTAAAGATATCATTGTTCCTTGTATGATATTAGGTGTTGGGTATGGTTTAGTTGTAGGGCCTATTACAATTTTAAGTGCTTCTTCATTTGAAGGAGAATTACTAACTGCTTCTCAAAGCGTCGTATCGATGCTAAGACAAGTAGGGATTGTATTAGCTGTAGCTATATTTGTGTCAACTTTAACTCATAATCTATCGATAAATAAAGAGAAAGTGTATCACTATGCTGAAGAAAAAGTTCGTAATATCCATGTAGACCAGGATGAGCAAGCTAAAATATTACAAATAATAAAAGAAAATATACAAAATAAAAACTTTGAATCAAATGCGGAAAAGAAACAAAGTGAAGATAATTTTGGTCTGAGCAAGGAACAAAAAGATAAGTTAATTCATGAAAAAGTGAATGAAGCTTTAAGCAGCGTTCCAATAGAATATAGAGAAGTAAAAAGAGAAGAAATTACAAGACAAGTAACAAAAGAAATTGAAGAAAAAGAAAAGAAAGTAGGGGAAGAGATTCTTGCATTCTCAAGTGATGTTAGTCACTATGCAGAAAACAAGATGGCGATGAGTTTTACAGATTTATATAGAGTGAGTGCACCAATAATTTTGATTTGTGGCTTGGTTAGTTTGGTGTTTTATGAAGGGAAGTTTCGAGTAAGTAGGAGAAGAAAGAGGGAAACAAGTGAGGTGTAGTGAAGTAAATAAGTAATCATTGTGATTGGATTAATGAAAGAAAAGCTGTATACCATATTTCGGAAAATGTATTAAAGTGTTATATTAGTTCTCTCCACTTAGAATACCACTTTGAAATAGAATGTAGTAAAATTGTTCATACCAATAACATTTTTATAGAAGGAGAAATGCAGGAGCTGTTTTTCTTGTGAAAAGATGCACATTTATCCTCGGTTTATCCCGCAAAAGCCCGATTGGTGAGGGCTAATAATCAGTGGGGGATGAAGAAAACCCCCGCTGATTAAAGTTTCACTTTATATTTAGAGATATACGCCTGGAATTTTAATGGGATTTGTTGGGATAATACTAGGAGATGTATAATTTTTTGTTTACAAAGGTGTCTCAATGATTGAGATATTAATTCGCAATTGGTATGGCTGGATGGTGATTACAAATAGAACAACAATTACATTATCTCATTTCGCATTTTGGGTATTTCGGAATTATTGTTGCTTTAGTTGGTGGGATTATCGGGTTACCAATACCTGATGAAACAATATTAACGTTTGTAGGATACTATGTACATAAAGGGGAAATGAATTTTCTCCTTGCATTATTAACTGCGTGCATTGGTTCGTCAATTGGTATTACGATTAGTTACTTTTTAGGAGTAAAACTTGGAATTCCGTTCTTAAAGAAATTTGGTCCAAAAATACATATTACAGAAAATAAAATAAATCGGACACGGACTTTGTTTCAAAAAATTGGTCCTGCCTTATTGTTTATTGGTTATTTTATTCCAGGAGTTCGACATGTTACTGCTTATTTAGCTGGGATTTCTGGTTATCGATTTTCGACATTTTGCTTTTATGCGTATTCAGGAGCATTATTATGGAGTTTTACTTTTATCAAGCTAGGATTTGAGTTAGGAGAAAAATGGCGTCAGGTAGGACATTATGTTCACCGTTATGGGTTTGTTCTTTTGATTCTATCACTGATTATTGCGTGTTTGGTTCTTCTATATTTTCGCTTGAAAAAAGATAGACGTAATGTATCATGATACATATTATTTTGAGGGATATGTAAATTAGCAATTATAACAAAAGAGACTCCAACAGGAATCTCTTTTGTTTTTTTATGAAAAATAATCAGTATGTGTTTTTGGGTGACCTACTATGCCAGTGTTTCTGTTTGAATGTAAAGTAGTACGTTATTATAAGAACACTTTCGACTATACAGAGACAAATAAAAATATGAATGCAACCGAATTGATTCAACGTTTACGTGCTGAACATGTGCTAATGAAGCCGATTTATAAAAATTATTTATCAAATTTTTATAAAGAAAATAGTATCAAAATAGATGCAAGAAATATAAATGCACCTCTTATTTCAACTGGCATTCAAACTATAGTTCAAATCATATCTCGAATGAGAATGTAATAACTTATAAAAAGGAATGATATGAATGCCTTGTAAATATTTGTCCATTTTAAGTATAAAGGAGAGTAAATAATGAGCGAAGACTTTACAAAAAATCAACAATATAAAGAAAAAGTACCTTGGAGATTAGGGAAACATCTAAACCACAATCATGTAGAAACGTTAAATAGACTAATAACAGATCACCATCAACGTATGTTTCATTTATTAAACAACAAGAGAACGTAAAGCATGATGGAAATATATAATTTAGGATAAATTTATAAACCGTTGTTTAAATGCATTTTCTCTATATGAAATGTAAGATAATGAAAGTATAGTTTTCAATAATTACATAGTCAGAAGAGAGAAGATAACATATAATGAGAAAGAATTTCAAAAAAAGGTGAGGTGGAACTGTTTTATGGGTAATCCGAGTATAGGAGAGTCGGATATAGAATCGACATCAGAGGCAGTCATACAACTGAATATTCGAAGCGGATTACTTTGTAGAAATGGTTACCGCTTTATGTGAATTTTGGAAAGATGGCTTCCTCTATAAGTGAGGAGGTTTGTACAATGGTACAAAAAATCTGGAATCAAATTAAAGGACAAAAAAAAGAAGCTACGAAAATTCAAGGTTTTGATATTGATTTAAACCAAGAAAGCTTATCACGTATTGACCGACTTGTAGATCGTTACGAGTCAGAAATCCTTCACCAACTTGATAGTGCATATACACAACGAACAAAGTGGGCAGACCGACTAGCTGATAAAATTGCGCAGTTTGGAGGTAGCTGGCGATTCATCACCTGGTTTGCATGTTTTCTTGGTTTCTGGATTATGTGGAATAGCCTGTCTATCACAAAAGGAGCACACTTTGATGCTCCGCCATTCATTTTATTGAACTTATGCTTATCTTTTATAGCGGCATTTCAAGCACCTGTTATTATGATGAGTCAAAACCGTCAAGCTGCGCGTGATAAACATGAATCTGTTATTGACTTTGCGATTAATTATAAAGCAGAGCAAGAAATTGATGACATGCAAAGTCGGTTGCACCATATAGAGAGTGAATTAACGGAAATTAAAGACTTATTGAAACAATTAAAGGCAAAATAAATATATTGTTTTAAAGAAAAAGCCCGATAACCGGATTTATGTAACAAGTTGATATATATAAGTACAAATTGAAAAATTGCCATAAAGCCTTTCTTTTTAGGTGGGAGAGAGAATCCGGCCATGCATAGAAGCGGTCAGATCCTTTTTCTGCCCCATGCCAAGTGAAACTAAAGAGAGAAAACGAGTGCAGGTCACTTTTTGTTCTTCATAGCCGCGATTTATATGCTGGAAAATTAAAATGGATATATATAGAACTTTTAAAAAAGAAGAAAGATAGAAAACCTTCTGGTGAAACAGGAGGTTTTCTATTATGTTGATTAGTTTTTTTGTTTCATTCTAATAAAGAAGAGTGAGAATAGAAGAATTCCCTTCAAACATAAAGGTTGAAGGGAATTCTTCTATTTTTATAGTCTAGATTAATGGAAGTAATACAAATACTTTATATTTAGAATATTTTCATCCTGAAAATGTAGTAAAGAGTAGATAGGCATTTAAAATAGCGATAATAATAGCAATGAACCAAGCGATCATTTTGGTCCAAAGTGAGTTTGTGAATTCACCCATTTTCTTTTTGTCACTAGTAAACATAACAAGTGGAATAACTGCAAATGAAAGTTGAAGAGATAGGATAACTTGGCTTAATACTAAAAGATCCGTGGTTCCTTTTTCTCCATATATTAGTGTTACAATGACCGCAGGTATAATTGCGATTAAACGCGTAATTAAGCGACGAATCCATGGTCGTAAGCGAATATTTAAAAAACCTTCCATTACAATTTGCCCAGCTAACGTTCCTGTTAACGTAGAATTTTGTCCTGAGGCTAATAAAGCAACGGCAAATAATACGCTCGCAACCCCACTTCCAAGAATCGGATTTAACAATTGATAGGCATCTTGGATTTCTGCTACGTCGGTATGCCCTGTTGTATGAAAAGCAGACGCTGCTAATATTAAAATTGCTGCATTAATAAATAAAGCCAACATTAATGCGATCGTGGAGTCAATCACTGAAAACTTAATCGCTTCTCGTTTTCCTTTGGGCGTTTCTTCATAATTTCTCGTTTGCACAATAGAAGAATGTAAATACAAATTATGTGGCATAACCGTAGCTCCTAAAATTCCAAGTGCAATAAATAGCATTTCAGGATTTTGAATAATCTCTTTACTTGGAACAAATCCTTTTGCAATCTCACTCAGTTGTGGCTGCGACATAAAGAGTTCCACACCAAAACAAACGGAAATGGTTGCAATTAAACTAATGACAATGGCTTCAATATAACGAAATCCTTTATTTTGTAATAAAAGTACTAATAAGATATCAAATGAAGTAATGCATACGCCCCATACAAGAGGAATATGAAATAAAAGGTTTAACGCGATAGCGGAACCTATCACTTCCGCTAAATCACAAGCTGCAATAGCTAATTCACATAGTATCCATAAAACAAATGACACAGGCTTACTGTAATGATCCCGACATGCTTGTGCTAAGTCTCTTCCTGTTACAATCCCTAACTTTGCAGATAGTGCCTGCAAAATAATAGCCATAAAGTTAGAAATCAAAATGACGGATAGTAACGTATAGTTATAAGCAGATCCTCCAGCTATCGATGTAGCCCAGTTTCCAGGATCCATGTATCCTACTGCAACAAGATAACCTGGTCCCATAAATGCAAGGAGCTTTCGAAGGGAATTTCCCTTCTTCGGTACCTTCATACTTTTATACACTTCTCGTAAGCTAGGATCGTTGTTGTGTTGCCGCCAACCTTCTTGATGTGATACAGCAACCGCATCTTGCCTTTTGGCTGTTTCTAATTCATCCATAACGTATCCTCCCCTTTTAACTTGTTTTCATTTTGTTCACTGAAGGTGAAATGAAAGATGGTGTAGTATTTTTTTATTTTTAAAAACCTAAAATAGGGTTTTATTTTTTCTTTGTGGCAAAAATATGGTGTTACACTTTTAAATTTTACCTAAACCAACTTTTTTAGCCTAGTATAAAAATATGATGTGTGATTAAATTTTATGCAAAAGAAAGAAGATAGGTGAGTATAAATAAGATTACTTTTGTCATGAAACATATGTACTTGTTAACAGACAACATAGGAAGCTTGAGAGGGACTCAATTGGTAATGCCTTTGATACTATTTTCAGTTGTATCTCGTATGATTCAAAATCCGAAACACGCAGGATAAGTCTCCTATGAACGGTATGAGACAACAAAAGAAAAAACTACGTTAAATTCTTATACAATATTATGGTGGAACACGAATTCACCTTAATTTGATGGCGATGTGTTGGTACCCCATGCCCATCAAGCTAAGCTTATATAAATTTAATTTCACGTGAGATTTTTCTTTTTGTGAAATGTTCCATTAAAAAATGTTCTAGACTATTAAAAAATAGTTGTAGACTGAAAACTTGAATACTTTCCCTGTAACATTCAAGTGTTATTAATATGGGGCAATATACTGTAGTTTTATAAGAAAGATTGATCTTTTAAAACAAAGTTCGATTATTTTTAAAAAGATTGCTCATTTACCTGAAGATGAAATGACTTTGAATAATATTGCTAGAAAATTAGGTATCACAAAACAGAGTGCAAAACAGTTAATTACAATTGAGAGTAATGAAGGAACTTGAGAGACGAAGAATTCAAACAATTAATAGGGGAAATAAAATATGAAAAATAAATCGGGTTGGTAATTTTACCTTGAAGAATATATATCAATCTTTTGAAATGTTTTCAAAATGAAAGATAAGGGAGAGCAATTATTATGTTTGAAATCAGTGATAAAACATTACGATTAATTAAAAAGACATGTAGAGGAAAAAAACATTTACGATTAACTATTGGCTATTTAATAGACGATAATTCTGTAATAAAAATTTATAAGGAAAACGGTGAACTTAATTCATCAAAAAAATATCATTATGAAATTGGATCTATTACAAAGACTTTTACTGTATCTTTGCTATCAAAATACATATTTGAGAACAAGATGTCAATAAACGATTCAATACATAAATATATAGAAGAACTTAAGGAAAACGGGTATTATCCAACGTTGCTCCGTCTTGCTACTCACTCTTCTGGATTTTCAGAAAGACTGCCATTAAATAAACGGGAATATTTCAACCTAATTTTAAATTTGATTACTGGCGGTGATGATTTTAATAGGAATAATCCTTTAAATATGGACTTTAACAAAATGAAAATGCTAATTGAAAGAAATAAATTGAAAGAAGTTGATTATTCATGTGAATATTCAAATTTTGGTATATCACTTATTGGGTATGGATTGGGAATTGTATCAGGCAGGGGATATTGGGACATTATGAACGACTTTCTTTATAATGAGCTCGGGCTAAGCGAAACATATTTAGGCACATCAAATAATAATTTACATGGTTATAACAGAAAAAATAATGATTGCGGCAACTGGAAATGGAACAAAGAAAATCTTATATCACCCGCGGGTGCAATAAGTTCAACTGCTGATGATTTACTTAAATATGCCAAAATAAATATTTACGAAGATAAACCATATTTGTCTCTTTGTCATAAAAAACATGGAAATGGAACAAAGAAGTATGATATGGGTCTTGGATGGATGCTTTTAAAGAAAAACAATAATGTTATTTTGCATGGTGGTGGAACAGGATGCTTTAGCTCGTTTTTAGGGATAGATAAAGAAAAGAAAGTTGCTTCCGTAGTTTTGGCCAATTATCAATTAGGTAGAAATGATGATGAAAATATAGGGATTTCCTTATTAGAGAGCCTACAAAAATCAAAAGATATTTAGTAGAAGGGGTCCCGCCCCATCGCCATTAACTTAAGAAATTGATTGTTTCCCAAAACGAAAAAAATGAGCTGAATTCTCATAAATAACTGTAGAAGGTAAAAATTTCGTTTTGGGGTGTCTCAAAATCTTAGCTTGATGGGCATGTGGTGGTACCCGCAAGTACAAAAAGATGGGTTCCAAATAGGAAGCCATCTAATTATCTACTTTTAATAGTCGCAAACCATTTAAAATAACGAGAATTGTGCTCTCCTCATGACCGATAACGTCAAATAGAAGAGCTAAAAAATGATGTATTGAAAGAGGTTGCCCAAAAGTAGTTATTCAGCTACTTTTGGGCAACCTCCTGTATTTTTAAGCTGTATATTCTAAAGTTCCTAATGTAAATCCCACTTTATAATTAGTCCTAAATGTGTAAGTCCTCCGCCAAATCCATATAGTAAAATCGTATCGCCATTGTTTAATTTTCCTTTTTTTCTAGCTAAATCTAAGGCTAATGGAATAGAAACAGATGAGGTATTTCCCATGAATTCCACACTAGTTAAAGTTTTATCTAATGTAAATCCGGATTTATCACATATAGATTCAATCATTCGTAAATTAGCACTGTGTGGTACAAACCAATTTATATCATCCATTTGTAGGTTTGCTGCATGCAATAAGTTTTTCATACCTAGTGGTACAGTACGTACAGCCCATTTATAAACTTCTCTTCCGTTTTGTACCATTTTTCCGTTTGTTTGTAGAGGTTTTTCATCCATGATAGTAGAAAGGTTTGTTCTATATAGATGGATACCGCCTTCCCCGTTTGTTCCCATGTGAGAAGCGATAAAACTTGGTTTTTCCTCATCTCTTTCCAATAAAAAGGCTCCAGCTCCGTCACCAAATAAAATACAGGTGGTGCGGTCTGTATAGTCAGTTACTTTTGATAATGTTTCTGTAGCTACGACTAAAACTTTATGATGAGATCCGGCAGTAATTAAATTATTAGCCACATGTAATCCATAAGTAAAGCCAGCGCAGGTAGCGTTTAAATCAAAAGCAAGTGTATGAGGAATGTGAAAATGATTTTGGATTTGACATGCTACACTTGGAAACACATAGTCAGGAGTAGTTGTGGATACGATGATACAATCAACGTCTTCTAAAGTTTTCTTATATGTGTCAGTTAAATTTTTAATGGCTTTGAAAGCTAAATGTGATGCGAATTCTTGTTCACCGGCAATTCTTCTTTCCTTCATTCCCGTTCTTTGTACAATCCATTCATCGCTAGTATCAACCAGTTTTTCTAAATCATCATTTGACAACTTTTGTTCTGGAACATAAGTTCCAATTGCTGTAATACGAGCTGTGGAGTTCATTCCAACATCTCCCGTCTTTTGGATTTATAACTTGATATTAGTACTAGGTTATAAAAATGTCAATAGTCTGTAATTTCATCGTTCAAACATAAATAGCGTGGTTATGGTTTCTAGTATAGGGGCATCTTTACTTATAATTGTTTTGAGTATGTTTCTAATAAGACATATGCGCAAAAAATGATGAATAGAGAAAATATAGATTTTCTTTGTTGTAATATGTATATTGGTGTTTTTTGAAGAAAGATATATGCGCAAAATACTGAAAATTATGTTAAAATAGTGTTGATTAAGTAAAAAGGGGGATTATTTACATGAAAAAAGATCGTCTTGCTCAAATAGATTTAACGAAAAGAATTGAATCAAAATCTAAGTACAATAAGAAGCTTGAAAAATATCAAAGGCGCTTATTGGCACTACAGCAGATTTTAAAAAAAGAAAAAATAGCCGTTATTATGGCTATGGAAGGTTGGGATGCAGCAGGAAAGGGAGGAGCAATTAAACGAATTACCGAGCATCTTGATCCGCGTGGATTTCAAGTAAATCCAATTGGTGCACCTGCTCCCCATGAAAAACGTTATCATTATATGCAAAGGTTCTGGCGGAAAATTCCACAATATGGTCAAATCACTATTTTCGATCGCTCTTGGTACGGTCGTGTATTGGTTGAACGTGTAGAAGGTTTCGCTACAAAAGAAGAGTGGACTAGAGCATATGATGAAATCAATGATTTTGAAAAACTATTAACAGATGATCATTACATAGTAGCAAAGTTCTTCTATCATATTAGTAAAGATGAACAGTTAGCACGATTTAAAGATCGAGAGAAAAATCCTCTTAAGAGATGGAAAATTACAGATGAAGATTGGCGCAATCGTGAAAAGTGGGATGAATATGCCCGGGCAATGGAAGAAATGTTTGAAGAAACAGATAAACCAAATGCAAGATGGAATATTATTGCTAGTAACGATAAATTATATGCGCGTGTGAAAACATTGAAAGTGATAATTTCATTAATTGAGGACTATTTCTTAGAACATGAAATAGAACTGCCAGCATACTATCATGAAATGAAAGAAGAAATGCAAGAAGAGATCGAACACGTGCACGATGTGGGGCGTTAAATTTATAATAAGATGTATGTGCAAAAAATGAAGAATACGCTAGAAAAATAATGATTTTCTTTATGCCCAAAAGTGAAGGTTATTGTTGTGAAAACTACATAATTATGCTAAAATTTATGTAACTTTTAATGAACGGAGGGGTCTCCTTTGATCTTAATCAGATTACGTCTCAATACTTTGTGCCGATAATTGAATAGCGCTCAAAGGCTCTGTCTGTGTACAGAGTAAACGGGATTGGTCTGCCTATTTTAAAGGAACCCTTTATTGAACTTATATGTGAAAAGAGGGAGGGACGAATACGCCCTCTTTTTGTTTTGCCTTTATAAATAGAATGAGATGGTATAGGTGTATACTTGTTTGATACGTATACCATTGGGGACTTATTGACCTTGTAATAGGACGGAAGCGTCGCTTTCTCCTATTTCTTTGGTGTACTCTCATCCGTTTACGAAAAACACAGGCAGTGACCTGTGTTTTTTATTTTACGTAATCGAAATGGAGGAATAAATATATGGAAGAACTAGTACAAAAAGCGATATTAGTTGGTGTTAATTTAAATAATGAAAGTGATTTTGAATATTCGATGGAGGAGTTAGCAAATCTTGCGGAAGCATGTGATGTGGAAGTTCTAGGGCAAGTTACGCAAAATTTACATCGCGTAAATCCATCACATTATATTGGAACAGGGAAAATTGACGAAGTTTCCGCTTTTGTGAAGGAAGCAGATGCGAATATGGTTATTTTTAATGATGAGTTATCACCTTCGCAAATCCGAAATTTGGAAGCCGACTTAGATTGTAAAGTCATTGATCGTACCATTTTAATTCTAGATATTTTCGCGCAGCGTGCTAAGACGAAAGAAGCGCAGTTACAAGTTGAAGTAGCACATTTACAATATATGATGCCACGTTTAATCGGTCTTCGTGAATCGTTAGGAAGACAGAGCGGTGGTGTTGGTACGAAAAATAAAGGTGTCGGTGAGAAGAAATTAGAGCTAGATCGTCGTAAGATTGAAGAGCAAATTGCAGTGTTAAATAAAGAATTAGAAGCCCTTGTTGCGCAGCGCCAAACGCAGCGTAAACAGCGTAAGAAAAATGAAATTCCGGTTGTTTCATTAGTAGGGTATACAAATGCGGGTAAGTCAACGATGATGAATACGATGCTCGAGATCTTTAACGGATCCGTAGAAAAACAAGTATTTGAAAAAGATATGTTATTTGCGACACTAGAAACATCGGTGCGAAATATTCAGCTTCCTGATAATAAATCATTCTTATTAACAGATACAGTTGGTTTTGTAAGTAAATTACCGCACCATCTTGTGAAAGCATTCCGTTCTACATTAGAAGAAGTGGCTGAGGCAGATTTACTCATTCATGTTGTGGATTATGCAAATCCAAATTATGAACAATTGATTGAGATTACAAATCAAACACTAAAACAAATTGGTGTTGAAAATATCCCGACGATTTATGCGTATAACAAATCAGATATGATGGATGTTGAAATCCCGAAAGTTCAGGATAATCGTGTGTACCTATCTGCAAAGCAACACGTTGGGATAGAAGAACTTGTAGAAATGATTCGTTCACACATTTACAAAGAGTATACAAAGTGTGAGATGTTAATTCCTTATGATCAAGGGCAAGTTGTTTCTTATTTCAATGATCATGCACATGTTGTATCTACAAGTTATGAAAATGAAGGTACGAAAATTTCACTCGAATGTAAGACGAGTGATTTTGAGAAGTATAAGCGTTTTGTCATTTGAAATGAAAAGACATTGATTTTATTTGGAATTTTTAGTTATACTAAAAATAGCATGAATGAAATGAAAAGAACGGAAGGGTGACCCAATTACATGAAGTACTAATCCTATTTACGAAAGCAAACAATTGAAGGTTATTTTTAACAGATGATCACGCTGTTATTTGTGATGCCTTCAATTTTCGTTTTTCAGAATAGGATTGGCTTTTTATAGTTGGATCTAAAAGGGATAGTCTCTTTTGGTGTACACCTATATATGATTTATGCCTCCTATTCTGAATGGATATAGGGGGCATTTTTTTGTCTCCTACATTTGATAAAAGGAGATGTTACTATGTTTTTATTAGAAGCCAATCATATAAAGTACTATGTACAGGATCGTTTATTACTAGATGTGGATCAATTGCAAATCCATAAAAATGCTCGAATTGGATTAGTTGGTAGAAATGGAAGTGGGAAAACGACGTTACTTCAAATTTTAGCTGAAAAGATTTCCCCAGAAGAAGGGAAAGTGATTCAACATACTAGGTGTGAACTTTTACCGCAACTTAAACGAACAGATACAACAAAAAGTGGTGGTGAAGTGACGCAAGAATATATTCAAAAAGCTCTTGTGAAAGACCCGGAACTTTTACTAGCAGACGAACCGACAACAAATCTTGATACAGAGCATATCGAATGGTTGGAGAAGAAACTAAGGAAGTGGCAGGGGGCATTTATTGTTATTTCACATGACCGGGCATTTTTAGATACTCTTTGTACGACCATATGGGAGTTGAATGAAGGGGAAATAAAAGAGTATACAGGTAACTATAGCGATTATGTAAAACAAAAAGAAGTAGAGAGGCAACAGGAACAATTAGCTTATGAAATATATGAAAAAAAGAAAAAGCAGCTAGAAGAAGCATTAAAATTAAAAGAGAAAAAAGCTGAAAGAGCAACAAAGACACCAAAAAAGGTAAGTAAATCCGAAGCGAGAATTACAGGAGCAAAGCCATACTTTGCCAAAAAGCAAAAGAAGCTACAAAAAACAGCAACAGCCATTGAAACGAGATTAGAAAAGCTTGAAAAGGTAGAAAAAGTAAAAGAGCTCTCACCAATTAAGATGAATTTGCCGAATGCAGAAACGTTTAAAAACCGGATTATTCTTCGTGTAGATGGTGTAACAGGTAAAGTTGGGGAACGTGTGCTTTGGAGCAAAACAAGTTTTCACATTCGAGGCGGTGATAAATTAGCGATTATCGGTTCAAATGGGAGTGGGAAAACGACATTTGTAAAAAAAATCATGAACCAAGAATATGGTATTAAGTTTTCACCAGCTGTGAAAATCGGCTATTTTAGTCAAAACTTAAACATATTAGATACGGAGAAATCAATTATCGAAAATGTCCAGTCCTCTTCAAAACAGGATGAAACACTGATTCGAACGGTTCTTGCGAGAATGCATTTTTTCAGAGATGATGTTTATAAGCCTGTAGGGGTTTTAAGTGGCGGGGAACGAGTGAAAGTAGCACTGACAAAGTTATTTTTAAGTGATATTAATACTTTAGTGTTAGATGAACCGACGAACTTTCTCGATATGGACGCTGTTGAAGCATTAGAGTCTCTTCTAAAAGAGTATGAAGGAAGTGTAATTTTTGTCTCACATGATCGCCGGTTTATTGAAAATATTGCTACACGAATTTTAGCAATTCATGATCAAGAGATTAAGTTATTTGATGGAACGTATCAGCAATATAAACTCAATCAAGTGGAAAAGACGCGAGATATGAAAGAAGATAAGCTTCTTTTACTTGAAACAAAAATATCGGAAGTGCTAAGTCGCTTAAGTATCGAACCGTCTGAAGAATTAGAAATAGAATTTCAAAAACTTTTAAAAGAAAAAAGAGAATTATAATTAAATTTTATTAGAAAATAAAAAGTACATTACGATTAATGGAGTGATGTACTTTTTTCTTTTCTAAGCTAGATGTTGTCTCTTGTTTTTGCCCACATGCAGATAAGAATACTGATAATGTGAGTGAGAGTGCAACAATTCCTTTTGTCTTTTCTTCATAGTTGTTATGCTTTCTCTTCATTTCTGTCTAAGTATAAAAGAAGAAAAAGAAAATCACTATAATTAAAGTTGATAATTATTATATGAATATAATGAGGTAAATGATTTATACAAAATCGAAGTTGTGTTACTGGAAAAAGAGATAAAACCATTATAGAATAGGGAATATTTCAAAAATCAGAAATTATTAAAGTAAGTGTACTTTTAATAAGTTGTATTTTCTGTTTTTAGGAAAGGAGAGAGTGAAATATGCAGGCAGTTTCAAAAGAAAATACAGTAGCCTCACCTACGATTTATCGTATTTTATTTGCGATTAGTTTCGGTCATTTTTTAAATGATTCCATGCAAGCTGTTGTACCGGCTCTGTTTCCTATTTTGGAAAAAACGATGAATTTGTCTTATATGCAGGTAGGATGGATTGCGTTTGCATTAAATATGACGTCATCGATTATGCAGCCGGTATTTGGAATGTATTCAGATAAGAAGCCATCACCATTTTTATTACCGCTCGGTATGTTTTCTAGTATGCTTGGGATGATTGGACTTGCGTTTGCACCAAACTTTATTATTGTTATTATTTCTGTTTTATTTATTGGGTTAGGATCAGCGGTCTTTCATCCTGAAGGAGCACGTGTTGCTTATATGGCAGCGGGTGCAAAGCGTGGTTTAGCGCAGTCTATTTACCAAGTAGGAGGAAATACAGGGAACTCCCTTGCACCAATTTTTACAGCGCTAATTTTTGTTCCGCTTGGTCAAATAGGAGCACTTGGTTTCACAGGATTTGCGGCAGTTGGTATTGCATTGTTAATTTTCGTTTCAAGCTGGTACAAAAATGAATTAATCAATGGCGCTGTGCGCAGAAAGAAAAGAGCTGCACTTGAGGCTGAAAATGCGATTGTTAGTACGCATATTAAATTTGTAATTGTCCTTCTTGTGTTCTTGACCTTTGTACGTTCTTGGTATGGAGCTGGTATTGGGAATTTCTATCAGTTTTATTTAATTGAACATTACGGTTTGTCTATTAAAAATGCACAGTACTTCGTATTTGCCTTTATGATTGCTGGAGTACTTGGAACATTCTTTGGTGGACCGTTAGCAGACCGATTTGGTAAGAAAAATATTATCGTATTTTCAATGCTTGGCTCTGCACCACTTGCGCTTTTATTACCACATGTTTCTCTTACGTGGGTCGTACCGTTATTTATCTGTATCGGTTTTATTAGTTCTAGTAGTTTTAGTGTTATTGTTGTGTATGCACAAGAACTTGTCCCAGGAAAAGTTGGAATGGTATCAGGTTTAATTGTTGGTCTTGCATTTGGTCTGGGAGCATTAGGTGCTGTTGTTCTTGGAAAACTAGCAGATGTTTATAGTTTGCAATTTATTATGGTATTGTGTAGTTGTTTACCATTAATTGGACTTACGTCATGGTTACTGCCAAGCGATCGAAAACCACTATAGAATAGGGGATGTACTATGATAGCCAAACGATTAGATACTGGTAAGAAAGTGTTATGTATTGCACCTCAGGAGAACGTTATTTAAGTAT
This sequence comes from Bacillus sp. AFS098217, assembly GCF_002551815.1. GTDB lineage: Bacteria > Bacillota > Bacilli > Bacillales > Bacillaceae_G > Bacillus_A. Next base: position 67,146 of record NZ_NVPR01000029.1, read on the forward strand.
GGAATTGTTTGAATAATTTTTTTAGACTAGAAAAAGGTGTAGCTATTTGTAAGCTACACCTTTTTTATGTTAATTTACGAATTTTTTTAGTACAGGTAAACGGTTAATACGATCACCAATAATATGTGACGCAAGTCCGCTTGTTAATACGAAAATAAGGTAGACAAAACCTCCAACTGCACCGCATATGATAACGATGAGTAAGGATTCGATATAAGGTTGTCCAGGAATTAACCATCCAATCATCGCTTTTAATCCTATTACGACAGCAGACATTGCTGCGGAGTAAATTGTAATAAGAAATACTGTTTTAGCTGTTTCTGCAATTTTAAATTTCGCAAATTTAACGATGCAATATAACATAATGATATCAGAAACAAGATATCCAAGAATTGTTCCAAGCACTGCACCATGTCCACCTAATAAGTGTAGAAGTGGTGTATTTACAACGATTTTTACGAGAATACCAACTGAGAAGGCGATCATTGTTTTTCGTTGATAATCAATACCTTGTAGGATAGCTGCTGAAACAGTGAAAATTGCACTTAGTACTGCTGATGGCGCATAAGAAATTAAATATTGCGATCCACCTAAAGCTGTATCAGGACTCATATATACCATGCGGAATGCATCATACGCGATGCTAGCAAGCCCGAATGCAGCAGGTATGGTAAAGAATAGTAGCACTTGGAAAATCTTTGTGATTTGTTCTTGTAATTCTTCTAGTTTCCCGCTTGTAAATGATTTTGTTATCGCTGGAATAATGGTAAGTGAAAATCCAGTTGCGAGTGAAGCAGGAATCATGATTAATTTTTGAGCATAGTTCGTTATATAAGCGAAAATCGCATTCGCAGTTTCAAGTGGTGTTCCAATTGCCCTTAGTGCATCTGCAACTGTATATTGATCCACTAATGTATACAGTGGAATGGCAATCCCTACAAATACAATTGGAATCGCGTAACGAAGTAATTCCATATAGAGATTTTTTAAAGGAATATTTGATGACCTTGACTTCAGTTCACCTTCAGGTGGTTTTAAATGATCATACTTCTTCCAATACATGATTAAAATCGAAACGCTGGCAATCGCTCCAATGACAGCGCCAAATGTAGCGACTGCAACGGAAGAAGCTACAGAACCACCTAGTAACTTTGAAACGATAAAACTACCAACTAAAATGAAAACAACACGGGCAATTTGTTCCACAACTTGAGAAACAGCACTTGGTTTCATATGTTGGAAACCTTGGAAGTATCCACGTGTGACACTCATCGCCGGTACAATGATGAGCGCGAAGCTTAATGCTCGCATTGTCAGTGTGACGTCAGCGATAAATTGTGGATCAGGTGTTTTCGACCGAATAATAAATTGTGATACGTAAGGTGCCCCGATAAATAAAATTAAAAATCCAGCGAACCCCATGATCATCATTAGTTTTACACTGGAGTTATACAGTTTTTTACTTGTGCTGTAGTCACCTAATGCATTATATTTCGCAACAAATTTAGATACGGCAATTGGAATACCAGCCGTTGAAAAGCTAAGTAAGATACCATACCAAGAATATGCATACGCATATAAAGCAACCCCTTGTTCCCCAACTAATAATTGAAAAGGGAAAAAGTATATAAAACCTAAAATACGCGAAATCATTGTGGCACCGCTTAGTAAAGCAGTCCCTTTTAAAACTTTTGAAGTAGACAACGTTTTTCCTCCTACTCGTGCTGCATTACAATCATCCTATACTACTATAAACCTGTCGGTGTATTTAATAAAGTATAAACCATAAGTAATGTAATACTATTCATAGAAAAGTCATATTTTGAATTTTAGTGGCGAAAACTAGAGATATAATACATGAAAATTCAAAAAATAATTGACACTATTTTTAATGTGTGATAAAAATGGTAGTAATTAATTTAAAAAATAATATTTGAGCAATGAAAGGGTAAAGTAGTGAAAATCTCCCTATCTCAGAGAGCTGATGGTTGGTGTGAATCAGTATATAGGTTATTCATGAAGTTCGTCCTGGAGCATCTTTCATAAATCTTACATTGTGAGGAAATGAAAGACGGTAGTGTATGCCGTTATCAAATAAAGTGGTGAAGAATTTTTTCACAACTAGGGTGGTACCGCGATATATATCGTCCCTACGTTTTTACGTAGGGGCGTTTTTTATTTTGGGATTATTCTCGTTGTAGCTTCATAACTAGGGTGGTACCGCGATATTTTGTCGTCCCTACGTTTTCTGTAGGGACTATTTGTATTTCGTTGGCTTCTTAGTATTCTTCACAACTAGGGTGGTACCGCGATATTTTTATCGTCCCTACGATTTTGTAGGGGCGATTTTTTATTTTCGAAAGGAGGTGGATAGAACAATACGAGTAAGGTTGAAATGTAATAAAAAGAAAAAATAAAAAAAGAGAGGAGATAGAAAAATGAATTCACAGCAATGGACATCGAAATTAGGCTTCGTTTTAGCTGCAGCAGGTTCAGCAATTGGTCTTGGCGCAATTTGGAAGTTTCCATACATGGCTGGTATTGGAGGAGGCGGTGCGTTCTTCCTTATTTTCATCGGTTTTACTTTACTGATTGGTTTACCTTTATTATTAGCAGAATTTGTGATAGGAAGAAGCACACAAAAAGAGGCTGTTGATGCGTATAGAGATATCGCTCCTCATACATTATGGCCGTGGGTTGGTAAGTTAGGGATTGTAACATGTTTCATATTACTTTCTTTCTACAGTGTTGTGGGAGGTTGGATTTTATTATATTTATGGAATGCAATTACAGGTAGACTATGGGAAGGGAATGGTACGTACGAAGCAACATTTGGTGAAATCATTTCCAATCCATATTTAGCAGTCGGAGCACAGCTATTATTTATTCTTATTACTATTTTTATTGTAAGTAAAGGTGTACAAAACGGTGTTGAAAAAGTAAATAAATACTTTATGCCAGCACTATTTGTTTTATTCTTTGTATTAATTGTTCGTGCTCTTACATTAGATGGAGCGGGAGAAGGGGTACGCTTCTTCTTACAGCCTGATTTCTCACATGTAACGTCTGAAATTATTTTATATGCGATGGGACAATCGTTCTTCTCGTTATCTGTCGGTGTAGCAGTAATGGTGACATACAGCTCGTACTTACCGAAAGAAGAAAGTTTACCACGTTCAGCATTTTCAATTGTTGGTTTAACACTTGTTATTACATTGCTTGCTGGACTGGCAATTTTCCCGGTTGTATTTGCGTTTGGCATGGAGCCGTCTCAAGGACCAGGACTACTATTTATTGTATTACCAGCTATTTTTAGTAAAATGGCATTCGGAAAATTATTCTTTATTGTTTTCTTATTACTATTCTTCTTTGCGACTGTAACATCAGCAATCTCTATGCTTGAAATTAGCGTTGCTTCTTTAACAACAAAAGGTAAAGGAAAACGCGAAAAAATGGCATTGATTGTTGGACTGTTAATCTTTGTTGTTGGGATTCCATCAGCGCTATCATATGGTGTATTAAGCGATGTGAAGCTCTTTGGGAAAACAGTTTTTGATTTAGCAGACTTTACAGTAAGTAACGTTCTTATGCCGCTTGGTGTATTACTAGTTGCGATCTTCGTTCCACTGAAGATGAAGAAAGATGTATTAATGAAAGAACTGGGAGTAAGTAAAAGCAAAGGATATAAATTATTTGTATTATGGTTATTCTTACTTCGCTATATAGCACCAATTGCGATTGTTATTGTATTTTTAAATGTAATTGGGGTTATTTAAAACAAAAAGGCTCTAACATATCGTTTATAGCGTATGCTGGAGCCTTTTTTGTTTTAGAATTATCTTTTCTGCAATTCGTGTATTGTAATTGATGTAATGATTCTTTTCATCATGAAGCGACCTCACATTATCTTTAGTTTTAATTTGTATGTATTTTATCAAAATCAATGAATTGTTTCTTGTTAAAGAGCATTAGGATGCAAGAAAGAAAAAGTTGTCATATAATAAGAAGCAAACGGTATATTGGGAGGTGTTGATATGGCAATTACAATACAGTTGCCAGACACTGCAGCGTCTCATGCAAAGCCAAGTATGGAAACGGCGATACTTTGCGTGAGGTAGACAAGTAATATACAATCGCCAAAATGAGCTCGTATCATTTCTTTTATATTTGGCTTTGCACCTTATTGAAATGAACCATAAAAAAATAAGGGGCGAGCAGAAATGAAATACGTAAAAGCAGCGACTGTTTTACCGGAAAAATTAATTATAGAAATTCAAAAGTATGTGCAAGGGGAAACGATCTATATTCCAAAACAGGAAAATGCACATTATAAATGGGGTACACAATCTGGAGGAAGAAAGCAACTTGACGCGCGGAATAGAGATATTAAACATGCTTTTAAAAATGGAACTTCAATTCATCAATTAGCAGAGGAATACTTTCTTTCTACAGAAACGATAAAAAAAATCGTGTATTCAAAATAATAATGCAAAGCACTGATTATTCGATAAGAAATAATCAGTGCTTTTTGTGTATAGTTTGTTTAGTAATTGTTTTCGACATTTTATAAAGTAAGTACATTGTATACAATGAGAAGAGATCAACAATTTGGTATGGAGTGATAAAAATGGAAGCTTTTATTAGAAGTGATCAATATAATTTTATAAAATCACAAGCTCATATTCTAGTGAATGGGCATGCAACAGCAAATGATAGAGGCGTTATTGCTGCTTTAAAGTCTCTTGCGATAGAAAAAGTGTTACATGTTTTTGAAAATCTTACTGATGAACAAAAAGAATTAATAGATACGATTTTGACGGTTGAGAATAGAGAGAACGCAGAAGCTTTTTTATTCAAGTTAAATCCATATGTCATTCCGTTTCAGGAAGTTACGCCGCAAACGTTAAAAAAATTATTTCCTAAAGCTAAAAAATTGAAGTTTCCTGAAACGGAAGGAATAAATATGAAAGAGATGTCTTATCTAGGCTGGATTGATAAAGGCACAAGTAGAAAGTTTATTATAGCAAAGAATAAAAATAAGTTTGTTGGTTTACAAGGCACATTCCAAAGTATAAACAAAAAAGGCATTTGTGCATTGTGCCATGGTCATGAAGAAGTAGGTATGTTTCTAGTCGAAATAAAAGGAGATGTACCAGGTACTTTTGTTAAAAAAGGAAACTATATTTGCCAAGATAGTGTAGCATGTAATCAGAATATGACTTCACTGGATAAGTTATATGATTTTATTGAGAGATTGAGAAAATAACTTATAGTAAAAAATAAGTATAGAAAAGGGTGAGCTTTTATCACCCTTTTTATGCTGTAAGGCATGGGTTATTCAAATTTGCATAGATGAAAAAAGATGAACAGTAGGGAAAGGATCATTTTTTATATGGTATGATTTTTGCATTTTAATAAAAAAGATTCAGGAAAGTTTTTTGAATATGAAAATTATGCTGATAAAGGGGAAATGACGTATGAAATATCCACTAACGCCAGATGTAAAACCTGAGTTTTGTACGACGGGTTCATTTATGAGATTACCATCAAGTAATGAGCAAGCAAAGATTGCAATTCTAGGAATGCCGTTTGATACGGCTGCTTCTTTTCGCGTTGGTGCGCGTTTTGCTCCGCAAGCAATTCGTCAAGCATCTATGACTTTGTTCCCATATCATCCGATCCACCATGTTTATCCGTTTGATGATACAAATGCAATTGATATTGGTGATGTGTCTGTGATTCCGCACAATATTCATCGTAGCTATGATCTAATTGAAGAAACTGTTTTTGGATTAATGCAACAAGGAATTATCCCGATAGGTCTTGGAGGGGATCATTCAGTTACATTGGCAAGTCTTCGTGCAGCAGCGAAAGTTCATGGACCTGTCGCAATGATTCACTTCGACTCCCACACAGACACATGGGATACATATTATGAAGAGAAATATTGGCATGGTTCCCCATTTATTCGTGCACATGAAGAAGGATTACTACAACCTGAAAAAGTATTCCAAATTGGTATCCGGGGAACATTAAATCATCCTGGTGATATAGAAGCTAGTAATGATTTAGGGTATAACGTCATTACAACAGCTGAATTATGTGATCGTGGTTTTGAAAGCGTTCTCGAGCAAATGCGAGCAACGATTGGCGATACACCATGTTTCTTAACGTTTGATATTGATTTTGTAGATCCATCTTGTGCACCTGGTACAGGTACGTTAGAAGTGGGGGGGTTTAACAGTCGCGAGACACTAAATATGGTGCGTTCATTAAGTGGATTTAATTATATTGGTTTCGACTTAGTAGAAGTATTACCGCCATATGACCAGACCCAAATTACTTCTCTTTTAGCAGCGACGCTTGTGCATGATTTTGCTAGCTTAATTGCTTTACAGATGAAAAATGAAGTGAATAAGTAAGAGAACAATTAGTATATTGAAATATAAAAAGACCGATGAAACAACTTTTCATCGGTCTTAAAAAACGTCCATTTATTATTTTTTCTGCCAATTTCCCTTGATAAAGTCTTCACGACCAGATTCTTTACGTTCCCTGGCATATTTCTCTGGATTTTTTTTGTAGAAATGTTGATGATATTCTTCCGCTTCATAAAAAGGAGCAGCTGAACGAATTTCTGTTACAATTGGGTCTTTAAACATGCCGTTTTCTGCTAGCGCTTGCTTCGAGTGTTCAGCTAGTTCTTTTTGTGTTTCATTATGATAAAAAATTGCAGCACGATAGGACGGACCACGGTCAAAAAATTGCCCGCCATCATCAGTTGGATCAATTTGCGGCCAATATAAATCTAATAATTTTTGATAAGGGAAAACAGAAGGATCGAATGTAATTTGAACGACTTCTAGGTGTCCAGATGTTCCAGATTTTACTTGTTCGTATGTTGGATTTTCGATATGACCACCAGCATAGCCTGAAACCACTTTTTGAATACCAGGAAGTTCATCAAATGGTTTTACCATGCACCAAAAGCAGCCACCAGCAAAGGTTGCAAGTTCATATGTTTTTTCTGCCATTACTATAATCCTCCTGAATGGATATGTTGTATCTAGTATTATACAAATTGTTTTGTTACGCAATAAAAAGGATTTGAAAATATATGTTTTTTTATTCCGTTTTGTTTTGATAAAAATATCTAGATCTAAATGTTTTGATTATAATTTAAAATATAAATTTCCGAAAATATATTGACAATGAAAAGAACAAAGTCCTATAATACGTGTAATAACTTAAAATCAATTAAGAATTTTCTGACTTTAATAAACTGTATATGCAAAGAAGAGGAAAGTAGATGATTATGAAAGTTTTAGAGAGCTGCCCCGTGGCTGGAAGGGTGGTAACGATCGAATCATTGAAGATCACCTCGGAGCATCGCTTGCGAAAGGGAAACTGAGTAGAGGGCGGCGGTATCGTCTCCGGTAAATGGACGGGGGTCTGATAGGACCTACAGAGCTTATATTTCGTGAGAAGTATAAGGAAGCTGAGTGGTAACGCGAAACTCTCGCCTCAGCAATCAAAGCTACTATGGTGTAGTAATTGATTGCTGAAGCGAGAGTTTTTATTTTAGAAAATAGAATAGAAGAATGTGAAGAAGAGGAGAGTAAACGATATAAATTGTTTCAGAGAGCTGCCCCGTGGCTGTGAGGGTAGTAACAATTATATCGATTGAAAATCACCTCGGAGCATTACTCACGAAAGGAAACAAGTAGGGAGTAACGGAGTTGTTCCCGGTAGAAGAACAGAAGTCTAATTTGGACTTACAGAGCTTATATTTTGTGAGAAGTATAAGGAAGCTGAGTGGTACCACGATTCCCTCGTCTCAGTACTAGGTTGCTACACGTTTGTAGAAAATCGATTGTTGAGGTGAGTATATTTTTAGGTTTAATATACAGAATCTTCTGTCTAAATGTATTCTTCTCAGCAATCGATATAGAAATGGATTGCATAAAAAGGAGCGATGTAAGATGGGAAACCAGTATATCTATATGAATGGGGAATTAGTAGAGAAGGAAAAAGCGGTTGTTTCAGTATATGATCACGGATTTTTATATGGAGACGGCGTATTTGAGGGGATTCGTAGTTACGGCGGAAATGTATTTTGTTTAAAAGAGCATTTGAAGCGTTTATATGAATCCGCGAAATCAATTTTACTCACTATTCCAATGACAGTAGAAGAAATGGAAGAAGCAGTTTTACAGACACTACAAAAAAATGAATATGCCGATGCATATATCAGGTTAATTGTTTCAAGAGGAAAAGGGAATTTAGGACTCGATCCAAGAGGTTGTGAAAAGCCGAGTGTCATTATTATCGCAGAACAGTTAAAGTTGTTTCCACAAGAATTTTATGATAACGGCCTTAGCGTTGTATCTGTTGCATCTCGCCGGAATATGCCGGATGCGCTTGATCCACGCATTAAGTCAATGAATTATTTAAACAATGTATTAGTAAAGATTGAAGCAGCACAAGCTGGTGTACTAGAAGCACTTATGTTAAATCAACAAGGATATGTTTGTGAAGGATCAGGAGATAACGTTTTTGTTGTGAAAGATGGAAAAGTGTTAACACCTCCTGTCTATTTAGGAGCATTAGAAGGTATCACACGAAATAGTGTGATTGAACTGTGTGAACGATTAGGTATCTCATGTGAAGAAAGACCATTTACTCGTCATGATGTATATGTAGCAGACGAAGTGTTTTTAACAGGAACTGCTGCTGAATTAATTCCAGTTGTAAAAGTTGATTCCAGAGAAATCGGGAATGGAAAGCCAGGAGAAGTGACCAAGCAGTTAACGGAAGAATTTAAAAAGTTAACTAGAGAGCGAGGCGTACGCGTTCCGGGCCTAGCAGAGAGTTTAGCTTAAGGAGCAGATGGTTAGCAAAATAGAGGAACACCATGCAGTTTGTAAAGAAAAATGTGTAGGAGGGACTTAAAAAAATGAGAAGTGACATGATTAAAAAGGGCTTTGATAAAGCACCACATCGTAGTTTATTAAAAGCAACAGGTTTGAAAGATGAGGATTTTGACAAGCCGTTTGTAGCAATTTGTAATTCTTTTATTGAAATTATTCCAGGACATAAACACTTAAATGAATTTGGCCGCCTTGTAAAAGAAGCGGTGCGCGCTGCAGGAATGGTTCCGTTTGAATTCAATACAATTGGAGTAGATGATGGGATTGCAATGGGGCATATTGGTATGCGTTATTCACTCCCAAGCCGTGAGATTATTGCTGATTCGGTTGAAACAGTAGTAAATGCGCACTGGTTTGATGGGATGATTTGTATTCCGAACTGTGACAAAATTACACCTGGTATGATGATGGCAGCATTGCGTGTTAACATTCCAACCGTGTTTGTTTCAGGTGGACCAATGGCGGCTGGGAAAACATCTAAAGGTGATGTAGTCGATTTAAGCTCTGTTTTTGAAGGAGTAGGAGCTTATCAATCTGGGAAAATTTCAGAAGAAGAATTAAAAGATATTGAAGATCATGGCTGCCCATCTTGTGGTTCTTGTTCAGGTATGTTCACTGCAAATTCGATGAACTGCTTATGTGAAGTATTGGGACTTGCGCTTCCTGGGAATGGAAGTATTTTAGCGACAGATCCAAGGCGTGAGGAATTAATTAAACAAGCAGCTGAAAAATTAAAAGTATTAATTGAACGTGATATTAAACCACGCGACATCGTGACAGAAGAAGCGATTGATGATGCATTTGCGCTTGATATGGCGATGGGAGGATCAACGAATACGGTATTACATACGCTAGCAATCGCACAAGAAGCGGGACTTGATTATGATATGAGCCGTATTGATGCAGTTTCGAGACGTGTCCCTCACCTATGCAAAGTAAGTCCAGCTTCAAATTGGCATATGGAAGATATTGATCGCGCGGGTGGCATTAGTGCTATTTTAAAAGAATTAAGTAGAAAAGAGGGCGTACTTCATCTCGATCGAATTACTGCTACCGGTCAGACATTAAGAGAAAATATCGCTCATGCAAATATTCAAGATAAAGAAGTAATTCACTCTCTTGAAAATCCTCATAGTGAAGAAGGTGGCCTGCGTATATTAAAAGGAAACCTTGCAAAAGATGGTGCTGTTATTAAAAGTGGTGCAACAGAAGTAAAACGATTTGAGGGCCCGTGTGTTATTTTTAATTCACAGGACGAAGCACTTGCAGGAATTATGCTTGGAAAAGTAAAAAAAGGAGATGTTGTTGTTATTCGTTATGAAGGGCCAAGAGGTGGTCCTGGTATGCCAGAAATGTTAGCTCCAACATCAGCAATTGCTGGTATGGGGTTAGGGGCAGATGTTGCTCTCTTAACAGATGGACGTTTCTCAGGGGCATCACGTGGTATTTCTGTAGGACATATCTCACCAGAAGCGGCTGCCGGCGGGGAAATTGCACTTCTTGAGCAAGGAGATATCGTATGTATTGATGTAGATGAGCGTTTACTTGAAGTGAGAGTAAGTGAAGAAGAGTTAGAAAAACGCCGGACAGAGTGGAAAAGACCAGAATTAAAAGTAAAAACGGGATGGCTTGGGCGCTACGCACAAATGGTGACATCAGCAAATACAGGCGCAGTATTGAAAATGCAAAATTTTGATTGAAATGATATAAAAAAAAGAGATAAGGAATGATACGAAATGGTGCAAAATGTAAAGGAGAGAGTGAAAATTGAAGATATCCTTATGGCTCATAATCATATGAAGGATATCGTCAATAAAACACCGCTTCAGCGAGATTCAGTTTTATCTGAGAAGTATGAATGCGACGTGTATGTGAAAAGAGAAGACTTGCAAGTCATTCGTTCATTTAAAATTCGTGGTGCTTACAATTTAATTCAAAGTTTATCGAAAGAACAATTACAAAACGGTGTCGTATGTGCGAGTGCTGGTAACCACGCGCAAGGTGTTGCGTACACATGTAATTTATTGAAGATTCCGTCAAAAATTTTCATGCCAACAACAACACCAAAGCAGAAAGTATCACAAGTCCAGTTCTTTGGCGGTGATTATGCGGAAATTGTATTAGTCGGTGATACATTTGATAGTTCTTTTCAGGAAGCACAGCGCTATTGTGAAGAAAATCGTATGACGTTTGTGCATCCATTTGATGATCCATATGTGATTGCCGGTCAAGGGACGGTTGCAGTTGAAATTTTACATGATATGGAGCAACCCGTTGATTACGTGTTCACAGCAATCGGCGGTGGCGGTCTAGCCTCTGGTATCGGTACATATGTAAAAGGTGTGAGTCCTACTACAAAAGTAATCGGTGTGGAACCAAAGGGAGCAGCATCGATGAAAGAAGCTTTTTTACAAAACAAAAATGTGACGCTAGAGAGCATTGATAGTTTTGTGGATGGAGCAGCGGTCAAGAAGGTAGGGAAATTAACCTTTGAAACTTGTAAAGATGTACTCGATGATATTGTATTAGTTCCGGAGGGGAAAATTTGTACAACAATTTTAGAATTATATAAGAAAAATGCAATCGTTGCGGAACCAGCTGGTGCTCTTTCCATTGCGGCGCTCGACTTTTATAAAGATGAAATAAAAGGGAAAAGCGTTGTTTGTACGTTAAGTGGTGGGAATAATGATATTGATAGAATGCAAGAAATGAAAGAACGCTCGCTCATTTACGAAGGATTAAAACATTATTTTATCATTGAATTTCCGCAGCGCTCAGGGGCATTGCGAGAGTTTCTAGATAAAGGCTTAGGGCCAGAGGACGATATTACCCGCTTTGAGTATATTAAGAAACACAATAAGGAAAATGGTCCTGCGCTTGTTGGCGTGGAGTTAAAACATAAAGAAGATTATGAGCCGTTAATTACTCGCTTTCAAGAGAATCATATTCAATTTGTAGAGTTAAATAAAAACCCTGTTTTGTTTGATTTGCTAATTTAATATACAAACAAGAAAGAGAGCTAAAAAATGATAAGCTCTCTTTCTATCTATTTGCGTTTGTCAATTGTTTTTCCATTTTCATCAATTTCTATGTCACCTGAAACAGTCTGTAAATATTGTAAGGCTGTTTTCTTTTCTTCAGGGGTAACAAGAGAAATTTGATCGTTACGGATGATATAAGGATTGAATGACATTTGGACATCCTTTCCTTTAAATGTAAGAGCTAGTATACCGGTTTTGACACTTTTTCTTTTTACATAGTTTGGGAACAGGAAATTTCCTAATGAATAAGCTACTGGGGCTTTATTGTAATACTCAAAGTCTTGCAGTCAATGAGGATGGAGAATATGGAATGGTTATATTAGGAGCAGTTGTAAATGGAGTATGTATCATTATAGGTACGTTATTGGGTAAAGTGTTGAGTAGCATTCCGGAAAGTATGAAGGGAACGGTTATGCATACGATTGGTCTAGCTGTTACAGTACTGGGATTACAAATGGGATTGAAGAGTGAGAACTTTCTTGTTGTCATTTTAAGTCTTGTAATAGGAGCGGTAATAGGGGAATGGCTACAATTAGAAGAGAAATTAAAAAGTCTAGGAGATTGGTTAGAAAATAAAGTTGGTTCCAAAGGAGAAGGAAGTATATCTGTAGGGTTTGTAACAGCGACGTTAATCTTCGCAATTGGAGCGATGGGGATACTAGGAGCATTAGATAGTGGTATTCGTGGAAATCATGATGTACTCTTTACAAAAGCGATTATTGATGGGTTTATTTCTCTTATTTTAACAACAACGCTTGGGATTGGAGTATTGTTTTCAGCAGTACCAGTTATCTTATATGAAGGTGTAATTGCTATATTTGCGACGCAAATCGATAATTTTGTACCGGAGAAATTGATGAATCAATTTATAACTGAGATGACTGCGACAGGTGGCATTATGATTCTTGCGATTGGATTAAACCTACTTGGTTTTATTAAAATTAAAGTAGCAAATTTATTGCCAGGGATATTGGTAGTTGGAGTAATTGTTTCTACTATATATGGATACAACTCGTATGTCTAGTTTTGATAACCCAGAACTTTTTTTTGAACAGTTCTGGGCTATTTATATTGTATATAAGGAATTAATATGCTTTTTTCATAAAATGAACAAAACCACCTATAAATAAAATAACAAAGCTACCAATTACGACAAATATTAGTGTGTGAAAAGAAATATAAAATAGTTGTGAATCTTCTTTAGAAAGCATGGCGAGAAATGGTTGAGCCCATGGATAAAAAGGACCAAACCTTTCGGAATTTGCAATCATTAGAGCGGGTATGGAAGCTATAACATTTAAAGCAATCGGTGCCGCAAAGCTGGACCAGATAGTTGACGCCCATAATTGTAAGGCGATTAAAGGTAGAGTAGCAATCCAGCCCCCCGTAACACTTTTAATTGTAGGAATGAGCGGAAACGGACCGGATAAATGCAAAAGTTGTCCAACACTAACATAGCTTATAATGAAGAGAACTTGCATTGTACCTACAAATAAGAGAACAAATAAAAATTTCATTATATAGGTGTGATACCTTGTTATCGGTTGTACCAACAGTTGTTTCCATCCCCCGTTTGAATGTTCATATCGGCAAATAAATGCAGTGAAAATGCCTGTTAACAATGGTAAAAGTAGCATGCCGTGTATCGTTATCATAATATTATAAACTAATTCCCAATGTTTATATTCAGGGTAGCTTGAACCACTTGCATAGGCGATTCCTCCAGCTAAAATAGGACTCAAAAATAATAATATCCATATTTTTGTTTTTTTCATTTTATAAAATTCAGCTTGCATTGTTCTAAGCCAAATCATTATTTGTGCACATCCCTTCTAGTAAAATCTGCTGTTTCGACAAACAGCATACATATACTAACGATTAGACCCATTGCTACACATAAAAGTGGAGGTCCACAGTCAATCCGTAAACTTGGCCATCGCCATATGAACCAATTTGGAAGAGCTGCTGAGAACATTGTGAAAATAGTTCCTAACAGTCCGATTGTAAATGTGATACTTTGGTTTTGAAATGTGACAGCGACCCATAATTGTAAAGCTACAATTGGTAGTGCTGACCAATAAGGATAGAAACTCATTTTAAATATAGAAAACCATGGGATTGCAGTATCGAATTGTAATGCTAAACCTAACCCAACTGTACCAATCAATAATAAAGAACAAGATACAGTGAGCAGGCAAAACACCAATATAAATTTTACTAAAAAAATATGTCTCTTCTTAATAGGTAAGGATAGAAGGTGTTTCCATGAACTAGAATGATGCTCTATATGAGCGATTAAAGAAGTAATAATGGTAGTACCTAATATAAGGGTTACTAGAGCAAGCGGTTGTGTCTCAGAAATAAGGCCGCCCCATAAGTCTTTTGCATATTTCTCTGTCAACCAATCATAACGAAGAAAAAAATTACATGCTTGAAGCGAAATGACACCTACTGGTCCTAAAAAAATTAAAAACCAAATCCATGTCCTCTTTATTTTTAAAAGCTCAGATTGAAAGAGGCGTTTGTACATGTGTCTCCTCCTCCTTTACAAGCTGTAAGAATATCTCTTCGAGTGATTTTTTATTTTCTTCAATTCTAAATATAGAAATGTTATGTGTTACAAGTGTTTTTACAATCTCTCCAACAGTTTCGTTTGATACATTTGATAGAATAATTCGTTGCTTCTCTTGCACGGAAGGAATCCCTTTAGCAAGAATGATTTTCCAAGCAGCATCTGGTTTGTCAGTCATAAGTGAAATAGAATGCTGAGCATGATGGCGTAATATTTCTATTTTATCTTGAAAAATAAGCTTTCCTTTTGCGATGATTCCAACATAAGTTGCCATTTGATCAATTTCACTTAATAAGTGACTAGATATAAGAATGGTAATACCTCTTTCTTTCGCTAATTGTTTAATTAAAGTGCGAATTTCATGAATCCCCTCTGGATCAAGTCCATTTGTCGGCTCATCTAAAATTAATAGCTGTGGATCACCAAGTAAGGCAATTGCAATTCCTAACCGTTGTTTCATTCCTAATGAATATTCTTTTACTTTCTGTTTTGCAGCATGTTGTAGACCAACGATTTGCAAAACCTCTGCAATCTTTTCTTTCGGAACATTACGTAATATACGATAGACTTCTAAATTTTCAATAGCATTTAAGTGAGCATAATAAGATGGATTTTCAACAAGAGCTCCAATTTTAGATAATATGGATAAACGTTCTTTTGCTAAATCTTGTTGAAATATTGTGACATTCCCTTGCGACGGTTTAATAAGACCTAATAACATGCGAATGCTAGTTGTTTTACCAGCTCCGTTAGGTCCGAGGAATCCGTAAATCTCTCCTTTTGGAATTTTTAAATCTACGTTATGTACCACATAATCATTTCGATATTTTTTTGTTAACCCTGCCGTTTCTACAATATAATTCATATTCCTATCACCTCAAATCAAGTATAGGAAATAAAGGTTAATGATAAGGTTAGAAGAGTTTAAGATTTGTTTAAATTTATACATTATTACCTAATTTTGGAGTATGCTAGTTTTCAAATTGTGTTGTATTCCTTATGATGGAAGAGAACGGTTAAATTTATATATGAAGGTGAAAAAATGACACACATTTTATATGTTGAGGATGATCTTGAGATTGGGGAATGGGTAAAAAGAGAACTGGAGAAACAAGAGTATGAAGTTTCATGGTTTACTTCAGAGAAAGGTACTAATGAAGCGTGTGAAACAGCCGATGTAATTGTTTTAGATGTTATGTTACCCGGGCTTGATGGCTTTACATTAGCCCAACGTTTTAAAAGTGAATATCCAGATATTCCAATCATTATGCTGACTGCAAGAACAACACTAGAAGATAAAATATATGGATTAACATTTGCTGATGATTATATAACAAAGCCATTCCATCCCAAAGAGTTAATGGCACGTATTGAAGTTTTATTAAGGCGGTACAACAAAGATGGGGCAGAAGTGCAACATGTGAAACATCTAAAAGTATTTATGAAAGATTACCGGATTGTTGATGCAGACACAGATGATGAAATTGTTCTATCAGGAAAACAGCATCAAATCTTTTTCTATTTGATGAAGAATATGAATCGTACATTAACAAAGGAACAAATTTTTGAGGCAGTATGGAATGAAGCCTACATAGAAGGGGATAAATCATTAATGGTTCATATCCGCCATTTACGTGAAAAAATAGAGAGAAATCCAAGTAGCCCTAAAATAATAGAAACAATACGTGGAATTGGTTATCGGTGTAAGGCATGATGAAAAAAACTTCGTTATTGAGAAAGTATTTACTTATCATATTTATAGCGATGATTTTGTTACCATTAATTGTTCCTTTGACTTCGATGCTCTTTATGAATTACGTGGAGTGGATCAGAGGGCTAGGTGTATATTATTCAAGTGGAAAAATTGAAGAAGAATGGCAAAGTAAAGCGAGGATTTTACATGAAGAAAATCCAGCAGAAATTCAACAAGTTTTTCAAAGTTTTCACGAGAAGTATCCAGAAAGCTCGTTATTTTGGGTAAATAGTCGTGGTGAAACGAGTTTTCAAATTCCAGAACAGCAGCATATTCCGAAACAATGGTCTGCTAGTGATTCAGTGGGGTTTATGAAAAAAAGCTTTGACGGTGATCCATATACGATCGTTTCTTATATAGGAGAAAATGAGCGAGGAGCATTCATGGTATTTCAAATTCCAAGAAAGTATTTTAAACCACCAATGCATCAAGTTCGAGAAAAATTTGAAGTTGTATTTGAAGCTGTGATTATTTCTTTTTTTGCAATATTTATTGTTTCTTCTATTGTATTCTTTCTAAAGATTAGAAAACGATTGTTAAAGTTACAAAAGGCAATGGAACTACCCCAGGATCATTCTCTTCCATCACCAGTTCAAATATCAAAACAAGATGAGATTGGTTTGTTAGAAGAGTCATTTAATCGAATGGTAGGAGCTTTACAGCAAAGTCGGATGAAGGAGAAGGAAGAGGAACAATTTCGTAGAAAATTAATTGCTGATCTATCTCATGATTTGCGAACACCATTAACGACAATGCGTGCACAAATGGACTCTTTGAAAGAAGAGGTTATCTCGGAAAAGGGATACAAAACAATTACGCTAATGGATGAAAAAATTAATTACCTAGCCGAATTAATTGAGAACTTACTATCCTATTCGTTAATAACAGCAAAAAAATATCCGTATCACCCAGAACGAACGGATATGACACGTTTAATGAGAAAACTTGTTGCATCATGGTATGACATATTAGATGAGCAAGGTTTTGAAGTTGATATTATGATTCCAGAACAGCAGTTATTTTGGAATATTGATGAAAATTGGTTTCAAAGAATCATAGATAATGTAATTCAAAATGTAGTTCGACATGCGAGTGATGGGAATTTTATAGGAGTATATATGAACCATGAAGAAGGAACGATTGCAGTCGTTGACCATGGGTCAGGTTTTCAAAATGCTCATTCGTCAAATAAGGGCGCGGGAATTGGATTATCCATCATCGCTGTTATGGCGAAAGAAATGGATATCGAATGGCGTATAGAATCTGATGATACAGGAGCGACGTTTCTATTTAAAAAGTTAGTGTAGAAGGGAGAATAATACATGGGAGAGTTTCAATTCACAAAGCGTGTAAATAGAATCTTTCAAATTGCAAGTAAGGAGGCTGAATGTAACGAATACATCATTCAACCTTTAGATTTATTTATAGGAGCTTGCAAGGAAGGAACTGGAGTTTGTGCTGAGTTACATATGTATTTGTTTCGCTATGTTGGTATAGATTTTTTAACAAGGTTATCGCACTTACAACATACATATTTTAAAGATAAAAGATATATGGAAATAGAAGGATACAAAGTTTCTTATAAAACAATGGAAATCTTTCAGCTAGCTAAGCGTAAGATGGAACGGTTTAATCAAGTGTATGTAAATGAAGGACATATTTTAAGTGTTATTCTTCAGCAAAATGAGGAGATTCAAAATGTAATAGATGAAGATATTCAACAAGGAATTTTACAAATTGTTTCAGTACCGAGAGATATGACCGTGAACTTGAAAAATTGTGAAATAGCAACAACTATGAATCATTCAATTTGTAATGTTAGCCGAGCAACTCAATCTGATGTAGAAGAACTTCTCCAATTTGTTATCTATGAATTCGGTGAAAGATGGATTGAAGCGGTGAATAAAGGTTTTCGAGAATATAAAGAACCACCAATTTACATTGCAAAGCAAAATGAAAAGGTTATTGGTTTTGCTTGTTATGATGTTGTAAGAGAAAAGAAGGGACTATTTGGACCGATGGGAACAGCTAAAAATAATCGTGTAAAAGGTGTGGGGAGAGAACTAGTACATCGATGCTTGTCTGATATGAAGCAAATTGGTTATGAATATGCAATTATTGGTCAAGCAGGCCCGATTGAGTTTTATGAGAGAAGTTGTCATGCTCAATTAATACCGATTGAAATAACATGATAGGTATTGCTGGAGGAGTAATCAGTGGGATGGAGGAAACCCACTGATTAAATTTTTATTTTTTGAAAAGTTAGTAGATAAAATGGTTAGGAAATATTATATTTTTCCAGTGTAATATTTTACTTGATAAAATATAGATCTCTATTGCTCCAATGGATTGTGGCTAGGAAATAAAATGTCGAATAGGAAATGTGGCAGGAATTAGAAAACGTTTTATCAACCTCTGAAAATTCTGAATATATGAAATTGAGTTGAAGTTAAAAGGGGATAATTGTTAATATATCCTTGTATTACCAATATGTTGAAAAAGGGGGTCTTCAAATGAAACTAACAGTCAAAATTAAAAAAGCTACGCAACGAGAGAATCAATGTGTTTGTTTATTATTATGCTAGTTTTGAAAAGAAGAAGGTGTGCAAACACCTTCTTTTTCAATGGAATGGAGAGAAAGAATATGAGATTAAAAACAAGTTTAAATTTTAGAGGGTATCCGAATAAAAATGAAATTGTCTATTACGATGGAGAAGAACGGATTATTGAAGTGAATGAATTTGAAAAACTATGGTCATTGTTAAAGATTTTAGAAAATCCTATAGGTGATATTCGGGAAGATATACATGAATGGAAGAATAAGAATGGAATGGATGATGAAGAATTACAAAACATTATTCAATTTATAAATGAGAATCGACTTTTATATGAAAAACGTTGTGATGAAGATAAGGAAGAACAGTTGTTTAATCGTAGAAATTTCAACTATTTCAGTACACATGATTCTACTTTACATGCAGATACAATCGTTCAGAAGATGAAGAAGATAAAGGCAGTTGTTATCGGAGCCGGTACGATTGGTGCAACATTATGCATGACGTTATCAAAACTTGGTGTTGGAGAGATTATTGTAATCGATTTTGATACAGTTCATCCTAAAAATATTAGAGCACAAACGATATTTCAAACAGAAGATATTAACAAGAAAAAAATACATGTAATCCAAGAGAAACTGGGTAAGATGGATCCGTATATCAAAATTCAAGTATTTGATATGAAAATAGAAACACTTAAGGATTTATTGCAATTAAATTTAAATGAGATCAGCTATATTTTTGGATGTTTTGATGACTCTTCACTACAATTGCAAAAAGATATAATGGACTATTGTGATGAAGAAAAAATCAAGTATTTTTTGATGGGGTATCATAATGATTTTGTAAAAGTATTGCATGTAAGTAATAGTAATAATGGTGCTCTAATACTTGAGGATAGTTTCCAAAATTATTATACAGAATATGTAATTCGCGAAAATAGAGGAACAATTATTCAAAGTTTAGCTGTTTCACTTATTATTAGCCGGATTATATTTGGAGATATAATAAATGATGAGCATATGCAACAAAATGGATATAGTTTTGATTTTATTAAATTCCGTACTTCAGCAAATCATGAATCAATACCTTGGGAGCCATTTACCCAATCCTTGCAAAAAATTATGCCTCTTCATCAAGAAAAATTGAAGCGGAAAATAGAAGAGATTTCTAATATTGCGTATGTAAAAGGAACTATTCTTCCAAAAGTAATTGAAATTGATATTTTATCTATGCATCAAGTTTTTGATATTTTACTACATATGGATCAGTTGTCTATTTTACAATTGGAAGAGGAGTATAACGAATTTGTTAAACTTATGCATGATATAGAAGAACAGGATGGGAACGAAGAGGAGTATGAGCGGTACTTACAGATAATTCGAAACATGAAAATTGTCTATCAAGGTGAGACATATGCTATTTCTGAAATCTTTGAAATGATGCGTGATGCAAAGGATTATGAAGAGAAGAAATCAATGCAGAGAAGTGTCTATGAGGTATTGCAAAGCAACGGAGATGAAATCCTTCAATTTTTTACAAACAGTAAGAAAAGCTATTTATCTTTGGAAACATCTGATTACTATATGGAAGTTTTTGGAGTGAGGGAAGGAACGTTACATACGTTTGAAGAGAAATTGCAGAAGAGATTTCATGCTCTTATTACGAAAAGTCTATCACTTATATTTCCAAATTCATCGGGGGAAATTAGTGCGGACTTTTTAGCGTATAATGAAGAGGAACGAAGCACAATTTTAATTGATGAGGCGAAAGAAATCATATTAACAAGCTTGGAGAAATACGGACAAGATCGTTGGATCAATCATATTGAAAAGATGTTTCAATATGATTTTGTGCAAGTGTACAATGAAATTGAAGTGAATAAAACATATTATTTTCCAAATACTAAAGAGAGTAGAATTCTGTTTAACTATCATGATGACGTAGATAGTTTATTTATATTATGTCATGAATTAGGACATGCGTATTTTAATCAAAGTTATAGCCATACGTTCTTTGATGATAGTACGCAATTAGTAAACGAAATTATGGCATATTATTTTGAAATAATCTGTGTGCAAGCAATGTTCCAAAATGAGGATATAAGTTTAGAGATAAAGCGGGAAATTGCAAGTCAGTATGTAAAAAGAATACATCAAGTTGTCTTATCTACATATGGGGTTCATTTATTTGAAACGAGTTTAATAAAATGTATACAGGATTATGGAGAAGTTTCAGTAGCAGATTTTTTAAGAATCCGAGAAGAGTATGATCAACATCCTTTTTTTGAAGGGATCCAATTTAAAAATGAAAAATACTCCTATTTAAATCCACTTTTGAAAACTTCATTTATTTTTGAATTTGGAGACCATGTGTTGCCTCCGATTGCGTATTTACTTGCAATTAGTTTATGTCATGAACAAGTAGAATCCAGTATTCCAAAAGATATTCAAATACAAGAAGCTATACTAAATGGGGTATATCGTACGGAAGAGTTTTTGTCGTATATGTCAAAAGGGATATCTCACGGTGAACGTATGGATCAAGCAATTGATGAGTTATTACAAATGCTACTTACACTTCAGTCTTTCATGGTAGAAGATGTAGTACATTCTAGATAAATCCATTTTCATTTTTCGACATCTACATCCCTGCGATGCAGAATAAAAAGTAACCTACACNNTTCTATGCATGAATAGATGCTCTCTCCCACCTAAAAAGAGGGGTTTTATGTCGGTTTTTTGAATTGATGTATATATAAATAAAAGGATGAGCGATTTTAAATTGCTAGTAAAGGTGTATATCTTTGTTAGCAATTTTTATTTTTGTTTAAATTTTTTTTAGAGGAATATCATTTATATCTGATGCTTTTACTGCCAAAGATCACTTGCACATATATAAATCCATTTTCATTTTTCGACATCTACATCCCTGCTATGTAGGATAAAAAGTAACNNTGCTCTTTCTGTTTTTACTTCGCATGTGGCAGAAAAAGGCCCTAACCGCTTCTATGCATGGCCAGATGTTCTCTCCCACCTAAAAAGAGGGGTTTATGTCGTTTTTTGAATTGATGTATATATAGTAAAGGATGTAAATGAAGTATAGTTCCTAAATCGTATTGCTAAACTTTTTAAATAAAAAGGTGTAGAATGGGTATCTAAGAAAGAAGGTGTGAAAATGGCCAGCTGGAAAAGAAATTTAATGATTTGTTGGCTTGGTTGTTTTACCACTGCAGCTGGTATGAGTTTAGTGATTCCTTTCTTATCCTTTTATATTGAGGATTTAGGAGTAACGGGTACGTCTAATATCGCACAGTGGTCAGGAATTGCATTCGGTGTAACCTTTCTAATGGGTGCGATTGTGTCACCTTTATGGGGGAGACTTGGTGATATACATGGACGGAAGTTGATGCTCATTCGAGCTAGTCTCGGCATGGCGATTATCATGACGCTTATGGGATTTGTCACGAATGTGTATCAACTAGTCGCGCTTCGTTTTCTAATGGGAGCGGTAGCTGGTTTTCTTTCTACAGCGATGACATTTATTGCAGCAGAAACACCAAAAGAACATTCTGGTTGGGCAATTTCGACAATATCAACTGGAGGGGTCAGTGGCTCACTGCTTGGGCCAATGCTCGGAGGATATTTGTCTGAGCTAATTGGAATGCGTCATGTATTTTTAGTGACAGGAGCTTTTTTATTTCTTTCATTTATAATCGTCTTTTTCTTCTTACATGAATCGAATCATTCTGTTCAGAAGAAAAAAGCACAACCGAAGAAAGTATGGACGATGGTTCCAGCAAAACATTTTATTATGAGCTTATTTGTCGCAACGTTTATGATTCAACTTGCGAATATGTCAATTCAGCCTATTATTACATTGTATGTAAAGCATTTAGCAGGCGCACATACACCTCATATTGAAACGATTGCAGGTGCCGTAATGTCAGCGACAGGTTTAGCGGTCATCTTAGCAGCTCCTAGACTGGGGCGGTTATCGGATCGCATTGGTCCTCAAAAAACTTTAATTGTAGCATTGTTTGTTGCAGGAATTATTTTTATCCCACAAGCATTTGTGACCTCTGTATGGCAATTATTAATTCTTCGTTTTTTATTAGGAATCGCACAAGCTGGATTATTACCTTCCGTACAAACTCTATTAAAAAAACATACACCAAATCATGTAACTGGACGCATTTTCGGATACAATCAATCTTTTCAATTTTTAGGGAATATGATCGGTCCAGTACTCGGTGGACAGATTGCCGCACATGCCGGATTTCAATATGTATTCTTTTCCACAGCATCGCTTTTATTTATAGCTTGTATTTGGGTATATTTTAATAATAAAAGCGCAGAGATGATAGAAAAAGAGCATTTGGAAGTTAGTTAATGAGGTGAATTATATAGAGTGTAAATATTGAATAAGCATAAACCAAAAAGGATGAAGCGAATGGCGCTTCATCCTTTTTGGTTAAAATCAATTAAAACTGAAAGCAAAGATAACTTAATGTTCCAAGCTCATAGCTACGATGAATGACTTTACCCTCAGTATTACCACTTCCCATAGCGATGAAAAGAGGGACAAAATGCTCTGCTCTTGGAACGGCTAATTGTGCGTGAGGGGCAGTTTCCCAATTAAACAACGAATCTTTATCGTTGTTTTGCATATGATTTATAATCCAGTCATCAAATTCGACAGCCCATTTTTCTGGTGTTGTTTGATTCCACTTTAATGCGCGTAAATTATGCACAGTAACACCGCTACCGATTACTAAAATATCTTCTTGTCCAATGCCCTGAATCGCTTTTCCAATTTCATATTGCTCTTTTACAGGAAGGAAAGGATGTACTGAGATTTGAACGACAGGTATATCAGCTTTTGGATACATACGGTGTAATAGTGTCCATGAACCGTGATCTAATCCTCTAGTTGCATCTTTGCGAACTGAAATTTCGTTATTCTTAAATTTTGTTTCTAGTATTGCTGCAATGGCTGAAGAACCTTTTGCTTTATATTTTATTTCATATAGTTCGGGAGGGAATCCGCCAAAATCATAAATTGTTTCATATTCATCATCTAAAGATGAAATAGTTAATATTTCACTTTCCCAGTGTGCTGTAAAAATGACAATTGCTTTTGGTTTATATGTTTCGCCAAGTGTTTTTAAAAAACGTGTATAATCTGTATCTTGAATGGCAAGCATTGGTGAACCATGTGCTAAAAATAATGATGGCATCATATATGAAACCTCCTAAAATGAATAATAATTACTTTATGTAAGTAACTATATAATTGTTTATTTTATTCGTCAAGGGAATCGTTTGATAAAGTGAAACTTTAATCAGTGGAGGTCTTCATCCCTCACTAATTATTAGTCCTCACCAATCGGGCTTTAACGGCAGTTTATTTCCCACATAGCTTCTTTGTTTTCAAGGGATTTTGAGGTGGGAGTATTACTGCCTGCGAATAGCAGGATAAATCGAAAATGCAGTGTTTGTCATAATGGAAACAATTGCATATAATACATAGTAAGAATAATGAATACTCATTCATTTTGTAATGGTATATATAAGGAGTTTGGGGGCTATCAAAATGGATATACAGGAAAGCTTCGTTACGGCGCTGGATGGATCGGAATTTTATTTACGTAAGTGGCTGCCAGAAGGTGAGCCTCGGGGGATTGTACAGATTGCACATGGCATGGCAGAACACACGGGTGCTTATACAGAATGTGTTCATACCTTATTGCAAGCGGGATATGGTGTTTATGCTCATGATCATAAGGGACATGGAAAAACAGTAAAAAGGGAAGAAGACTATGGGCATTTTGATCCAGATATTGGTTGGAATCAGGCTGTTTCTGATGTGATTTTTGTGTCAGAATTTATAAGACAAGAGCATACTTGTCCACTTTTTTTATTAGGGCATAGTATGGGTTCATTCTTATCAAGACGTGCTGTACAACTTCGCGGTGAATTATATGATGGATTTCTTATTTCTGGAACAGGTGGAAACCCAGGTTTTTTAGGGATTATTGGTCATAAAGTGGCAACGATTGAGATGAAAATCCGCGGGGCAAAAACGAAAAGTCCGATGTTAAACTTTTTATCATTTGGGAATTTCAACTCGCATTTCAAACCAAATCGGACAAAGTTTGATTGGTTATCTTCAGATACAAATCAAGTTGATAGATATATAGAAGATCCATTATGTGGTTTTATTTGTTCAACAAGCTTTTACCGTGAATTATTTCATGGGGTGCTTGAGGTAAATAAATTAGAGGAATATAAGAAAACACCAAAAGACTTGCCAATACATATTTTTTCCGGAGATCGTGATCCAGTTGGAGATATGGGAAAAGGTGTAAAAGAAGTACATGATATGTATAAAAAGTGCGGTGTGAAAGATGTAACACTTCGTTTATATGAAAATGGAAGGCATGAAATGTTCCATGAAGTGAATAGGGATGAAGTATTCCAAGATTTGATCTTTTGGTTAAATGAACATACTGAATAAGAAGAAACCTCACTTTTGTTGAAGTGAGGTTTCTTTTTTAGAAATTAGAGAAGTGTTATTTCATAACCGGTAATTGAGAAGACTAATTTCAATTAAAAGAATTTTATTCAAATGAAGGGGATCATAATTTTTTGATTTCTACAGGAGGTGCTGGGATTTTGGCTAATTATTATAAATGAGTAGTTTAAATGTAAATACAAGTTTGAGAGGGGATAGTTGATGATAATTAGAGAAGCCTTATTAAAAGAAACAAATGAACTCAGTGAACTAGCACTCAGTTCAAAAGCAACTTGGGATTACAGCGAAGAATTTATTCAAGCATGCAAGGAAGATTTAACAATTACAGAAGCGTATATGAAAAACAACTACGTATTCGTTTTAGAAAATGAAGGAGTAACAATTGGTTTTTTCTCATTTCTACGCAAAGAAGAGGATGCTCTTGATTTTCTATACTTACATCCGAATTATAAGGGGAAAGGTTATGGAAAAGTTTTATGGGAAGGCGTTGTAGAAAAAGCGGCTCAATTAGGGATTAAGCGTTTTACAATAGATAGTGATCCAAATGCAAAAGGGTATTATATGAAAATGGGAGCAAAGTTAATTGGGGAGACACCTTCGACTGTTTTTAACAATCGGACTTTACCACTTTTACAGTATGATGTATAAAACGTTTGATATATAGGGGATGCTAAGATGGATAATTTAGAAATTGAACAGATACATAAGATTTTAACGAAATCTTGGTCACTTGAAACAAGCTCAAAGTGGACGAAAGAAAATCCAGCAAAAGGACAATGTGGTGTAACAGCACTTGTTATATATGATTTATTTGGTGGGGAAATAAAGAAGACGCAAGTTAATGAGGCTTGGCACTTTTACAATATGATAAACGGTAAGCGATATGATTTTACAGCATCACAATTTTTGACTGAGATAATCTATATGGATATTCCTTCTAGTAGAGAAGAAGCATTTGCAGACACGAATGAAAGGCAATATAGTGCTTTAAAACAAAACGTATATATTTTCACAGTAGAATCTATATAAATCCATTTTAATTTTTTAGCATATAAGTCGCTGCGATGCATGGCTAGATGCTCTCGTCCACCTGAAAAGAAAAGGGTTTTTATGTCGTTTTTTCAACTTGTATTTATATAATTATCTTTTGACTCTTTACATCTAATAAGTTACTATAGTGGTAGTAACTTATTAGGAAGAAATATACTTCATAGAGTCGAGAGGGGAAATACTTTTGAAAACAGCTTATGTAAGCGCTACGATTGTAACGCTAAATGAAAAGAATGAAGTGATTGAAAACGGATATATCATTGTAGAAGATGATAAGATTATAGAAGTGGGCAATGGTGAATTTTCTAATCAAGATCAAGTGGATGAAGTTATAAATTTGAAAGGAAAGTGGCTATTGCCAGGTCTTGTGAATACACATACACATGTTGTGATGAGTTTGTTGCGTGGCATTGGCGATGATATGCTATTACAGCCATGGCTTGAAACGAAAATTTGGCCGCTTGAAAGTCAATTTACTTCAGAACTGGCGGTTGCTAGTACAGAGCTTGGTTTATTAGAAATGGTGAAAAGTGGAACGACAACATTTTCTGATATGTTTAATCCAATTGGTATCGATCAGGATGCGATTATGGAAGCGGTTCGTAATAGTGGAATGCGCGCAGCGGTTTCAAGAACTTTATTCAGCTTTGGAACGAAAGAGGACGAAAAAAAAGCAATTCAAGATGCAGAGAAATATGTAAAACGATATTACAGTGAAAGTGGCATGCTAACAACGATGGTTGCTCCTCATAGCCCATATGCATGCTCTACAGAAATGTTAGAAGAGTGCGCGAGAATCGCAGTAGAGAACCATACAATGGTTCACATTCATCTTTCAGAAACAGAGCGTGAAGTACGTGATATTGAAACGCAATATGGCAAACGTCCAGTAGCGTATGTAGCGAGCTGTGGTTTATTTAAGAGACCGACTGTTATTGCTCATGGCGTTGTGTTAAATGAAAATGAACGCGCCTTCTTAGCGGAACATGATGTTCGTGTTGCTCATAATCCTAATAGTAATTTGAAATTGGGATCTGGTATAGCGGATGTTAAGGCAATGTTAGAAGCGGGAATCAAAGTCGGTATTGCCACAGACAGTGTTGCATCTAACAATAACTTAGATATGTTTGAAGAGCTACGCGTTGCAACGTTACTACAAAAAGGTATCCATAAAGATGCAACTGCATTACCTGTTGAAACAGCTCTTCCGCTCGCGACAAAAGGAGCAGCAGAAGTCATTGGAATGAAACAAACGGGTTCCATTGAGGTAGGAAAGTGTGCCGACTTTATTACGATTGATCCATCGGATAAGCCACATTTACAGCCAGCCGAAGAAGTATTATCACATCTTGTGTATGCAGCGAGTGGAAAAGATGTATCTGATGTTGTGATTAACGGGAAGCAAATCGTGTGGAACGGTGAATGTAAAACATTAGATGAAGAACGAATTATTTTTGAGGCGAGTCGTTATAAACGAGGACTGAAGATGTAGTTAAAATAGAGAAACTGATAAAGAACGCTATCCTTTTTAGTAACTATAAGAGGGGGAGCGTTTTTTTTAATCATTTTAATCGAGAAGCCCCCTTCCTCTAAACGAAGTAAAGGTGGGGGTAGTTCAATTGAAATGAATAAATATTCCATAGAATGTCACGACTTTATCCCCCCCTTTCTGCTATAATAAATAGCGTTTCATAATACTATTTGAATTTAAGGAGAAAAATTCATGAAGCAGAAAAAGTACCGCGTATTAGTAAGTACACTTGTTATATCTTTGATTTTATCGGCCTGTAGTAGTAAAGCGAATAAAAGTGATAAAGAAGGTCAAAAACAAGCGTTAAACGTAACAATATCAGAAGAAATTCCTTCTCTTGATACAGCGAAAGCGATGGACGGTACATCATCACATGTGATGCAAAATATATTTGAGGGATTATATGTACTGGATAATCAAGATAATCCCATCCCTGGTGTGGCGAAGTCATTTGAGAGAAGTGAGGATGGGAAAAAATATACATTCCATTTGCGTAAAGATGCAAAATGGTCAAATGGAGAATCGGTAACAGCACATGATTTTACTTTTTCTTGGAAACGGACATTGGCTCCTGAAACAGCATCTCAATATGCGTACATGCTATTTTATATAAAAAATGCAAAAGAAATCAATAAAGGTGCAGTGGCTAGTGACCAACTAGGAGTAAAAGCATTAGATGATTATACACTTGAAGTACAGTTAGAGCAGCCTGTTCCATATTTCCTGCAATTATTAGCACTGCCCATTTATTTACCACAGCATGAATCATTTGTGAAGCAACAAGGAAATCGTTATGGGTTAGAGCCAGATCATCTTATATACAATGGACCGTTTTTGTTAGACAAATGGAAGCATGAACAAGAATTTCAATTAAAGAAAAATGATACATATTGGGATAAAGAGAAAGTGAAGCTAGATGAAATAAACTTTTATGTTGTAAAGGATACAATGACAGGTGTTAATCTATATGAATCCGGTAGCCTTGATCGTGTGCCCATTAATTCTACATTTGTAGACCAATATAAAAACAGTAAAGAATTCCATGTGTCAAGTGATCCTGCTATAGCCATGCTGCGATTTAATGAAAGCAATGTTTCACTAGCAAATAAAAAAATTCGTCAAGCTATTTCTTTAGCACTGAATAAAAAGGAATTTGTAAATCACTTTATAAACAATGGTGCAACTCCTGCGGAAGGCCTGATTCCAACAGGATATAAGAATGAAGTAACCGGGAAAGATTTTCGAAAGGAAAATGGAAGTATTGCTGTATATGATTTGCAAAAAGCAAAAAAACTTTGGGAAGAAGCTAAAAAAGAGCTTGGCAAAGAAAATATTACAATAGAGTTCCTGACATTTGAACAAGATAACGCAAAACGTATGGCTGAGTATATAAAAGGAGATTTAGAAAAGCAGTTACAAGGTTTAACATTACAGATCAAACAGCAACCATTCAAGCAAAAATTACAGTTAGAACAAACAGGGCAATATGATATTTCTATGGTAGTATGGGGGCCAGATTATAAAGATCCGATAAATTACTTAGAATTATTTACGACAGATAATCCGAATAATAAGATGGGGTACTCAAACTCTGATTATGATGATCTTATAAAGAAAGCAAAATATGATATTGTACTAGATCAACAGAAAAGATGGAAGGCCTTACAAAAGGCCGAGCGATTAGTCTTAGAAGATGCTGCAGTTGTCCCGCTTTATCACACTGGTTCAGCATATATACAAAAAGAGTATGTAAAAGGAATTGAGAAGCACCAATTTGGTGGCATATTTACGTATAAACATGCTTTTATAAGCAAAAAATAATAATCTATAGAAAAAGAGCGAATTGCTTGCGGCATTAGCTCTTTTTTTATGGATTTTAGAATTATTTTAAAACAAATCTAGAAAAGCTTTTGATAGGAGAGGTTGCATTTAAGTTTGAAAATTATATTGTTAATGAAAGGAATTGTGTATGCCTTCTATTAAATAGATTTTAGTAAAGAATAAACATTTGTATCATGTGGAACATCATTTTGATACATATAATTTTTCAGAACTCCCTCTTTTTTAAATCCTAGTTTTGTTAACAAGTGATTTGATGATTCATTTTCAAGAAAAACAACTGCTCCGATACGTGTTAAATTAAGATTATTAAAACCATATGATATAACTGTAGAAACTGCTTCAGTAGCATAGCCATTTCCCCATTGCTCAGGGAAAAGTGCATAACTTATGTTAGCTCTTCTATGTTCTGAAGACCAATCGTGAAAACCAATTGTTCCAATAATACTAGTACCTTTCTTACCTTTTAATTCAATTCCCCATTTCACGCCATGTTTTTCATTGTAACTTTCTGCAAAATTTTTAATGATTTGTTTTACCTGATCTATACTTTTTAATGGGCTTTGACCATAGTAACGTAATACATCTGGATTAGAAAAGCAATTTAATAGACTTTGTGCATCGGATTCTGTAAGTTCTCTCAAAATTAGCCGTTCTGTTTCTAATATAGGGAACATTCTCTCACTCCTTTTAGTTTAGACATTTATTAGTTTATATGAAAATTAGAAAATATCAAATTTTAAAAAATGACTTAGATCGATTAAAAAACATCAAGACGTTTTTTAATCGATCTTTGTATAAGTGGTTCTATTGTATGTTGACATATATTTTTATTTTGATCATTTTAACCGAGAAGACCCCTTCCTCTAAACGCAGTGAAGGTGGGGGTAGTTCAATGTAAGTAAAACAAGATAAAAACGTGCTGAAAATAATTATAAGAGTAATATGGAATGGCTGAAAGTTTAAAGGAATCGATTGAGAAAGAAAAACGATCACAAGAAATGAAAAATGAAATGATTCATAATATCTCCCATGATTTACGAACACCTGTAACATCTTTAATAGGCTATGTTGATTTAGTAGAAAGTAAGCTTCATTCAAATGTAGAGGAATGTAATCAATATGTAGCAGTATTAAAGCGGAAAAGTTATGAGTTAAAGGATCAAATAGATGATTTATTGGAATATTGTCATATAAACTACAAGGAAATTCAGTTACATAAAGAGATAATAGGAGTTAAAGCATTAATAGAACAAATTATGATTGATTTTGTACCACAATTAGATAAAGCAAAGCTGCACTTTGAGATTGAGTGTAAACAAAATTTGCAAATTGAAGCGGACATAAGCCTAATAGTGAGATTAATGCAAAATGTAATTAGTAATAGTATTTTGTATGGAAAACCCGGAAAGAAAATTACCATTCAGATTCAACAGAAAAAAATGAATGTCGAAATAAAAATTAAAAACTATGGACAATGTATCTCAAAAGAAGATCTTCCATATATATTTGAAAAATTTTATCGTGGAGAAAAATCAAGGAATGCTCATACTGGTGGAAAAGGAATGGGGCTGGCTATTGCTAAAAGTATTGCTCAGCTTCATAAAGGGGATATAACGGTATGTAGTAGCAATGAAGAAACAACATTCGCGATCCTTTTACCAGAATATAAAGAAGAATTGTAAGAAAGTCGTAAGTATTTCTTTCATATGTCTTAAAATTTGTTTTGTATCATAACGAATGAAGATATAGAAACGGAGGATACAGCATGTGGGAGAAAATAATACTTACAATTTTATTTATCGTTTTGTTTATAAGTTGGGGTTCAATTTATTTCGCTAGGGGCATTATATCAATCATCGCTTGGTGGGGAGTACAAGTTTTTAGTGTTTTTTCGATCATTATCCTAACCATTTCGGTTATTGCAATTACACGAAATTTATTTTCTAGAAGACGTTTACATAAAACAATTATTTTTATTTTTGTTTTATCCATAGTTGGAGCTTGGCCAGCATGTTGGTTTGCCGGGATAGGGCAAATTGCTTATCCAGCAGATGTTCATTCGGCAACCCCGAAAGCAATGGTTCGTCTTCCGTTGAATCAAGCCGCGTTAGTCGGATGGGGAGGCGATCGAATCGAAACAAACTATGCTCACGCCATGGTGCCCAATGAACGCTGGGCATATGATCTTCTTGTTCCTCCGGCTGGGATCAAAAGCTCAAGGCTAGAAGACTACGGTATATATGGAGTGGAGGTAGTTGCTCCGGCTTCTGGAACGGTTGTATCCATCAATAATGATGAACCTGACTTGAAACCAGGAACGGATGACTTTGATTCTATGGCTGGCAATCACATATACTTACGCTTAGATGAAACAGGAACATATCTTATTCTTGCACATTTGAAGAAAGGATCGGTACGAGTGAAGGCAGGAAAACATGTAACAGAAGGAGAAAGCCTTGCCCAAGTTGGAAATTCAGGAAGTTCCAGTGAGCCACACTTGCATATTCATCATCAGCGGCAAAATCCATCCGAGACGAGCATGTTTCTTTCGGAAGGTTTGCCATTATATTTTCGGGATATTGATGGAGCAGCTATGCCAACAGGTGGCGTTCGTATGGAGAATGGAAATGAGGTACCGGTAGGAGATGTGATTTCACCTTTATAATGAAAATTCCCCTCTGCATTTCAAGCAGAGGGGAATTTTCATTAACCAACAAATGTTTGATACAGTAAGAAAATATTTAAAGCGATAACTAGCGCAGCAATTAACCAGGCAATTACGTTTGTAATAGGGTGATTAGCTAGTGAGCCCATAATTTTTTCACTACTTGTAAACATAATAAGTGGTACTAATGCAAAAGCGATACCAAATGATAATACAACTTGACTCATGACAAGAGCATAAGTTGGATTCACCCCTAAAGCGATAATAACAAGGGGGGGAATCATTGTAACGAATCGTCGTAAGTATAAAGGTATATGCATTCGAATAAAACCTTGCATGATAATATCACCAGACATTGTTCCGACAGAAGAACTAGATAAACCAGCAGCTAACAACCCAACTCCGAAAAGGCTGGCAGATACAGGACCAACTAAAGTGCCAAATTCTCTAAAGGCAACATCTAAATCTTCAACATGTAATCCGTTTTTGAAGAACAAGGCAGCGGCTACAATTAACATACTTGCATTAATTGCTCCAGCAATCACCATTGCTATAATGATATCAATGAATTCAAAGCGGAAGATTTTTTTGCGTTGTTCCTCTGTTGTTCCTACCACGCGGCGCTGCGTCAAAGCAGAATGTAAATAAATCGCATGTGGCATTACAGTTGCACCTAAAATTCCAGCGGCAAGTAAAATGCTATCTATACCTTGGAATTTAGGAATAAATAGTCCTGCAAGAAGAGGGCTTAGCTCTGGTTTTGCATAAAATACTTGTACACCAAATGCTATAACAACAATAAAAATCATCCCTGTAATAATAGCTTCTAATGGACGGAAGCCTCTGCGCTGAAATTCAAGTATAATGAATGATCCAACTGCCGTAATTAAAGCAGCGGGCAACATTGGAATGCCGAAAAGTAAATATAGCCCTAAAGCGGCTCCGATAAATTCAGCCAAATCAGTAGCCATTATAACGAGTTCACCTTGTATCCATAAACCAATTGAAACGGGTTTTGGAAAATGCTCGCGAGCGACTTCGGGAAGGTTTTTACCAGTAGCAATCCCTAATTTCGCTGATAGAGACTGAATTAAAACAGCCATTAAATTGGAAGCGAGAATCACCCAAAGTAATAAATAACCGTATTGTGATCCAGCTGCAATATTTGTAGCAAAGTTCCCAGGATCAATATAAGCAACGGAAGCAATAAAAGCAGGTCCTAAAAAGGGTAATAATCTTTTTAGTCCTTTTGTTTCACCACTTAAAGCGAGGTGGGCAGATTGAACCGTTGTACTTTGAGGAGGGACTTGCGCATCGTTTGCTATATCTTTATTCATAGTAGTATTCCCCTTTAGTTTCTTAGCTTGCTGCAATTATTGTATGTATTCTTACTAGTTATTTCAATACATTTAGATATTTTTATTTGAACACAAATGTTTCCTTAATGCAAATTATATGAATGTATGCAATAAAAGGTGTGCCGAAATTGAGAAATAGATAATTATTTAACAAAAATGAACAAAATAGCCAATATGCAGTTGTAACTTTTTGGAATTCAGGTAGATAAAGAGAGTTGGTCGCTAATATGAATTATATAAATCCATTTTCATTTTTCGACATCTAGATCCTTGCGATGCAGAATAAAAAGT